>NZ_JAGPWC010000016.1 GCF_018119405.1 Massilia sp. ST3 | reverse complement strand
GGCGACGGCACCACCGGGGCCCGGGGGGCCGCACGGGGGCGCGCGGCCCGCCGGCGGATTGGCTTACCAGCCGAGGTCCCTCAGCAGCGGCACCGTCAGGTCATACGGCGGCTTGAGGTTGATGGTGAGGTCGCCGTTGATGCTCGGCTCCATCAGCAGGTTGGGTGAGGCGGTGACGTCCCAGTGCGATACCGACGAACCGCCCACCAGCGGGTTCGGCGTGTACAGCAGCGGACGGCGCGCCGCGTCGGCGCCGGACAGGCGCACCGGATCCTGGCCCAGGGTGACGGTCACCACGCCCGGCTTGCCGCGGCTGCCGTAGGGGACCGAGGCCGCCACCGCCGCCGCGAAGGCCTGGCCGTCGGCCAGCGACACGCCGATGGTCGGGATCTTGATCGCCGGATCCGAGCCGCCCACGGTGAAGGCGCCGGCCACGTTGTTGTGCACGATCACGCCGACGGCGCCCGCGTCCTGGGCGTTCTTGGCCTTGATCGCGAAGGTGCAGCCGCCGCGGCTGATCAGGGCGACCTTGTTCTTCACCGCCGCCGCATTGGCCGCGTCGAAGGCGCTGCAGCCCGGGCCCGCTTCGCCGGCCTGGGCCGCGATCGTGGCCAGGGCGCCCATCGTGGAGCCCGACTTCGGCGCCGGGCCAAAGCTGGCCGGGATGTAGTCGGCGGTGCGGTCATAGCCCGGCGCCGGCGCGGTGGCCTTGGCCAGGCCCACCGGCTTGAGCAGCTTGGGCGCGGCGCCGGCCGCGTTCGGTCCGATCCAGGCCAGCTGGAAGGGATTGACGGCCGAGGCGGCGCGCTCGGCGCTGTTCATCGCCAGCCAGGTCTTGCCGGCGGTGTTGTCGTACATGTGGCGTTCCCAGATGCTGGGCAGGCCGTTGTCGGTGAAGGCGGTGCCCTGGGCGTTCAGGCGCCGGCCGTTGCCGGTGCTGACCGTCATGACCGAGAAGCCCAGGCCGTGGCCCAGTTCGTGCAGCAGGGTCGCCACGAAATTCACCTGGGTGCCGGCATTGCCGTCCAGGCCCAGGTAGAAGGGGCTGCCGGCCAGGCAGTCGGGCTTGCCGAGGTTGATGTTGAACTGGGTCTTGATGTCGGCATTGCCGAAGCCGCTGCCGTCATCCGGGGTGCCGTCGCTGAGGTTGACCCCGGCCAGCTTGTTGGCCAGGGCTTGCGGGTACCAGGTGCCCGGGGCGCCGTTCGGGAAATCGTGCCAGATGTTCCAGGCGCCGGCGCTGCCCAGCACCGCGCTGGACGCGTTGCAGGTGAGCGGTTCCCAGCCGGCGCTGACGACGATGTTGATATTGCTGGCCAGGTTCTTTTCCCAGATGTCGGCAACGTAGCGGTAGACGTTCATGCGCTGCTGGCCGAGGGTGGTGCCGGGGTTGCCGCCGACCGGCGCCACCGGGGTTGGATCGTTGAAGCCGACGCCGGCCGGGTCGCGGCTGGTGATGGTGATCTTGGCCGCTTCGGCGGCGACGCAGCTGAGGGCGCAGGCGAGGGCAACCAGGGTATGGGCAGGTTTGACGATCATGATCACTCCGTATCCAGGTTGACCGCGTGGCTGTGGGGAACCGCCTTGGCCTCCTGGCCATGGGATTCGAGGCATTGCATCTCGAGCTTGCCGTCCGCCTTGCGCACGGCCATCGAGGAGCTCATGAACTCGTCGGTCAGGCGCGCTCCCTGGGCGCCGCTGGCGTGGTACTTCTGCAGCACCGGCTGGGGCGCGGCGCGCAGGGTGCGGCGCGCACTGGATGCCTGCAGCGCGGCGCGCTCGGCGGGCGTGGCGTCGCGCAGCTTGCCGGTCTCGGCATCGCGCACCACGGTGATGTTGTCGGCCGCCGGAGCGGTCTGGTCTTGCTGGGCCAGCGCCTGGCTTGACAAGCCGAGCAGGGCCAGGCCGGCGCCCAGCAGGCAGCGGCGGAATTGCACGTTCAGTGACATCACGTTCTCCTGGTTTGGACTACAGATGAAGTCGATCGTGTTGGTTTTTTCTGGTGCGGATCAGCTCAGGCAGACCGGGTGCGGCGGCGCGCGAGCGCGGCGCCGGCCAGGCCGATGCCGAGGATCATGACGGTCGTCGGCTCCGGGATGGCGCTGATGCGCAGCGTGTCGACCCCCACGTAGTTGGACAGGTCGGCGTCGCCGGTGTGCACGATGGCGAAGCGGCCGGTGGCGCCGGCGCCCTGGCCGCTGAGCTGGACGGTGATCTTGGTCCAGGCGTCGGTCGGCACGACGATCGGCCTGCCCAGGGTGAATGCATTGAGATCGGTGCTGCCGTTGCTGAAGCCGAAGGCCAGCTGGTCGAAGAAGCCTTCGAACTCGTCGCCGCGCACGAAGAAGGAGACCACGACGTTCATCGCGGTCGAGAACTCCGGCGTGATCAGCCAGTTCTCGATGGTGCCGCCGGGAGCGGCCACGTTGAAGTTGGAGGCGATATAGGCGTTGGGCGCGCCGAGGTGGGCCGGGAAGGTTTCGGGGTCGCCCTGGAACCAGGTGGCGACCGGGCCCGGAGGCTGGCTCTCGTTGTCCAGCACCCAGCCCTGGCCGGGCAGGGCCGCGACATTATTGAAGTCTTCGCTCAGCAGCACATCCGCCTGCGCGGTGCCCACGAACCCGGCGAACGCCAGGGCAACCAACACTGATCTTTTCATCTAGTACGCCTCCGATAGGTTGAACAGCGGAGCGACGCGGGACCTCGTACGGACGAACCGTTTCACCCCGGACATACTGCCGCAGCGGGATCGCCGTAGCGGACAGACATACCTAGAAGCATCAAACATGCCAAGAGGATAGAGGCTTGATTCTGTTAAAAAAATTTTAACGAATGGGCTGCAATCAGGAAAACGTGTAAGAAAATGTGACAGCACGGCATGGCCGTCCTGCACGCCGCCAGGACCGCCTCCCGGCGATATGAAAGCGGCAACGGGATAGCAAGATTTGACAAAACTGGCCATGCGAGTGCCGCCACAATGCGATCCACCAACAAAGAAAAGGCCTGGCCGTCCGCCTGTCGCGACCGGAAGGCTGAACAACAATCAAATCGACGTTTTTGGAGAGCACATGAACCAAGGGATGGCACGGCAGTACAAGCGCACCGCGATCGCGGGCGCGGTGGCGGTTTGCGCGATGGTGTCGGGACAGAGCTGGGCCCAGGAAAATAGCGGCCAGGCCGCGGCCGAACCGCAGACGGTGGTGGTGACCGGCGTGCGCGCCGCGCTGGAACAGTCGCTGCGCCAGAAGCGCAACGCCGACGCGGTGGTCGAGGTGGTGACGGCCGAGGACATCGGCAAGATGCCCGACAAGAACGTGGCCGACGCGATCCAGCGCCTGCCGGGCGTAAACACCCAATCCTCGGCCGGCGGCGAGGGCGGCTTCGGCGAAAACGACCGCGTCAGCCTGCGCGGCACCAGCCCCAGCCTGCAGCAGACCCTGTTCAACGGCCATGCGATCAGCACCGGCGACTGGTTCGTGCTGAACCAGATCGGCGGCAACGTCGGCCGATCGAGCAGCTTCTCGCTGCTGCCGTCCGAGCTGGTTGGCTCGATCGTGGTGCAAAAGAGCCCCACCGCCGACCTGGTCGAAGGCGGCGTGTCCGGCGCCATCAACGTGATCACGCGCCGTCCGCTCGACTTCCGCCAGCCGCTGACGGTGGAGGGCTCGATCCAGGCCAACTACAACGACCTGTCCGACCAGGCCGAGCCGCACCTGTCCGGGCTGGTGAGCTGGAAGAATGCGGCCAGCACCTTCGGCGTGCTGGTGCAGGGCTTCTCCGAGAAGGCCACGGTGCGCCGCGACGGCCAGGAGATCCTCGGCTACACCCCGATCAGCCCCACCAGCGCGGCCGCCGTCGCCAATCCCGCCCTGCGCGGCGTGGTGGTGCCGACCTTCATCGGCGCCAGCCTGTTCGAGCAGACCAAGAAACGCCAGGGCGGCGCCTTCGACATCGAGGCGCGCCCCGCAGCCGGCCTGAGCGTGGACCTGAACGGCTTCTACTCCAAGCTCGAAGCGCCGCACCAGAACACCAACTGGCTGGCGGCGCCGGCCAACTCGATCAACAGCATGAACCTGATCCCGGCCAATCCGGTCGTGCGCAACGGCACCCTGGTGGCGGCCTCCTTCGAGCGCAACGCGGGCGAGGTCGACAACATCTATCGTCCCGACGCCGGCGGCGAGTCCTGGTACCTGGACCTGAACGGCAAGTGGCGCGTCAGCGACCGCCTGACCCTGTCGGGCAAGCTCGGCAAGACCCATGGCGTGGGCTGGGACCGCGACGACGTCTATTACCAGAACAACGTCGACGGCGGCATGGTCTACGCGCTGAACGGCCTGTCCCCGGCCTCGGTCAGCTACCCGGGCGGCAATACCGCCTCGCCCGGCAGCACCGCCTGGGCCGGCGGCGGCGATGCGCAATCGGTCGACCAGGAAAAGTACGCCCAGCTCGACGGCCAGTGGCGCCTCGACCACCCGACCCTGCAGGCCTTCCGCTTCGGCGCGCGCTGGACCGACCACCACCGCACCGCCGAGCACCCGCTCGAAACCCGTCCGGGGCCGGTCGGCTTCAGCAACCCGGGGCCGGTCTGGACCGGCCAGATGTACCCGTCGGACTTCGCCAACGACCTGGGCGGCAATCTCTCGTCCAACTACTTCAAGTACGACGGCGCGGCCCTGGGCGCCTGGGGCGCGGTCCCGGGCAACCGCCTGCTCGACTACGTGCTGCGCCATAACTGGATGGACGAATTCCAGGTCGGCGAGAAGACCGCGGCGCTGTACGGCATGCTGGACTTCGGCGGCGACAACTGGAGCGGCAACGTCGGCCTGCGCGCCATCGAGACGCGCCAGACCACGGTCGTCAACCTGCCGGGCGGCCCGAGCCCGATCCTGGGCTCGGCCTTCGGTCCCTATACCCCGACCACCTTCAAGCGCACCTACCGCGACTACCTGCCGAGCGTGAACTTCAAGTACGAGGCGACGCCGGACCTGACCCTGCGCACCGCGCTGGCCAAGACCATCGCCCGCCCGGACTACAGCGCGCTGGGCGGCTCGGTCTCGCTCAACGACGACGCCCTGAGCGGCAGCGGCGGCAACGTCAACCTGGAGCCGGTGCGTTCGACCAACTTCGACGTCGGCGCCGAGTGGTACTACGCGCCCAAGGCGCTGCTGTCGGCGGGCTTCTTCTACATGGACCTGCGCTCGATCGTGGCCCAGGGCACCTCGACCGGCACTTACTACAACAACAAGCGCTCGGGCCTGGCCGAGTACCAGATCACCTCGCCCTTCAACACCGAAGGCACCAACAAGGGCGTGGAGCTGAGCTGGCAGCAGCCCTTCATGAACAACTTCGGCACCCTGGTGAACTTCACCCACGCCGACGGCGAACTGGAAGACGGCGGCGAGCTGCTCAACTCCTCGAAGAACACCTGGAACGTCACCGGCTACTACGAGAACGAGCGCTTCTCGGCGCGCCTGGCCTACAACTACCGTTCGCGCTACAAGGCGGGCGTGGACCGCGGCGCCAGCCAGCACGTGGCGGGCATGAAGAACGTGACGGCGTCGGTGAACGTGAAGCTGACCGAGCGCCTGACCCTGACCTTCGACGCGCTCAACCTCACCAACGAGACCATCCGGATGTACGCCGAAAACGAGGACCGCCCGCGCGCGTTCTACTCGAACGGCCGCACCTTCTACCTCGGCCTGCGCGGCAAGCTGTAAGCCGCTTGCGCCACCGCCGCGGGCCCCGGCCCGCGGCGCATCCCCCTCATTGCCACCACTGATACCGATGTCGACACCTCCCTCGTCCATGGACGTGGCGCCGGCCGCCGCGCCGGTCGCCATCTCCTGGGAATGCCTGACCAACACCGCGCGCGACGACCGCTTCCGTTCGCGCCTGGAGCTGGCCAACGTCTCCGCGCGGACCATCGCGCCCGGCTGGACGCTCTACTTCAACACCTGCCGCAAGGCGCTGGCGGCCAGCGTCAGCCCCGGCTTCGCCATCGAGCACATCAACGGCGACCTGTTCCGGCTCAGCATGACCGGCGGCGAACCCTGGTTGCCGCAGCAGCGCTACCGCGTCGAATACGATTCGCTGCACTGGGCGATCAGCGTCACCGACGCGCCGCTCGGCTTCTACCTGGTGCCCCAGGATGGCGCGCCAATCGACCTGGGCGACCCGGAGATCGCGCCCTTCGTGCGCGAGGAACAGCGCCGGCGCGCCGGCTTCGACCGTCTGCCGACCGAGGACGCCGCGCGGCGCCACCTGCGCAACGCCGGGCTGCGCGAGCTGCCGGAGGCGGAGATCGGGCGCATCACGCCGCAGCCGCGCTTCACCCGCTTCGGCGGCGGACGCTGCCGCCTGGCGCCGGGCGCGCCCGTGGTCCACGCACCGCAGCTGGCCGACGAGGCGGCGCTGCTGTCGGCCATGCTGGCGGCCCTGCCGGACGGTCCCCCGGGCGACACCGGCGTCGAGCTGCAGCTCGGCCAGGTGGCGCTGGAAGGCGCCTGCCAGGAAGCCTACGAACTCGAGATCACGGCGCGCCGGGTGCGGGTGCGTGGGCAGAGCGCGCACGGCGTCTTCAACGGCCTGCAAAGCCTGGCCCAGCTGCTGGAGGCGGACGGCGGCCTGCCGCTCGGCCTGGTATTGGACGAGCCGCGCTTCGCCTACCGCGGCATGATGCTCGACGTGGCGCGCCACTTCGCCCCCGTGCCGACGGTGCTGCGCCTGCTCGACTGCATGGCGGCCTATAAGCTCAACCGCTTCCATTTCCACCTGACCGACGACGAGGGCTGGCGCCTGGAGATCGCCGCGCTGCCGGAGCTGACGGAGATCGGTTCCCGGCGCGGCGTGGGACCGGATTGCCTGCCGCCGTCCTTCGGTTCCGGGGCCGCGGTGGAGACCTCGGCCGGCACGGGTTACTACAGCGCCGAGGACTTCGTCACCATCCTGCGCCACGCCAAGGCGCGCCACATCGACGTCATCCCCGAATTCAACATGCCGGGCCACGCGCGCGCGGCGGTGGTGGCGATGCGGGCGCGCCATGACCGGCTGCTGGCCGCCGGCGACCCCGAAGGCGCGCGGGCCTACCTGCTCAGCGACCCGGACGACCGCTCGGACTACGAATCGGTCCAGCTGTGGCACGACAACGTGATCTGCATCGCGCTGCCCTCGGTCGACCGCTTCATCGACACCGTGGTGGGCGAGGTGTGCGCCCTGTACCGGGCGGCCGGCGCGCCGCTGCGCGTGATCCACACCGGCGGCGACGAGGTGCCGGCCGGGGCCTGGCTCGCTTCCCCGGTGTGCCGCGCCAGGATGGCGATGGAGGGCTGGACCGGGGCCGCGCAGCTGCACGGCGACTTCGTGGCGCGCTGCCGCGCGATCCTGGCGCGCCACGGGGTCGAGTTCGCCGGCTGGGAGGAAACCGCGCTGGTGCACGTGGAAGGGGAGGGCATGCGCCCGAACCCCCGCTTCGCCGGCAGCGACTTCCACGCCTACGTCTGGAACAACGCCTGGGGTTCGGGCCAGGAGGACTGCGCCTACCGCCTGGCCAATGCCGGCTATTGCGTGGTGCTGTCCAACGCGGCCAACCTGTACTTCGACCTGGCCTACGCCAAGCATCCGGAGGAGCCGGGCTACTACTGGGCCGGCTTCGTCGAAACCCGGCATGCGTTCGCGTTCTGCCCGCTCGACGCGCTCGCCGGCGCGGAATCCGACGACATCGGCGATCCGATGGGGCGGCCGCTCGACCCCGGCCTGCGCGCCGCCATGCAGCCGCTCGACAAGCTGGGGCAGGGGCGCATCGCCGGCCTGCAGGGCCAGCTGTGGGGCGAGAACGCGCGCGACGCCGCGCGCATCGACTACCTGGCCCTGCCGCGCCTGATCGCGCTGGCGGAACGGGCCTGGTCGCCCGATCCCGGCTGGCAGCGCATCCCTGACGCGCGCGTGCGCGGCGCCGCGATCGAGACCGACTGGAACGAGTTCGCCAACCGCCTGGCGCGGCGCGAGCTGCCGCGCCTGGACCGCGCGCCCACGCCCTACGGCTACCGCCTGCCGCCGCCCGGCGTGGCGCTGCAGGACGGCGCGGCCCATGCCAATGTCGCCCTGCCGGGCTTGGCCCTGCATTACACTGTGGACGGTTCGGAGCCGGTGGCGGCCAGCCGGCGCTACGCGGCCCCGGTCGCGCTCGCGCCCGGCGCGCTGTTCCGCATCGCCAGCTTCGATACCCGCGGCCGCCGCAGCCGCATCGTCAGCCTGACCCTGGATACGCCATGACCGCCATGCACGACCTGCCCCTGAAAAGCCCTCCCGCCGCGGCGCGCCGCCATCCGCTGGCCTGGGTGCCGACCCTCTACCTGGCCCAGGGCCTGCCCTTCTATGCGGTGGCGCTGGTGGCGGGCCAGATGTTCAAGAGCATGGGCGTGCCGAACGACCAGATCGCGCGCTGGACCGGCGCCATCGGCCTGGCCTGGGCCTTCAAGGCGCTCTGGAGCCCCTTCCTGGAGCTGGCGCCCAGCAAGCGCCTGGCGGTGGTCGGCTTCCAGCTGCTGGGCGGCGCGGCCCTGGGCCTGGTCGCCCTGGCGCTGCAGCTGCCCGGCTGGTTCGCGCTGTGCATCGCGCTGCTGGCATTGGTGGCCCTGGCCTCCAGCAGCCATGACATCGTGGCCGACGGCATCTACATCGCCAACCTGAATGAGCGCGAACAGGCCGCCTATGCGGGCTACCAGGGCGCCTTCTTCAATGCGGCCAAGTTCCTGTCGCTGGGCGGGCTGCTGCTGCTGGCCGGCTACCTGGAGCAGCACGTGGGAACCGGGTTCGCCTGGACCACCGTGTTCGCGCTGCTGGGCGGCCTGCTGGCGCTGCTCGGCCTGTACCACCTGCGCGCGCTCCCGAGCGGACCGCGGGACAAGCCGGCCGGCGGCAAGGCCAGGGACGTCGCGGCGACCCTGGCCGACGTGATTCGCAGCTTCTTCGCCAAGCCCGGCATCTGGGTGGCGATCCTGTTCATCATCCTGTTCCGCGCGGGGGAAGGGCAGATCCAGAGCATCGGACCGCTGTTCCTGCGCGACGCGCGCGCCCTTGGGGGACTGGGATTGACGACCGCCGAAGTGGGCTTCGCCTACGGCACCGTCGGCACCGCGGCCTTCCTGGCGGGCAGCGTCGCGGGCGGCTACTTCACCGCCTGGCTCGGCCTGCGGCGCGCGATGCTCTGGCTGATCCTGGCCGTGAACCTGCCGAACGCCGTGTTCTGGTACCTGAGCGAGGTCCAGCCGGAATCGCTGGCCCTGATCACGGGCGCGCTCGGCGTCGAGATGTTCGGCTACGGCTTCGGCTTCGTGGGCGTGATCCTGTTCATCATGCAGGTGGTCGCGAGCGGCCGCTACCAGACCGCCCACTATGCGCTGGGGACCGGCTTCATGCAGCTGGGCTTCGTGCTGTCCAAGGTGGTCAGCGGCGACATCCAGCAGGCCCTGGGCTACCGCGGCTTCTTCCTGTGGGTGCTGGCGGCGGCGCTGCCGGTGCTGGTCTTGAGCAGGTTCATGCGGCTGGAGGCGCCGCCCGGCGCGGACACCAGCAACCCCGGCTAGTGTCCTGAATGGGAAGTTCGTTGATCAATCAATGGGGCGATTCGCCGCCTTCATTCAACGAATCTCCAAATCAGGACATTCAGCGCTTCTTGACCGGAAGGGCCAGCCAGCCCTGCCACTGCCCGTCCGCCGAACGCTCCACCTTCTGGATGTGGGGGCGGGTGCTGTCCAGGCGCCAGACCGCCTGGCGGTCCAGCCAGTCCTCGTACATCGAGCGGAAGCGCGGCCACTCGTGGCGGAATTCCAGCACCGCGTAGTTCCCGGCCGGGAGCACGCGCAGGCCCAGCTGGCGGTCCTCTTCCCCGGCCTGCGCCGCGGCGCCGAAACCGAAGTCGTAGCAGTACTCCTCCTCGCCGGTGAAGCCCGGATCCTCGTCGAACACTCCGTACCACGGACTGCCGGGCGGCAGGCCCGCGCGTTCGCGTTCGCAGATGAAGCTGTTGCAGGCGACCGACAGCGCGGCGCCCGACTGGCCGAAGAAACGCTGATAGCGCAGCTGCACGGCGGGGAGTGCGCGCACCGCGATGCGCGCCGCGATGCTGCCCGGTTCGGGCGGGCAGTAGGGCGCCAGGATCACTTCCAGGTTGCCGGGCTCCGCCACGAAGAAACTGACGTCGCTCTCGCGCCCTACCTGGGCGTCCATGTAGGCGCGCCAGCCGCCGTCGCGCCAGCGCTTGGCCGACATGCCGAACTGCTGCTTGAAGGCCTTGGAAAAGGCGGCGTTGCAAGGAAAGCCGCAATCCTGGGCGATGCGCCCGACCGCCACGTCCGGCTCGTGGCGCAGCAGGTGGGCGGCGCGGCGCAGGCGCCGCTTGCGCTGGTATTCGACGGCCGAGAAGCCGGTCAGCTCACGGAAGATGCGGTCGAAGTGGAAGCTGGAGTAGCTGGCCGAGGCGGCCAGGCTGTGGAGGTTGAGCGGATCGCCGACCGAGTCGAGCATCAGGTCCATCACTTCGTACAGGCGCGAGACCCGGGTCGGCGTACGCGCGGGCGCCCGGGCCGTCATGCGGCCCGCCCTTCCCGCGAAGGGGTCAGGCGCGGCGCGGCAAAGAGGACAGGGGCGGGACGGCTGGACATCGCATCGTGTATTGACTGAACTGCATCAATTATGCGGTCAAACGCGATGTCGTGGCGAAACAGGTGAGGCGCCGGCGCAACAGTCGGAAAGTTTTATGCGAGGTCGGGCAGCTCGGCGGCAAGGTCGCGCTGTTCCAGGCGCGCGGTCTTGATCGTGATCGCGCCGCCGCATTCCGAGCATACCTGGCCGGCGCGGGTCAGCTTGCCGCAGGTGGTGTGGCGCAGCTGCAGCGGCGAGCACAGCTCGGTGGGCATCCATTCCTCCGCATAGCGCATCAGTTCGAGCGCGATCGGCAGCAGCGCGAGGCCGGGCTTGGTCAGGCGGTAGACATAGCGCGGCGGGCGCTCCTGGTACATCACCTTGGCCACCAGGCCGTTCGCGACCATGCGCCCGAGGCGGTTGGAGAGGATGTTGGTGGCGGCGCCGGTCTTTTTCTGCAGCTCGTCGAATTTCTGCGGGCTTTGGAACAGCTCGCGCAGCAGCAGCATGATCCATTCGTCGCCGATCAGGTGGGCGGCCCGGCCAATCGGGCAGGCGGTAGTTGAACGGGTATCCATAATCCCTATTTTACATACTTGCAAATTGAAAGTCTATCGCTTAATATTCTACTCACTTGCAAAACGAAACCCAGTGAGCATGACACAGTTCGCCCCCACCAAAGGGGGAAAAGTTGTTAAAAAACCGCAACTAGTATGTATAAGAGTTGTCCCATCAGAAATTTTTCGGAACAATACTGCGATGAAAACAATATCGACCAAAGCGGATGAAACCCTGGCAGAGATCGTTGTGACGGCGCTCGACATCGCCATGGCGGAAGGCATCGCCCAGGTTTCGTTCGGCAAGGTGGCCAAGCGCCTGGGGATGAGCAAGAGCGGCGTGTTCTGCCGCGCAGGTTCCCTGCACAGCCTGCAACGCGCGGTGCTCGACGAATACGACCGCCGCTTCCTGAGCGACGTGGTGGCGCCGACGCGCGCCGCGCCGCGCGGCCTGCCGGCGCTGGAAGAACATGTACGCAAGCTGGCCCTGCGCGCGAGCGGGGCGGCGATGGGCGCGAGCTGCCTGTACATCGCGGGCGCCTTCGACGGCGCCGCGCTGGACGCGGCCCTGCACCAGCGCCTGCAGCACGGGCTGGCGCGCTGGCGCGCCCTGCTGGGCCAACTGGTGCAGGACGCGGTCGAGCTGGGCCAGCTCCCGCCCGGCACCAACTGCGACCAGCTGATCTTCGAGATCCACAGCCTGGTGGTCGGCATGGCCCACGACGCGCGTTTTCTCCGCGACGAGAGCATCGGCCAGCGCATGGTGCTGGCCTGCCGCCGGCTGCTCGCTTCCTACACCCAGGCGCCGGTCACGCTGCAGTAGGCGCGGCCCGAGGTCCCCGATTCCAACCACAGAGAAAGTCCCATCATGCTGAGCTATTTCCTGCTTTTGTCCGCGGCCGCCGGTATCGCCACGATGGTTTACGCGGCCCGTTTTGTCCACACGATCCCGAACCGCAACGAAGACTTCTCGGTCTTCCTGCTCGCCTAGATCGATCCCTGCAATCTCGTTTTTCCGAATAATCATAACTTCGCAGGACCAAAATGAACGATGTAACTGTGCTGAGCGCGATCGAACACCTGACGCAGGTCGGGACCCGACAACAACTGGCGGAATGGGCCGACGCCCACCTGATCGACAACAGCGGGGCCAGCAGCGTGCTGATCGGCTTCGGCCGCATGCAGCCGGAATTCTCGATGACGCCTTTCTTCGTGTCCTCGTCTTTCCCGGGCGCCCTGATCAAAACTTTCGATATCCAGGACCGCTATCTCACCATGCCGCTGCTGCACGAATCGCGCGCCGCGCGTTCGCCGGTGATGCAGGACCTGTGCCCGGACGGCGGCGGCGAAGCGCTGTGGCAGGCGATGTTCCGCCAGAAGGGCTTCTCGCGGGTGGCGGTGGCCGCCAACACCGAGGTGCGCGACGGCTCCACCACCTACCTGTGCATGACCGACCCCAAGGCCGGTGCCGCCCAGGAAGGCGAGTCGCTGCGCCGCAACCTGTCGATCATGACGCCGATCCTGCACAGCGTGCTGTCGCGCCTGGCCTTCGAGGAAAGCCAGAAGGAAAAGGACGATCCGGCCGCGGTGCTGACCCCGCGCGAGCGCGAGATCCTGGCCTGGATCCGGATGGGCAAGACCAATTCCGAGATTTCCTGCATCCTCGGCGTCGCGGTCTCGACCATCAAGAACCATGTGCAGCGCATCCTCATCAAGCTCCAGGTCAATAACCGGACGCAGGCCATCGCGAAATGTTTGCACTGAGGCCTGCACCGGCATCGCGTCTTACTCCGTGCGCGCCTGCCAGGCGCGGATCAGGGGCAGCGAATCCACGTCCCAGGGCCGGTAGCGTGGATTGAAGTAGTGCAGGAAATCGAGGGCGGTACGCGTGAGCACGCCGCGCCGCCCGAACAGATACGCGGCGAAACCCAGGTGGGCGCCCGGCTTGAACAGCAGGCCGTCCTTCCAGTACAGGTAAGTCATGCGCAGGACGATCCCCGGCAGCATGACCGCCGCCAGCAGCAGAACCATGCCCGCCACCTGCGCCACATAGCGTCCGCCCAGGAAGCGGAACACGTCGTAGCACACCGCCTTGTGCGCCAGCTCTTCCACGGCGTGCCATTCCCACAGCTTGAACATGGCCGGATCGCAGTCCGCGAACCAGGCGTCCGGCTCTTCCAGCCCGTATTGCGAGAACGCGGCGGTCCAGTGCTCGACCGCGACGAACAGCGCCAGGAACAGGCTGCGCGGCAGGCGCCGCGCGAAGAAGGTGAACAAGCCGCGCTCCCAGGCCTCGATCTTGGCCAGGCCCGGATAGTCGCGGTGCAGGCGCTCCACATTGAAGTGCGAGTGGGCAGTGCCGTGGGCCGCTTCCTGGTCGCAGAACTGGCGCACCTCGCGCGCCAGCTTCGGGTCGTGGATCTGGGCCACCAGCGGCATCAGGCTGCGGATGGCGCAGAACTCGATGTTGGGCAGCAGGCTCGACATCGTGTTCCAGAAATGGCTGCGCGGGGCCGAGCCGCCGTTCCAGCTGGCCGGCTCGCAGCCCGAAAAATCGAAGCGCGGCGTCGGGAAGGCCAATTCCACCGGGGTGCTGCTGTGGCAAATCTGCCTCATGCCGCCTCCCTTTGCGCGCCGCCGGCGCGGTAGGCGTCCAGGCGCGGATGGATCACGCGGCGCCACAGGAAGGGCACCAGGGTGAGCAGGAACAGCAGGGGGTAGGACAGCGGCAGGCGCGGGCTGTGCGGCGTGCAGCGCAACTCCCCATAGGGCTTGTTCGGATTGATGTGGTGGTCCGAGTGCTTCTGCACCGAGATCAGCACCAGGTTGCTGAAGGGGAGGTCGCAATCCCAGGCATGGCGTTCGGACACCGCTTCCATCCGCCCCTGGGCGTCGACGCGGCGCTCCAGGCCGTAGTGGCCGATGTAGTTCATCATTTCCAGCACCAGGATGCCGATCGCCGACTGGAGCAGGAAGAACACCAGGGATTCGGCGCCGAACAGCAGGGCGATGGCCGTGGCCCAGCCCAGGCTCATGCCGTACCCGAGCAGGTTCTCGAGCACGATCTTACGCCGGAACAGCGAGGCGCGCGCCACTTGCCCACCCTTTGGGCCCCACCAGCCGAACAGGTTGACCGCCACCGCGCCCGGCAGGAAGGCGTACAGCGACTGGCCGTACTTGGCCGAGGTCGGGTCGCGGTGGGTGGCCACCAGCAGGTGGTGGCTGTGCACGTGGGCCAGCTTGGCGCCCGAATAGATACTGGTCGAGAACAGCATGGTGCCGACCACGCGCTCGAAGCGGCTGCCGTGGTGGATCAGCTCGTGCGCCGGGTTCTGGGCGTACAGCGCCGACAGGATGCCGGCGATGAACAGCACCGTGCCGGACTCCCACCAGGCCAGTTCGTGGCTGGCGATGAACCAGGCGAAGAAAAAGATGTTGAAGACCTGCAGCGGAAGGCTGAGCAGGACGATCAGGAGCTCGCTCACCGGGCGATCCGGGGAGGGATCCGGGCGCTGCCTGCGCCTGCGCGCCGCCAAGGTGTCGGCCAGCGGCACCACGGCGAAGATGAAGGCGATCGCGGCCCAGGCGAAGGCAAGGTCCCCGTGCTCGCGCGACCACAGGAACCAGGTCGCGTACAGCACCAGCGCCGGCAGGAAGAATACAATGTATGGCGACATGGTCAGGTGGTCCGTCCTTACAGGCCGATGCGCTGCATCCTGGTCGCATGCTCCTGCTGGATCTGTTCCATCAGGATGTAGGCCTGGTCCTTCTCGGACACGTCGCGCATCTTGCGGCCCTGGAAGATCTCGATGTCGCCCACTTCGTCCATGTACTGGTCGGTCACCAGCTGGTAGAGGTGGATGTAGTGCGCGATCGAGGATTCGAACACCGCCGTCATCAGCTGGTGGAATTCGTGGGCCAGCTTGATCATGCGGTTGCGCGATTCGTCGCCCAGGCGGGTGTAGCGGCTGATGATGGCTTCGCCGAAGCGCACGTGGTGCACCTCGTCGGCGAAGGCGCCGCGGATCAGCTGGGTCAGGCTCGGATCGAACACCGACCAGTAGGCTGATTCGTAGCGGTAGACCGGGTAGGCCATGCCTTCCAGGACGATGTTGTGGGCCATCATGGCGGCCGCGAAGTCGCCCTTGTCGACCTGCTCGCAGATCAGGTCGTAGAAGGCGCGCAGCTCCTTGGTGGTCATGTCTTCCATCAGCTGGTCGCGCTGTTCCGGCGACACGCCGAACTGGGCCAGGCGCTGGCAGAACACCTCGTAGTGGCGCGACTCGTCGACCACCTGGGTGGCCAGGAAGATCTGCGAGGCTTCGTCCGGCGCGTGCTGCATCAGCTTGGCGATGCCGGTGTAGGAGATGCGCTCGGCGGTCAGGAAAGTGGCGATGTCGAGCTTGTAGATCTGGTTCACCAGCTTGTCTTCGTGCACGGCGCGGTGGGTCACGCCCACGCCCGGGCTGATGCCGTAGTTGGTGTCCTTCAGGGTGCGCCATGCCGCGCGGCCCAGCCAGTGCTGCACGTCGAAACGGGAGGCATCCCAGTCGTCCGCGCAGAATTTCTGCTGGGGGTCGATGGCGGTGGCGGCGGTGTCGATGGCCAGTGCCGGTGCGGTCATGTCGTTCATTGTGGTTTTCCTTGGGGATGTGCTGAAGTACTGCGCAGGGAGGTGCGGAACAGGTAGGCGCTGATGGCGCCGATGGCCAGGCATTCGCCCAGCAGGATGATGCGTGCGGTCGCGGCCTGCGGATCGGCCATCACGCCGACCGCGGTCACGGCCAGGCAGGCCAGGGTGGGCCAGACCACCAGCGGATGCAGGGGCTGGCGGATGCCGCGGCCGGCCGGCAGCTTGCGCATGCGGGTCCAGGCCAGCAGCACGCAGACGTAGACGGCGGCCAGGTGGAAGCTGAACAGCATGCTGAGCGACTCGGCCAGGGCCGGCATCGCCATCAGGGGCGCCATCGCCAGCACGCCCACCGATACCGCCAGCATGGCGTTGCGCGGCGCCAGGCGGTCGCCGTGGAGCTGGGCGAACCAGGCCGGCAGCTCGCGCTCGCGCGCCAGGCTGTACAGGATGCGCGCCGCGCCCGACAGGCCGACGTTGAAGGAACTCAGCACCGCCAGCAGGCCGACGATGGTGGCCAGGTACAGCGCCGCCGGCGAACCGAGGGTGCGCGCCAGCTCCAGGTGCGGCAGGGCCAGGCTGCCCAGGCTGCCCGCCGCGAAACGCGCCTGCAGGGCGGTGCCGAACACGCCGTAGAGCAGGGCGATCAGGGCCACCGCGCTGACCAGGGCAACCGGCAGGGTGCGGCGGAAGGATTCGTGGCGCGCCACGTACAGGATCGCCCACTCGACGCCGACGAACAGGAACAGGGCGCGCGGCACCGCGTCCAGCAGCTGGGCCGGCGTCGTGGCCGGCGCGGCGACGGGACCCGGCAGCGCCAGGGCAGCCAGGGCGACCATGGTCGCCGCCACCGCCACCGTCATCAGCACCTGCAGCTGCAGCGAGAGTTCGAAGCCGCGCAGGTTGACGAACAGGACCGATGCCAGCAGCAGCGCCAGCATGCCTTCCGCCACCAGGGGCGGCAGCACCTGCACCAGCATCCGGTGGCACAGGTAGACTTCCAGGCCGCCGATCAGGAGGACCATGGCCACGTAGAACAGGGTGGCGGCCAGCGAGAAGCGGTTGCCGAAGGCGGCCTTGGTGAAGGCGCGGATGCCGATCGCGCCGGGAAAGCGCGAGGACAGTTCGGCGAAGGCCAGCACCACCACCGCCATGCACAGGCCGGCGATGCCGAGGGCGCCGAACAGGAAGCCGCCGCCGGCATACGGGAAGAGCGAGACCAGCACCGTGTTGCAGCTGATGGTGATCGCCATGCCGGCGCCGACGGCGACCAGCATGACGGCTTCGCGCAGGCTCTTCACTTCAAATGCCCCACAGGATCAGGGCGATGGCGTCCAGCTTGACCTGGTCGCTCATCGGGCCGTAGATCTCGATCAGGCCGTCGTTGTTGGCGCGGATGCCGTTGATGCGGCCTTCGAACACGGCGCGGATGGTGGCCGCGTCGCCCACGATACGCATCGAGCAATCGTCGTTGGCGGCCGGTTCGGCGCGTTCGATGGCCTGGATGGTCCCTTCCTTGACGCGCAGGCGCCAGGAGGTCGCGGTGTCGCTTTCCTCCAGGGCGACGTCGGTGTTCCAGCCTTTGACGATGCGCTGGATCTGGGCGTTGCCGTTGACCTGGTTCTTGAAATTGTCGAGTACGTCGAGCATGGGAATTCCTGTTCTTGTTGGGCTTATTGGGCGGCCTGGCGGCGTTCGAGCTGCCAGATCGCCGATTCGTCTTCGTTCCAGTCGCTGGCGCCGCTGTAGTGGCGGCGCGCATGCAGCAGGCGCTCGTCGTTGGCTTCCAGGCCGGCGGTGGGCGGGTTCTTGCTGCGCGGGGCGTCGTGCACCCGTCCGCCGGTGCGGCACACCACGTCGAACAGCACGGCCGGCGGGGTGATCGTGAACCAGCGCGTCTCGTTCCAGTGGTGGTGGCCCATGTGCTGGCGCCGGATATAGCGCATCACCGGACCCGGTTCGTAGGGCGAGTGCACGATCAGGTGCCACCACTCGAACATCAGGTAGCCCAGCATCAGGCCGGTGCACAGGGCCGCCGTATGCCACACGTCACGGGTCACCGCGTAGAACAGCGCCACGTTCAGCAGCAGCGCCGGCAGGGTGTACCAGGTCGGCGTGAACAGCAGGTCCAGGCGGCGCGGCTTGTCGTGGTGGCCCAGGTGCAGGCGGTACAGCAGCCGGTACAGGAAGCGGTTGCGCGGGATTTTCCCGTGGAATACCCAGACGTGGCTGAAGTATTCCTCGGGCAGGTAGACCGCCCAGCCGATGGCCCCGTAGAGCAGCGCTTCCCAGGCGTCCAGGTGCAGGAAGGAAGCGATGCCGCAGCCGATCGCCAGCACGCCGTAGAACAGCACGCTGTGGTCGGAGAGGTAGGCGCGCCGCAGCGCGCCGAGGTAGATGGCTTGTGCGCTCATTGTCGGTCGAGCCCCGCTCATGGGTTCAGGTTGGCGATGCTCTTCTCGGCGAAGCCCGCCGCCTGCAGGTCCAGTTCCCCCTCGGTGGTGGCGATGCAGTCCGAGAAGCCGTGCGACAGCGCCAGCTTGTAGATGCGCAGCGACTGGTCGTAGGGGATCCGGTTGCCCAGGCTGTACGACTGCTTGGCCCCGCTCATGGACAGCGCTACCGTCTCCGACAGGCAGGCCAGGTTCAGGGTCGCGTCGAAGCCGAGGATGTTGGCGCGGCCGAACTTGTAGGGCTCGACGAAGCGCACCACGCCGCCTTCGAAGACCAGCACGTCCGGACGCTCCTCGCGCACGTTGGCCTTGAGGTCCGGCGGGCGCGCCGCGTCGCACACCACGGCCGCGTCGCGCAGCCAGGCCGGTTCGATGAAGCTGCGGCCGACGCTGGTGGCCGACAGCACGCCGTTGGCGTTGCGGATCACCTGCTCGATGTCGACCGAGACCTCGATCGGGGCAGGGGACGGCAGGTTCTCCTCGACGATGCGGCGCACCGCGCGGTAATCCGGGGCGCCGTCGCGCAGCACGATCTGGTTGACCCGCGCGATGACGGTCAGCGGCTCCGCCAGGTGGGTGCGCAGGTACTGGGCCAGCCCGATGGTCGAGCCGCGCTGCATCTGCATCAGCGCCTGGGCATAGATCTCGCCGGCGATCTCGCCGAGCTGGTCGATCGCCTGGGCGTTGGCCGAGTTGCCGACCAGGATCAGGGACGCGTAGTAGGTCGACAGGTGGATCGCCGCCAGGCGGCCCACCGAGCCGGAGGCGCCGATCACCGCCACGCGGGCGTCGAAGCGGCTCTGGCCGGTCGCCACCAGGGCCTTGTGCAGGCTCTCGGCGCTGGCGATCGCGGTGAAGCTGTTGCCGGTGGTGATGGGGATGCCGGCGTCGGCGATGTCCATGCCGCCGCGCGAGATGATCGAGGTGAAGGCGCCCAGGCCGACGATGTCGGCGCCGACCGACTTGGCCGCCTCGACGTATTGCTCCAGCAGGCGCATGCGATGGGCCTTGGGCAGGCGCATCATGCGTTCCGGCGGCAGCGGGCAGGCAATCAGCCAGCCTTCGACATAGCCGCCCAGCTTCGACTCGATGCGCGGCGCATGGAATACCGGCGCCGGCTCGTAGCGGCGCGAGAACCAGCTCGCCATCCACTCCTCGAATTCCTTCTTGTGCGGCTCGTCCAGGTCGATGATCGAGCGCGGCATGATGTTCAACAGGTCTTCGCTCGAGGTCGGGTGGATCAGGAAGGCGAAGCTGCCTAGGCGCTCCGGCATCTTGCCCTCGACCGCGCCGTTCGGCACCAGGGCGATGTCGGCCGAGGCCTTGCCGGAGTAGCTCAGTTCTTCCGGCTGGCGGCCGACCAGGTAGGACAGCAGGCTGGAGAACTGCTTGCAGCGGATCAGGTGGGCGCATTCGTCCAGCGAGGCCAACAGGCGCTCGATGTGCTCGCGCTCGATGATCAGGGGCGGCTCGATACGCAGCAGGTCGGGGCGGTTGAACAGCGGCGCCACCACGATCTTCGACACGTTCACCAGGTAGCCGCAGATCAGGGGCACGATGTAGCCCTGCACGCTGGCGTGGGCCAGGAAATAGCTTTCGTGGCCGGTGAAGGGCTTGATGCGCAGGCTGTGCATCAGGCCCTTGCCCTGGTGCTGGCTGAACACGTCCGGGTATTTCTCGACCAGGGCGTCCAGGCCCGCGTCCAGCACGGCGGCCATGTCGTCGACGTGGCGCAGCAGGGCGCCGTCGTTCTGGCGCAGCTGCTCCAGGGTGGACAGCGCCACGCGGCAGCCGACCTGGTTGTTGGCGAAGGTCGAGCTGTGGTAGTAGCCGAAGGCTTCGCTCCAGGCGGCCTTGGTGCACAGGGTGGCGCCGATCGGCACCAGGCCGCCGCTCAGGGCCTTGGACAGGCACACGATGTCGGGACGCACGCCGGGCACGCGCTTGATCGAGAAGTATTCGCCCAGGCGGCCCAGGCCGGTCTGGATCTCGTCCACGATCAGCATGGCGCCGTGCTGCTTGCACAGGGCGGCCACGCGCTGGATGTAGGCGTCGGACAGCGGCTGCATGCCGCCTTCGCCCAGCACGGTCTCGAGGATGAAGCCGGCGATCTCGTGCTCGGCGAAGGCCGCTTCGAGCTGGTCGAAGTCTTCCGGCTCGACTTTCACGCTCTGGGCGGTGCTGACCAGGAAAGGCTCGCTGTAGACAGGATTGCCGGTCACGGCCAGGGCGCCGGCAGTCTTGCCGTGGAAGCCCAGGTGCAGGCTGACGATCTTTTCGCGCAGGGTGGCGGAGCGCGCCATCTTGAGCGCCGCCTCGACCGCCTCGGCGCCGCTGTTGGTGAAGACGGCGTGGGCGAAGTTGTATTCCGGCTCGAGCTGGGTCAACTCGCGCGCCAGCTCCTTGGCGGCGCGGGTGTAGAAGGGCTGCACCATGGACGGCTCGCCGCGGCCGGCGCACAGGGCGTCCCAGGACTGGGACGGATTGTGGCCGAAGGGCACGGCGCCGTACTGGGCCAGGAAGTCGAGGTACTGGTTGCCGTCCTCGTCGAACAGGTACACGCCGTCGCCGCGGACCATGGTCTTGTCGAACTGGATGTGCCTGAGCAGGAAGTCCCGGTCCGGGTTCAGGTGACTGGTTGCGCTTGGTTTCATGGGTTGAACTGTTTTCCGAGATAGGTGAGGACGATGGCGACGGTGCCGGCGCCGGCGCTGAAGAACATCGATACGCGGTAAGCGAAGAAGATCGCCGCCTTTTCCGAGTCGAGCGCGAAGAACGCGCGCGGCCACAGCACCAGGCTGCCGTACAGGTGGCAGGCCAGCATCAGGAGCAGGCAGGCGCCCTTGGCGATGGCCAGCGGCGAGGTCGGTGCGACGGGACCCGTCAGCGACAGGGCGATGCCGGAGCCGAGGGTCAGGGCGATCAGGAGGTAGAGCAGGGGCGCGGCGCGCGTGCCCTGGGCCTGCATCAGTTCGCCGTAGCGCACCGGGCCCTGCGCCTTGTACATCGGGAACAGCAGGGTCAGGTTGAAGTACATGGCGCCGATCCACGACAGCATCGCGATGACGTGGACCAGGACCAGCAAATCGTAGAAGGTAACCGCAGTGATCATCGCAACCCCGTTCAGACCGCGCAGACGTAGCTCATCGGCTCGATGCGGATGTCGTCCTTGTGGTGCGTGCACAGGCAGCCGTCCGCCTTGTCGACGCCGAGCAGCGAGAACTCGTTGTTCAGGGCGTCGATGCGCAGCATCTTGCCGGCCAGGTTCTCGCCGATGCCGAGCAGCAGCTTGATCGTTTCCACGGCCTGGAGCAGGCCGACCACGCCCGGCAGCACGCCCAGCACGCCGGCTTCGGCGCAGGACGGCGCCATCTCGGGCGGCGGCAGTTCCGGGTACAGGCAGCGGTAGCAGGGCTCGTCCTCGCCGGCGGCGAAGGTGGTGACATAGCCTTCGAAGCGGTAGATCGCGCCGTGCACGTTGGGGATGCCCAGCTTGACGCAGGCGTCGTTGACGATGTAGCGGGTCTTGAAGTTGTCCGAGCCGTCGACCACCAGGTCGTAGCCGGCCAGCAGTTCGAGCGCATTGGTCTCGTCCAGCAGCACCGGGTGCTTGATCACCTTGACCTGGGAGTTCAGGCGGCGGATCGAGGCCTCGGCCGAATCGACCTTGAGCTTGCCCAGCTGGTCTTCGCCGTGGATGATCTGGCGCTGCAGGTTGCTGCTCTCGACCACGTCCGGATCGACGATGCCGATGGTGCCGATGCCGGCCGCCGCCAGGTAGAGGGCGGTGGGCGAACCCAGGCCGCCGGCGCCGAGCAGCAGCACGCGGCTGTTCATCAGACGCAGCTGGCCCTGTTCACCCACTTCCGGAATCAGGAGGTGGCGCGAATAGCGCTCGCGCGCCTGGGGGCTGAGCTGTTGCGGCACGCGCACCGCCAGGCCGGCTTCCTTCCAGCCCTTGAAGCCGCCGCGCACGCTGTAGACCTTGGTGTAGCCCAGGTTCTGCAGGCTCTCGGCCGCGAACAGCGAGCGCAGGCCGCCGGCGCACAGCACGGCCAGCGGCTGGTCGAGGTCCTGCGCCAGGTGGTGCACGTTGAGTTCCAGCTGGCCGCGCGCCAGGTGTACCGCCTGTTCGGGCATGCCGCCCTTGATTTCCTCGCCGTCGCGCACGTCGATCAGCAGGGCGCCTTCGCTGGTGACCATGCGCAGCGCCTGCTCCGGCGAGATCTCGGTCATGGCCTGGCGCAGGTAGGCCGCGCGTTGTTCGTAGCTCATGCTCAGCCTCCTGCGAAGGCGGTGACGATGTCCAGCTTGCCGCCCTGGGACAGGGAGGTCTGCAGGCCGCCGGTCTTGGCGATGTGCTTGCCGTCGACATAGACGTTGATGTACTTCTTCGGCGCGCTGCGGTCGGCTTCCAGCAGGCGCTGCGACATCGACGGCTCGATCTCGTCCAGCTTGAGCAGGGCGTCCAGCACGGTGTCGGCATGGCATTGGATCGAGGTGGCCCCCTTGGCGAACTTGCGCAGCGGGATCGGCAGGTGTACGTAGACAGTGCTCACAGAGACTCCATTCGTTTTGAAGAGGCGAGACCCAAGGGGCGGGAACCCGAAAGGCTGCGTTGTATTGTTGGTTTTCCGGGAATGGATTATTTCCCTGTTGCCAAGTCTTGGATATAAGCCGGTTAGCCAGTGCCATGCACCCGGTTAGAGAGGACTAGTCCCCTCAGACTATTTTCCCGTTGCCCTGACGCAGCTAGTCTTCGGGTTGGTCCGGACCCGCGCCATGTCCATGGCAAGGCGGCGTCCGGAAAAGCAAAGAACGGGAGAATCGATGTTAGGTTTGTTTCGTAAGAAGCCCAGGGAAGTCGCCAGGTTCGCGGTGAAGTTTCAACCAAGCAACACCGTGCTCGAGCTCAAGCAAGGCGACAACCTGCTCGAGGCGGCCTTGCAGCAGGGTGTGGCGGCGCCCTACAACTGCCGCGTCGGCGCCTGCAAGACCTGCCAGATCCGGGTCCTGGAAGGGCAGCCGAAGTCCCTGATCGAACGCGAATACGTGTTCTCGCAGGAGGAAATCGCGGGCGGCGCCTACCTGGCCTGCCAGACTTCGGTGCAGTCCGACATGGTGGTGGCCTGGCATGCGGGCGCCATCGAGGAAACCGCGACCCTGAACGCGCGCCTGGTCGAGGTGCGCCGCATGACGGCGCGCATCCACCGGGTGCAGCTGCGCCTGGATGCGCCGCTGTCCTGGCGCGCCGGGCAGTTCGCGCGCCTGGTGCCGGCCGGGATGCCGGTCGATCCGCGCTGCTACTCGATGGTCGCGTCCGGCGACAACGAGCAGCTGATCTCCTTCGACATCACCCATTACCCCGACGGCGCGGTCTCGTCCTGGATGACCGACACGGCCAACCTCGGCAAGGACGTGCTGGTCGAGGCGCCGTTTGGCGAGTTCGGCATCGGCGAAACATCGTCCAAGGACAAGCCGGCCCCGCTGCTGTGCATCGCTGGCGGCAGCGGCCTGGGCGCCATCGGCGGCATCATCGCCGGCCATGCGCGCAGCATGGATGGCGGCGGTCCGCATGGCGGCCAGCCCGCCCCGGTGCTGCTGGTGATCGGCGCGCGCGACCGCGGCGAGATGTACGGCCTGGACGAACTGCGCCGCGTGGCCGACAGCGCCCGGGTCCCGCTCCAGATCGACGTCGTGCTCGACCGCGAGCCAGGCGACAGCGGCTGGCAGGGCCGGCGCGGCTACGTCGCCGAGCACCTGCCGCAGATCCTGCGCCAGGCGGCCCAGGGCGACCCGCGCTTCTCCCAGCCGGACGAGGCCTGGCGCGTGCTGCTGTGCGGTCCGACCCCGCTGGTGGACACCGCGATCGACGCCCTGAAGGGGGTCGGCATGCAGGCCGGCCAGATGGCCTTCGACAAGTACGAACAGCAGCGCGCCGCCTGACGGCGGCCTGCCTCCCAAGGATACGGACATGGACCATGTATAAATATTTCAAGCATTCCTACCTCACCTGCTGGATCGTTCCGGCGGCGGCGCTGACGGTGTTCCTGGCGCCGCAGTGGGCGTTCTTCATCCCCGTGGTGATCACCCTGCTCAACGCGGTGGGCGACATCCTGACCCCGCCCGACCGCAGCGTGCCCGAGTACTCGCAGCACTGGATCCTCGACGCGATGGTCTACCTGTACGTGCCCTTCGTCTCGCTCTACATGTTCAGCCTGGTGTGGATCGCGTCGCCGGGCGACCTGCTCGGCCTGTCCGCCTGGGTGGCCGGCATGTATCCGGTGGACCTGCTGGCGATCAAGGAAGCGGCCGGCCTGCGCGGCCTGCTGGCGAGCACCTTCGCGGTCGGCTACGTGCTGTCCTCGAACCACCTGTACGCCCACGAGCTGGTGCACCGCACCACCGACAGGCTGGCGATGTTCACCGGCCGCTGGCTGCTGGCGATGGTGGGCGACGCCCAGTTCTCGATCTCGCACGTGTACGCCCACCACCGCAACGTCGGCACCGTGTTCGACGCCGCCACCGCGCGCCGCGGCGAATCGGTCTACAGCTTCTTCCTGCGCTCGACCATCGGCCAGTACGGCGAATCCTGGGAAATCGAAGGCCAGCGCCTGCGCAACCGCGGCAAGGCCCTGTTCTCGGCGCATAACCGCGTGCTCACCGGCCTGGCCATGACGGCCGTGCTGTACGGCCTGTGGTACCTGGCGGCGGGGCTCACCGGGGTGGCGGTCTACACCTTCGTGATCGTGCTGGCCAAGTTCCTGTTCGAGACCGTCAACTACATCGAGCACTACGGCGTGGTGCGCGTCCCGGGCACCCGGGTCGAACCGCGCCACAGCTGGGACTGCGACACGCGCATGTCCTCCAACGCACTCCTGAACCTGTCGCGCCATGCCGACCACCACGCCAACGCCCACAAGAAGTACTGGGAGCTGGAAGCGGTCGACACGCCACTGCAGCTCACCTACGGCTACATCAGCACGATCGTCGTCGCCCTGGTGCCGTTCTGGTGGCATCGCTTCGCGGCGCCGCAGCTGGCCAGATGGGACCGTTTTTCCGCCACCCCGGAGGAAAAACTGCTGGCCGAAGAAGCCAGCCGGGCCAGCGCCCACCCAGTGTTCATGAGCGCAACCACGAAAGGAAACAGCCAATGTTCGCAAAATATATAGAGAAAGTCGTCCGCTGGCGCTTCCTGGTCATTCTGCTGACCGTGCTCGCCACGGTCTTCATGGTGTCCCAGATGCGCCACCTGAAGGTCATCGTCGATCCCAACCAGATGCTGCCGCAAAAGCATCCGTATGTGATCGGCACCAACTTCGCCGAGAAGGTGTTCGGTTCCAACTACGTGCTGGTGGTGGGGGTCTCGCCCAAGCATGGCGACATATACCAGCCCGACGTGCTGGAGCGCGTGCGCGCCATCTCCGAAGGCCTGAAAGGCCTGCCGAACGTCAAGCCAGAGACCCTGATGAGCATCGCCGCCAAGCGCGCCAAGGGCATTTCCGGCGCCGAGGACGGCCTCGAGGTCAAGCCGATGCTGCACGGCGCGGAGATCAATGCCGAAGCCATCGCCAAGCTCAAGACCGCGATCGAACGCAACCCGCTGTACAGCGGCGTGGTGGTCTCGGAAAAACGCGACATGGCGGCGATTTCGATCGCGGTGGAAAAAGGCCCGAAGGGTTTCACCCCGACCCTGGAAGCGGCCTACAAGCTGACCGCGGCCCAGTCCAGCAATGACGTGCAGGTGTCGGTCAGCGGCACCCCGATGTTCGTCTACTACGTCGAAAAATACACCGCGCGCATGGCGCTGCTGTTCCCGATCGCCTTCCTGATCGTCGGCCTGCTGCACCTGGAAGCCTTCCGCACCTGGCAGGGCTTCTTCCTGCCGCTGGTGACGGCCCTGCTGTCGGTGCTGTGGGCGCTGGGCCTGATGGGCCTGTCCAAGGTGCCGATGGACGCCTTCAACGCGGTGACCCCGATCCTGATCCTGGCCGTGGTGGCCGGACACGCGGTGCAGCTGCTCAAGCGCTACTACGAGGAGTTCGAGCTGGCGATCAAGCGCGGCCTGGCCCCGGCGCTGGCCAACCGCGAAGCCGTGATCCGCTCGATGGCCAAGGTCGGCCCCGTGATGCTGGCCGCCGGCTTCGTCGCCGTGGTGGGCTTCCTGTCGCTGATGTCCTTCGAGATCACCACCATCCGCAACTTCGGCATCTTCACCGGCCTGGGCATCCTGTGCGGCCTGGTGATCGAGATGACCTTCATCCCGGCCGTGCGCTCGTGGCTGAAGGCGCCCAAGCTGCGCACCAAGAAGCAGCGCTTCGACATCCTGACCCCGGTAGTGAACCTGGTCAAGCGCGGCGCCTCTCCGCGCGCCGTCGGCAAGACCTGGCTGGCCTTCGCCCTGATCGTGGCCGTGTCCGCGTTCGGCGTGACCCGCCTGAAGGTGGAGAACTCGAACAAGAGCTTCTTCTCCGACAGCCTGCCGTTCCAGCAGGATGACAAGCTGATCAACGAGCGCATGGCCGGCACCAACACGCTGTACGTGATCTTCGAAGGCAGCGAGCAGGACGTGATCAAGGATCCGAAGGTGCTGCACCTGATCGAGGATACCCAGCGCTTCCTGGAAACCCAGCCGGGCATCGGCAAGACCATCTCGGTGGTCGACCTGGTCAAGCGCATGAACCAGGCCATGAACGCCGACGCGCCGGACCAGCTGACCATCCCGAACAGCCGCGACCTGGTGTCCCAGTTCCTGCTGCTGTACTCGATGTCGGGCGAACCGGCCGACTTCGACCGCTATGTCGACTACAACTACCAGAACGCCAACATCACCGCCTTCGTCAAGTATGACAACAGCGGCGAGATCCAGAAGGTGATCGCGAATACCAAGGCCTTCCTGAAGGACCATGGCGACCCGCGCATCCAGATCCACTTCGGCGGCAGCGTGCCGCAGTCGACCGCGCTGTCGGAGTCGCTGGTGGACGGCAAGCTGCAGAACGTGCTGCAGATCGGCCTGGTGATCTTCGCGGTCTCGGCCCTGGTGTTCCGCTCGCTGCTGGGCGCGCTGCTGGTGGTGACCCCGCTGGCCGTCACCGCCGTCGTCAACTTCGGCGTGATGGGCCTGACCGGCATCCCGCTGAACACCCCGAACGCGATCACCGCCCCGATGGCGATCGGCATCGGCGCCGACTATGCGATCTACCTGCTGTACCGCATCCGCGAGGAGCTGGGCCATCACGCAACCCTGGAAGCGGCGATCGACAGCGCGCTGGAATCGGCCGGCCGCGCCATCCTGTACGTCGGCACGGCGATCGCCGGCGGCTATTCGGTGCTGATGCTGTCCAAGGGCTTCAACATCCACATCTGGTCGGGCATCCTGATCGTGCTGTCGATGGTGGCCTCGGTCGTCACGACCCTGCTGCTGCTGCCGTCCATGATCCACGTGCTCAAGCCGAGCTTCCTGCGCAAGCGCGCCACGGCCCACGCGCCGATGGCGGTCCCGGCGGGCAAGGCCGGCACCGCGCTGATGCTGGCCGCCAGCGTCGGCCTGGGCGCCTCGATGCTGCCGCAGGATGCGCAAGCCTCCAGCATGCAAGCGAACGAGCTGATGGAAAAGAACTTCGTGGCCAACCGCTTCGACGATTCGACCTCGAACGCGACCTTCCAGCTGATCAACAAGAACGGCGACCGCCGCGTGCGCGAAACCTTTGGCGCCACCAAGATGCAGGACAACGCCCTGGATACCAAGCGCGTGACCCGCTTCCTGTCGCCCTCGGACATCAAGAACACGGTGACCCTGCTGGTGGAGAAGAGCGGCGGCGACGACGACATGTGGATCTACCTGCCGGCGATGAAGAAGACCCGCCGCCTGACCTCGTCCAACAAGAACGAGAGCTTCGTGGGCACCGACCTGTCCTACGGCGACGTGATCGGCCACAAGGTGGGCGACTGGAACCACAAGGTCGTCAAGACCGAGACCGTGGACGGCAAGGCCTGCACCGTGGTGGAGTCGCTGCCGAAGGACGCCAAGGTGGCCGCGCAGTCGGGCTATTCGCGCCGCCTGAGCTGGATCGACAACCAGTCGTACCTATCGTTGAAGACCGAGTTCTACGACGAGTCCAAGCAGCTGCTGAAGGTCTCGACCCTGGCCAACATCGTCAACGTCGACAGCGCCAAGGCGCGCTGGCAGCCGATGCACATGGAAGTGCAGAACGTGCAGACGGGCCACAAGACCGTGATCGACTGGAAGGAGTTCAAGGCCAACCAGGGTGTCAAGACCGAGTATTTCACGCCACGCTATCTTGAAAAAGAACTGTAATTCCCTCCGGGCCGCCCTCGCGGCCCTTTTTGTCCTGCCTGCCGTGCCGCCGCCGGCGGCCGCGCAGGATGTGCAATTCAACGCCGCCCTGTCGGTCGGCGCCTGGAGCGGCAACCGCGTGCTGGACGACCGCCACGGCGTGCTGGCGCGCGCCTTCGCCGCCAGCGCCAGCGCCGGCCTGTCCGACAGTGTGCGCCTGAAGGTCGACGGCACGGTCTACCAGTTTCCCCAGGAACGCGGCGACGACACCCGCACCGCGCTGCGCGAAGCCTACCTGCAGTGGGACGGCGAGGAAACCCAGGTGCGCCTGGGCCCGCAGATCGTGGCCTGGGGCCGGGCCGACCGCGTCAACCCCACCGACAACGTGACGGCGCGCGACTACACCTCGCCGCTGGCGGTCGACGAGACCCAGCGCATCGGCGCGCCCGCGCTGAGCGTGATCCGCGAGCTGGGCGAGGCTGGTCGCCTGAGCCTGGTCGCCAAGCGATTCCGGCCCAGCAAGGGGCCGAGCGACAACAACGAGCTTGGCCTGCCGGCGCGCCCGCACCACGACGAAACGGAATACGCGCTCAAGTTCGACCGCACGGGCGAGGCCTTCGACTGGTCGGTCTCGTATTTCGACGGCCTGGAAAAACTGCGCTCGCTGCAGCTGGTGCGCGGGGCAGGGGGGCGCATCCTGGGCGCCAGCCGCGGCTACGCGCCGCTGCGGGCCTTCGGCGTGGACGGCGCCGCCACCGTGGGCGAGTGGGGACTGCGCGGCGAGCTGGCGCGCCTGCGTTTCCGCGACACCCGCTACGGGACGACCGATGGACGCCTGTCGCACTGGTACGGCATCGCCGGCGTGGAAACCAACCTGCCGCACGCGGCCACCGCCAGCATCCAGTATTTCTTCCGCCATTTCGGCGAAGCGCCGGTGCTGGGCAACGTGACAGCGGCGGAAGAAGCCCTGCGCCGCCGCCTGCGCATCGCCAACAACCAGTTCCACAAGTATCAGGACGGCTTCACCGTGCGCTATGGACAGCGCCTGTGGAACGACCGCGTCGACTACGAGCTGGTCGGCATGGTGAACCTGCGCGAACACGACTACGCCATCCGTCCGCGGGTCAACGTGCGCTATTCCGACCACATCAAGTTCTCGGCCGGGGCCGATGTGTTCAGGGGCAGGGAAGAGAGTTTCTTTGGCAGCATCAAGAAAAACACCGTCGCGTTCGCGGAAGTCGTTTTCATCTACTAAGGACACATCATGCAAGTTCCAGCCAATATCCTGTCGCTCAAGAAGCGTGTCGTGGCCGAGATCGGCGACGACCTGGCCCGCCACGCCCCGGAAAGCTCCTGCCTGCTGCTGGACAGCACCGGGCCGAGCTTCACCCGCCAGTACATCGTGCTCAATGCCATCGGCATGGAGCGCCTGGCGCGCTTCGGCGAGATCCACGCGTTCTCGGGCTCGGTGTATGCGCTGTTCGGCTTCATGGCCTTCGCCACCGGGCGCAACAAGGTGAGCATCGAATCGCTGTGCCACGAGGAAGCCGAGACCGTGTTCCGCAACCAGCACCACGTGGGACGCTTCTCGGGCCTGCGCTCGATCGGCAAGCTGATGACCGGGCGGCCGGCCTTCGGCACCGTCGATCCCCTGATCGCCTCGCTCGAATACATGTTCGGCGACTTCGTCGACCAGCCTTTCTCCAGCTTCGGCAGCAACATCCACGTCTACCTGGCCCAGTCCAAGAACGCGCCGCTGCTGGTGCTGTCGAATAACGAGCGCTGCTCGCCCGAGCTCGAAGCCCTGCGCGCGCTGCCGGTCAAGCACATCATCGCGATGGCGGCCAACGTGCCCATCGTTTACGGCGGCAGCCGCGCCGGCACGCCTTACTTCGACCCGGTCTACACCAGCCACTACGTGCCGACCCTGAAGCAGATTACCGCCACCGAGCGCCATACCCTGATCTCTACCCCATGGCGCTCGGGCGAGAAGGACAACCGCCGCTACCTGAACTGCTACCCGAGCGGCAATGCGCGCTGGCTGATGCTGAAGGACTTCGCGCGCCTGGTCAGCGGCCAGCGCAACGTGTCCTGGAGCCGCGACATCTATACCGCCTTCAAGGTCGCAGCCTAAGAGCGCCTAGAAGAACCTCCATGGCTGCGTTGCGTCGTCTCGCCGTACAGTCGTACTGTCTTCGACTCCGCGTCGGCGGGCCGCATCCCTTGCCCGGAAGGTTCTGTTAGGCGCTCCAAGTCGAAAGTAGTTCCATGCGGCAAGTTTTAGATGCTTGCCTCCATGCCGCATGGGTTTCTCTTGCTTTCATCTGGTTTGATCGGCATGCTTCTGTCTGACCGTGCGGCGAGCGCCGCCGGCCATCACGATGAAAGCTGACGGAACATGACGAGCGAGGCGCCGCTTTACCGGAATCACGTACTGCTGTTGTCGCAGAACTTTACGATCAAGGATAACCAGCACGAGCTGCAGCTGCACGCCCACAAGTACGATTTCGACTTCCGGTTCTACTGCGAGATCAAAGATTTTGTCGCTGCCGTGGAGGCCGACACCGGCAACGGCCTGTACGTGATCGACCTCGACGCCCTGCACAACATGCAGTCGGACATGGAGGACAGGCGCAAGACCCTGATGCTGGGCGAACTGCTGCAGCGCCTGCCCGCGAACCACAGCTACGTCTACCTGCAAAGCGCGCGCCAGGGCAGCCGCTTCCTGCTGCAGCAGCGCCTGGTCGACAGCAATTGCCTGGCCTATGCCGAAAAGCCGATCCCGAACGACGTCCTGGTCGACAAGCTGTTCAATCTCTTCATCCAGAAAAAACGCGGCGACCTGGTGCGCCTGATGGTGCTGGGCGAGGTGGCCGGCCTGGACGAGGAGGCGCTGCTGCGCCGGCGCCTGGAGCTGATGCGCCACCAGGACGCCCAGACCCTGCACCTGCGCGTGAAGGACGTCCAGCCCGAGATGGTCCTGATCACCGAGGCCGAGTTCGAGCGCAACGAAGCCATCGTCCGCATCCTCAAGAAGAACATCGAGGCCGATCCGGTGCGCGAGATCGTGCTGCTGCAGCAGCGCCTGGACGCCGGCCTCACCCGTCGCGCCCTGGCCGGCGGCTTCGACGCCATCATGCAGGCCACCGAACCGGTGCTGCTGGCCGGCCAGCTGATCAACCGCGCCGACAAGATCCGCGTCAACAAGGACCTGATCGGCAAGGACCGCGCCACCGGGCTGCTGAACAAGGTCGGGTTGCAGAAGAAGGCCCAGGAACTGGTGCGCCAGGCGGCGCGCGAGGACCGCCCGCTGACCCTGGGCGTGGTCGACATCGACAAGTTCAAGACCATCAACGACACCTGGGGCCACCATTTCGGCGACATCGTGATCAAGCGCCTGTCGCTGGCGCTGGCCCAGCACGTCGAAGAAGGCGACCTGCTGAGCCGCTTCGGCGGCGAGGAATTCGTCGTAGTGTTCTGGGACACCACCCTGGAGGAGGGGCGGCGCCGGCTCGACGCCATGCGGCGCTCCTTCTGCGACGTCGCCTTCGAGGTCGCGCCCGGGGAAGTGCGCCATTTCTCGTTCAGCGGCGGCCTGGCCGCCTATCCCGAGTACAAGAGCGAGAACGAGCTGTTCCTGCGCGCCGATGCGATGCTCTATGTGGCCAAGCAGAACGGACGCAACCAGGTCTGCACCCATCCGGTCGCCGAGGCCGGGACGCCCGGCTAGGCGCACTTGGCAAGACGCCGCCCGGCGTGTTGACGGAACAGAACGGCGCACGCCACGCTGTCGCGTTCCGGCCACATTTCAAAAAAAATTTCCCGCACCGCCGCAGCTTGCCGGCCGCTCCAACGGGCCGCCGGCGGCTTTCCGCCGCACGCGCCGCGTCATAGGAAAACGGCAGGCGCAGGGCCTTCCGTCATAGGCGCATTCTCACCAATTCCCACCATGTGATATGGCGCTGTGCTTAATCCTTTCGCTATTTTATTGCCGTACGGAAAGCGCTAGACTTCGCCCTGACGTGTGATCTGCAACATGTGGATTAACGTCATGTCACGTTTAACAGAATTTCCGCACTGCTGTACGCACCCTCGCAAAGGACCACCATGCCCGCTCCCCAAGCCCTTTCGCCTTCCGCGCGCCGCTGGCGCATGCCGTCTTCGAGCCTGTGCGCCGCGCTGCTGGGCCTGGCCGGCGGCAGCGCCGTGCTCGCCTGCGGCGGCTGGAGCTGGACCGGCGGCGCGGCCGCGGTCCTGCTAGGCGCCGCCGGCGTCGGCCTGGGCGCGAGCCTGGCGGCGTCGCAGCGGCGCGCGCAACAAGCGGTGGACAACTACCTGGCCGGCCGCCAGCGCTTCGGCGAACAGCTGGCGCCGGTGTGGGAAGCCCACATCGATTCCTCGATGAGCCAGATGGAAAGCGCCGTGTCCTCGCTGGCCGAGCGCTTCGCCGGCATCGTCGACAAGCTCGACCATGCGGTGCACGCGTCCAGCGCGGCCACCCATGCGGACGGGCGGGGCGACGGCCTGGTGGCGGTGTTTTCCGCCAGCGAGAAGGAATTGTGCTCGGTGGTCAGCTCGCTCAAGTCCTCCACCGCCGGCAAGGCGGCCATGCTGGAGAAGGTCGAAGGCCTGGCGCAGTTCGTGTCGGAACTGAAGGCCATGGCCGACGAGGTCGCGAGCATCGCCGCCCAGACCAACCTGCTGGCCCTGAACGCCGCGATCGAAGCCTCGCGCGCCGGCGAAATGGGGCGCGGCTTCGGCGTGGTGGCGGCCGAGGTGCGGATGCTGTCGCAGAAATCGGGCGACACCGGGCGCCGCATCGCCCAGAAGGTGGGCCTGGTCAACGACGCCATCATCGCCACCTGCCGGGCGGCCCAGGAATCGGTGCAGCAGGACCGCGTGGCGATGGCGGGCTCGGAAGCCGTGATCGACACCGTGCTGGCCGACCTGCGCCAGGTGACCGACGCGCTGGTGGCCTCGTCCGAGCAGATGCAGAACGAAAGCCTGGGCATCAAGGACGAGGTCGGCGAAGCCCTGGTGCAGCTGCAGTTCCAGGACCGCGTGAACCAGATCATGTCGCACGTGAAGGACAACATCGCGCGCCTGCCGCATGTGCTGCGCGAGAACGACAGCCTGACCCCGCTGGACGCGGGCGTGCTGCTGGCCGAGCTGGAAAAGACCTATGCGATGGCCGAGGAACGCGCCATCCATACGGGACAGACAGGACAACCGGGACGCACCCTTCCCGCCGCACAGGGTGACGAAGTCACATTTTTCTAGGAAATACCATGGCAAAGACCATCATGATCGTCGACGATTCCGCCTCGCTGCGCCAGGTGGTGGGCATTGCGCTCAAGGGCGCGGGTTACGAGGTGATCGAGGGCCGCGACGGCAAGGACGCGCTGTCCAAGCTGACCGGGCAAAAGGTCCACCTGATCATCAGCGACGTCAACATGCCGAACATGGACGGCATCAGCTTCGTGGCGGCCGTCAAGCAGATCCCGGCCTACAAGTTCACGCCCGTCATCATGCTGACCACCGAATCCGATCCGGCCAAAAAGCAGCAGGGCCAGGCCGCCGGCGCCAAGGCCTGGGTGGTCAAGCCCTTCAAGCCCGAGATCCTGCTGAGCGCCGTGCAGAAACTGGTGCTGGCCTGATCTCCATTCCGACCATGAACGCTACTACCCCGCGCATCCTGCGCATCGAAGGCGAGCTGAGCATCTATCGCGCCGCCGAACTGCGCCAGGAGCTGCTGGCTGCCCTCGACGGCGCCGCGGCGCTCGACATCGACCTCTCCGCGGTCACCGAGCTCGACTCCGCCGGCGTGCAGCTGCTGCTGGCCGCCGGCAAGAGCGCGCACGCCGGGCGCAAGGCGCTGCGCCTGCTGGCGCCGAGCGAGGCGGTGCGCGAGGTGTTCGCCCTCATCGACCTGGCCGGCGCCGCCGGCGATTCCCTGACGATTGCCTGAGCCATGATCAACCTGGACGACGCACTGCACACCTTCATCCTCGAAAGCCGCGAGCTGCTGCAGGAGATGGAGAGCGCCCTGTTGACCGGTAACCGGGAGCAGGAAGACACGGTCAACGCCATCTTCCGCGCCGCGCACACCATCAAGGGCTCGGCCGGCCTGTTCGGCCTCGACCATGTGGTCGGCTTCACCCACGTGGTGGAGAGCGTGCTCGACCGCATGCGCGACGGCGCGCTGGCCCTGGACGACACCCTGGTGGCCCTGCTGCTGGGCTGCTGCGACCACATCAACGAACTGATCGACGCCCTCGACGGCGGCAATATGGACGCCGATCCGGACCTGCTGCGGCGCGGCGCGCCGCTGCTCGAGCAACTCGACACCTACCTGGCGCCGGGCCAGGCCGCGCCCGCGGCCGAGCCGGTCGACACGCCGGCAGCAGCGACGGGCGGCGCCCGCTGGCATATCTCGCTGCGTTTCGGCAGCGAGGTGCTGCGCAACGGCATGGACCCGCTGGCCTTCATCCGCTACCTCGAACGCCTGGGCAGCATCACGCGCCTGGTCACCTTGCCCGACGCCGTGCCGGCGCTGGAAGACCTCGACCCCGAGGCCTGCCATCTCGGATTCGAAATCGCGCTGGCCAGTGGCGCCGCCAAGGAAGAGATCGAGGACGTGTTCGATTTCGTGCGCGACGATTGCCGCATCGGCATCCTGCCGTCCAACGCGCAGGCCGGCGAGTTCGTGCGCCTGATCGGCGACCTGCCGGAAGGCGCGGCGCGTCTGGGCGAGATCCTGGTGCGCTGCGGCAGCATCACCGAGCTCGAGCTCGAGGCGGCCTTGCGCGAGCAGTCGCTGGCCCGTCCCGGCGCCGCCCTGATCGGCGAAGTGCTGGTGGGGCAGGGCAGCGTGCCGCCGGCGGTGGTCGACGCCGCGCTCGGCAAGCAGAAGCAGTCCGAGAAGCAGGCCGGCGAGCTCCGGGCCGCCCAGGAAAGCCGCTCGGTCCGGGTCGACGCCGACAAGCTCGACCACCTGATCAACCTGGTGGGCGAACTGATCATCGCCGGCGCCAGCGCCAGCCTGATCGCGCGCCGCCACCGCATCGCCGAGCTGCAGGAATGCACCTCGACCCTGAGCGGCCTGGTGGAGGAAGTGCGCGACAGCGCCCTGCAGCTGCGCATGGTCAAGATCGGCGCCACCTTCAATCGCTTCCAGCGCGTGGTGCACGACGTCTCGCGCGAGATCGGCAAGGACATCGGCCTGGTGGTCAGCGGCGAAGACACCGAACTCGACAAGACGGTGGTGGAAAAGATCGCCGATCCGCTCACCCACCTGGTGCGCAACGCGATCGACCACGGCATCGAGGCGGCCGAGCTGCGCATGGCGCGCGGCAAGCCGGCGCGCGGCACCGTGCGCCTGAACGCCTACCACGACTCGGGCAGCATCGTGATCGAGGTCGGCGACGATGGCGGCGGGCTGAAGCGCGAGCGCATCCTGGCCAAGGCCATCGAGCGCGGCCTGGTGGAGCCGGGCCGGGTGCTGAGCGACAGCGAGACCTATGCGCTGATCTTCGAACCCGGCTTCTCCACCGCCGACCAGGTCACCAACCTGTCCGGCCGCGGCGTCGGCATGGATGTCGTCAAGAGCAATATCGCCGCCCTGCGCGGCAGCGTCGACATCGCCAGCGAGGAGGGCGTGGGCACCACCGTGACGGTGCGCCTGCCGCTGACCCTGGCCATCATCGACGGCTTCCTGGTCGGGGTCGGCAAGACCAGTTTCGTAGTCCCGCTCGACACCATCGAGGAATGCGTCGAGTTCTCGTCCGAACCCGGCCACGACTACACCAACCTGCGCGGCGAGATCCTGCCCTTCGTGCGCCTGCGCAGCCTGTTCGGCATCGAAGGCGCGCCGGCGCGGCGCGAGAGCATCGTGGTGGTCAAGCAGGGCGGCAGGAAAGCCGGCCTGGTGGTCGACAGCCTGCTCGGCGAATTCCAGACGGTGATCAAGCCGCTGGGGAAAATGTTCAACGGGGTCAGCTGCATCAGCGGCTCGACCATTCTCGGCAGCGGCGAAGTCGCCCTGATCGTCGACGTGCCGGCCCTGCTCAAGCAGGTCGGCCACGATACGCCGCTGGCGGCATGACGCGGCAGCATCCATCCATCATCAGTAACCACCTGTTCAACCGCAAGAAGGAAACACCATGTTAAAAGACCTGAAGATCGGCACGCGTCTCGGCGCGAGCTTCGCCGTCGTGCTGCTCCTGATGCTGGCCATCGCCTTCGTCGGCTACAGCCGCATGCAGGCGACCAAGCACAATTTCGACGAATCGGCCGAGAACAATGCGCAGATCGCGCTCGGCAACGCCATGCGCGCCCGCATCAACGTCACCGCGCGTTCGGTGCGCAACATGATCCTCACCGACGACCTGGCCGAGACCCGCGACGAGAACGCCAAGATCGACAAGGCCCAGGCCGAGTACAACCAGCTGCGCGACAAGCTGGCCACCCTGGTCGCCTCGAGCGAGGGCAAGAAGCTCATGGCCTCGATCAACGACTACCAGGCCCAGACCGCGCCGCTGATCGCCAAGGCGATGCAGCTGGCGCTGGAGAACAAGAACAGCGAGGCCGGCGCGGTCCTGATGCGCGAGGCGCGCGGCCCGCAAGGCAAGTGGATCGACGCCATCGACGACATGATCGAGCGCCAGGAAGCGCAGAACGCCGAACTGCTGCAGCAGTCGGCCGCCGACTACGCCTCCGGCGTCAAGCTCTTGGTCGGCATCGGCAGCAGCGCGCTGGTGCTGGCGGTCCTGCTGGCCTTCGTCATCACCCGCTCGATCACCAAGCCGCTCGGCGTCGCCGTTGCGGTGGCCGACAGCCTGGCCGCCGGCGACCTCTCGGTGCGCGTGGAAGTGAAATCCAAGGATGAAACCGGCCGCCTGCTGGCCGCGATGCAGCAGATGACGGACAAGCTCAAGAGCGTGATCGCCGACGTGCGCAGCGCCGCCGATTCGCTGGCATCGGCCTCGGAAGAAGTCAGCGCCACCGCGCAGTCGATCTCGCAATCGTCGACCGAACAGGCGGCCAGCGTGGAAGAGACCAGCGCCTCGATCGAACAGATGACCGCCTCGATCTCGCAAAACACCGACAACGCCCGCGTCACCGACAACATCGCCACCAAGGCCGCCCAGGAAGCGGTCGAAGGCGGCGCCGCGGTCAAGGAAACCGTGGCCGCGATGAACCAGATCGCCAAGAAGATCGGCATCATCGACGACATCGCCTACCAGACCAACCTGCTGGCCCTGAACGCGGCCATCGAAGCGGCCCGCGCCGGCGAGCACGGCAAGGGCTTCGCGGTGGTGGCGGCCGAAGTGCGCAAGCTGGCCGAGCGCAGCCAGGTGGCGGCCCAGGAAATCAGCGAAGTGGCCGCCGGCAGCGTGGAACTGGCCGGCCGCGCCGGCAGCCTGCTCGACGAAATGGTCCCGAGCATCAAGAAGACCTCGGACCTGGTCCAGGAAATCGCGGCCGCGTCGGAAGAGCAGTCCTCGGGCGTGGGCCAGATCAACTCGGCCGTGATGCAGCTCAGCCAGACCACCCAGCACAACGCGTCCAGCTCGGAAGAGCTGGCGGCGACCTCGGAGGAAATGAGCAGCCAGGCCGAGCAGCTGCAGCAGCTGATGGCCTTCTTCAAGCTGGGAACCGGCGACAGCGGCGCACCGGGTTCGGCCCGCGCGCCGGCCAAGGCCGCGCCGCGCAAGCCGGCCGCCAGGCCCCTCGCGCCCAGCCTGGCGATCGCCGCCGAAGCCGCGCCGGACGAAGCGCACTTCGCCCGCTTCTAAGGAGCGCCCATGCGTGCACAACAACAGGCGGAGGCGGCCGTGGCCGACAACGCCCAGTACCTGACCTTCATGCTGGGCGGCGAGACCTTCGCCATCGGCATCCTGGCGATCAAGGAAATCATCGAGTACGGCGGCGTGACCGAAGTGCCGATGATGCCGGCCTGTATCCGCGGCGTGATCAACCTGCGCGGCGCGGTGGTGCCGGTGATGGACCTGGCGGTGCGCTTCGGCCGTGCGCCGACCGCGATCGGCAAGCGCACCTGCACCGTGATCGTCGAGATCGAGGCGGACGGCGAGCAGCAGGTGGTGGGCGTGATGGTCGACGCCGTCAACGCGGTGCTCGAGATCGCGGCCGCCGACATCGAGAAGGCGCCCAGCTTCGGCGCCCGCATCCGCACCGACTTCATCGCCGGCATGGGCAAGGTCAACGGCAAGTTCGTGATCCTGCTCGACGTCGGCAACGTGCTGTCGGCGGAAGGCGTGGACGAACTGGCCGCATTGGGCGCGGCCTGAAGCCATGGTCACGCTCAGCGACCAGGAATTCAGCCGCTTCCAGCGTTTCATCTACGAGGCCGCCGGGATCAGCATGTCGCCCGGCAAAAAGGCCCTGGTGGCCGGGCGGCTGGCCAAGCGCGTGCAGCATCACCGCATGGCCAGCTTCGGCGACTACTTCCGCCTGCTCGACAGCGGCAGCGCGGGGCCCGAGCTGCAGACGGCGATCGACCTGCTCACCACCAACGAGACCTATTTCTTCCGCGAGCCGAAGCATTTCGAGTTCCTGCGCGAGCTCGCGCTGGAGGCCAGGCAGGCCGGCCAGCCCTTCCGGGTCTGGAGCGCCGCCAGTTCCACCGGCGAGGAAGCCTACAGCATCGCCATGGTGCTGGCCGACTGCCTGGGCGAGGCGCCCTGGGAAGTGCTGGGGACCGACATCAGCACCCGGGTGCTGGCGCGCGCCCGCACCGGGCACTATCCGCTCGAGCGCGCGCGCCACATCCCGCAGCCCTACCTGAAGCGCTACTGCCTGCGCGGCACCGGGCCGCAGGAGGGCACCCTGCTGGTCGAGCGCGCCCTGCGCGCGCGCGTGCAGTTCAGCCAGGTGAACCTGAACGAGGCCTTGCCGCAGCTGGGCAGCTTCGACCTGGTCTTCCTGCGCAACGTGATGATCTACTTTAACGGCGACACCAAGCAGAAGGTGGTGGAGAGGGTGCTGGGGCCGCTCAAGCAGGGCGGCCACTTCCTGATCGGCCACTCCGAAAGCCTGCATGGCGTGAGCGATGCGGTGCAGCCGCTGGTGCCCTCGGTCTACCGGAAGCGCTAGATGAAGGACATCCGGGTGCTGGTGGTGGACGATTCCGCCGTGGTGCGCCAGGTGCTGGCCGCCCTGCTCGACGCCGCGCCCGGCATCGTGGTGAGCCATGCGGTGGCCGACCCGCTGCTGGCGATCGAACGCATGCGCGGCGACTGGCCCGACGTGATCGTGCTCGACATCGAGATGCCGCGCATGGACGGCATCACCTTCCTCAAGCGCATCATGCGCGAGCGCCCGACCCCGGTGGTGATCTGCTCGACCCTGACCGAAAAGGGCGCCCAGACCACCATGGAAGCCATGGCCGCGGGCGCGGTCGCGATCGTGACCAAGCCCAGGCTCGGGCTCAAGCAGTTCCTGCACGACGCCGCCGCCGAGCTGGTGCATGCGGTGCGGGCCGCGGCGCGCGCCAACCCGCGGCGCCTGGTGCCGGTCGAAAAGCACACCGTGGATGCGATGCTGCCGGTGGCCAAGGCGGCGCCGGCGATGACCCGCACCACCGAGCAGGTGGTGGCGATCGGCGCCTCGACCGGCGGCACCCAGGCCCTGGAGCAGGTCCTGACCGCGCTGCCCGGGGTGGCGCCCGGCATCGTCATCGTCCAGCACATGCCCGAGAAATTCACCACCGCCTTCGCCGCCCGCCTGGACAGCATCTGCCGCATCGCGGTCAAGGAGGCCGCTACGAACGACCGCGTGATCCCGGGCCGGGCCCTGGTCGCACCGGGCGGCAAGCACCTGCTGCTGCACCGCACCGGCGCCCAGTACGTGGTGGAAGTGGCCGACGGCCCCTTGGTCAACCGCCACCGGCCCTCGGTCGACGTGCTGTTCCGCTCGGTCGCCCGCTGCGCCGGCGCCAACGCGCTCGGCATCATCATGACCGGCATGGGCGACGACGGCGCAACCGGCCTGCTCGACATGCGCAAGGCGGGGGCGCGCACCCTGGCCCAGGACGAGGCGAGCTGCGTGGTGTACGGGATGCCGAAGGAGGCGGTCAAGCGGGGAGGGGTCGAGCGCTCGGTGGCGCTGGAGGGGATCGCGAAGGAGATTGTGCAGGTGATACGGGGTGGAAGCTAGTTGTGTTCGGACAAACTTGGGTCCCCACCTGCGCGCACTGCTGTCCGAAATAATTTCACCTAGCAGAAAATCGTCATCCCCGCGAAGGCGGGGACCCAAGTTTGCGTGAGTAGCCACAACAAACGCTAACAGCCTGCAACGGACTTGGGTCCCGCCTTCGCGGGAATGACGAGCTAATGGTTCAAAATTAGCTCCTGGCAGCACAAACATTGCTAATTCTGCTACAAACCCCCTGCAAAGGCAGAGGTATCGCTTATCCCGGACAGCAGTGCGCCTGCGCGGGGATGACGTGCTGAGGTACGTGTCCGAAGTTGCAGATGCTGCTAGCTAGCTACTAAACCGACGTCATCCCCGCGAACGCGGGGACCCAGTTTCTTCCAGACACCGACCAGCCGGCCAGGGCGATGAAGGTTTTTTTCATTGTCCAGGTTGTCATTCTTCTTTTTGTGGTCGAAGCTGTTTCATGAAGCACGCATGGCGCCCGGTCGGTGCTGGCGCGGGGCAAGAAAGCATGGCGCGGCCGGGCAGGCCTTCGGCCGGCGCAAGCCCCGCGAACTGTATCCGGCCCGGGCGGTCACACCCTGGCCGGCGTCCCGCCCGGCCGTTACTCGAGGAGAAGTCCATGAGTCCATCGATCCAGCCTCCCCCGGCGTCCCAGCCGGCCGCACAGCCCAGTCCGCAGCCGGGTTCCCCACAGTCGCCGCAGCCGGCGCAGGGCGCCACGCCCGACTTCGCCGCCATCAAGCAACGCCAGCAGGCAACCTGGGCCAGCGGTGATTTCGCCGTCATCGGCGTGACCCTGCAGATCGTCGGCGAGAACCTGGCCGAGTCGGCCGACATCCACGCCGGCGAGCGGGTCATCGACATTGCCGCCGGTAACGGCAACGCCACCCTGGCCGCGGCGCGGCGCTTCGCCCGGGTCGTCTCCACCGACTACGTGCCGGCCCTGCTCGAGAAGGGGCGCCTGCGCGCCGCCGCCGAAGGCCTGGCGGTCGAGTTCCGCGAAGCCGACGCCGAGGCGCTGCCCTTTGCCGACGCCAGCTTCGACGTGGCCCTGTCCACCTTCGGCGTCATGTTCGCTCCCGACCATGCGCGCACGGCCGGCGAGATGCTGCGCGTGGTGCGCGAGGGCGGCCGCATCGCCTTCGCCAACTGGACGCCCACCGGTTTCCTGGGCCAGCTGTTCAAGACCATCGGCAAGCACGTGCCGCCGCCGGCGGGCCTGCAATCGCCGCTGCTGTGGGGTGCCGAAGAGCATGTGCGCGAACTGTTCGGCGCCCAGGCCGCCGACATCCGCTTCGCGCGCAGGATGTTCAACTTCCGCTTCGAGTCGCCCGCCCACATGCTGCAGATCTTCCGCGACTTCTACGGCCCCACCTACATGGCCTTCCGCAACCTGGACGCGCCGGGCAGGGAAGCCCTGGAGCGGGATGTCCTGGCCCTGCTCGAGCGCTCCAACACGGGCGGGCCGTCGGCGCTGGTGATTCCGGCCGAGTACCTGGAAGCGGTGGTCAGCAAGCGCAGCGCGCCGCTGCACTAGCGCATCCGGGCGCGGCGACAGCGTCCCGGGATCCATGTTCCAATACGCCGTGCTCCTCCGGGAGCACGGCGGGATTCTTCATTATTTTTCAGGAAACCATCATGACGAACACGTTCAAGGCCGGCGACAAGGTGGAATGGCATTCCTCGCAAGGGGTGGTGCGCGGCACGGTCAAGAAGAAGCTGACCGCGCCTACCGATATCAAGGGCCACCACGTTGCCGCCTCGAACGAGCATCCGGAATACCTGGTGGTGAGCGACAAGACCGGCGCCGAGGCGGCGCACAAGGCCGAGGCGCTGAAAAAGGTCTGATCCGGCAGCCGGGCAGTACAATCGAACGCATTCATTTTAGGAAAGTGCCCATGCGTTCATTTGTCTTGAGCTTGTCCTCCATCCTTTTCGCCATTCCCCTCGTTCACGCCCAGACCGAAGTCCGGATCGGCAGCGCCTCGCCCCTGTCCGGCCCCGGCGCCCACCTCGGCAAGGACATCGAGAACGGCGCGCGCATGGCGGTCGACGAGCTGAACGCCAAGGGCATCGTCATCGGCGGCAAGAAGATCGCCTGGGTGCTGCAGCCCGAGGACGACGGCAGCGATCCCAAGATGGGCACGGCGGTGGCGCAAAAGCTGGTCGACGCCGGGGTGGCCGCCGTGGTTGGCCACCTGAATTCCGGCACTACCGTGCCGGCCTCGAAGCTGTACGCCAGCGCCGGCATTCCGCAGATCTCGCCGGCCGCCACCACGCCGCTCTACACCCGCCAGGGCTACAAGACCGCCTTCCGCGTGGTCGCCAACGACCAGCTGATCGGACGCGCGCTGGCGCGCCAGGCCATCGGCACGCTCAAGGCCAGGCGCATCGCCGTGATCGACGACCGCACCGCCTTCGGCCAGGGCCTGGCCGACGAATTCGCCCGGGCGGTGAAGGCCGCCGGCGGCGCCGCCATCGTCAGCCGCCAGTTCACCCACGACAAGGCCACCGACTTCAGCGCCATCCTGACCCAGATCCGCGCGCAGCGGCCGGACCTGATCTTCTACGGCGGCATGGACGCGGTGGCGGGGCCCATGCTCAAGCAGATGAAGGCGCTCGGCCTGCAGGCCAGGCTGGTGGCGGGCGACGGCGTCTGCTCGGAAAAGCTGCCCGAGCTGGCGGGCGACGCGCTGGGCGAGGACAAGGTCTTGTGCGCGGTGGCCGGCGGCGTCGACCAGGCGGGCGAGGCCGCTTTCGCCGCCTTCGGCGAGCGCTACCGGCAGCGCTACGGCTACCCGCTGCAGACCTATGCGCCCTATGCCTACGACGCCGTGATGGTGTTCGCCGCCGCCATGCAGGCGGCGCAGTCGACGGCGCCGGCCGGTTTCCTGCCGGCGCTGGCGAAGGTCCGCCACGAGGGCGTCACCGGCCCCATCGCCTTCGACGCGCGCGGCGACCTGCGCGACGCCGCGCTGACCCTCTATACCTATCGCAAGGGCAAGAAAACCAGACTGCAGGTGCTGCGCGCGCAGTAAGCCGCGGGGGCCTGGTTCCGTGGAACGCCTGTATTGACGGGCGTTGTTGTGATGTTGCATGCATATCCAAATGCGCTTGGCAGCCCCGCGCCAGTGCTTTAGGATCGGCCGGTTTCCCACAACACATCCACGGAGAGAGAGATGAAGCGTCGCTTGTGCAGCAGTTTGATCGCGGGCCTGTTTGCCCTTGCCACCCACGCGGGTGCGCATGAACCCGGTGCCGCGGCTCCGATGCCCGCCCCGTCCGCGGCGGCCGGCGCGGTGTCCGGCATCGACGTCGCGGCGATGGACCGCGGCGTACGCGCGCAGGACGACTTCTTCCGCTACACCCAGGGCGCCTGGCTCAAGAACGTCGAGATTCCCTCCGACCGCTCCAGCTGGGGCGCCTTCAACATCGCCCAGGACAAGGTCGAGCAGCAGCTGCGCGCGATCGTCGAGCAGGCCGCCGCCGACAAGGACGCGGCGCCCGGTTCCGACGCCCGCAAGATGGGCGACTTCTACACCAGCTACCTGGACGAGAAGCGCCGCAACGAACTTGGCCTGGCGCCCCTGAAGGCCGAGCTGGCGAAGGTGGCGGCGGTGCAGGACAAGCGCCAGCTGGCGGCTCTGATGGCGCGCTTCTCGCGCATCGGCGCCGGCAGCCCGCTCGACATGGCGGTCCACCAGGACAACAAGGATTCGACCCGCTACATCGTCGACATCGTGCAATCCGGCCTGGGCATGCCCGACCGCGACTACTACCTCTCGCAGGACGATGCGCGCCTGAAGGACATCCGCGCCAAGTACCAGCAGCACGTCGGGAAGATGCTGGCCCTGGCCGGCCACAAGGACGCGGACGCCGAGGCCGCGCGCATCGTGGCGCTGGAAACCGGGCTGGCGCAGGTGCAGTGGAGCGCCGTCGAGAACCGCGACCCGGTCAAGGCCTACAACAAAGTCAGCCTGGACGGGATGCGCGGCGTGATGCCGGGCTTCGACTGGAACGCCTATCTCGAGGGCGTGGGCGCCAAGGGCAAGATCGATTCCCTGATCGTCAGCCAGCCGAGCTACCTGGCCGCGCTCGACAAACTGATCGCCGCGACGCCGCTGCCGGTATGGCGCTCCTATTTCGCGTTCCGCCTGCTGAGCGCCTATGCGCCCTACCTGTCGCAGCCCTTCGTGGACGAGAGCTTCGCCTTCCGCGGCGCGGTGCTGTCGGGCGCCAAGGTCAACCGCCCGCTGGAAAAGCGCGCGATCGCCGAGATCAACCGCAACCTGAGCGAAGTGCTCGGCAAGGCCTATGTGGCCCAGCACTTCCCGGCCGAGCGCAAGCAGCAGGTCGAGGAGATGGCGAAGAACTTCCTCGCCGCCTTCGGCGAAGGCATCGAGCAGCTCGAATGGATGACGCCGGAAACCAAGAAGCAGGCCCAGCTCAAGCTGTCGAAGATCAGCGTCAAGATCGGCTACCCGGACAAGTGGCGCGACTACTCGGGCCTGGAGATCGTACGCGGCGACTTGGTCGGCAACGTGATGCGCGCGCGTGAATTCGGCCATGCCTACGAAGTGAACCGCCTGGGCAAGCCGGTCGACCGCAGCGTGTGGAGCATGTCGCCGCAGACCGTCAACGCCTACTACAACCCGGAACTGAACGAAGTCGTGTTCCCGGCGGCGCGCCTGCAATATCCGCTGTACGACGCGAACGCCGAGCCGGCCGTGAACTATGGCGCGGTCGGTATCTCGATCGGCCACGAGATCAGCCACGCCTTCGATGACCAGGGCGCCCAGTTCGACGGCGACGGCAACCTGCGCAACTGGTGGACCAAACAGGATGCGGAGCAGTTCGCCGCGCGCGGCAAGGTGCTGGTGGCCCAGTACGGCGCCTACAGCCCGCTGCCGGGCTACCACCTGAACGGCGAGCTGACCCTGGGCGAGAACATCGCCGACAATGCCGGCGCCATCATGGCCAGCCGCGCCTACAAGCACTACCTGAAGGGCAGGCCGGGCCCGGTGATCGATGGCTTCACGGCCGAGCAGCGCCTGTTCATGGGCCTGGCCCAGGCGCGCCGCGGCAAGGCGCGCGACGCCAGCCTGATCGCCCAGATCAAGGCCGATCCGCACTCGCCGGCGGAGTTCCGCGTCAATGGCAGCCTGCGCAATCACCCTGGCTTCTACGAGGCCTTCGGCGTGAAGCCGGGCGACAAGATGTACCTGGCGCCCTCAGAGCGCGTGATCTTCTGGTGAGAGTCTTGCCTTGCTGCCGGTAGTTTTGTCTACCGGCAGCATCGATGCTCCTGGTTCAAGAATTTGTTGCTCCAGGAAAAACATATTGACACATGGTTACTTTCCTGTGTCGAATAATTTAACAGGCGCAAGTACGTTTTTTTACTGGGGATCAATTTATTATTTGATATCAATCAGATAGCATGCTGGCACAGTTTGTGCTTTAGTGACTTCCCGTAACACTACAAAACTTAATGTCACTATCTGATGGGAGATCGACCATGAAATTCACCAAAATTCTGTCGGCACTGCTGATCGTCGCAGCGGCTGGCTCGGCCCAGGCTGCGCCGTTCGTCAACGGCGGCTTCGAGGACGGCAACACCAACGGCTGGACCACCGGCGGCGGCTATCGCGGCGACGTGCTGAACCCGCTGTCCCCGACCGACTTCCTGCCGGGCGGCTCGCAATACGAGGGCCCATCGCCCCGTTCCTCGATCATCACCGCCGGCACTGTCGACCCGATCATCGGCGCGGCCCTGGGCACCACCGTCTACAACGGCAGCTATTCCTACCGTGCCGAAGACACGACCACCGGCGGCTACGCCTCGGTGATCAGCCAGAAGGTGCTGAACTACACCGAAACCGACATCTTCTTCGCCTGGAAAGCCGTGCTCGAAGGCGCCCACGACCCGCGTGAATCGGCCCAGCTGGTCATCGAGCTGCGCGACGACACCACCGGCACGCTGCTCATCAGCCGCGTGTACGACGGCGGCGGCGGCGTCGACGGCCGCTTCAGCACTTCCGGCGGCTACTTCTACACCCCGCAATGGCAGATCGAGCAGCTGTCGATCGACGCATCGCTGTCGGGCCACGACTTCACCATCTCGCTGCTGGCAGCCGACTGCGCACCGACCGGTCACCTGGGCTATGCCTACATCGACGGCTTCGGCGGCGATGTGCCGCCGCCGACCGACGTGCCGGAACCGGCCAGCGCCGCACTGCTGATGCTGGGCGCCGGCAGCCTGATCGCCGCACGCCGCCGCAAGCAGCGCTCGGCCTGAGCCAGCCACGGCATCCGCAAGGATGAGGAAACGCCAACCCGCCGGGTTGGCGTTTTTACTTGTGGCGCCGATTCAATGGGGCGATGGGCTGCCGAAGCTCCGGGTTCCCGCGCCGGCGGGGTAGCACTGGAAGGCCTCGACCGCGATGTTCGTGTCCAGGAATTCACGGAAGGCGGCGATGCGGCCGTCCTTCAGCGTGAAGATGTGCACCCAGTCGCTGTCGAAATCCATGCCGGTGTCCCTGGCCGTCCATGCCCCATGGCCCAGCACCACCACCTTGTCGCCCTGGGCGATGAATTGCTTTGGCGTGTATTCGCGCACCGTCTGCATCTCGCCAAGCATCCGGAAGAATTCGGCGACCTGCTCGCAGCCGTGGCGCTTGCTGGTGAAGGGCAGGCCGGGCACGTCCGGCAGTTCCCATTCGACTTCGTCTTCCATGCAGGCCAGGACCTGGTCGAGATCGCCGCGCCCGTAGGCGGCGTAGGCTTGCTGGATCAGTTCGGTATTCTTTTGCTCGTCCATGATGCTCTCCTTGCATTGGTGCGTTGAAGGGTGCGTCCTTCAGTATGTCCCAGGAAGTGCGGCCGTCAAGGAGAACCCCGTCACACGCGACGAGACCTATGATAATGTGGCCATCTTGCCATTTTTATTGCAATGGAGACTGCATTGAAAAACGCACCCCTTTTCCTGATCGGACTGGCCGCGGTGGCTGTCCACGCCGCCGAGGCGCCCGCCTTCGATCCCAAGCGCCTGGCCCAGGACGTGAAAGTCCTGTCCTCCGACGAATTCGAAGGCCGCGGCCCGAACACCGCCGGCGAGAACAAGACCGTCGACTACCTGGTGCAGCAATTCAAGGCCGCCGGCCTCAAGCCGGGCGGCGACCTGAAAGGCGGCCAGCGCGCCTGGACCCAGGACGTGCCCCTCGGCCGCTTCGAGATCAAGGGCCCGGTCAAGCTGACCCTGACCGAAGGCGGCGCCAGCCGCGAGCTGGCGCAAGGCCCCGACATGGCCGTGCGCGCCTCGATGAGCGGCCTGAAGCAGGTGTCGTTCAAGAATGCGCCCCTGGTCTTCGTCGGCTACGGCGTCACCGCCCCGGAACGCAAGTGGGACGACTTCAAGGGCATGGACCTGAAGGGCAAGCTGGCCGTGGTCCTGATCAACGATCCGGACTTCGAGACCGGGCAGGGCGAATTCGGCGGCAAGGCCATGACCTACTACGGCCGCTGGACCTATAAATACGAAGAGATGGCGCGCCGCGGCGCGCTCGGCACCATCATCGTGCACGAGACCGCGCCCGCCTCCTATGGCTGGCCGACGGTGCAGAACTCGAACACCAACGTGATGTACGACGTGGTGCGCAAGGAGCCGCGCAAGTCGCACGCGCCGATGGAAGCCTGGATCCAGCGCGACCTCGCCGCGGGCATGTTCAAGGCCGCCGGGCTCGATTTCGAACAACTCAAGAAGCAGGCCCAGACCCGCGGCTTCAAGCCGGTGGCGCTGAAGGGTGTCACTTTGTCGGCCGACTATGCGGTGGACACGCAAGTGATCAAGTCGAAGAACGTGGTGGCGATCCGCGAAGGCAGCAAGCAGCCCAGGCAGGTCGTGATCTACAGCGGCCACTGGGACCACCTGGGCGTGGGCCAGCCGGACGCCACGGGCGACAAGATCTACAACGGCGCGATCGACAACGCCACCGGCATCGCCGCGATGCTGGAGCTGGCGCGCGCCTACGGCAAGGCGCCGGCGCCCCAGCGCAGCGTGGTGTTCCTGGCCGTCACGGCGGAAGAGAAGGGCCTGCTGGGTTCCGAGTACTACGCCTCGAATCCCCTGTATCCGCTGGCCTCGACCGTGGGCGTGATCAACATGGACGCGCTCAGCCCGCGCGGCCCGGCGCGCAACTTCAACATCTCGGGCAGCGCCAAGCTCGAGCTGCTGGACCGCCTGGTGGCCAAGGCCAAGCAGTCGGACATCAGCCTGTCGCCGGACCCGAAGCCGGAAGCGGGCTACTTCTTCCGTTCCGACCACTTCCCCTTCGCCAAGCGCGGCGTGCCGGCCCTGTCCTTCGGTTCCGGCAACGACTGGATCGAGGGCGGGGTGCAGGCGGGCGAGGCGGCCGAAACCGCCTACACCGAGAAGAACTACCACCAGCCTTCGGACGAATTCGATCCGGCCTGGACCTTCACCGGCATGGCGCGCGACCTCGGCGTGCTGTACGCGGTCGGTTCGGAGCTGGCCAATTCGACGGCCTGGCCGAACTGGTCGGTCGATTCGGAGTTCCGTGCGGCGCGCGACAAGTCCGCATCTCAACGCAAGTAAGCCCGGGTTCCAGTCCCCAACGCCACCTTTCGAGGTGGCGTTTTCAATCAATCTCTCCGTTCAGGCATTCATGAAGAACACCATGCTTCGCACTTGCATCGCCGCCGCCCTGGCGAGCACCCTGGCAGCGCCCGCCGCGCTGGCCGCGCCTTCGTCCGCCGCATCTTCGTCCATCACCCTGGTCCAGGCCGGGCGCCTGCTCGACCGCCCGGGCAAGGCCCCGCGCGGTCCCTCGACCCTGGTGCTCAGGGACGGCAAGGTGGAAGCGGTGCTGGACGGCTTCGTCGGCGCCGACAAGTACGCGGGCGCCCGCATCGTCGACCTGCGCACGCGCTTCGTCCTGCCGGGCCTGATCGACAGCCACGTCCACCTGACCAGCGACCGCGCCGGCCAGGAAGGCCAGCTGGCGGGGGTGACCGATAGCCCGGCGGCCTTTGCCTACGAGGCCCAGATGAACGCCCTCAAGACCCTGCGCGCCGGCTTCACCACGGTGCGCAACCTGGGCGACGGCAACGAAGGCGTCACCCTGGCCTTGCGCGACGCGATCGCCAAGGGCTGGGTGCAGGGGCCGCGCATCCTCGATGCCGGCGCGCCGATCTCGACCACCTCGGGCCACATGGACGGCCGGCTCGGCTACGCGGACTGGGTCCAGCACGGGGTCTCGCAGGACAACCTGTGCGACGGCCCGGAAAGCTGCCGCAAGGCGGTGCGGCGCCAGATCGGGCGCGGCGTGGACGTGATCAAGATCGCCACCACCGGCGGCGTGAACAGCGTGGTGGGCGCGGGCGTCGGCCGCCAGATCTTCGACGACGAAGTCAAGGCCCTGGTCGACACCGCCCATTTGTACGGCAAGAAGGTGGCGGTGCACGCCCATGGCGACGAAGGCATCAAGGCTGCGCTGGCCGCCGGCGCGGATTCGATCGAGCACGGCACCCTGCTGGACGAGGCCGGGGTCAAGCTCTACCTCAAGTCGGGCGCCTACTACGTGCCGACCCTGTCGACGGTCAACGGCTACAAGGAGCGCATCGCCAATAACCCGGACGCCTATCCGCCGGCGGTGCGGGCCAAGATCGACTGGCGCATCGGCGTGACCGGCAAGGCGCTGCGCATGGCGCACCAGAAGGGGGTGAAGATCGCCTTCGGCACCGATGCGGGCGTCTCCAAGCACGGGCGCAACGCCGACGAGTTCGAACTGCTGGTCGAATTCGGCATGACGCCGGCGCAGGCGATCCAGGCCGCCACGGTCAACGCCGCCGAGCTGCTGGGCGTGGGCGCCACGGCCGGTTCGCTGGAACCGGGCAAGCACGCCGACCTGATCGCCGTCGGCGCCGACCCGCTGGCCGATGTCAACGTGCTCAAGAACGTCTCCTTCGTCATGAAGGGTGGCCAGGTCGTCAAGGACGAGGGTTGACACCCGACCATCGGGCCTGCGGCGCCCGAGCAACACTTGCCGAACATTTTCGGTTCTCGAGTGAACTGAATATATCCTCGTGGTAACATTTCGCCGCATCGTGTGACGCCGTCCCGCAAGACGGCGCCGCGATCCGGTGGCTTCCCAAGACCCCACCGCAGCATCCCTTCCCAGCCCCGAAGGACCTCAACCAAGCTATTCCGCAGCATCGCCCGGCCCGGGCGGCTGCCGGCGCCGGACGCAGGAAACCACCATGTTGTCGCTCGCAAGCACGCTCCATGCTGCGGTTCGCCGCATCGGACTTCCCATGGCCGTCTTCATGACGGGCCTGGCGATCTCCGTCTATGGCTATTTCGCCGGCGTGCGTCACAGCGAAGCGCAGCAGATCGCCCAGCTGGAGGAAACCGCCGAGAACTACGCCTTCCTGCTGCGTAACCGGCTCGACCTGTACGTGGGCGCGGACCGTGCGCTCGGCGCCTTCTTCAGCGCCTCGGGCAGCATCGAAGCAGATGAATTCGACAACTACATCGGGGTCACGCGGGTGTTCGAGCGCCTGGAAGGCGCGAGCTCCTTCGGCTACCTGCCCAGGGTGCCGGCGTCCCAGGCCGCCCAGTTCGAGACCAGGGCCGGCGACGTCTTTCCCGGCTACCGCATCCTCGACAAGCGTCCGGGCGCGGACGCCTACTATCCACTGTTCTACGGCGCGCACGGCACCGACCCGACGCGCGCGGTGCGGCTGCGGGGGATCGATTTCTCGTCGATTCCCGAACGCTGGGCCGCGATGCGCGACGCCGCACGGCTCGACGAGCCGGTGGCGACCGGCGCCCATCCCGCGATCCGCCATGCCGCGAAGCGCCCGGTCGTGCTGGTGTTCTCGCCGGTGCGCAAGATGGCGGCCCGTGGTTCCGCTCCGGCTTCGCCGGGCGGCCGCGGCGAACTGGCGGGCTTCATCTTCTCGGCCCTGTACATCGACCGGCTGTTCCTCGGCTTCGACAACGGACGCCTGGCGCGCCTGTTCGATATCGAAGTGTTCGACAACAGCCTGGACGCCTCCCACCTGCTGTTCGACGCCGACGGCATATCCCATGCACTGGAGGGCGACGCCGCCCACCTGCTGGTGCACCGCGCCGAAATCGCCTTCGCCAACCGGACCTGGGTGGTGCACTTCTACGCCAAGAAGGCCGCGTTGGCGTCGAAGGCCGCCCAGGCCGGGGCCACGGTGCTGGCCTTCGGCCTGCTGCTGTCCCTGATCGCCGGCTACGGCGCGGCGGCCTGGCCGCGCCGCCTGTCGCGCCAGCGCGCGATGCGCGACTTCAGCCAGCGCTTTGCCGGCTTCTTCGAGCATCACCCGTTCGCGGTCTATGCGATCGACCTGGAGCAGCGCTTCATCCACGTTAACCAGCAGATGGCCAGGGAACTCGGTGTCGGCCGCGACACCCTGATCGGTGCCCCGGCCGACGCCTTCGCCGCGGAACAGGACCGCGGCGTGCTGGCGCGCCACTTCAAGGAGGTGCTGGCGGGGAAGACGGTCGCCTATACCAGCAGGATCGTCGGGGCGGGCGGACGCTGTTCGGACGTGTCGACCGTGCTGGTGCCGATGAGCGCCGGCGACGAGGTGACCCACGTGCTGGGCTTTGCCGAGAACATCACCGACCGCAAGCAGGCCGAGCAGGCCTTGCACGCATCGCGGCAGATGCTGCAGCTCATCATCGACAACATCCCGCAGAGCGTGTTCTGGAAAAACGGCGACAGCGTCTTCCAGGGCGGTAACCGCTCGCTGCTGGTCGAGATGGGCCTCGATCATGTCGGCCAGCTGGTCGGCAAGAAGGACGAGGACTTCGCAGCCTGGAAGGATATGGCGGCGCATTACCGCCAGGTCGACCTGGACGTGATGCGTTCCGGCCAGGCGCGCATGCGCATGCAGGCCACCGACCTGCGCAAGGACGGGAGCGAGTGCTGGATCGAGACCAGCAAGATTCCGCTGCGCGACGAAGAGGGCAGGGCGGTCGGCGTGCTCGCCGTTACCGAGGACATCACCGCGCGCAAGTACATGGAGCAGGAGCTGTTCCGGCGCGCCAACCACGATGTGTTGACCGGACTGCCGAACCGTGGCTACTTCCAGCACCACTTGGGTGAAGCCGTCAAGCGCGCCCAGCGCGGGTCGGGCCTGGCCCTGATGTACTTCGACATCGACCGCTTCAAGCACATCAACGACACCCACGGCCACGACACGGGCGACGAGGTGATCCGCCTGTTCGCCCAGCGCATGCGCCAGGTGCTGCGCGACGGCGACTTCATCGCCCGCCTGGGCGGCGACGAATTCGTGCTGGTCGCGGAAGGCTTGCAGCAGCCGGGCGACGGCGCCGTGATTGCGCGCAAGATCGTCGAGGCGATGGTCCCGGTCTTCCATGCCGGCGGCGTGGCGCTGCGGGTCAGCACCAGCATCGGCGTCGCCGCCTTCGAGGCGGGCATGGCGCCGGACAGCCTGGTGAAGGCGGCCGACCAGGCCATGTACGAAGCCAAGCGGGCGGGACGCGACTGCTTCCGCATGGCCGGCCAGGCGCAGCATGCCAGCTCCTGAAACGGGTCTCCGGCATGCCGCCCGCATGCCTTGCGCATACCCTGTTGGCGCGATAGCGCTAACGTCTCAATGCGGCCCTCGCGGGCCGTCCCGCCGCCACGCATCCGACCCGATTCCTGTTTAGGAAAACACGGCTAAACTGCGCCCGATTTTCCGAAGTTTGTTGAGTTCGCATCTTCATATTTGTATAACTCCCAAAGGGCGAAGTGCAATACCCCATGGCGCTGGAGCACCGGCAGCGGTGTTTAGTAAATGTTCGCTAAATGCAGCTTATAGCGGCGGCCGTGGAGTCCATCCGCCTTCCGATCGGCCGGCCGCTTTCGCGGAATGCCTCAGTAGCGTCACATAGAACAAAGAAGCCCACCCATAGGGCACGACAAGGAGATCTCAACCATGATGTTCAGGAACGTTCTTGCATCGCGACCGGCCGTGCGCCCAAGCGCGACCCCGATCGCCACGGCGGTCGCGCTGGCCCTGCTGACCCTCGCCAACGCCCATGCGCAAACCGCGCCGGCCGACACGGAGGCCGCCAATCCGGCCCAGGCCCAGGCCGACGGCCAGGCCGCGCAGCCGGCGACGGTGCTGGTCACCGGCTACCGCTATTCGATCGAGAAAAGCCTCGACCAGAAGCGCGACGCCAATGCGATCGTCGAGGTGATCACGGCCGAAGACGTGGGCAAGTTCCCCGACAAGAACGTGGCCGACGCGCTGCAGCGCGTGCCGGGCGTGGTCGTTACCCGCAGCGGCGGCGAAGGCAAGAATGTCAGCGTCCGCGGCCTGTCCTCGGAACTGACCCTGACCCAGCTGAACGGCAACTATGTCGCCACGGCCGAATCGAACGGCGATCCTTCGCGTTCGTTCAACTACATGCTGATGCCGTCCAACATGCTGTCCAGCGCCGAACTGTTCAAGACGCCGGAAGCGCGCCTCGACGAAGGCGGCATCGGCGGCACCGTGATCCTGCACACCCGCCGTCCGCTGGACGTCGAGTCCAACAGCGGCTTCGTCAACGCCGAAGGCACCTGGGCCGACACGACCAAGAAGGCCGACGGCCAGTTCTCGGGCCAGTACGCCTGGCACGACGAAAGCAAGCGCTTCGGGGTGCTGGTCGGCTTCACCAAGCAGAAGCGCACCACGCGCACCATGGGCGCCAGCACCGAGAACTGGCAATGGTATGGCGACGACTACGACGCCCATCCCGCGACCGACGTCAACGGCAAGCCCTCGGACCTCACCTCCTACTGGTGGGGACAGTCGGGCTTCTACGACCAGAACGGCAAGTACTACACCAACTTCATGATGCCGACCTCGGTCAACTTCAACGTCAAGAACGAGGAGCGCGAGCGCAAGGGCGGCCAGCTGACCCTGCAGTTCAAGCCGGTGCGCAACCTGAACCTGACGGCCAACTACTTCCGCTTCGACCTGTCGCAGAATTCGCAGACGAACACCCTCAAGATCCCGGAGTGGAATATCGCCCGCTTCGCCGGCGACGGCAACTGGCCGGGCGGCCGCCTGCTCGACGGCTTGAGCTTCGACCCCAGCGGCACCATCGTCACCGGCGCGAACTACAGCATCCACCCCGGCAAGACCTATTACTGCAGCGGCGAGGCGGCGGCAGCGGGCGGACTCACCAATACCGGCGGCTTCGGTCCGGACGACTGCACCATCCCGACCCCGCAGATCACGGGCAGCTACAACCGCGAAAAGGCGCGCTCCCAGGTCTTTGATTTCGCCGCCGAATGGAAGGGCGAAGCGATCGACGCCAGCTTCAAGGCCGGCCGCACCTGGGCCAGCGGCGGTCCGGAACTGCAGTTCGGCATGCCGATCAAGCCGCGCCGCCAGAACGCCGACGGCAGCTGGGCCCTGGGCAACACGGCCAGCGCCTGGAGCACGAACGGCACGCCGACCATGAGCTTCGCGCCGGAGCTGATGGCCAACCTGCGCAACGGCATCGGCGAGATCGACCTCGGCTCGACCTCGTCCTCGTGGACCAGGAACAGCACCCAGCAGAAGTACGCCCAGGCCGACTTCACCTGGCATCGCGACGGCGGCTTGCTCGATTCGCTGCAGTTCGGCACCAAGTACCGCGACGGCGGCACCAGCCGCAGCACGGGCAACAACTACTGGGTGTGCCAGAACACCGATCCGGGCGACTACGACAACCGCTACCAGGCCGGCTGCGATCCGACCGCCAACCGCTTCCAGCCGCAGTTCCTGTATCCGGGCTCGCTGGACAACCTCACCGGCGGCATCCAGGCCAGCGCCTTCCCGGCCATCGACTACCCGGCCTACATCGCGCACCTGAACGCGACCTACGGCCCGATGCAGACCCGTAACGAAGACAACTTCATCTACCACGTCGACGAGAAGATCTCGGCCGCCTACCTGCAGGCCAACTTCAAGACCGACCGCCTGCGCGGCAACCTCGGCCTGCGCTACGTGCGCACCAGGCAGCATGCGGATTCGACCGACCAGGTCGAAAGCTACAACGACTACTTCTTCAACGGCGCGGACGGCCGTCCCGCGCCTTGCCAGGCGGGCGGCTTGCCGGCCGTCGGCGCACCGGCCGGTTCCGGCTGCACCAGCGGCTTCACCAGGCTGCCGGACAGCACCGCGCGCGTCTCGTCCTTCGTGGTCAGCTCGCTCGACCGCACCTACAACGACGTGCTGCCGAGCTTTAACCTGGCCTATGAGCTGACCGACGAGCTGCTGTTCCGCGCCGCGGCATCCAAGGTGGTGGCGCGTCCGAGCTATGGTGACATCGCCTTCCCGGGCGGCCTGAACTACTACAGCCAGGAATACGTCAACGACCGCCGCCTGATCGGCGGCGGCGACCAGCAGGGCTGGTTCGGCTCGGGCAGCAACAAGAACCTGGAGCCCTACAAGGCCACCCAGTACGACCTGGGCCTGGAATGGTACTTCGACCGCGGCTCGGTGCTCGGGGCCGGCCTGTTCCGCAAGAACGTCAGCAACTTCGCGGTGCCGGTGGTGATGGACGTGACGATGGACGTCGGCGGCCAGAACGTCACGGTGCAGAACTATTCGACCAGTGCGGGCGGGCGCGACGCGGTCTCGGAAGGCGTCGAGCTGTACGCGCAGCACACCTTCGATTCCGGCTTCGGTTTCCAGGTCAACTACACGTACAACAAGACCAACCAGGCCGCCATCACCCTGGAAGACGGCACCGAGATCGGCAAGTCGCCGCTGGTGGGCAGTGCGCGCAACCAGACCAACCTGACGGTGTTCTACGCCACCGAGCAGCTGATGGTGCGCGCTTCGTACAACCGCCGCGGCGAAGTGGTGAATAGCCTGGTCAACGGCCTGAACGTGTACGAGGAACCGTACAACCAGATCGACGTGAACCTGGCCTACAACTTCACCAAGCAGCTCAGCCTGACCGCTTCGGTGCTGAACCTGACCGAGGAGGAGACCCGCGCGCACCTGGGCAACGACACCAAACAGCGCTTCTACTCCAACGGCTACGCCGGGCGCGTCGTGTATGCGGGCCTGAACTACAAGTTCTGATCCCGCCGTCCTCCACCCCTCAGCCCTTCCGGGCACGTCGAAAAACCGTCGCGAGCGGCAGCAGTTGCGGTCGAGAAGCGCAATCGTACAGGCGTACGATGAGCATCGCAGATCGCAAATGCAACGCGCAGCAGGTTTTCCGATGTGCCCTTCCTGCGCCGCCCGGCCGGGGAGGGGGCTTCAACGGCTTTGCCATCGCGGCAGAGCCGTCTTTTTTGGATGCCGCCATGGACATGCACAACCGGATCAAGCACATCACCATCGTGGGCGGGGGCAGCGCGGGCTGGATGGCCGCGGCGGCCCTGGCCACCTACCTGGGCAAGGGGGCGGCGATCCGCCTGGTCGAATCCGAGGAGATCGGCATCGTCGGCGTCGGCGAGGCCAGCGTCCCCCATATCAGGATATTCAATGGGCAGTGGCTCGGCATCGATGAGGCCGAGTTCGTCAAACGCACCCAGGGCACGGTCAAGCTCGGGATTCAGTTCAATGATTGGGGCCGGATCGGCGACAGCTACCTGCACGGCTTCGGCGCCATCGGCCGTTCGCTGGGGCCGCTGCCCTTCCACCAGTTTTGGCTCAAGCTCCACCTGGCCGGACGCGCCGGACCGATCGGCGACTATTCGCCCCAGACCGTGATGGCGCCCCAGGGCAGGTTCGCGCCCGGCGACAGGAACGCCCCGCCGGGTTCGCCCCTGGCCGACATCGCCTACGCCTACCACTTCGACGCCACCCTGTACGCGCGCTTCCTGCGCGAACTGGCAGAAGGCCGCGGCGTGCAGCGCATCGAGGGCAAGGTCGTGGGCGTGCAGCAGCGCGCGCACGACGGCTTCGTCGAGTCGGTGACCCTGGACAGTGGCCAGGTCGTCGACGGCGAGCTGTTCATCGATTGCTCGGGCTTCCGCGGCCTTCTGATCGAGCAGACCCTCAAGACCGGCTACGTCGACTGGTCGCACTGGCTGCCCTGCGACCGCGCGCTGGCCGTGCCGAGCGAAAGCACCGATCCGATCATCCCCTACACGCGCGCCACCGCGCGCGCAGCCGGCTGGCAGTGGCGCATTCCGCTGCAGCACCGGGTCGGCAACGGCTATGTGTACGCGAGCCGCCACATCAGCGACGACGAGGCCGCCGCGACGCTGCTGGCGAACCTGGACGGCAAGGCGCTGGCCGAGCCGCGCAGGCTGGCCTTCACCACCGGCATGCGCAAACAATTCTGGAACAAGAACGTGGTGGCCCTGGGACTGGCCAGCGGCTTCCTGGAGCCGCTCGAATCGACCAGCATTTACCTGGCCCAGTCGGGCATCACCCGCCTGCTGAGCCTTTTCCCCACGCGCGACTTCAACCCCTTGCTCACCGAGCGCTACAACCGCGAATCGGTCTTCGAATACGAGCGCATCCGCGACTTCCTGATCCTGCACTACCACGCGACCGAGCGCGACGACACGCCCTTCTGGGATGCCTGCCGCACCATGGCCATCCCGGACAGCCTGCGCGAGACCATCGACCTGTTCCGCTGCGACGGGCGCTATTTCCGCAACGGCGAGGATTTCTTCGCGCTGCCAAGCTGGGTCCAGGTCATGCTGGGCCAGCGCATCGTGCCGCAGGCTTACCACCCGATCGTGGACGAGATGCCGGAAGGCCGGCTGGCCGACCACGTCGAAGGCGTGCGCGCCATGCTGGCGCATGCCGTCGGGGCAATGCCGACCCACGGGGAATGGATCCAGCGCTACTGGAAGGCGGCGCCATGAGCCCGCGCCGCCTGTTTCGGGTAGTCCTTGGCCTGTGCCTCGCGCTGGCGACGCGAGTCGCCATGGCGGCGGCGCCGGACGGTTTCGTCATCGACCAGGGCTGGAGCTTCCGCCTGCTGCCCGAGAACGCGCAGGCCGCCGCCCATCCCGAGGCGGCGCCCTGGCTGCCCGCGACGGTGCCGGGCACCGTGCACACCGACCTGTTCGCCAACAAGCTGGTGCCCGATCCCTACGTCGGTGCGCCGGAAGCCGGCCTGCAGTGGATCGGCCTGGCCGACTGGGAATACCGTACCCGCTTCGACGCGCCGCGCGCCGCCCTGGACAGCGCGCGCAGCGACCTGGTGTTCGAAGGCCTCGATACCTTCGCCGAGGTCTGGCTGAACGGCGAGAAGCTGCTGGAGTCCGACAATGCCTTCCGCACTTGGCGTGTAAAGGTGGAGGGCAGGCTGCGCGCGCGGGGCAATGAATTGCGCATCGTGCTCCGCTCGCCCATCGCCAAGCTGCTGCCGCGGGTGCAGGCGATGCCGCACAAGCTGGCCGGGAATTATCCGTCTCCTTACGGCGACGAGCCGAAGGAGGCGATGACCGGCAACTTCGCGCGCAAGCCCGGCTACCACTACGGCTGGGACTGGGGGCCGCGCTACGTCACCACCGGCATCTGGAAGCGTGTCGTGCTGCAGAGCTGGGACGCGCTGCGCGTCGACGACCTGCAGCTGCGCCAGGACCGGGTGGATGCGGCGCGCGCCGACCTGGCCGCGATCGCTTCGCTGGACGCCGTGCGCGCCGGCGAATTCACTTTGCGCCTGTGGCAGACGGCGCCGGACGGCAAACGGACCCTGGCGGCGCAGCAGCGCGCCCTGCTGCGGCCTGGGGCCAACCGGGTCGCGCTGCCCGTGCGGGTCGACCGCCCGCAGCGCTGGTTCCCGAATGGCTACGGCGCCCAGCCCCTGTATCGCTACGAACTCGAGGTGGGGGAGGGTGAACGCATCCTGGCCAGCACGGTTGCGCGCACCGGCCTGCGCAAGGTCGAACTGCGCCGCGACCCCGATGCAAAAGGCCGGAGCTTTTATTTCGCCGTCAACGGCATTCCCGTGTTCGCCAAGGGCGCCAACAGCATCCCTTTCGACATGTTCCAGCCGCGGGTGAGCAAGGCCCAGCTGCGGCGCGTGCTGCAATCGGCGGCCGACGCCAACATGAACATGCTGCGCAGCTGGGGCGGCGGCTATTACGAAAGCGAGGACTTCTTCGACCTGGCCGACGAATTGGGCTTGATGGTGTGGCAGGATTTCATGTTCGGCGGCGGCATGCAGCCGGCCTATGACGCGGAATTCCGCGCCAATGTCGTCCTGGAGGCGCGCGACCAGGTGCGGCGCCTGCGCAACCATCCCAGCCTGGTTCTCTGGTGCGGCAACAATGAAGAGGAAATCGCCTGGAAGTACTGGGGACATGGGAAAACCATGAAGGCGGCCGACGCCGCCTTCGCCGACCAGGTGTGGCAGGGGTTTGTCCAGCTGTTCGGCGCCGACCTGCGCCAGGTGGTCGCGGAAGAGGGCGGCGGCATCGCCTACTGGGCCAGCTCGCCCGGAGACGACCTGGCCGAGGTGGCCAATACGCCGGCCAGCGGCGACATGCATTACTGGGAAGTCTGGGGCAATCCGGCCCACCCGGTCAGCAAGTACCTGGAAATCACGCCGCGCTTCATGTCGGAATACGGCCTGCAGGCCTGGCCGGTGCAGCGCACGGTCGACGCCTTCGCCGCGCGCGGCGAGCAGGGTGTCGCCACCCCGGTGATCGAGGCGCACCAGAAGTTCATGGCCGGCAAGGGCAACGAGCGCCTGATGAAGTATGTGAAGAAGGAATTCGGCGAACCCGCGGACTTTGCCGATTTCATCTACCTGAGCCAGGCGATGCAGGCCGAGGGCATCGAGCTGGCCGCGCTGCACCACCGTGCCAGCCGGCCGTTCACGATGGGATCGCTGTACTGGCAGCTCAACGACGTCTGGCCGGGCGCGTCCTGGTCCAGCATCGACTGGTTCGGGCGCTGGAAGGCCCTGCATTTCCATGCGCGCCGCTTCTATGCGCCGGTCGCGGTGGCCGCGCTGCGCGACGCCGCGGGCAAGACCACGGTCAGCCTGGTCAACGACCGCACCCGCGCCGTGCAGGGCGAGCTGCGCCTGCGGGTCATGGGCCTGGACGGCAGGGTGCTGCGCGACGAGCGCAAGCCGGTCGCGCTGGCGCCCTTGTCGGCGGCCCAGGCTTCCTCGTATTCCGACGCCGATTTGCTGGGCAAGGCCGATCCGGCTTCCACGGTGGCGGTGTTCGAGCTGCGGACGAAACGCGAGCCGCTGTCGCGCAAGCTGGTGTATTTCAGGGCCGCGAAGGACATCGCCTGGCCCGCACCCGCCCTGGAGGCGCGGCTGAGCCGCGCAGGCGGCGGCTATGCCTTCGAACTGCGCGCGGCGAAACTTGCGCGCGCCGTGTGGGTGGACTTCGGCGACATCGATGCCGAACTGTCCGACAACGCACTGACCTTGTTGCCCGGCGAGCGCGTCTCCTTGCGCGTTTCCTCCCCGGCCAGCCTGTCCGAACTGCGCCGTGCGCTTCGGCTGCGAGCGCTGAAAAACGTCATTACAGGACGCGCCGAAACCGCAGCGGCGTTTACTAAAACCCGCTAAACCACGCCCGATTGCGAGGTCTTTGGTTGACGCTGCTTGAGCGCGGCTGATATAAAAATTACCTATGAAAAGGCGCGCTTGAGAGTCATTCCAGCGACGCCGGCAAACGCGGTAGCAAGCGTTTAATAAAACAGACATGGGAGGCAATTCGTGGACTTGATCTACTTGCAACGGCCAAGGGTGGCGCCATGAGCCAGGTCACCCTGCGCGACATCGCCGAGACCACCGGCATGTCGATCGGCACCGTGTCGCGCGCGCTGAAGAACCAGGCCGGCATGACCGAGGCCACGCGCGAGAAAGTGCGCGACGCCGCCGTGCGGCTGGGCTACGACTTTGGCCAGCTGAAGAAAGGCCGCATCCGCCGCATCGCCTTCCTGCTGCACAGCCAGCACAACACCCTGGCTTCCAGCCCCTTCTATTCGCCGGTGCTGCACGGCGCCGAGGAAGCCTGCCGGCGCGAGGGCATCGCCCTGTCCTTCATCGCGGTCGGCCCCGCCGAGCCGGTGCTGGGCCAGATCCGCCTGCACCAGCCGGACGCCATCCTGTGCGCCGGCTTCTTCGAGCCGGAAGTGCTGGCCGCCCTGCAGCAGGTCGGCAAGCCCATGGTGCTGGTCGACATGCACCGGCGCGGCTTCACCTCGGTCAACCCGGACAACCTGCGCGGCGGCTACCTGGCCACCCAGCACCTGCTGCGCTGCGGCCGCAAGCGCGTCGCCATGCTGTCCGGCTCCCTGGCCCACTACAGTATCCAGCAGCGCAACCGGGGCTTCCGCCAGGCCCTGTTCGACGCCAAGGTCCATGCCGACCCGGACCTGGAAGTCATCGTGCCCTCGATGGGCGAAGGCGACGAGGGCGTGGCCGAAGCCATGCGCAGCCTGCTCAGCCTGCCGAAGCGGGCCGACGCCGTGTTTTGCTACAACGACAGCACGGCGCTGGCCGCCATGAAATTCTGCCTGAACGAAGGCCTGAAGGTCCCCTACGACATCGCCATCGTCGGCTTCGACGACATCGCGGCCGCGGCCGCCGCGATTCCACCCCTGAGCACCGTCCGCGTGGACAAGGAAGCGCTGGGCCGGGCCGGCGTCGAACTGCTGCTCCAGAAACCGGAAGACAACCCCTCCCACATAACCCTGCCAGTCGAGATGATCGTGCGCGAAAGCAGTTGCGACGACTAGCGCACCCCACCCCTGCCACCCCTGTCCACCATGAACAAGCTACCGAACTTCCGCAGCGCGGCCGTGCTGCTCGACCACGCGCGCCACACCATGCGCTTCTACCACCCGCGCGCGATCGATCCCGCCGGCGGCCTCTATCACTATTTCAAGGACGACGGCACGGTCTACGACGCCGGGCACCGGCACCTGGTGAGCAGCACGCGCTTCGTGTTCACCTACGCCATGGCCTACCGCCACTTCCAGGACCCGGCCTACCTGGACGGCCTGCGCCACGCGCTGCGCTTCGTGCGCGAGGCGCACCGCGATCCAGGCGGCAATGGCTACGCCTGGATGCTGGACGGCGGCAAGGTGGAGGACGGCACCCAGCACGCCTATGGCCAGGCCTTCGTGCTGCTGGCCTATGCGCACGCCGCGATGGCGGGGCTGGACGAGGCGCGTCCCTGGATCGCCGAGACCTTCGACCTGATGGAGCAGCGCTTCTGGAGCGCCGCGGACGGCTTGTATGCCGACGAAGCGAGCCAGGACTGGAGCGTGCTCTCCGCCTACCGCGGCCAGAACGCCAACATGCACGCCTGCGAAGCGCTGCAGGCGGCCTGGCAGGCCACGGGCGAGCGCCGCTACCTGGAGCGCGCCTACGTCATCGCCGACAACATCACCCGGCGCCAGGCCGGGCGCTGCGGCGGCCTGGTCTGGGAACACTACGACACCCAATGGCAGCCCGACTGGCGCTTCAACATCGACGACCCGGAAAACCTGTTCCGCCCCTGGGGCTACCAGCCCGGCCACTTCACCGAGTGGGCCAAGCTGCTGGTGCAGCTGGAGGCGCGCGGCCAGGGGATCCTGGACCAGGACCTGGGCTGGCTGCTGCCGACCGCCGAGAAGCTGTTCACCGTGGCGGTGGAGAAGGGCTGGGACCAGGAATACGGCGGCCTGTGCTACTCGCTGGCCCCGGACCTGGCGATCTGCGACTTCCACAAGTACTTCTGGGTGCAGGCCGAGAGCGCGGCGGCGGCGGCCATGCTGGCCCAGCGCACCGGCAAGCCTGAGTACTGGGACTGGTACGAGCGCCTGTGGGCCTATAGCTGGACCCATTTCGTCGACCATGAGCACGGCGCCTGGTTCCGCATCCTGGACCGCGAGAACCGCAAGCTCAGCGACGAGAAAAGCCCGGCCGGCAAGGTCGACTACCACACCATGGGCGCCTGCTACGACATCGTGAAAGTACTCGAGGAGGGCGGCCATGCATGATGCTCCACTGATGCTATGCGCCGGCGAGGCGCTGACCGACATGATCGACCAGGGCGAGGAACGCTGGGTAAGCCGCGTCGGCGGTTCGACCTGGAACGTGGCGCGCGCGCTGGCGGCGCTGGGCGAACCGACCGCCTTCGCGGGCGCCATCAGCCGCGACCGTTTCGGCGACGCCCTGTGGGCGGCCAGCGAAGCCGTGGGCCTGGACCTGCGCCTGCTGCAGCGCGTCGAACGTCCGCCCCTGCTGGCGATCGTCGAAAAGAGCGAACCGCCCAGCTACTTCTTCATCGGCGAAAACAGCGCCGACCTGCATTTCGATCCGACCACGCTGCCGCAAGGCTGGTCGGGCGCGCTGCGCTGGGCCCACTTCGGCGGCATCAGCCTGGCGCGCGAACCGCTGGCGGCGACCCTGGTCGCGCTGGCGACCCAGCTGAAGGCCCAGGGCGTGGCCATCAGCTACGACCCGAACTACCGCAACCTGATGAACGCGGCTTATACCCCGACCCTGGAGCGCATGGCCGGCCTGGCGGACGTGATCAAGGTCTCGGACGACGACCTGCGCGGCCTGTTCCCCGGCATGGAAGTGGATGCGGCCTTGCAGCGCCTGCGCGCCTTCAACCCTGCCGCCTGCTGCCTGCTGACGCGCGGCGGCCAGGGTGCGACCCTGTTCCACGGCGCCCAGCGCGCCGACGCGCGCGCCCCGCAAGTGAGCGTGGTGGACACGGTCGGCGCCGGCGACGCCAGCGTGGCCGGACTGCTGCACAGCCTCGCGCGCCATCCCGGCCGTCCGCTGCGCTCTCACCTGCATGCCGCACTGGCCGCAGGTTCCGCCGCCTGCCAGCAGGCAGGCGCCACCCCGCCGCAGCCGCCGGCCATGCAGCAGTTGTTCGAACAGCTCGAAGGAGAGGCATCGTGATGAGCCGTATTCCCTATCGTTTCCACCTTGGGGCGCTGCTGTCGGCGGCCCTCCTGCTGCCCGTGGCCCTGCAGGCCGCCGCGGCGGACAACAGCATGCCGGTGAACACCTTCATCGGCACCCAGGACGAGGGCAATACCTTCCCCGGCGCCTCGGCCCCCTTCGGCATGATCCAGGTCGGCCCGATCACCGATCATTACGCCGGTTACCGCTACAGCGACAAGAAGATCCGCGGCTTCGGCCATTCCTTCCTGTCGGGCGCCGGCTGCTGGGAGCAGGGCGGCCAGCTCTCGGTACTGCCGGTCACTGGGCGCATCGGCCCCGGCGGCGATTTCGATACCAAGAAGCCGGGCAGCTTCGACCACAAGAAATACGCCGCCGAGTACACCCATGAGGGCGAGACCGGCCAGGCCGGCTACTACAAGGTCAAGCTGACCAGCTACGGCGGCATCACGGCCGAGGCGACCGCGCTGACCCGCGCGGCGGCCGAGCGCTATACCTTTGCCCCGGGTACGGGGACCGGCCACGTCCTGCTCAACCTGGGCCAGGCCAACGAACGCCACTCCGTGGTCGGCAGCGAAGTGAAGGTCGTGGGCGACCGCGCCGTCGAGGGCAGGATCGTCACCAGGAGCTTCTGCGGCGGCGCCAAGTACACCACCTGGTTCCGCATGGAGTTCGACCGGCCCTTCGCCGCGCGCGGCATCTGGGACGACCGCGGCGGCTGGCCGGACGTGGACGGCCCCAGCCAGCAGGGCGACAGCAAGCCGCACGGCGTCTGGCTGAGCTTCGACCTGAAGGACGGCGCAGCGGTCACCGCGGTCAGCGCGATCTCCCACGTCGACGCGGAAGGCGCCCGCGTCAACCTGAAGGCCGAAGGCATGGCCGGCGGCAAGCCGCTCGGCTTCGAGGCGATGCGGGCCAAGGCGCAGGCCGGCTGGCAGCGCGAGCTGGGCAGCGTACGCATCGAAGGCGGCAGCCAGGACGACCGCACGGTGTTCTACACCGCGCTCTACCACGCGCTGCTGCAGCCCCTGACCGGCAACGACGCCGACGGCCGCTATCGCGGCTACGACGACGTGGTCCACAGCGCCAAGGACTGGACCTATTACGAGTTCTTCTCGCTGTGGGACACCTACCGCGCCCAGAACCAGCTGCTGGCCCTGCTGCGCCCGCAGCGTGCGCGCGACATTGCCAACTCGGTGCTGAAGATCCGCGAGCAGAGCGGCTGGCTGCCGCGCTGGGGCTACGCCAACTTCGAGACCAACATCATGACCGGCGACCCGGTCACGCCTTTCCTGGTCGACCTGTGGCGCTTCGGCGCCCTCAAAGGCCGCGAGCGCGACGCCTATGCCGCGCTGCGCGAGAACGCCTTCGGGGTGCCGGCCTTCGGCATCCGCCCGCAGGGCCGTTCCGGCAACCCGAGCTACCTGCGCCAGGGCTTCGTGCAGTACGACCGCGGCTTCATCTCGAAGGGCATGGACACCGACCCCCACCACGGCGCCTCGGCGACCATGGAATATGCGCTGGCCGACAGCGCGCTGGCGCAGATGGCCAAGGCCCTCGGCCACGGCAAGGACGCGCAGCTGCTGGCGCAGCGCGCCCTCAACTGGAAGAAGGTCTGGGATCCGAGCGTGCTCGATGGGCCGACCGGCCAGCGCGGCTTCCCGCGGCCGCGCCTGCTGGACGGCAGCTGGTTCGCCGACGTCGGCAGCGGCTTCGACCCGCGCGGCGACCACGGCTTCCATGAAGGCACGGCCTGGCAGTACCAGTGGCTGGCGCCGCAGGACGTCCCCGGCCTGGCGGCGGCCATGGGCGGCACCGAGCAAGCCCTGCGCCGCCTCGACCAGTTCTTCGACTACGAGGCGGTGCTCGCCGACCCGGCGGCGGTGCGCAAGTCCTGGGTGGTGGGACCCTACAGCTACTACAGCCAGTTCCGCTACAACCCGAACAACGAGCCGGACCTGCACGCGCCCTGGATGTACACCCTGATGGGCCAGCCATGGAAGACCACTACCGTGCTGCGCGCGGCGGAAACCCTGTTCGGCAACGGCCCGGGCGGCGTCACCGGCAACGACGACCTGGGCACGATGTCGGCCTGGTACCTGTTCAGCGCCCTGGGGCTGTATCCGGACACCCCGGGCAGCGGCCGCTTCCTGCTGCACGCGCCGCGCTTCGCCCGCGCCGAGATCGACCTGGCGCCGGGCCGCGTGCTGCGCATCGAGGCGCCCGAGGCGAGGCCGGGCGAACGCCGCTTCGTCCAGTCGGTGAGCTACGCGGGACGCCCGGTGTCGCGCGTCTGGCTCGACTGGGAGCAGTTGCAGGCCGCCGGCACGCTGAGCTACAGGCTGGCGCCGAAGCCCGACACCGCAGGCTGGGGCACGCGCGCCGCCGACCTGCCGAAGGCGCCCGCCGGGCTGGCGCACTAAACAGCTAGACAGAAAAATAACCAGGAGACTCGCATGGAACACATTTCGCAGCCGGTGCGGCTGCAGCAAACACAAGCGAACGGGAACACCGGCCCGCTGGTCATCGTCACCATCCTGTTCTTCATGTGGGGGCTGCTGACGGCGCTGAACGACGTGCTGATCCCGCACCTGAAGGAGCTCTACACGCTCACCTACGTGCAGGCGATGCTGGTGCAGTTCTGCTTCTTCGGCGCCTACTTCCTGGTGTCGCTGCCCGCGGGCATGCTCATCAGGAAGATCGGCTACCAGAACGGCGCCGTCGCCGGCCTGGTGATCGCGGCCGCCGGCTGCGCGCTGTTCTACCCGGCCTCGACCAGCGGTTATGCGCTGTTCCTGTTCGGCTTCTTCGTGCTGGCCGCCGGCATCACGGTGCTGCAGGTGGCGGCCAATCCGTACGTGACGGTGCTGGGCGACCCGCGCAACGCCTCGAGCCGCCTGAACCTGACCCAGGCCTTCAATTCGCTGGGCACCACCATCGCGCCGGCCCTGGGCGGCGTCCTGATCCTGTCGGGCAGCGTGCTGGGTGTGGCCGAACTGGCCAAGCTGCCGGCCGCCGAGCAGGCCGCCTACCGCGCCGCCCAGGCGGCCAGCGTGCAGGGGCCCTACCTGGCCCTGGCCGCGGCGCTGCTGGTGCTGGCGCTGCTGTTCGCCTTCGCCCGCCTTCCCAAGATCGAGCACACCGACGACGCGACGGCGCAGGCCGGCGCCGCCAAGGAGTCGGCCCTGGCCCACCCGCACCTGGTGATGGGGACCATCGGCATCTTCCTGTACGTGGGCGCCGAGGTCAGCATCGGCAGCTTCCTGATCAACTTCTTCGGCGAGCCGCAGATCGCCGCGCTGAGCCATTCCGACGCCGCGCACTACGTCAGCTATTACTGGGGCGGCGCCATGATCGGCCGCTTCGTCGGTTTCGCCGTCATGCGCTATGTCAGCCCCGGCAAGGCGCTCGCCTCCAACGCCGCCGCGGCGATCGCGCTGATCATGGTCGCGGTCTTCGGCCAGGGCCAGGCCGCCATGTGGGCGATCATCGCGGTGGGCCTGTTCAATTCGGTCATGTTCCCGACCATCTTCAGCATGGCCCTGTACCGGCTGGGCAGGTTCACCGGCCAGGCCTCCGGCATCCTGTGCATGGCCATTGTCGGCGGCGCGGTGGTGCCCTTCGCCCAGGGCCTGCTGGCGGACACCGTCGGCCTGCAGTGGTCCTTCGTGGCGCCGGCGGCCTGCTATGCCTTCATCCTGTACTTCGGCCTGAAGTACGCGGGCCTGTACCAGCAGGGCGAGCAGGCCTGATGGGATGCGCGGTCCGCGCCGCCGCCTGCGCCGCGCTACTGCTGGCGCTGCCGGCCGCCGCGGCCCTGCGCAGCGTCGGCGCGGTCGTGGACAGCCGGCCGTCGGGCGACGGACTGGAGCTGCGCCTGTCCAGCGGCGCGCGGGTGCGCCTTGGCTTCGCCACGCCCGACACGGTGCGGGTGCGGATGCGCCCCGAGGGCAGCTTCGGGCCGGACGTCTCCTACGCCATCGCCGGCGCGCCGCCCAGCGCCCGGGCGAAGGTCACGAACAAGGACGGCGTGACGGAACTGCGTTCCGCGAGCGGCGTGCGCGTGCTGGTCCGCCGCGTTCCTGAATTGTCGATCTCGGTGCTCGACAGCAGCGGACGGCTGGTCGTCGGCGACGATCCGGCGCGCCCCATGGCCTTCAACCCGGCGGACGGCGCGATCGAAACCTCGATGCGCCGCGACGACTACGAGTTGTATTACGGCTTCGGCGAAAAGACCTTTTCCGCTGTCGCGGCACCAGCAGTCGATGGTGATGTGGAACGCCGACGTGCCCGACTATCCGGCCGGCCACGATCCCTCCTACCAGGCGATCCCCTTCTTCATCGCCCTGCACGAGGGCAGGAGCTATGGCCTGTTCTTCAACAACACCTGGCGCAGCTGGTTCGACATGGGCAAGACCGTCCCGCGCCGCTACAGCTTCGGCGCCAGCGGCGGTGAGCTGGATTACTACGTGTTCACGGGCGGGGCCGAACGCAGTCCGGCCAGGGTCCTGCAGGACTACACGGCGCTGACCGGGCGCGGCGCCTTGCCGCCCTTGTGGGCGCTGGGCTACCACCAGTCGCGCTGGTCCTACATGAGCCAGGAGCAGGTGCTGGACGTCGCTCAGGAGTTCCGCAAGCGGCGGATTCCGGCAGACGCGCTCTACCTCGACATCGACCACATGGACGGGTTCCGCGTCTTCACCTGGAATGCCGGGACCTTCCCCGATCCGAAGAAGATGCTGGACCAGTTGCACGGCCAGGGCTTCCGCGCCGTGACCATCGTCGACCCGGGCATCAAGCGCGACGAGGGGTTCCCGATCTACCGCAGCGGACGCGCCGGCGGCCATTACGTGCGCAAGGCCGACGGCGCAGAGTTGCACGAGAAGGTCTGGCCCGGCGTGTGCGCCTTCCCGGATTTCACGTCGCCAGGCGCGCGCGCCTGGTTCGGCAGCCTGTACCAGGCGCCGCTCGAGCTGGGCGTCGACGGCTTCTGGAACGACATGAACGAACCCGGCGTATTCCCGCCCGACGGTTTCAGCCAGCCCGAGATCGGCCTGGGACCGCAGCGCACCTTCCCGCTCGACGCGCGCCACGCCGGCGACGGCAGGCCGGGCACGCATGAGGAGTACCACAACGTCTACGGCATGCAGATGGCGCGCGCCAGCTTCGAGGGGCTGCGCAGCCTGCGTCCGGAAAAGCGCCCGATGGTGCTGACGCGCGCGGGTTTCGCCGGGGTGCAGCGCTATGCCGCCGTCTGGACCGGCGACAACTCGCCGACCTGGAGCCACCTGGCACTGACCATCCCGATGCTGACCAACCTGTCGGTGTCGGGCGTGCCTTTCGTGGGCGCCGACGTCGGCGGCTTCATGGGCAGCCCGAGCGCGGAACTCCACACGCGCTGGCTGCAGGCGGCGGCGCTGACGCCTTACTTCCGCACCCATTCCAATGACGTCTCCGCGCCGCGCGAGCCTTGGGCCTTCGGCCCCGCCTACGAAGCGATCAACCGCGACACCATCGCCTTGCGCTACCAGCTGCTGCCTTACCTGTACACGCTGTTCGAAGCCAGCGAGCGCACCGGGCTGCCGCCGATGCGTCCCCTCTGGTTCGACTATCCCGGCGATACGCGCGCCAGCCTGATCGACGACCAGTACCTGGTGGGCGGCGACCTGCTGGTGGCGCCGGTCGTGCACGAGGGCCGGACCAGCCGCGAGGTGGTTTTCCCGAAGGGGAGTGCGTGGATCGACTGGTCGACCGGTATTCGCCATGAAGGAGGCACGAGCGCGATGGTCGCGGCGCCGCTGGCGCGCCTGCCGCTGTTTGTCCGCGCCGGCGCCAGCCTGCCCATGGTGGCGGCGCCGGTGCAGCATTCCGGCGAGATGAAGGATCAGCCGCTGACCCTGCTGGTCGCGGCCGGCGGCACCGGCAGCAGCCGGGTGTTCCAGGATGCCGGCGATGGCTACGCCTACCGCGAAGGGAAAGCGCGCACCATCACCGCGACGCAGGATGGGCACAGCCTGCGGCTGGATATCCCGCCCAGGCGCGGCTACCAGCGCCTGGGCGCCATCGAGTTCATCGGCCTGGCGGCTGCCCCTGCCGCCGTGCGCATCGGCGGCCGGACCGTACACGATGCGCGCTTCGACCCCGCGACGCGGCGCCTGCGCATCGTACTGGCCGATGAGAACCTGAAAGAGGTGGTGCTCGTCCCCTAGCGTCTCAGAACAGGCGCTTGAGCATCGCGGCGGCGACACCCTTGGCCGATTGCGGGTTCTGGCCGGTGATCAGTTCGCGGTCTTCCACGACGTTCTCGCTCCAGGGCTTGGCTTCGGCGAAGGAAGCGCCGGCCGCGACCAGGCCATCCTGCGGGAACAGCTTCATTTGGCCGCCGCCCAGGAAGGCCTTGGACTGTGCCTCTTCCTCGTTGGTGAACGCGGTCATCTTGTAGCCCTTGTAGATCCAGTTCGAGGGAGCGGCATGCTTGCCCGCTTCCAGCGCGGCCACGTAGCCGCGGGCATCCGGAATCGCCGACAGCAGGGCGATGGTGCCGTGGCAGGTGAGGCCGGTGGGCTTGTTCATGGAGTGGAAGTCCGCCAGCAGTTCGCCCAGGCCCTTGTCCTTCAGCAGATCCTGCATCGGGATATGGCCGCCCGGGACGAAGACCGCGTGGAATTTTTCGTAGCCGATGCGCTTGACCTGGGCCAGGCTGATGACCGGCGAACCGGTCTTCGAGGTCAGTTTCAAGGTCGCCAGCAAGGCCTTGCTCTCCTGGCGCGCCTTCTCGTTGCCACCCCAGAAGTTGACGTCATCCGATTTCTGGTCCGCGGACGGCGCCTTGCCGCTCGGCGTGGCGAACACGACCGTGTGGCCGGCCGCGATGAAGGCCTGGACCGGCTCCATCAATTCGTTGATGAAGAAGCCGGTCTGCATCACTTTGCCGTCCTTGAGGTCGAGCTTGTCCTGGTCGGAGACGACGACCAGGACGGTGCCGGCGTTGGCAAAATTGGCGGCGGCTGCGAGCAGGCCGGCGATGATGGTCTTTTTCATGATTCCTCCCGTGTGTGATGGGCTCCCCGTGGAGCCGGTGAACAGCATCGTAGTGCGGATGGAATGCGTGAAAAATCCCTTGGGCTACACTTCACTTGTTACACAGGGTAATGAATTGCCAGGTAAAAGCAAAGGCCGAAAACAAAAACGCCACCCGAAGGTGGCGTTTTATTGATTCTTGGTGGCCCGGGGCGGAATCGAACCACCGACACAAGGATTTTCAATCCTCTGCTCTACCAACTGAGCTACCAGGCCAAGAGAACGCCATTATAGCAGCGTTTGCGTCCGATAAACAATTGGCGCAGTTGCAACACTCAGGCGCGGGCGGCGGCGCGCTCGGCGTGCTGGCGCTCCAGCGCCAGGCGCGATTCGCGCCGGCCTTTCGCCTCTTCGAAGCGGCGCAGCTCCTCCGGCGTGCCGGGTTCGAGCGGCGGGACGAGGGCCGGCTTGCGCTCGTCGTCTACCGCTACCATCGTGAAGAAGCAGCTGTTCACGTGGCGCACCACCTTGCTGCGGATGTCTTCCGCGATCACCTTGATCCCGATTTCCATCGAGCTGCGGCCGGTGTAGTTGACGGCCGCCAGGAAGGTCACCAGCTCGCCCACGTGGATCGGCTGGCGGAAGGTCACCTGGTCGACGCTCATCGTCACCACATAGCTGCCGGCGTAGCGGCTGGCGCAGGCGTAGGCGACCTGGTCGAGCAGCTTCAGGATGGTGCCGCCGTGGACGTTGCCGGAGAAGTTCGCGGTATCGGGCGTCATCAGCACCGTCATGCTGAGCTGGTGGGCGGGGAGGTTCATGGTCTGGCTCGTCGAAGGATGGAGAGGAATGCTGCCCGATCAGGATAGCAGGGCCCGGCGGATCGTGCCGGGCCCCGGCAAGCTCAGAATGCTTCCCGGTCGCCGGCGGCCACTGCCTCCGCCGGCTTCTTCACGCCGGCGGGCGGGGCAGGGCGGACCACCGGCCGCGCCTTCGCCACCGCAAGGACGGCGCGCGCCGGCGCGGTACGCTGCGCGGCCTGCTCCGGCCCGACCTGGAACACCGCCACCAGCTGCGCCAGCGCGGCCGCCTGTTCCCGCATCGCCTGGCTGGCCGTGGCCGATTCCTCGACCAGGGTGGCGTTCTGCTGGGTCATGCCGTCCATGTCCGCGATCGCCTTGTGCACCTGCTGGATGCCGCTCGACTGCTCGCGGCTGGAGCCGAGGATCTCGTCCATGATGCCGGTCACGCGGCCGATGCTGTCGACGATGCCGGCCATGGTGGCGCCGGCGCGGCCCGCCAGTTCGGTGCCGCTGGCCACGCGCTGGGTGGAGTCGTCGATCAGGTCCTTGATTTCCCTGGCGGCGGCGGCCGAGCGCTGCGCCAGGGCGCGCACCTCGGTGGCGACGACGGCGAAGCCGCGGCCCTGCTCGCCGGCGCGCGCCGCCTCGACGGCTGCGTTCAGCGCCAGGATATTGGTCTGGAAGGCGATGCCGTCGATGACGGAAATGATGTCCACGATGCGCGCGGACGAGGCGTTGATCGCGCCCATGGTGTCGACCAGTTCGCCCACCATGGCGCCGCCCTGCTGCGCCACCGTGGACGCCGCCAGGGCCAGGCGGTTGGCCTGTTCTGCGCTGGCTTCGCTCTGCTGGACGGCATGGGTCAGTTCATTCATCGAGGATGCCGTCTCCTCCAGCGCGGCGGCCTGGGTTTCGGTGCGGCGCGCCAGTTCCTGCGTTTCGGCGGCCATCGATGCGATCGAGGCGCCGATCGCCGAGGTGCCCTGGCGCACCTGGCCGACGATGCCGGCCAGGCTGTCGCGCATGCGCTGCAGGGCGAACAGCAGGCTGCGCTGGTCGCCCGGCTCGAGGGCGATGTGCACGTCCAGGTTGCCGGCGGCGATCTCGCGCGCCACGGCCGCGGCTACGGCCGGCTCCCCGCCCAGGCGGCGGAACAGCGAGCGCGAGAACAGCAGCCAGGCCGCGACGCTGCCGGCCAGGGTGATCGCGCACAGCAGGACCAGGACGTTCTCGCTGGCGTGGGCCTGGTCCAGCACCTGCTGGGCGCGGCGGTCGATGGCTTGCTGCTGCAGCGCCAGCAGCCCGCTGACGCCGTCCACGTAGCGCTGGGCATGGCCGGTGAAGCTGCGGTCGTAGAGCGCCAGCGCCTCGTCGTTGAGACCCTCGGCCTTCAGCCGCATCACGCGGTCGCGCTCGGCAATGAAGTTCTTGCGCGCCTCGACCGCGGCGGCGAACTGGCTGCGTTCTTCCTCGGTATCGAGCAGCTGCTCGACCTTGTCCTGCAGGCCGTTGGTGCGCTCGCTCGACTGGCGGCTTTCCTCGGCAAAGGCCTTGGCCAGTTCCGGATCGCTGGCGCGCGCCACGGCGGCGGTGCGCTTGGTCGACACCGACAGGTTGAGCAGCCACTGCGAGATCAGGCGTTCCTTGGCGAGCGGGCGCTGGGTCAGGGCCTCGGTCTCGGCCGACAGCACCTGCAGGCGCCAGATCGCGATGGCGGTCGAGAGGAAGGAAATGAGGATGATGAATGCAAAGGTAATCCGTAGCTGGGTACGGACGCGGTCGGTCTTGATCAATTCGACTCCTGGTGGATAGTGAGGCCGGATGTTTTTTCCTGCCGGGTCAGCGCGGAAGTGACATCGTCTGGCGTCAAAATGTAATGAATGTTTTATCGCAGTGCAACAAAAATGACGGCGCTAACATGCGTGTTTTGCAAGATTTCCCGCAAAAGCGAGAGGCCCTGTTGACCCGAAAGCCTTGAATCGCGGGGGTGGCCGTAGCCTTGCCGGCAATGCCGGTATCCTTGACGGATAAAATGGGCCTCGCAGCCGCACCGATGAGGCAAGGACATGCCTTTGCTATCATGGCGCGATGTCCATCCTGCTCGTTCCCGGCTACATGGCCGACGAGACGCTCTGGGACGGCGTGAGCGGCCGGCTGGCGCCTTACGGCCCGCTGGTGCACGCCGACCTGCGTCACGATTCCACCCTCGAGGCGATGGCGCGCCGCGCTCTGGCCGCCGCGCCGCCATCCTTCATCCTCATCGGTTTTTCGATGGGCGGCTACGTCGCCCGCGAGATCGTCTACCAGGCGCCGGAGCGCGTGCGCGCCCTAGTCCTGATCGCCAGCTCGACCCGTCCCGATTCGCTGCCGCTGCGGCAGAGCAAGGGTGCGGTCGCCAGGGCCGCGCCTTCGGTCTCGTTTGCAGGGCTGAGCCGGACCGCGATCGCCACCTCGCTTCACCCTGAACAGCGCGGCAACGAAGCCCTGATCGAGCGGGTGCGCGCGATGGGCGTGCGCCTGGGCGGGGAGGCATTCCGGCGCCAGTCGATGCTGGAGCGTCCGGGCGACCTGGCGCGCCTGGGCGCGATCCGCTGCCCGACCCTGGTGGTGGCCGCGGGCCAGGACCGCCTGCGCAGCCTGGAAGAGTCGCAGGAGCTGCATGCGGGGATCGCCGGCTCGACCCTGGCCGTCATCGAGGACAGCGGCCACATGATCCCGATCGAAGCGCCGGACGCCCTGGCCGAGGTGCTCGTGCCCTGGCTGCAAAGGCTCCCGGATTAAGTCCCGCGCGCTTCCCAGCCGTCCAGCGCGCGGATCGCTTCTTCCTTGAGCTTGGCCTCGATCTCGATCCACGGCGCCAGCCGGTAGCTGGACGGCATGGTGTCGATCAGGTCGGCGTGCTGGCGGTCGTTGAAGCCGCTCCTGCCGTTCGAGATGTGCACCAGCTGGTGCGCGGGATCGGCCCAGGTGTCGCGCGCCCTGCGCAGCATGGCTTCGACGCTCGGGTGCTCGTAGCTGTCCAGCTTCTCGTGCACCACATGGTGGTGGGCGTCGAACACCATGGGCACGCCGGCGCGCAGGCAGATCGCGTGGATCTCCTCGGCGCTGTAGGCGTATTCGTCGTTCTCCAGGCCGAGGCGGGTGCGGATGGCCTCGGGCAGCTGGCCGATGCGCTCGACCAGGGCGTCGGCGCGGTCCGATTTTCCCCCGTGGATCTCGAGCAGGGCCCAGGAGGAGCGCGGCTGCTCCAGCAGGTCCATGATGTCGGCGTGCATTTGCAGGATCTTGACGCTGTTGGCCACCACGGCTTCCGCATCCGAGCTCAGCACCACGAACTGGTCCGGGTGCATCACCAGGCGGATGCCGCGCTCGGTGGCGCGGCGGCCGGAGCGCGCCAGCATGGGCGCAAACTCTTCGAGGATGGCGCGGCCGAAAGGCTCGTCGGAAAACGGGAAGATCGACGAGGGAATCCGGTAAAGCGCGATGCCTTCGCGCTCGCAATAGCGCATCGCCTCGTCGAAGGTTTGCAGGTTGTCGCGGTAGATGTCTTCCAGCAGCTTGCGCTGGCCGTCTTCGGCATGCTCCAGCAGGCGCTTGCGGGTCAGCGCGCGGTAGCGCACGTCCTTGGACGTGGTGATGCAGACGAGTCCGAGCTGTGGTGGCATGGGTGTTCGCGGATGGTTCGCGGTCAGGCGCCGCGCAGCGGTGCGCGCGGCGCCTGGAGGAAAGGGATCAGCCCTTGGCCTGGTGGGCGCGGATCTGGTCGCGCAGCTGCTGGCCGTTGGAATGGGCGTAGTCCTTGTCGATCTCGTAGCTCACGCAAGCCTTGAGCTGGGGATCGAGCTGGTTGCGCAGGGCGCCCAGGAACTGGGGCTCGGCCACCAGGGCCAGGCGGTCGAACTGGCCGGCCTGCTTGGCCTTGAGCAGCACGTCGTTGATGTCGCTGGCGAAGGTCTGCGACTCGCGCTGTTCCGGCGTCTGCTGCGGCTGGTACTGCTTGGTGGGCAGCGCGTCGCCGGAGCCGTGCCGGCTCTGGCCGGCTGCGATCGGGCTCATGCGGTCGGTGAGCTCGTCGGTCGTGCCCGTGCGCGCGGCCGGGTTGACCAGGTCCTGTACTTCTTGCAGCGGGGTGTTCGCGTCGGATTCGGCGAAGATGCGGGCGCGGCCGGCGTCGGCCGATACGATCCAGGTTGTACTCATGCTACCTCCCATTGACGATGGAAATTTTTTTCTCAAGTGAACCCTTGGTCCACATCCGTCTGGCTGTTCAGGGGAGTCTATCCGAAGCAGCTTTTTGGGGAGGCACGAAAGACATTGGGCGCGTCTCAGCGCGGCCGGCCGAAGACCTGTGTCCAGTAGATGATGCCGGTGCGCTGTTCGGCGGCGATGCCGTAGGCGGCGCCCATCTCGGTGAAGCTGGCGTTCATGATGTTGGCGCAGTGCCCCGGGCTGTCGAGCCAGCCCGCCACCGCTTCGGCGGGCGTGTGCTGGCCGAAGGCGATGTTCTCGCCCACGCGCTGCCAGTGGTAGCCGGCGCGCTGGGCGCGCTCGGACGCCATGCTGCCGTCCTTGGCCTTGTGGCTGAAGTAGCGGCGCGCGGCCATGTCCTGGCTGTGGCCGAGCGCGGCCTGGCCCAGGGCCGGGTTCCAGCTCACCGGTGGCGCCGGCGGGAAATGCTTGCCGCCGCAGGTGTGGCCGCTGGCGCGGGCGGCGTTCACGCCCTCGAGGATGGCCTTGCCCGCATCGCGCCAGTCGGGGAAAGTGCTGGACGGCAGGGGTGGCGCCGGACGGGCGAGCACGACGGTCCATTCCTTGCCCTCGCGGTAGCTGCCGACCGCCGAGAAGCGCGTGCTCAGCAGCACGCTGCAGTATTTCTCCTGGATCACGTTCATCGCCGCCCGGGCGTCGTCCGGACCGGTTACCGAGACCACCTCGGCCTGTTCCGCGGCGTAGCCGGCGCCCTGCAGCGCATTCTCGATGAAGGTGGCGGGGCCGATGCGCACGCGGGACAGGGCAGGATGGGCTTGCAGCGGCGCCACCGGCGCGAATGCACGGCCTGCGCAGGAGCCGGGGGCGGCGCGGTAGGTATTGATCATCGCCACCAGGCTGTCGGCGCGCCCGTCCGGTCCGGAGGCCGGCAGGGCGGCGGCGGGGCGCGGACAAGCGGCGCCCAGCAGCGCGGCGGAGGCGAACAGGAGGAAGGCCAGCGGGCGTTCCTGTTTCAAGATCGTACTAACAGCCATGTCGTCAAGGAAGGGCAAGCGAAGCGTGAGGCGGTGTGCCGGATAGACAATTGGCAAGCAGATAAGCCGCCCGAAAAGCAAAAACGCCAACTTCGAGGTCGGCGCCGTGCTGCCTTCCGGCCCGGCCTAGATGGGGGTGGAAGGCGGAAATACTATAGCAGCCGCTGCCTTGCCTGGCCAGCGGGTGTCGCAGGGATGCACACCCGGACAGCCGGCGCGGGAGACTATTGGCCCTGCCTGGTGCGCACGAGCTTGCCCGTATCGAGACCTTGCGCGCGCAGGCGGCCCAGCAGGGCCTCGTAGGCGGCCGGGTCCACTTGCGGCGTGCGCGACAGGATCCACAGGTATTCCCGCTTGGGCTCGCTGACTGCGGACAACTGGTAGCCCTGGTCGAGGTCGATCACCCAATAGTCGCCCCAGACCATGGGCAGGAAGGACAGGATGGCCGGCGCGAAGCGCACCTCGAGCTTGGGCGAGGCGGCGGGGCCGCGCTGGCGCGCCACACCCTCGGCCACTTCGGCGCCGCCGTCCTGGGTGCGGCAGCGGTTGACGACGGCGACGCGGCCGTCCTCGCGCAGGCTGTAGGTGGCCGTGGTATCGCCCACGCATTTCTTTTGGAAATCATTGGGGAACCTGGCGATTTCGTACCAGGTGCCGAGGTAGCGCTGCAGGTCGAGCGCGGGGATGGTGGCGAGCGGCGCGGCGGCAGCGGCCTGCGCCGCGCCCGTATGCAGGCCCAGCAGGAGGAGGGCGGCGCCCAGGTAAGGTCGGGTCATGGAGTCCTCTCAGCAATATGACCCGCCCAGCGTAAATGACAATGGGTTTCGCTGTCGCCTGGGAGGACGGACGCTGTCTTCCGGGACGCCGTCTTCGTGAAGACAAACGTGCGCTCCAGCCCAGGCATTACACTGGCGCCGGACCCACTTTTTCCAGAGGCCGGAGTGCACCAGATGGATTTCAGTACCTGGCAGGCAGCGCTGACGACCATGATCGGGCTGGCCGTGTTCACCCTGCTCGGCGTCGGCATCCGCATCCTCGTGATGCAGACCGTGCAGCAGCGCCGCGAGCGCATGAACCGCCAGATCAACGAGCGCCTGAAGACCCTGATCGGCGCCTACCGCACCCTGGGCGGTTCCTTCACCGGCAAGCTGACGGTCGATCCTACCCATTTGCGCGACCTGCGCATGACCGACGTGCCGGCCGAGGCGCAGATGGAAGCGCTGGACGGCCAAAGCCGGCTGGACGCCGCCGCCGGCTCGGACCGTGCGCGCCGCATCCGCGACGCCGTCGAAGCGGCGCTGTCGGACATCATCCTGCTCGGGACCGAGGAGCATTGCCGGCTGGCCAGCCAGGCCGCCAGCGACATGGCGGCCGGCCGCCCCATCCACACGGCGGAACTCGTCGTTTCCCTGCGCAACTTCATCCGCTCGGCGCTCGACCTGGAAGCCATTCCGGCCGACGTGGCGATCCCGCTGCAGGGCCCGACCCGCACCCAGGGGAGCGGCGCCAGGAAGGGCGGTGCGGACCGGGCCGGCGGCGAGCGCGGCCAGGGTGGCGGAGGCGGCCGCAATGCAGGCGGCAATGCAGGCGGCAATGCAGGCGGCAATGCAGGCGGCGATCCGGCGCCCGCCTTTGGGCAGCGCGGCGGCGAAGCGCCGCTTCCCGGCTCGCGTGACGCCGACCCCTTGCTCTGAGCGTTCCCGGCGCCGGAACGGCCGCTCCTGCCGGGCAGCCGGTACCGTCCCTTACAGCGAGGACAAGGCCGGTCCCTCCGGCTTGCCCAGCCAGGTGGTGGCAAAGCGCTGGCGCGCCGCGCCCAGCGCCGCTTCGTCGCCGCGCAGGCGGTAGACCTCCATCAGGCCGCGCAGGGCCCAGCCGTTGCTGGGCGTACGCGCGAATGAGGCGCGGAACACCTGTTCGGCTTCGTCGAGCTGCTTGGCGCGCATCAGCGCCACGCCCAGCGACTGGCGCACCGGGTAATACCAGTAGGGCGGTTCCATGTAGGGCAGGCTGTCCTGCACCGCCACCGCCTCGCGATAGGCGGCGATGGCGTCCTTCAGCTTGCCCTGGCTGTCGGCCACCCTGCCGCGCGCCACGGCCCGCGCCGTCTGCACGATCTCGCGTCCGGGGATGCCCCAGTCGGTCACCGCCTTGAAGTCCGCAGTGCGCTCGATGCGGTCGAGGGCGGCGATCTCGCGCCGGGCCGCCTCGATCGATCCCTTGCGCGCGTGGCCGACGGCGCGCGCGTAATGCCACATCGCCTTGACCAGCACGAAGTCCGGGCCGGGGTCGGGCAGGGCCAGCAGGGTGTCCGGACTGCTGAACTGCACATGGGCGAAATAAGGGGCGGACTTGACCGGCTGCAGGGCGCCGATGTTCTTGAGCAGCTCGGGGGTGACGACGCCATCGAGCTTGGACGCGGCCTCGAGCGCGGTCTTGCCGTCGCCGCCCATCAGGGCCGAGACCATCACGAAGTGGATGTTGTGCGGGTAATAGGCGCCGCGGTAGACCGGGTCGCTGCCGGCGTCCGCGAAGTAGCGCTCGTCGACCGCGATGGCGGACAGGTTCGACTGCAGCGCCTCGCGGTAGTGGCCGAGCCGGTAATAGATATGCGAGGGCATGTGCACGATGTGGCCGGCGCCGGGAATCTGCTGGGCCAGCACGCGCGCCGCCGGCAGCGCCTTGTCGGGGTGGGTCGAGGCTTCCATCGCGTGGATGTAGTAGTGGGCGGCCCCCGGATGGCTGGGATTGCGCTCCAGCACGCGCTCGAGGGCGTCGACCAGTTCCGCCGTGCGGTTCTTGGGCTGGGCGCCGCCCGCGGCCCAGTAGTCCCAGGGAGACATGTCCATCAGCGATTCGGCGAACAGCACCTGGATGGTGTCGTTGTTGGGGTGGGCACGCGCGGCATCAAGCATGGCGTCGGCATAGGCCTTGTCGAGCGCGGCGCGGTCGGCGGCGGGGTCAGGGCTGTAGCGCCGCGCCACTGCCCGGATCAGGGCCTGCTCGGCCGCCGTCGCGCCCTTGGCGTGGCGCATGGCGCTGGCCGCCGCCGCGACCGCGGGCGCCACCGCATCGGGGAACATGGGCGCGTTGATGTTGGGGCCCAGCACCAGGGCCTCGCCCCAGTAGCACATGGCGCAGGCCGGGTCGAGCTGCTGCGCGGCGCGGAAGGCGCGCGCCGCCTCGGCATGGTTGAAGGCGAAGACCAGGCGCATGCCCTGGTCGAAGTAGGCCTGGGCCTTGGGATGCTTCCTGGTGATGGGGACGTGCAGGGCCCCGAGGTTGTCGTAGAGCGGAGGCGGCTGCGTTGCCGCCGCATTGGCCGGCGGCTGCTGGCCAGGCTGGAAGGGCCGGGTTTCCACCTGGGCCTGGGCCAGGAGGCCGAGCAGGGGTGGGCGTCCGGCGCGCGCCGGCGTACAGGTAGTGGCTGCGAACAGTGGATCGAAGGAAGGCGGCGCCTGCGGGCGCTCGGCCTGGGTGGACGGCACGGCAACGAGGACCGCCGCGGCAACGGCGATTCCCGGCAACACGAAACGCGGTTTCATGACTCCTCCTCAGGGCATGGACACAGCGGCGCACTGCATGCGTTGCCGTTGGAGTCGCCGGGAAGCGCCGAGTTCCCGTGCGAGGTGCTCAGGCTTTGCGCACGAATTCCGACTTCAGGCTCATGGCGCCGAAGCCTTCGATCTTGCAGTCGATGTCGTGGTCGGCGTCGACCAGGCGGATGTTCTTGACCTTGGTGCCCTGCTTGATGACGCCGCCCGAACCTTTCGGCTTGAGGTCCTTGATCACGGTGACCGTGTCGCCATCCTGCAGGATGTTGCCGGAGGCATCGCGCCAGACCCGGACCGCGTCGGCCGCGCCGGCAGCCTGCACGGGCCATTCGTGGCCGCATTCGGGACAGGCGTACTGGCCGCCTCCGTCCTCATAAGTATAGGCGGATTGGCATTGGGGGCAAGGAGGCAGGGTGGACATGGAAAACCTTGTTGGGTCGTGGCGGGGAACCGGGAAACCGGCGTAGCGGCCTCTTCGGGGCGGGCCGGTTGGCCTTGCCCGGCATTCTAGCCGACCTGGCCGCGTGCTAGCATACGGCCTGCGACCCAGATTCCGGCGAACCATCTCTCGCCCGCGCCCGCATCCCAACCGACCACGCATGCCCCGAATCGCCTTATTCCTGCCGTCGTGCGTACTGTTCCTGTGCGCACTTTGCCTGTGCACGCTGCCAGCCCGCGCGGCCACCTATACGATGCTGCGCATCGAAGGCAGCGAAGCCGGCCGAGCGCCCTATGGCGTGGCGCTGCTGGAGCTGGCCTTCGCCAAGGCCGGGGTCTGCCATTCCCTGGCGCTCAGCGAACCGGGCATGAAGCAGGCGCGCGCGGTGCACGAACTGGCCCAGGGTACCGGCAAGCTCGACATCATGATCACCATGAGCTCACCGGAGCGCGAAACGGCCTTGCTGGGCGTACCGGTGCCGCTCACCAAGGGCCTGCTCGGCTGGCGGATCGCGCTGGTGCGCAAGGAGCGGCTGCACCAGTTCGCGGAGGTGCGTTCGGCCGCGCAACTGCAAGGATTCGTCGCGGGCATGGGCCATGACTGGCCGGATACCGCCGTCCTGCGCGCCAGCGGCCTGCCGGTGCACCTGTCCTCGACCTATACGGGCATGTTCCGCATGCTCGAGGCGGGACGGATCGACTACTTCCCGCGCGCCGTCAAGGAAATCCAGGCCGAGCACGGCCGCTACCCGGCGCTCGCAGTCGAGCCGCACCTGGTGCTGCGCTATCCGGCCGATGCCTACTTCTTCGTCAACCGCCGCAATACACGCCTGGCGGCGGAACTGCGCAAGGGCCTGGAAGCGGCGATTGCCGACGGTTCCTTCGACCGCCTGTTCTACAGTTATTTCGCGCCGCAGATCGCGGCTGCCGGGCTCGAGCGACGCCGCATCATCGACCTGCCGAATCCGGCCCAGGCGCCGTCCCTGCCGCTGGAGCGCCCGGAATTGTGGTTTTCTCTGGGAGAGCTGCGCCGTCCGGTCTTTGTCGCGGCCGCCCGCGGCAGGGTACAGCCGCCGGTCGCCGCAGCCCCGTGTTCCGCCGTGAAGCAGGCCGGCCGCTGAACAGTCAACGAGCGGCCTGCCTGGGCGCTCGTTCAGTGATGCAGGGGCGTCCCGGTGGCGGCGGCCTGCCCCGGCTGGTCCGGCCGCAGGGCGCGCTCGCCGGCGGCGGTGTCGTGATAGCTCTGGAAGCGGGCGACTTTGCCGTCACGCAGCGTGAAGACGTGCACCCATGGGCTGTCATAGCTGCGTCCGGTATGCCTGCCGCGCCAGGTCGCTTCGCCCGTGACGACCACCTTGTCGCCTTCGGCGATGAATTCCTTCGGTTCGAAGCGCTCAGCCAGGAGCGCCTCGTTCAATTGCTCGAAAAAGCGGGCGATCTCCGCTTTCCCGTTATGCCTGCCGGCGAAGGGGATATGCTCCGCCTCGGGTTCGATCCAGAGCGCATCGTCGTGATAGCGCTCCAGCAGCTGGGGAATGTCGCCGCTCAGGAACAACCGGTAAGCTTCCATCACCAGCCGCTTGTTTTCCTGTGCGTCCATGATAGCTCCTCTCGTGTCTCGCCTTGCGCGACGGTCGCGGCCGCTCCCGCCGCGCAGGGACGGTCCTTTCAGCCTACTGCGCGGGACGCGAAATACAAGGCCGGCCGCGCAGCGGCAAGAAGGCTTGGTCTCAGTGCGCGCGCGGGCCGGCGCCGCCGGCGCTGCCCGGCTGGGCGCGCAGGGGAGGATGTTCGGGCGGCATGCCGTCCTTGAACAGCTGGCGCAGCTGCTGGCGCAGCTCCGGCGAATCGCTGTGGTGGTGCACGGACACCGCATGGTCGACCGCGGCCTGCAACAACTCTTCCTCGCTGTCGGCCGAGATGGCGACCGAGCAATGCATATCGCTCGGGAATTCCCGGCAATCGATGAATTTGCGTGTCATGATCCACTCCTTCACTGGAAAGCGCGGGCATGGCGCCCGCCACTTTCAGTATAGGCAGGCGGGGTCGCCCCCGCTGCCGGAAAGCGCGGGCAGGGAGACTGCTGTTAGAATTTGCGTCAGCTTTCCGGCGCTCACTTGCAGGAGTACACAAATCCTAGGTTTTTTATTTAGAGCGGCAATACGCAGGCCCAAGCTGGCCGGCGTTGTGGCCTTATGCGTGCTGGCAGCCCTGGCCAGCACGATGACCTACACCGGTTTCCTGGTCATCGGGGTGCTGGCCGATCATCTCGGCACGGGACGGGTCCTGGCGGGCTTGCTGCTTGGTGTTCTGTTTGCAAGATTTCCCTGGATAATAAAAGGCAAGCCGCGCATTGTCGGCCTGTTGCCCAAACCTGTACGCCGGCCACTGATCCTGCTCATCCTGGCGCTCTGCCTGGCGACTTTCCTGTGGCGAAGCGATGACGTGTCCGCACTGTTCGTCGGTTTCGCGATGGCTTTTCTTCTCGGCTACCCCTGGCTGAGGCGGGCTGTGTTCGATCGGCTCCTGTCGTCCGTCTTCGCATTTACCGGCCAGAAACCGTTCAAACGCACGGATGACTCGGTGATCGAGGGGGAATTCAGGGAAAGGAAAGAATGAGGCCCTGCCGGCTGATTGGAAACAGCGCTGGGTAGGCCAGAAAACAAAAACGCCAACCTGCATGGGTTGGCGTTTCGTGGGCAGCGTATTCTTGGTGGCCCGGGGCGGAATCGAACCACCGACACAAGGATTTTCAAGACGGCTGCCCTCTGGGTCAAGCCAAGTAAAAACGCATCCTTCAAGGATATCCTATTGCTCAGCGAAAGCAGTATAGTTCTTCCTTGATGCAGCGTTTGCAGGGCTGCACGTGTAGGAAAATCCCGGCCGCAGCCTGATTCCATCGCGGCCTGCAGGCCTTTTGATACCCATGATTCTTGCCCTACGGACCGCCAATGGACCAGCGAAGCTCCACAAGGAAAATTTGGGGCATCAGGTATCTTCCTGACGCAATCTTCTTCTTGGTGGTCCGTCGAGGCTGCCCATGCGAAACTCCGCCCACCTTAGGACCACCAATCAAAGTTTCGAGGCCTCTTCGGTACCCCTACAAGCCGTCGCTGTCCTCGAAATAATCAGAGTCGATGCGCTTGACCTGGTACGTCGTCACAACAGAAACGCCCACATCGAAGTCGATCATTAGACTTGCAAGCTGCTTCCCATCGATGAGCACGACTTTGGTGTCGATCCTAGACGCATACTCAGTCGCTTCTGATGTGTACGATGAGGTCGTAATGAATACTCCCTTTCGCGCACGTTGGCCTTGAAGGGCGCCGACGAATTTTTGGATTTCAGGACGGCCGACGGTGCCCTGCCAGCGCTTAGCTTGCAGGTAGATAGTGTCCAGTCCAAGGCGATCTTCTTTGATAATCCCATCAATTCCGCCATCGCCACTTTTGCCGATACGTTCGCCAGCATCTTGGCGAGAGCCCCCGTAGCCCATCTTTACCAGCAACTCGACAACCAAATGTTCGAAGAAGGCCGGTGAACATAGGAGGACGCGGCTAAGGATATCTTGCGCCAAGCTTGCACGAATACTTTGGTTTGCCAGCTCGAGAGCTTCCTCTGGGGTCTGCTGCGAAGGCGGCGCTATTGACTCTGCAACCGTGCTCTCTTTGTTAAGTTTTGCCGCATCGCGAAATTCAACAAACTCAGGGAAACGGTCGAGAAATTTGACGTCAATTTTCTGCGGATTTTCTTCGAGAATTTGTCGGCCACGTTTCGTGATTTTGAGGACGCCACGTCGGGGTGACTCAAGCAGCCCAGCTTTCTTCAGGTACGAATTTGCCCAGCCGATCCGGTTGTTGATCACCGCTTGTTGCCCACTAGCCAAAAGCTGGCCTCGCTCATCTTGCGTAAGCTGAAATTCGACCGACAGTTTTTCGACTGCTTCGCGGGTGGTGTGGTCGGCTCCGTCTGATGCGAGCCGAAGTAAGGGCAGCATTAAAGTTTGATAGTCAGGGATGGGCATGTCTGTCTTGCTCAGTTCCGGATGGTTTGTTGTCGGCACAACTATAACCCAGTTGTCAGGCTTCCGGGCTATACCTCAGCAGGTGATCAACGACAGTCCAGTCACATGCAAAGTTATTTTCTTGAGCGGTCATAGATTCCATATCGTTGATAGTTATACGATTGAATACAAGAAAAAGCGGCATGCCTGATATGGCTGAGGGTGGTGTCGCAGTATTCCTTGCATGGAAATATGCCATGATATCTCTTTGTCGTATTTTCGAGTTTAAAGAGTTAAAAGCATTAACATCGGAAGCGCCCATCGGAGAATCCGAAAAATCTTGCACTGCCAATGATTACCATGATTAATCTCGTTTATCATGGTAACGAATAAGTAATCATGATAAGCGGGCTAGACGATAAGTTCTAAAACTAATCGACGATTTTTTGTGAATCAATTAAAATAAGATAGTAAAATATTATTTTAAAATCTACATTGGTGGAGATAGCGATGCAACGGCTTTACGAGATCGGCTTTCAACGAGCAGGACGGTGGTCACTGAAAGGTAACGAGCTTTTTCTTCAGCTCGAGAACTTGGCAGATCGCCAAAACGTCCTGTATGCGTTCGTCACCGGTAACACCCTCAAATATGTGGGCAAGACCACTCAGACCCTTCAGCGTCGGATGTTCGGCTATCAGAAGCCTAATGTAGATCAGCGCACGAACTGGCGGAATCGCATCGCAATCGTTGACCTTCTTAAGCGAGGTCAGCCTGTAGAGATTCTTGCCCTAGCCGACGCCGGGCTACTTCGCTATGGGAGCTTTCATCTCAACCTTGCGGCAGGACTGGAAGACAGCATTATTCAAACCCTCAAGCCCGAGTGGAATGGAGGCCGCACGAGTGCAGCGATCGAGGCTCGGACGGAGGCGAATCCCCCCGATACAAGCGGGGAGGCCAAGCTTGAGGCGCAAGTACATGAGGTAGCCCAGCAGCTTGCCGAGCTGAATCCGCCAAGGCAGCATACTTTTGTAGTGACCAGCACGGAAGCCAACCCAGCAGCACAGGCAATTCAGACTACGCCAGAGCAGACGGTTCACCTGCTGACGCCTGTAGCGGAGACTCGTCCGCACAAGAACACGCCAAACCCTGAATCGAAGACCCTGGAAGCTGCTCCCTACTTCGTTCTAACCCTACAGAACACCTATCACCGGACCGGCTTCTTCAACGTCCCGCTCAACTCCGACAGGTACTTCGGCCCTGACACAGCGAAGATTACGATCTATTGCGGACGAGAGAAGCTTGCTGTTACGGGTCACATCAACCGCACAGCCAACACGAACGGCACCCCACGAATCATGGGCGCTGTTCCTCTACGTCAATGGTTCCAAAAGCGAAGGCCGATGAGTCATCTGAAGGTATCAATTCTTGGACCGACAACAATCCACATCAATGATGCCTAGCTTCATTTGTAGATATGCAACGTCTTGAGCGACTGAGAAACACGTACTCGAAGGTTTAGTTCCAAAATGCAACCTTCAAGCGTAAGATATGTCTTCTAGAATGCTGTCCGCTTTGCCCCCATCGATGACATTAAGATTTTCGGAGGATTTTTGAAGATTGGAACAGGATGGGTGAAGCCACCAATGTCCATTGGTGGCCTGGATCATCTTGGAACACAAGCACCTTGTGTCCTAATCTACAGTCAATTGTTGCCGGGAATTACAAACGTCACCGATCGGGCGCGCTACTATTCGCTCTATCCTTGGATCGTCTGGGCGTTCGACCAGCGCTATCCTAAAAACGACCATCTGCAATTCGTCGAATTTTTCCGACGGGCCGACTGTCTGTTCACTTTGATTTCAGAGCGT
>NZ_JAGPWC010000155.1 GCF_018119405.1 Massilia sp. ST3 | reverse complement strand
TTACAGGTACAACGCGACTTACAGCAACAACGCTTCGGCCAACAAGCTGGGCGCGATCGTCAACGGTTACGCGATCACCTACTACAGCAAGACCTCGCTGGCGCCGTGGATGGACGACTTCTTCACCTCGGCCATCGGCCACGCCGCTGAACTGGGCTATACCAAGGCAGTCCCGCTGCTGAAGTGGAAAGTGGGCTTCCCGGTCCAGCGCCTGACCGGCGCCGGCGCCTGCTACGTCCGCGCCGCGATGTACACCATGGTGGTGCGCGACAGCGAAACCTCGCCGGTGTACGGCACCATCGGCCAAGCCTTCGCCAAGAGCGACACCAAGGACTTCAATGCTGACTTCCTGAAGCTGCAGTGCGGCAGCACCGCGATGGGTACCGTGCTGGGCCTGAAGGCCGGCGAAATGACGGGCTACTCGTCGAAT
>NZ_JAGPWC010000154.1 GCF_018119405.1 Massilia sp. ST3 | reverse complement strand
GATCGACGAGTAACCCGTCATTTCGCCGGCCTTCAGGCCGAGCACGGTGCCCATTTCGGCGCTGCCGCATTGCAGCTTCAGGAAGTCAGCATTGAAGTCCTTGGTGTCGCTCTTGGCGAAGGCTTCGCCGATGGTGCTGTACACCGGCGAGGTTTCGCTGTCGCGCAGCACCATGGTGTACATCGCGGCGCGGATGTAGCAGGCGCCGGCGCCGGTCAGGCGCTGGACCGGGAAGCCCACTTTCCACTTCAGCAGCGGGACTGCCTTGGTATAGCCCAGTTCAGCAGCGTGGCCGATGGCCGAGGTGAAGAAGTCGTCCATCCACGGCGCCAGCGAGGTCTTGTTGTAGTAGGTGATCGCGTAACCGTTGACGATCGCGCCCAGCTTGTTGGCCGAAGCGTTGTTGCTGTAG
>NZ_JAGPWC010000153.1 GCF_018119405.1 Massilia sp. ST3 | reverse complement strand
GCTGGCCGCCGAAATGATGGCGCGCGACCCGAACATCGAGTACGCCGAGCCGGACCGCATCATGACCCACATGGCGACGGCCAACGACCCGATGTACAGCCAGCAGTGGCACTACACCGACGCCACCGGCGGCCTGCGCCTGCCGACCGCCTGGGACAAGTCGACCGGCTCCGGCGTGGTCGTGGCCGTGATCGACACCGGCTACCGTCCGCACACCGACCTGAGCGGCCAGTTCCTGCCGGGCTATGACTTCATCGGCGATACCTTCGTCTCGAACGACGGCAACGGCCGCGACAGCGACGCCAGCGACCCGGGCGACGCCATCGCCGCCGGCGAATGCGGCAACGGCGAACCGGCCCAGGCCCAGACCTCGAGCTGGCACGGCACCCACGTGGCCGGCACCATCGCCGCGCGCACCAACAACAGCGTCGGCGTCGCCGGCGTGGCCTACAACGCCAAGATCGTCCCGGCCCGCGTGCTGGGCAAGTGCGGCGGCTACACCTCGGACATCGCCGACGCGATCACCTGGACCTCGGGCGGCACCGTCTCGGGCGTGCCGGCCAACGCCAACAAGGCGCGCGTGCTGAACCTGTCGCTGGGCGGCGGCGGCGCTTGCGATTCGACCACCCAGGCCGCGATCAAC
>NZ_JAGPWC010000152.1 GCF_018119405.1 Massilia sp. ST3 | reverse complement strand
ACTGGCCGCCGAAATGATGGCGCGCGACCCGAACATCGAGTATGCCGAGCCGGACCGCATCATGACCCACATGGCGACCGCCAACGACCCGATGTACAGCCAGCAGTGGCACTACACGGATTCGGTCGGCGGCCTGCGCCTGCCGGCCGCCTGGGATGTGTCGACCGGCTCCGGCGTGGTCGTGGCCGTGATCGACACCGGCTACCGTCCGCACACCGACCTGAGCGGCCAGATCCTGCCGGGCTATGACTTCATCGGCGATACCTTCGTCTCGAACGACGGCAACGGCCGCGACAGCGATGCGAGCGACCCGGGCGACGCCATCGCCGTCGGCGAATGCGGCGGCGGCCAGCCGACCCGCGCCCAGACCTCGAGCTGGCACGGCACCCACGTGGCCGGCACCATCGCCGCGCGCACCAACAACAGCGTCGGCGTTGCCGGCGTGGCCTACAACGCCAAGATCGTCCCGGCCCGCGTGCTGGGCAAGTGCGGCGGCTATACCTCGGACATCGCCGACGCGATCACCTGGACCTCGGGCGGCACCGTCTCGGGCGTGCCGGCCAACGCCAACAAGGCGCGCGTGCTGAACCTGTCGCTGGGCGGCGGCGGCGCCTGCGATTCGACCACCCAGGCCGCGATCAAT
>NZ_JAGPWC010000151.1 GCF_018119405.1 Massilia sp. ST3 | reverse complement strand
CGCAGCGGCGCCGTTGGGCACCAGGTCCAGGGTACGGGTCTGGCCGGCGCCCAGGGTCGGCAGCACGGCCGAGATCACGGCGTGGCGGACCGAGCCGTCCGGGTGGGTGGCTTTCACGTCGACCTGCAGGGGCAGGGTGCTGCCATCGTCGAGACGGCCGACCAGGGCAGTGCCCTTGGCCAGGTGGCCGACAGCGAAGACTTGGCCGAAGGTGACCGGGACATTGTTCTGTGCAACGGTGGCGCTGGTGTTTTCCAGGCGCACGTTGGTGATGGCGGCGGCGGTAGGCGCCGGGGTCGTGGTGCTGGCGGTGCTGGTGGTCGGCGCGGTCGGGGAGGTGGTCACCGAGCGGCCCGAATAGATGCTACCGGCGGTAGCGTTGCTGCCTCCAAAGGCAACCAGGATGGCGCCGCACAGGGTGGTGGAGAGAGTGCGTGCAGCCAGAGAATTCAGTCGGGATTTCATTTCGAACCTTCCAGGAGTTGCCGTGACGAATTATTTTCCGTCACGAAAGAATCTGAAGGTTACGCCAAAGCAAAAGAGATTCCCACTGGAATTCACATTTGTGTGCAATCTTTCGCCCAAATACAACACAACATTATCCTGTTTTTAACGAACATTATTCGCATGTAAATCGTTTGCTTGACATTTTTCTCTTGAATATTTATTAGGGGTAGGACAAGAGCGGCACCATCGGCCGAGCGATTTTGTTGAGTAAGTTCAACTATCTGCGGGCGATGGCCAGGCCCGCCGCATGCCCGGCAACCGCCGCCCGCGCCGTGGGGGCGAAGCGAGGCTTGTCGCTGATCAATGCACATCCGCCCGCTGTGCATCCAGACAGGCCCTACAAAGTGCGCCGCAGCCGTCCAGAAAGCTGGAAGCCGGCAAGCTCTGCCGGCAATCGCTGATCACGGGGACAGCGCCA
>NZ_JAGPWC010000150.1 GCF_018119405.1 Massilia sp. ST3 | reverse complement strand
ATTAGGCGATGATCTTGGCAACCACGCCGGCGCCGACGGTACGGCCGCCTTCGCGGATTGCGAAGCGCAGACCTTCTTCCATCGCGATCGGAGCGATCAGCTTGACGGTGATCGACACGTTGTCGCCTGGCATGACCATTTCTTTGTCGGCCGGCAGCACGATCGAACCGGTCACGTCAGTCGTACGGAAGTAGAACTGAGGACGGTAGTTGTTGAAGAACGGGGTGTGACGGCCGCCTTCGTCTTTCGACAGGACGTACACTTCGCCGGTGAAGTCGGTGTGCGGCTTGATCGAGCCCGGCTTGGCCAGAACCTGGCCGCGCTGGACGTCTTCACGCTTGGTGCCGCGCAGCAGCAGACCGACGTTGTCGCCTGCCTGACCCTGGTCCAGCAGCTTGCGGAACATTTCCACGCCGGTGCAGGTGGTCTTGACGGTGTCGACGATACCGACGATTTCGATCTCTTCGCCGACCTTGATGATGCCGCGCTCGACGCGACCGGTCACCACGGTGCCGCGGCCCGAGATCGAGAACACGTCTTCGACCGGCATCAGGAAGGCGCCGTCAACGGCACGTTCCGGGGTCGGGATGTAGCTGTCCAGTGCTTCAGCCAGACGGATGATGCAGTCTTCGCCCATCTCGCCAGCCTGGCCTTCCAGCGCCATACGTGCCGAACCCTTGATGATCGGCAGGTCGTCGCCCGGGAACTCGTACTTCGACAGGAGCTCGCGCACTTCCATTTCGACCAGTTCCAGCAGTTCCGCGTCGTCGACCAGGTCGCACTTGTTCAGGAACACGATGATGTAAGGAACGCCAACCTGACGCGCCAGCAGGATGTGCTCGCGGGTCTGCGGCATCGGGCCGTCAGCGGCCGAGCACACCAGGATCGCGCCGTCCATCTGCGCAGCACCGGTAATCATGTTCTTGATGTAGTCGGCGTGGCCCGGGCAGTCAACGTGGGCGTAGTGACGGTTTGCGGTTTCGTACTCGACGTGCGCGGTGTTGATGGTGATGCCGCGTGCTTTTTCTTCCGGAGCCGCGTCGATCTGGTCGTAGGCCTTGGCTTCGCCGCCGAACTTCTTCGACAGAACGGTTGCGAT
>NZ_JAGPWC010000015.1 GCF_018119405.1 Massilia sp. ST3 | reverse complement strand
CCGGCGGGTTGCCCCAAACCATTTTTTTGGGCCCCCCCCCCCGCCCGGGGGGGGGCCCGGCCGGGTCTCGATACCTCTACCATGGCAACCAAAAAGAAACCTGCAATCTCCGGCGTGATGAAGGCGGCGCCCAAATCCGGCAGCGCCAGCGGCGGCGGCATGCTGCCCTGGCTCGGCCTGGCCCTGATCCTGGTCCTGTTCGACCAGATCACCAAGATCACCGTCGAGCGCACCTTCTTCTACGGCGAGACGGTGCCGGTGACCGGCTTCTTCAACCTGATCAAGGTCTACAACCCGGGCGCGGCCTTCAGCTTCCTGGGCGACGCCGGCGGCTGGCAGCGCTACCTGTTCACCGGCATCGCGGTCGCGGCCGTTGGCTATATCCTGTACCTGCTCAAGCGCCATCCGGGCCAGCGCCTGTTCTGCTTCTCGCTGGCGCTGATCATGGGCGGCGCGGTCGGCAACGTGATCGACCGCCTGGCCTACGGCCACGTGATCGACTTCCTCGATTTCTACTGGAAGGGCTTCGGCCACTTCCCGGCCTTTAACATCGCCGACATCGGCATCTCCGTGGGCGCCATCCTGTTCATCCTCGATGAGCTGCGCCGCGTGAACAAATCCTGATCCACCCGGAGGAGGCATGAACATGGACCTCAAGGGCAAGAAGATCGTCCTCGGCCTGACCGGCGGCGTCGCCTGCTACAAATCGGCGGAACTGTGCCGCGCCCTGGTCAAGCAGGGCGCCAGCGTGCAGGTGGTGATGACGGAAGCGGCCCTGCACTTCATCGGCGCGGTGACGATGCAGGCCTTGTCCGGCCACACCGTCTACACCGACCAGTGGGACCCGCGCGTGGCCAACAACATGGCCCACATCGACCTGACCCGCGGCGCCGACGCGGTATTGATCTCGCCCTGCTCCGCCGATTTCATCCGCAAGCTGGCCCACGGCGCCTGCGACGACCTGCTGTCGACCCTGTGCGTGGCGCGCCCGCGCCACGTGCCGCTGATGGTGGCCCCGGCCATGAACGTCGAGATGTGGGAGAACCCGGCGACCATGCGCAACGTGGCGCAGCTGCGCGAGGACGGCATCCACATCCTGGGACCGGCCGCCGGTTCCCAGGCCTGCGGCGAGACCGGCTACGGCCGCATGCTCGAACCCGAGGAGCTGGTCGACGAACTGATCGCCTGCTTCCAGCACAAGGTGCTGCTGGGGCGCCGCGTCCTGATCACGGCCGGCCCTACCTTCGAGCCGATCGACCCGGTGCGCGGCATCACCAATCTCTCGTCCGGCAAGATGGGCTATGCGGTGGCGCGCGCGGCGCATGAAGCTGGCGCCGAGGTGACCCTGGTGTCCGGACCGACCTCGCTGCCCACGCCGCACGGCGTGCGCCGCATCGACGTGCTGACCGCCCAGCAGATGCACGACGCGGTGATGGCCGGCATCGAAGGCCAGCATGTGTTCATCGGCGTGGCGGCGGTGGCCGATTGGCGTGTGGCGAACGCCAGCGACCAGAAGCTGAAAAAGCAGGAAGGCGGCGGCGCGCCCCAGCTGGAATTCGTGCAGAACGCCGACATCCTGGCCTCGGTGGCCTCGACCACCAGCCTGTCCGGCTGGCCCTACTGCGTCGGCTTCGCGGCCGAATCGGAAAACCTGATGGAATTCGGCGCCGCCAAGCGCGAGCGCAAAGGCATTCCCCTCCTGGTCGGTAATATTGGCCCCCAGACCTTCGGCCAGGACGACAACACCATCATCCTGTTCGACGAGGGCGGCCACACGGTGCTGCCGCGCGCGGACAAGCTCACGCTCGCGCGCCAGCTCGTGTCCGAGATCGCCAAGCGGCTCGAACGGCGCTCCCTGTTGACCTGATCACAAGAAGACGAACTACCACGCATGAAGAACATCGACCTCAAGATCCTCGACCCGCGCATGAAGGACTTCCTGCCGGCCTACGGCACCCCCGGCAGCGCGGGCCTGGACCTGCGCGCCTGCATCGACGCCCCGCTCGTCATCGAGCCTGGACAGACGGTGCTGGTGCCGACCGGCCTGGCGATCCACATCGGCGATCCGGGCTATGCGGCCATGATCCTGCCGCGCAGCGGGCTCGGCCATAAGAACGGCATCGTTCTCGGCAATCTGGTAGGCTTGATCGACTCCGATTACCAGGGCCAGCTGATGGTCTCGACCTGGAACCGCGGCCAGACCGTGTTTACGCTGCAGCCCATGGATCGCCTGGCGCAGCTCATCATCGTGCCTGTTTTGCAGGTTGGCTTCAATGTGGTGGAGGAGTTCGCATCGAGCGAACGGGGCGCCGGAGGGTTCGGCAGCACCGGCAAACAATAACAACATGCATTAAGGAGGACCATGATCCGCATCCATCGCCTGCCCACGCATCGACGTCCGCTCGCGCTGGTCGTCGCCACCGCTGCCTTGCTGTCGGCCTGCTCCACGCCAGGACCGACGGTCCCGGGCGCCCAGCCCGGCATCTTCGCCGGCGCCCAGCCGGCCAAGCCCGAGCTGACCCCGCAGATGGCCGCGGCGGCCGACACCCTCAACAAGATGGCCACCCTGCAGGACCGCCTGTACCGGGTCGCGGCTCCCCTCCTGATCGACAATGCGGAGCTGTGCACCAAGCACGCCCGCAACCTGCTCGGCTTCACCGCCAAGAACCGCCACTCCTACCCCGGCTTCTACAACGAAGCCGCGCACGTGGTGTTCGGCATGGGCGAGCGCCTGCAGGTGACCAATGTGCTGGCCGGCAGCGGCGCCGCCAAGGCCGGCCTGCGCCAGGGAGACGGCCTGGTGGCCGCGGGCGGCAAGCCGCTGCCCGAAGGCCCGCAGGCGCTGTCGCAGGCGGGCGCGGTGTTCGGCCCGATCATGGCCAAGCAGGCCACCCTGCCCCTGACCATCGAACGCAACGGGGCTACCCGCGATCTCAGCATCCCGGTGACGCGCGCCTGCGCGTTCGCCATCGAACTGGGCAACGCCGACAACGTCAACGCCTATGCGGACGGCGGACGCGTCATGGTCACGCGCGGCATGATGAACTTTACCCAGAACGACGACGAGCTGGCCTACGTGGTGGCGCGCACCATGGCGCACAACATGCTGGGCCACGCGGCCACGCAACGCAACGCGGGGACCATCGGCGGCATCATCGACAACCTGATCCGCGTCACGCCGGATACCTCGATGCTGATCGGCAGCGGCGGCATCAAGGCCATGCCGGCCGAGAGCGATGCCCAAGCCGACCGCCTGGCCATGTACCTGCTGGCGCGCGCCGACTACCGCGTCGAAGGCGCGTCGGGATTCTGGAAGCGGCTGGCGGCGACCTATCCGGCCTCGGTGCTGAATGGCTATACGGCGAACCATCCGGGCATGGCGGCGCGGGTGGCGGCGATGGACAAGGCGCTGGCGGAGATCAGGACGAAGCGGTCGGGGAATAAGCCGCTGGTGCCTTGAGAGGCTAACACTGCGGTACTAAACTTGGGTCCCGGCCTTCGCCGGACGACGTGCTGAGGTAGCGGGCCACTTGAGAATGGTGTGGCCACTTCCTTTTGAACGTCGTCCCGGCGAAGGCCGGGACCCAAGTTTTCATGCACACCCCATTGCCACGCCACCAGCCAACACACCCCGCGCTTTTTTTGTATCATTGTCCATCCACCTCTCCCCACCGCCCCCATGGACAGTATCGACCTCGAAGTGCTGAAAACCTCCGCCGCCTGGCTGGATGCCGGCCGGCGCTGCCAGCTGGTCACGGTGATCAAGACCTGGGGTTCCAGCCCGCGCCCGATCGGCGCCACCCTCGCGATCTGCGAGGACGGCCAGGTGGTGGGCTCGGTCTCTGGCGGCTGCATCGAGGATGACCTGATCGCGGCGGTACGCGACAAGGGGATCGAACTCACCCGGCCCAGGATCGTCAGCTACGGCATTAGCGCCGACGAGGCGCACCGCTTCGGCCTGCCTTGCGGCGGCACCATCGAACTGGCCATCGAAGCACTGTCGCGCGACAGCCGCATCGCCGAACTGCTCGAGCGTCTCGGCCGGGGCGAACTGGTCGAGCGCAGCGTCGACCTGACGACCGGCGCCGTCAGCCTGCGCCGCGCCGATGCCGGCACGGTCCAGCGCATCGAGGACGGCGTGCTGCACACGGTCCACGGCCCGCGCTGGCGCCTGTACATCATCGGCGCAGGTCCCTTGTCGCGCTTCCTGGCCCAGGTGGCGGCCGGCATGGACTACCGCGTCACGGTGTGCGATCCGCGCGAGGAATACCGCAGCGGCTGGAACCTGCCCGGCGTGGAGCTGGTGCACGCCATGCCCGACGACCTGGTGCTCGAGGCTCGGCTCGACGCGCGCAGCGCGGTGGTGGCGCTCACCCACGACCCGAAGCTGGACGACCTGGCCCTGATGGAGGCATTGAAATCGGAGGCCTTCTACGTGGGCGCCATCGGCTCGCGCCTGAACAACAGCAAGCGGCGCGAGCGCCTCAAACTGTTCGACCTGACCGACGAACAGCTGGCGCGCCTGCACGGCCCGATCGGCCTGTATATCGGCAGCAAGACCCCGGCCGAGATCGCGATCTCGATCATGGCCGAGCTCACCGCCGTGAAGAACGCGGTGCCGGCCGCGATGCTGGTGCCGCATGCGGCCGCGGTGGAGGCGCCCGGCGCCGAGGCCTGCGCCCGCGCCGCCTAAATTCAATAGCAAGATTCAATAGCAAGAAGCGGATGGCGCAAGCAAGACCGCGCCATCACCATCCCTAGTCTTTGAGCCGAACACCATGAACACTGCCAACATGCTGCGCCTGGTCGCGCTGGCCGCCATCTGGGGCGGCTCCTTCCTCTTCATGCGCATCGCCGCTCCGGTGCTCGGGCCCGCGGTGCTGATCGAATACCGGGTCGCCTTCGCCGCCCTGTTCCTGGCAGGCGTGGCCTGGGTGCTGCGCAAGCGCCCCTCCACCGCGCCGCTGAACCTGCGCGAGCACTGGAAGCACTACCTGATCCTGGGCCTGTTCAATTCCGCCCTGCCCTTCGTGCTGTTCGCCTTCGCCGCGCGCACCCTGTCGGCCTCGGTGCTGTCGGTGCTGAACGCCACCGCGCCGATGTGGGGCGCGCTGGTCGCCTTCGTGTGGGCGCGCCAGCCGGTCAGCCCGCGCGCCGCCCTGGGCCTGGTGCTGGGCACCATCGGCGTGGCCCTGCTGGTTGGCTTCGACCACGTGTCGGACCTGCCCGGCGCCGGCATGGCGGTCGGCGCGGCCCTGGTCGCCTCGCTCAGCTACAGCGTCGCCAGCCAGTACGCGAAATCCGCCAGGGCGGTGCCGCCCTTCGCCAACGCCCATGGCTCGATGTGGGCCGCCGCCCTGCTGGTGCTGCCCGTGATTCCGCTGTTCCCCTCGCCCGGCGAACCGACCCTGGGCATCATGGCCGCCGTGCTCGCGCTCGGCGTGCTGTGCAGCGGCATCGCCTACATCCTCTACTTCAAGCTGATCGAGGAAGTCGGCACCACCTCGGCCCTGACCGTGACCTTCCTGAACCCGGTGTTCGGCATCCTGTGGGGCGCGATCTTCCTGCACGAGGTAGTGGGCTGGCATACGCTGGCCGGCTCGGCCATCGTCCTGCTGGGGACCGCGCTCGTGACGGGCTTCAAGCCGTCCTTCCTGCGCGCGCCGGCCGCGGTGCAAAGTAAATGATCACCGAGTTGGCCCTTCCCCTGCCCGCCGGCTACCGGATGCAGGATGTGCTCGCCTTCCACGGCCGCGATGCTGAAGGCGTGGCAGAGCAAATTACCGAAGCGGGCCTGCGCAAGGGCATCCTGCTCGACCGCATACCGGTCCTGATCGAGATCGCCTTCACGCCGCAGGCCGCCCGGTGCCGGATCGCCGCCGACGGCGAGCTGGGCGCCGCCCAGCGGCAAGCCCTGCACGACGCCCTGCTCAACATGCTGGGCCTGCGCATCGACCCGGCCGCCTTTGCCGCTGCCGCGCACGGCGATCCGCTGCTCGGCCCCGTTTTGGCGCGCCAGCCCGGCCTGCGCATCGTGCAGTCGGCCACCGTGTTCGAGGCCCTGACCTGGGCCATCATCGGCCAGCAGATCAACCTCGGCTTCGCCATCGCGCTGCGCCGCACCCTGATCCAGGTCGCCGGGCGCCCGCATTCCAGCGGCCTGTGGTGCTATCCGGAAGCGCCGGACGTGGCCCGCCTCCAGCTCGAGGACCTGACGGGCCGCAAGTTCTCGCGCGCCAAGGCCGAGACGGTGCTGCGTCTGGCCCGGATGGTGGCGGACGGCTTTCTATCGCTGGCGCGCGAGCGCGATCCTCAGGAAGTCAGCCGCGAGCTGCTGGCGGTCAAGGGCATCGGCCCCTGGACCGTCAACTACGCGCTGCTGCGCGGCTACGGCTACCCCGATTGCTCGCTGCACGGCGACGTCGCGGTGCGCACCGCCTTCCACAAGCTGATGGGCGGCGAAGCCCGGCCCGATATCGCCGAGGCCGAGCGCCTGCTGGAACGCTACAAGCCGCACCGGACCATGGCCGCGGCCTATCTATGGGCCAGCCTGGGCGAACAGCCGGGCTAGCTTCAGTTCCAGCGCGGCAGGCCCTCGAACTGCTGCGCTCCTTCTCCCGAAAAACGGATCAGCTCGGCCAGCGGCACCGTGGCCAGGTTGTCGCGCCCGTAGTGCCCGCCGAGCGCGCTGGGAATCCTGAGACAGTACTTGCGCCCGTCCGGGAGCGGGCCGAGCGCCGCCTCGGCCAGGCGCACGACTTCCGGCATGTACCAGTCGTTGAGGAAATCCTGGTTATAGGAGAGCGCGTCGAAGTCGGCCCGGCTGCTGGCGACGGGCTCGCAGCACAGGTCCTGCGGGCGCAGGCGCCAGTAATGGCCGTCCTCGTCGCGCAGGATGAGGTTGCCGAAGGCATTGGCCCCGAGGACTTCGACGGCGTTCAAGCCGACCCAGCCCCAGGCATCGTTGATATCGTCCACATGGATCATGAGTGCTTGTCCCTTGCATGCGGCCGGCGTGGCGCCAGCCTTTGCGGGTTGGACCAGGCGGATGCGGGGAGATTGCAGGTGAACGCAGCGGGTTTGCGCTGCATCGATAAGGTAGAGCTAACCGTAAGGTCGGCGGCTCTGCCGCCGACGCGGTGATAGCCGGCCGTGGATTCACCGAACCCGGCATTGGAGGCGGTAACATTTGCCGCGTCGGCGGCGAAGCCGCCAACCCTACGATGGAAAACGCCAATGGAAAAAGCCGCTGACTCTTGCGAATCAGCGGCTTTCGGAATCTGGTTGCGGGGACAGGATTTGAACCTGTGACCTTCGGGTTATGAGCCCGACGAGCTGCCAGACTGCTCCACCCCGCGTCTGATGGTTCGTATTATACGCAGCTTCGGCCCTTTAGGCAAATTCAATCCCACCGGAGTGTGCGATTGCAGCACGGTATGGCTCATGCATAAGCCGCGCCGCCTCCCGCCGGGGCTCTTGCCGGACCACATGAGCACTGCAATCAGTGTAAAGTAAAGGGCAATACCAATTTGCCGATGACCTATGAAATTCTGCTCCGAGTGCGCCCATCCTGTCGCGCTGGCCATCCCTGAAGGCGACAACCGGCCGCGCTACGTCTGCACGCACTGCCACACCATCCATTATCACAATCCCAAGCTGGTCATCGGCTCGCTCCCCGTCTGGGAACAGGACGGCAAGCTGCAGGTGCTGCTGTGCCGCCGCGCCATCGAGCCGCGCTACGGCTACTGGACCCTGCCGGCCGGCTTCATGGAAAACGAAGAGACCACCGAGCAGGCCGCCGTGCGCGAAACCGAGGAGGAAGCCGGCGCCAACGTCGAGCTCGGCAATCTGTTCACCCTGCTGAACGTGGCCCATGTCCACCAGGTCCACCTGTTCTACCTGGCGCGCCTGCGCGACCTCGACTTCGAGCCGGGCATCGAAAGCCTGGACGTGCAGCTGTTCACCGAGGACGAGATCCCCTGGGACGAGCTGGCCTTCCCCACCATCCGCACCACCCTGGAACTGTTCTTCGCCGACCGCGTCAAGGTGCGCGAGGGCGGCGGCTACGGCTTCCACAGCCGGGACATCGTGCGTCCCATGCTCGCGCCCCGAGCGCCCGACTGAGCAGGCGAGGCCCGCATGATCCCCTGGCTCGAGAGCGATACGCCGTTTCCCGACGTGTCCGAGGCACTGACCGTGGACGCGCCCGGCCTGCTGGCCGCCGGCGCCGACCTCTCGCCGCGGCGCCTGCTCCTTGCATACCAGAACGGCATCTTTCCCTGGTTTTCCGAGGGCCAGCCGATCCTGTGGTGGAGCACCGACCCGCGCATGGTCCTGCTTACCGAGGACTTCAAGATCAGCGACAGCCTCAAGAAGACCCTGCGCAAGGTCGAGCGCAGCCGCCTCGAGGGCGGAAGCTGGGATGTCCGTTTCGACAGCGCCTTCGAGGAGGTGATGCGGGCCTGCGCGGCGCCGCGGCGCGACGGTCCCGGCACCTGGATTTCGGAAGAGATCGTCGACGGCTACACCGGCCTGCACCGGCTGGGCTATGCGCATTCGTCGGAAGTCTGGCTGGATGGCGAGCTGGTGGGTGGCGCCTATGGCGTCTGCATCGGCCGCATGTTCTATGGCGAATCGATGTTCGCGCGCGTCTCGGACGCCTCCAAGGTAGCGCTCGCCTACCTGGTCGCCTTCCTGCGCCAGCAGGGCGTGCGCATGATCGACTGCCAGCAGGAGACCGGCCACCTGGCCTCGCTGGGCGCCGCGCCGATCCCGCGCAGCCAGTTCCTGGAGCACTTGCGGGCGGCGATCCGCGAGCCGGCGATCACGCAATGGAAGGTGACGGCACCGTTGACTGGCTAACAGTGTGCGCCCCGCGATTTCGCTAAAATAGGTTCACCACGTCGTCTCGAGAGCTTTTTGCATGACGCACTTAAATGACCTGCCCTTCGCCACGCTGCAGTTCTATACCACGGCGCCCTATCCGTGCAGCTATCTCGATTCCCGCCAGGCCAGGTCCCAGGTGGCCACGCCCTCGCATCTCATCAATGCCGACGTGTACTCCGAGCTGGTGAAGAACGGCTTCCGCCGCAGCGGGATCTTCACCTACCGGCCGTATTGCGACGGCTGCCAGGCCTGCATCCCGGTGCGCGTCAAGTGCGAGGACTTCACCCCCAACCGCACCCAGCGGCGCGCCTGGAAACGCCATGGCGACCTGGTGGCGATGGTGGCCAACCTCGCCTTCTCCGACGAACACTACGCCCTCTACCTGCGCTACCAGACCACGCGCCACGTGGGCGGCGGCATGGACCAGGACAGCCGCGACCAGTACGCGCAATTCCTGCTGCAGAGCCGGGTCAATACCCGCCTGGTCGAATTCCGCGAACCGAACGGCACCCTGCGCATGGTCTCGATCATCGACGTGCTTTCGGACGGCCTGTCCTCCGTGTACACCTTCTTCGACCCGGACGTCGAGGGCGCCTCCTACGGCACCTACAACGTGATGTGGCAGGTGAACCAGGCGCGCGAGCTCGGCCTGGGCTACGTCTACCTGGGCTACTGGATCGAGCAAAGCCCGAAGATGGCCTACAAGATCAATTTCCGCCCCCTGGAGGCCCGTATCAACGGCGCCTGGAGCGTGCTGGAACGCTGAGCACGCTTGCGCCACCGGAGAGGCCGGCCGCGGGCCGGTCCTGATCGGGTCGGCGCGCGGTAGAATGGCGGGGATTATCACTTCGAGCACCCCATGTCCGACAAACTCCTGTACGCCCTCGCCCGTCCCCTGCTGTTCTCCCTCGATCCCGAGGCGGCCCACAACCTGACCCTGCCGGCCCTGCGCCGTGCGGCCAGGCTGGGCCTGACCGGCATCGTGCGCAAGCCCAAGCCCGATCCGCGCACCGTCATGGGGATCACTTTCCCGAACCCGGTCGGCCTGGCCGCCGGCCTGGACAAGGACGGCGCCTACATCGACGGGCTGGCCGCGCTGGGCTTCGGCTCGATCGAGATCGGCACCGTGACGCCGCGCGGCCAGATGGGCAACCCGAAGCCGCGCATGTTCCGCCTGCCGAAGGCGCGCGGCATCATCAACCGCATGGGCTTCAACAACGGCGGCGTGGACGCCTTCGTCGCCAATGTCCAGGCCTCGCGCTTCTACCAGGAGCGCCAGGGCGTGCTCGGCCTGAACATCGGCAAGAACGCCGACACCCCGATCGAGCGCGCCGCCGAAGACTACCTGCACTGCCTGCGCAAGGTCTATCCCTATGCAAGCTATGTGACGGTCAATATCTCCTCGCCCAACACCAAGAACCTGCGCCAGCTGCAGGACGCGTCGGAACTGGACGCCCTGCTCTCCCAGCTCAAGCAGGAACAGGCGCGCCTGGCCGACGAGCATGGCCATTACGTGCCGTTGGCGCTGAAGATTGCGCCGGACGTGGATGGCGACCAGATCCGCAACATCGCCGGCGCCCTGCTGCGCCACAAGATCGACGGCGTGATTGCCACCAACACCACGCTCAACCGCCGCGACGTCGAAGGCATGAAGCATGCGCAGGAGGCCGGCGGCCTGTCGGGCGCGCCGGTATTCGAGCAGTCGAACATCGTGGTGCGCGCGCTCAAGACCGAGCTGCGCGACGACGTGCCGATCATCGGCGTGGGCGGCATCATGCGCGGCGAGGACGCGCGCGCCAAGGTCGCGGCCGGCGCCAAGCTGGTCCAGCTGTACAGCGGCCTGATCTACGCGGGACCGGGGCTGGTGCGCGACTGCGCGGAAGCCCTGCGCAAACAGGGGGCCTGAGGATGCGGCGCACGCGGCTGGGACGCACGGACCTGTCGGTGTCGGCGGTCTGCCTCGGCACCATGACCTTCGGCGAGCAGAACAGCGAAGCCGATGCGCACAGCCAGCTGGACTACGCGTTCGAGCGCGGCGTGAACTTCATCGACACCGCCGAGATGTATCCGGTGATGCCGCGCGCCGAGACGCAGGGCTCGACCGAGCGCTTCATCGGCAGCTGGCTGAAAAAGACCGGCCGCCGCGCGGACGTGGTGCTGGCGACGAAGGTCGCCGGGCCGAATCCCAACGTGCACTGGATCCGCGATCCGTCGCACAACCTCGACCGCGCCAACATCCGCGCCGCGGTCGAGAGCAGCCTGCAGCGGCTGCAGACCGACTACATCGACCTCTACCAGCTGCACTGGCCGAGCCGGAATGTCCCGATCTTCGGCGCCAGCCAGTTCGACCCGCGGGCCGAGCGCGCCGCGGTGCCGATCGAAGAGACATTGATGGCGCTGGGCGAACTCATCGGCGAGGGCAAGATCCGCCACATCGGCGTGTCGAACGAGAGCGCCTGGGGCGTGTGCGAGTTCGTCAAGCTGGCGGAGATGAAGGGCTTGCCGCGGATCGCGACGATCCAGAACCTGTACAACCTGACGGCGCGTTCCTTCGAGACCAGCTTGCTGGACGAAACCTGCTTCCGCACCGATGTCAGTTTGCTGGCCTACAGTCCGCTGGCCTTCGGGCAGCTGACGGCCAAGTACCTCGACGATCCGAAGGCGCGCGGGCGCCTGAACATTTTTCCGAAGAGCTGGAGCCCACGCTACCTGCGGCCGGCGGTGCTGGCGGCGTGTGCGGAATACGCCAAGCTGGCGCGCGAGAATGGGATGACGCCGGCGCAGCTGGCGCTGGCGTGGTGTTATTCGCGGTGGTTCGTGGGGTCGACCATTATCGGGGCGACGTCATTGTGGCAGCTGGAGGAGAACATCGGGGCGCTGGAGCTTACGTTGTCTTCCGATCTCGTGGCGGCGGTTGATGAGATTCATGGGCGGTTTACGAACCCAGGGCAGTGATTTGCGTTTGCGCTCTGCATGCAAACTTGGGTCCCCGCCTTCGCGGGGATGACGTGCGGAGAGTAGTGGTGCAAGGAGACCTTAGCCGCCTGCTTCAAAACGTCATCCCCGCGAAGGCGGGGACCCAAGCTTCGTCGAGCAGCCACCAACTCACCATCACTCCGCCGCCTGCAACGCCTTCTCGATATCCGCCCGCGTATACCCCTGAGCAAACCGCTCGATGAAATGATACGCATACGCCCGCAAATAAGACCCGCGCCGCACCGCCAGCCGCGTCACGTTCTGCGCGAACAGGTGCGAAGACTCGATCGCCCGCAGCCCCTTGTCGCGTCCATGGTCGAAAGCCATCGAGGCCACGATCCCCACGCCCAGTCCCAGCGACACATATTGCTTGATGACGTCCGAATCCATCGCGGTCAGCACGATGTCGGGCGCCAGCCCTGCCTCGACAAACGCGGCGTCGATATGGCTGCGGCCCGTGAAGCCCACGTCGTAGGTAATCAGCGGATACTCGGCCAGGTCTTCCAGGCGCAGCGGCTGCGAACCGGAGAAGATCGGATGCCCTTCCGGCGCCACCACCAGGTGGCTCCAGCGGTAGCACGGGAAGGACACCAGGTCGGGAAACGCCGACAGGCCCTCGGTCGCGATGCCGATGTCGGCCTTGCCCGACAGGACCCATTCCGCGATATGCTCGGGTGCGCTCTGCTGCAGGGCGATGCGCACGCCGGGGAAGGCGTTGCGGAAGGATTGCACCACCTGCGGCAGCGCATAGCGCGCCTGGGTGTGGGTGACGGCCACGGTGAGTGTACCGCTGTCCTGGGCCGCGTATTCGCGGCTGGCCTGCTGCAGGTTCTCGGCTTCCACCAGGAGCTTTTCGACGATGCGCAGGATGCCCTTGCCCGGCGGCGTGAGGCCGGTCAGGCGCTTGCCGTTGCGCTCGAAGATCTCGACGCCAAGTTCCTCCTCCAGCTCGCGGATCTGGCGCGACACGCCGGGCTGCGAGGTGAACAGCGCGTTCGCCACCTCGGTCAGGTTGAAGTCGCGGCGCGCCGCCTCGCGTACGGAACGCAGCTGCTGGAAATTCATATGCCCTCTCCCTGGTCCACGAACACCTCGATGCGGCGCGGGCGCACCACCACGGTCTCGCCTTCCTTCAAACCGAGGTGCGCAAAGCGCTCGTTCGGGATCACGGCCTCGATCAGCTGCGCGTTGTCGGCGCGCTCCAGGTCGAGCTGGGCCAGCGGGCCGATCGCGTGGGCGCGGCGCAGCTTGGTCACCACGCCTTCCGCGCCCGGCGTGTAGCGTTCCACGTCCAGGTCGTGCGGGCGCACGTAGCCGATGCCGGCGCCGTCACGCACGCCGCTGTGCTGCGGCGCTTGGAAGCTGACGTCGCCCGAGGCCAGCACGCCTTCGTGCACGCGGCCGTGGAACAGGTTGACGTTGCCCAGGAAGCCGTAGACGAAAGGCGAGGCCGGCTTGTTATAGACCTCGCCAGGCGCGCCCTGCTGCTCGACGCGGCCCTTGTTCATCAGGACCACCTGGTCGGCCACTTCCAGCGCTTCCTCCTGGTCGTGGGTCACGAAGATCGAGGTCACGTGCAGGTCGTCGTGCAGGCGGCGCAGCCAGCGGCGCAGTTCCTTGCGCACCTTGGCGTCGAGCGCGCCGAAGGGTTCGTCCAGCAGCAGCACGCGCGGCTCCACGGCCAGGGCGCGGGCCAGGGCGATGCGCTGGCGCTGGCCGCCCGACAGCTGCGGCGGATAGCGGTCGGCGATCCAATCAAGCTGCACCAGCTCCAGCAGCTGTTTCACTTTCTCGCGGATCTGCTGCTCGCTTGGGCGCTCCTTGCGCGGCTTGACGCGCAAACCAAAAGCGACGTTCTCGAACACGGTCATGTGCTTGAACAGCGCATAGTGCTGGAACACGAAGCCGACCTGGCGCTCGCGCACGTGGTGGTGCGAGGCATCCTGGCCGTCGAGCAGCACGCTGCCCGAATCCGGATGCTCCAGGCCCGCGATCACGCGCAGCAAGGTGGTCTTGCCGCAGCCCGACGGTCCCAGGAGCGCGGTCAGCTCGCCGTCCGGGAACTTGAGCGAGACGTCGTCCAGCGCCGTGAACTGGCCGAACTGCTTGTGGATGTGTTGGACTTCGATGGTCATGCTGCGTGCTCCGTATTGCGTTCGTCGGCGGCGGCCTTCCTAACCTGGTGCAGGCGCCATTCGATAAAGCTCTTCACCGCCAGGGTCACCAGCGCCAGCAGCGCCAGCAGCGACGCGATCGCGAAGGCGGCCGTGAAGTTGTATTCGTTGTAGAGGATCTCGACCTGCAGCGGCATGGTGTTGGTCTCGCCGCGGATGTGGCCCGAGACCACCGACACCGCGCCGAATTCGCCCATGGCGCGGGCGTTACACAGGATCACGCCGTACAGCAGGCCCCACTTGATGTTCGGGAGCGTGACCTTGGCGAAGGTCTGCCAGCCGGAGGCGCCCAGCACCAGCGCGGCCTCCTCTTCCTCGGTGCCCTGCTGCTGCATCAGCGGAATCAGCTCGCGCGCCACGAACGGGAAAGTGATGAAGACCGTGGCCAGCACGATGCCCGGCACCGCGAACAGGATCTTGATGTCGTGCTCCGCCAGCCAGGCGCCGAACCAGCCCTCGGCGCCGAACAGCAGCACGTAGATCAGGCCCGCGATCACGGGCGAGACCGAGAACGGGAGGTCGATCAGGGTCAGCAGGACGCTCTTGCCGCGGAATTCGAACTTGGCGATGGCCCAGGCGGCGGCAACGCCGAACACCAGGTTGAGCGGCACCGAGATGCCGGCCGCGATCAGGGTCAGCTTGATGGCCGACAGCGCATCGGGGTCCTTGATCGATTCGACATAGGTTTCCCAGCCGCGCTTGAGCGCCTCGGTGAACACCGCCACCAGGGGCACGAACAGGAACAGGGTCAGGAAGGCCAGCGCGACGCCGATCAGGGTGTAGCGCACCCAGTTCGGTTCGAACACATTGGTGGCCGGGCGCCTGGCCGGCACGGGCTTGGAAGGCGCGGGCGCCAGCTTGTCGAGGACCGCGCTCATTTCTTGCCCGCCCGTTTGCGTGTCCAGGCCTGCAGCAGGTTAATCGTCAGCAGCAGGATGAAGGAGATGACGAGCATGACGACCGCGATCGCCGTGGCGCCCGCGTAGTCGTACTGCTCCAGCTTGGTGATGATGAATAGCGGCGTGATCTCGGACACCATCGGCAGGTTGCCGGCGATGAAGATTACCGAGCCGTATTCACCAGTGGCGCGCGCGAAGGCCAGCGCGAAGCCGGTCAGCAGCGCCGGCACGATCGACGGCAGCACCACGCGAATGAAAGTCTGCAGGGGCGAGGCGCCCAGGCTGGCGGCAGCTTCCTCGAGCTCGCGCTCGGCTTCTTCCAGCACCGGCTGCACCGTGCGCACCACGAAAGGCAGGCCGATGAAGGTCAAGGCCAGGACCACGCCCAGCGGCGTGAAGGCGACCTTGATGCCCAGGCCGGCCAGGTATTGGCCGATCCAGCCGTTGTGCGAGTACAGGGCGGTGAGCGTGATGCCGGCCACCGCGGTCGGCAGCGCGAACGGCAGGTCGACCAGGGCGTCGATGAAGCGCTTGCCGGGGAACTGGTAGCGCACCAGCACCCAGGCGACGATGCCGCCGAAGACGACGTTGATGAGGGCGGCGATCAGCGAGGCGCCGAAGCTGAGGCGGTAGGACGCCATCACGCGCTCGGAGGTGACCGCGGCCCAGAAGGCCTCCCAGCTCATGGTGAAGGTCTTGAGGAAGACCGCCGAGAGCGGGATCAGGACGATCAGCGCCAGGTAAAAGATGGTGAAGCCGAGCGAGATGCCGAAGCCGGGGATCACCCGGCCCGGGGAACGCCTGGCGGTTTGCCGCAGTGCCGGTCTCGACTGTGCGAGGGAAGTCATGGAAGCCCTTATTACAAATTCTTCTAACGGGCTACAATAATCTCATCCGAGTCTCATAAAGCAAACGAAACTTTCCTCATTTGCATAGACACTTTCCCTATTTGGCTGGGATCAGAACACCAGCTTCGCCGCCACGCCGGTCAGGGTCGTCGCCAGCAGCGCACGCAGGAAGCGTTCCGGCACGGCGCGCGAGGCCATGGCGCCCAGGGTAATGCCCGGCACCGAACCCACGAGCAGGGTCAGCAACAGCATCCAGTCGATCGAGCCCAGCCACCAGTGGCCGGCGGCCGCGATGGCCGTCAGCGGCACCGCGTAGGCGATGTCCGTGCCCGCCACTTCGGCCGGTGTCAGTTTCGGATACAGGAAGACCAGCAGGGTCGCGCCGATGGCGCCGGCGCCGATCGAGGACACGGTGACCAGTACGCCGAGCACCGCGCCCGAGACGATGGTGGCGGCGGCCAGCGGACGGCCCTTCAGCTGGCGGTCCGGGTGGGCATTGATCCAGGCCAGCAGCTTGCCGCGGAACAGCAGGGCGACCACGGTCAGCAGCACCGAGCCGGCGATCGAATAGCGGATGACGAGGCCGATTTCCTTGTCCAGGGCGCCGAACTCGCGCAGCGCGAGCGTGGTCAGCAGCGCGGCGGGCAGCGCGCCCAGGCACAGGCGGCCGACGATGGGCCATTGGACGGTGCGGTTGAAACGGTGGGTGATGGTGCCGGCGCCCTTGGTGATCGAGGCGAAGGCCAGGTCGGTGCCGACCGCGACGGACGGCGAGACGCCGAACAGCAGGGTCAGGAGCGGCGTCATGAGCGAACCGCCCCCTACTCCGGTCATCCCGACCAGCAGCCCTACCGCGAAACCCGCCACAATGTAAGTCATCGACATGCTGTGCTCCCAATTTGGCACACAGGGTAAGGCTGCTCGGCAGTTTCACAAACGACAGCTTCCTTATTTGCTTATGCGGAGATATTCGTACGGATGAGTATGATTGTTGTCGATTTGCAACGCACGGACGTGCGATGGAAGCGGAGCAGCCGCCGCGGCATCCAGTTGAGCTGCAAAAAGCACGTCGTCCCCGCGAAGGCGGGGATCCAAGTTGCAAGCGTATCGATAACGCTGGCAGAACTTGGATCCCCGCCTGCGCAGGGACGACGGTTTCGGGGCAGGCTGAACGCGTTCAGGCGTCGTGGCCGACCCTTATCGGATTGTGCCGCTTACTTGTTCGGCTGCGGCGTCAGGCGCAGATAAGGACGCGGCGCCTCGAAGCCCTTCGGATACTTCTGCTTCAGCACTTCCGGATCCTGCACGGTCAGCGGGATGATGACCGGGTCGCCGTCCTTCCAGTTGCCCGGAGTGGCCACGGTGTAGCCGTCGGTCAGCTGCAGGGCGTCGATCACGCGCAGCACTTCGTCGAAGTTGCGGCCGGTGCTCATCGGGTAGGTGATGGTCAGGCGGATCTTCTTGTTCGGGTCGATCACGAACAGCGAGCGCACCGTGGCGGTTGCCGATTGCTCCGGGTGGATCATGTCGTAGAGCTCGGAAACCTTGCGGTCGGCGTCGGCCACGATCGGGAAGCCCACCACGGTCTTCTGGGTGTCCTCGATGTCCTTGATCCACTCCTTGTGCTGCTCGGCCGGGTCGACCGACAGCGCGATCGCCTTGACATTGCGCTTGTCGAATTCAGGCTTGAGCTTGGCGGTCAGGCCCAGTTCGGTCGTGCAGACCGGGGTGAAATCGGCCGGGTGCGAGAACAGCACCACCCAGGAATCGCCTGCCCACTCGTGGAAGCGGATCTTGCCGATGCTGGAGTCCTGCTCGAAATCCGGGGCGGTATCGCCGAGGCGTAACGTCATGTTTTATCTCCTAGTTGGGACACACAAATTGCCGGGGGCACCTGCCGCCGGTCAGTAAAAACGGTTGTACAGCACGACGGCCCAGGTCGCCACGGCCAGCAGCAGGGTCAGGAAGACCGCTGCGCTGCCCATGTCCTTGGCCACCTTGGACAGCGGATGGCGCTCGAGCGAGATGCGGTCGACGATCGCCTCGATGGCCGAGTTGATCAGTTCGACGACCAGCACCACGGCCAGCACGCCGACCAGCACCAGCTTCTGGAAGCCGGACACCGGCAGCGCCAGCGCCACGACCGTCGCGATGGCGATGACCACGATCTCCTGGCGGAAAGCAGCCTCGCTGCGCCAGGCCCAGGCGAAGCCGTCCCAGGTGTTGCGGCAGGCGGCCAGGAGGCGGTCCAGGCCGCGCTTGGTCTTGAATTCGCTGATCGGGTGTTCCATCGTGTTTGAAAGTTAATCATGCAGGAATGCCATTATGCGCCGCCGCGCCGGTTTTGTGAAAAACCGACGGCACACACTAACCCATGTGTTTGCATGAGCTTTTCACATCATGGTATAAAGAAGGGACCATACTGCACTGCACCAACCACATCATGAAAATGGAAACCCCAGAACCAGCGAAGACCTCGATCCAGGTGATCGAGCGCATGATGGCCTTGCTCGACGCGCTGGCGAGCTATACGGACCCGGTCAGCCTGAAGGAATTGTCGAAGGTCTCGGGCCTGCACCCGTCGACCGCGCACCGGATCCTGAACGACATGGTCGTGACGCGTTTCGTCGATCGCGTAGAGCCGGGCACCTACCGGCTCGGCATGCGGCTGCTGGAACTGGGGAACGTGGTCAAGAGCCGGCTGTCGGTGCGCGAAGCGGCGCTCGACGCGATGCGCGCCCTGCACCGCAAGACGCAGCAGACGGTCAACCTGTCGGTGCGCCAGGGCGACGAGATCGTCTACATCGACCGCGCCTTTTCCGAGCGTTCGGGCATGCAGGTGGTGCGCGCCATCGGCGGCCGCGGACCGCTGCACCTGACCTCGACGGGCAAGCTGTTCCTGTCGGTGGACGACGTCAAGGCGATCCGCGCCTACGCCACCCGCACCGGGCTGGCGGGCCATACCAAGAATTCGATCACCGAGCTGGCGCGCCTGGAGCGCGAGCTGAGCCTGGTGCGCTCGCGCGGCTATGCGCGCGACAACGAGGAGCTGGAACTGGGGGTGCGCTGCATGGCGGCCGGCATCCACGACGACAGCGGCAAGCTGGTGGCCGGGCTGTCGATTTCGGCCCCGGCGGACCGCTTGCAGGAGGATTGGCTGGAGGACCTGGTGCAGACGGCAGCGAGTATTTCGTCGACCTTGGGGTATCGGCCGACGCCGGCGGTTTAAAAACTCGTTATCGCATCCGTAGGGTGGACGGCTCTGCCGTCCACGCGGTGATTGTTATGGGCTCCGGTTTCGCGCCGGATGATCTTGCTGCAAACTATCACCGCGTGGGCGGCAAAGCCCCCCACGCTACGAATTTGTACGCCGTGGGGTCAATTCGGCAATTCCGCCGGCGCCGCAGCCGTCGTGACCGCCGGCGCCGGCGGCGCACCACCACCCAGCCCATCCGGCGTCACCGCCTCGAGCCAGCGCCGCATGCGCCCGGCGTCCGCGGTGCGCGACATCTTCCCTTTGGAATCCAGGAACACCATGATCACGTTGCGTCCCTGGATCATGGCCTGCATCACCAGGCAGCGCCCCGCTTCGTTGATGAAGCCGGTCTTCTGGATGCCGATGTTCCAGTCGGGCAGCGCCACCAGGTAGTTCGTGTTCGCATAGCGCATCGGCCGTCCGCTGGCCTTGACCACCGAATCCTTGGTGGTCGAGTATTCGCGCAGGATCGGTTCCTGGTGCGCGCTGGCGACCAGCTTGGCCAGGTCGCGCGCGCTCGAGACGTTGTGGCTCGACAGGCCGCTGGAATCGACGTAACGGGTGTCGTTCATGCCCAGCTCCTGCGCCTTGGCGTTCATGGCCGCGACGAAGGCCTCGATTCCGCCCGGGTAGTTGCGGCCCAGCGCGGAAGCGGCGCGGTTCTCGGAACTCATCAGGGCGATGTGCAGCAGTTCGCGCCGCGTCATGCGCGCGCCCACCGGCAGGCGCGAGCTGCTGTACTTGTGGCGGTCGACGTCGGCGTCGGTGATGCGCAGCACCTCGTCGAGGTCCTGCTTGGCCTGGACCACGACCAGGCCGGTCATGAGCTTGGTGATCGAGGCGATCGGCAGCGCCACGTTGGCGTTCTTCTCGAACAGCACTTCCGAGCTGTTCTGGTCCAGCACGAAGGCGACGTTGGAACGCAGCGACAGGGGATCGGGGGTACGGCTCAGCCCGGCGATATCGCCGAGGCTGCGCGGATCGTAGGAGGGGGCTGCGCGGCGCACGGACTGGTAGGTGACGACGCGCTTGCCGCGCACCATGGCGACGCGGCGCACCATGCGCTGGCGGTTGTCGGCGGCGATGGTCTTGGCCAGGTCCTGGCGCTTCTTGGCGCGCACGGCCTTGCGCGCGGTCCTGCTTTTCTTTTTCTTCTTGGCGACCTGGGCCTTTTCGGCCCCTGCTCCAGCACCCGCGCCCGCCCCGGCCGCTTGCACCGGCTGGAAGGCGAACATCAGGGAAACGACGGCAGCTAAAGCAATTTTTAACATCGGAAAACCCTTCGATGCGAACGGATGAGGTACGAACCAAAGTTTAGCCGAACAGCGTTTGATCGCAAGAAGATTTCACATTCCGAGCGGCAACAATTCACAAAAACAACGAATACGCTGCGAATGTGCTGCGAATGTGCTTCATTTATTACCAATACAGCAGCTTATTCCATGAAAGTCGTGAATCCCCCGACCGGTTCGCGCTCCGTCACCAGGCTGTTCTCGACCTTGGCCATGTCGGCCCAGCCCAGCGCCATGCCGCACACCACCATTTCATTGTCCGGCAACGACAACTGGTCCGCGATAACCCGATGGTACTGCGTAAAGGCCGCTTGTGGGCAAGTATCGAGGCCGCGTGCACGCGCCGCCACCATGATGTTCTGCAGGAACATGCCGTAGTCCAGCCAGGAGCCCTGCTCCATGATGCGATCGATGGTGAAGATGAAGCCCACCGGCGCGTCGAAGAAGGCATAGTTGCGCGCGTGCTGGGCCGCCATGCCGGCCTTGTTGTCGCGCGTCAGGCCAAGCAGGCTGTACAGGTCCCAGCCGACCTTGCGGCGGCGGTCGATATACGGCGACACCCACTCGCGCGGGTAGTAGGCGTACTCCTCGCTGTGTTCGCGCGCCTGCTGCGGATCGGCATTGACCGCCAGAATCGCGTCGGACAGGCGCCGCCGCGCCTGCCCCGTCAGCACATAGACTTTCCAGGGCTGGGTGTTGGTGCCCGACGGCGCGCGCGCCGCCACCTCGAGGATGCGTTCGATGTCGGCGCGCTCGACCGGCTTGTCGAGGAAGGCGCGGATCGAACGGCGCGAGGTGATGGCGGCATCGACGGCTTCTTGGCCTGGGCTGGAAATCATGGGGTCTCCATTGATAGGTAAATGATCGGTCATTATTTTTTGACGACGAAAGCGACACCGGTAACGGCGACCACCATCCCGGCCAAGCCGAGCAAGGTGAAGGATTCGCCGAACAGCAGCCAGGCCATGAGGGCCGTGGTGGGCGGGGTCAGGTACAGCAGGCTGGTCACTTCGGTGGCCGCGCTGCGGCCGATCAGGGTGAACAAGAGGAAGATCGCGCCGATCGACAGCGCGAACACGGACCACAGCCAGGCGATGACGAATTCCCGGGTCCATGACACGCTGGAAAACGCAGGATCGAGCCCTTCGAGCCAGACCGCCAGCGGAACCAGCACCGCCACGGTGGCGGCGAACTGGATCACGGTGCCGGTGCGCAGGTCGAAGCGCGGGCACCAGCGCCGCTGATACATGGTGCCGGCCGTGATCGACAGCAGCGCGAACACGCACAGCGCGATGCCGGCCGCGCTCAGGCCCGTCACATTGATCTTGGCGTAGACCACCAGCGCCACGCCGCCCAGGCCGAGCAGCAGGCCCAGCCACTGGCGCGGCAGCACGCGCTCGCCGATCAGGGGCGCGGCCATGGCGGTGAGGATGGGCTGCATCCCGACGATCAGGGCCGTCAGCCCGGCCGGCATGCCCAGCTTGATGGCCGCCCACACGCCGCCGAGGTAGCCGGCCTGCAGCAGGATGCCGGCCAGCGCCACGTGCAGCACCTGGCCGCGCGGCCAGGGTGCGCGGAACAGCAGCACGGCCGGCAGCAGCACCGCCAGCACGCCGAGGCAGCGCACGATCAGGAAGGTCAGCGGCGGCGCATAAGGCAGGCCGAGCTTGGCGACGACGAATCCGGTGCTCCACAAGAACACGAAAAACAAGGGGATCGGAGAAAGCCAGGAACTGCTGCTGGCTGGCGTCGCGCGGGTTTGCATGGCCGGGGCTGTCGCGCCGTTGCCACGGCGGATTGAAGAAAACACAAGCGCCTAGTCTAGCACGGGGTTTTCGACGACGTTTCCGGGGCGATAAATCCTTCGCAAACGCGCGTTTTTCTGCAATTCTCTGCAGTTAGTTTGCGCTACATCAAGCGTTATTTCTTGCAACTAATGCATTCCAGAAATTTATGAATTTTGGATGGTGCATCGCATCAAAAATGCTTGACGCGTCAAAAGAAGTGGCCGACAATTCATTCTGTTGCGGTGCACAAAAAAGAGTTTCAGCCAGTTTCGCAGGAACCTGTCTCACCTTTAGCAAGATCCTTTTCTTTAAGAAACGTATTCATTTTGGAGAGCCACATGTTTGCAATCCCTGAGCAGTTCTCGAACGCCACCAAAGTTAGCCTGGAATCGCAATTCGCCCTGCTGTCGTCGCTCACCTCGAAGACCTTTGAAGGCATGGAGAAGCTGGTCGACCTGAACATCAACGCGGCCCGCGCCACCCTGGAAGACTCGTCGGCCGTGGCTCGCCAGCTGCTGGGCGCCAAGGACCCGCAAGAGTTCTTCTCGCTGACCGCCTCGCAGGCCCAGCCGGCCGCTGAAAAGGCCCTGTCGTACAGCCGCCAGCTGGCCTCGATCGCCGCCGGCACCGGCGCCGAGTTCTCGAAGGCCGCCGAAAGCCAGATCGTCGAAGCCAACCGCAAGGTGATCTCGCTGGTCGACGAAGTGAGCAAGAACGCCCCGGCCGGCTCGGAAAGCTTCGTCGCCGCCGTCAAGACCGCGATCAGCAACGCCAACGCCGGTTACGAGCAGATCAGCAAGACCACCAAGCAGGCAGTGGAAGCCGTGGAGGCCAACCTGAACGCAGCGGTGAACCAGTTTTCGGCGACTGCTCGCAAGGCTACCAACGCCGCGACCGCAGCAGCAGCGGCCTAAGCTGGTTTTAGTCAAGTAATTGAAAAGCCGGAGCGCGTGAGCGGTCCGGCTTTTTGTTTTTGGATGGCTTGTCGACAGCGTCATCGAAGGCATCCTGCCTGATCCCCCTTTGCCTTTACCAACGTCATCCCGGCGAAGGCCGGGATCCAAGTCCGTCGCATTCCGCCTACGCTTCATGTTCGTGGCTGCGCATGCAAACTTGGATTCCGGCCTTCGCCGGAATGACGTTGGCAAGAGACGGAAACAGTCGAGCGTGACGGCTTCGGTGACGACCGCAGTCACTCCCCCAGATACGCCGCCTGCACGCGCGGATCGTGCAGCATGTCCTGCGCATTCCCCGTCATCGTCACCGCCCCCGAATCCATCACATACCCCCGGTGCGCCGCCTGCAGCGCCAGCTTGGCGTTCTGCTCGACCAGCAAGATCGTGATCCCCTGCGCCGAGACGTCGCGGATCACCTCGAAGATCTTCTCCACCATGATCGGCGACAGCCCCATCGAGGGTTCGTCCAGCAGCAGCAGGGTCGGGTGGCACATCAGGGCGCGCGCCATCGCCAGCATCTGCTGCTCGCCGCCGGACAGGGTGCCGGCCAGCTGGGCCGAGCGCTCCTTCAGGCGCGGGAACACCGCGTACCACTTCTCGATGTCCGCCTCGATCCCCGCCTTGTCGTCGCGGGTGTAGGCGCCCATCAGGAGGTTCTCGTGGATCGTCATGCGGGTGAACACGCCCCGCCCTTCCGGCACCATGGACAGCTTCTGCTGCACCAGGCGGAACGAGGACGCGCCCTTCAGGGGCTGGCCCAGGTAGGAAATCGCTCCTTCCACCTTGCACGGCGGGAGGGTGCCGGTGATGGCCTTCAGGGTGGTAGTCTTGCCCGCGCCGTTGGCGCCGATCAGGGTCACCAGCTCGCCGCGGTTCACTTCCAGGTCCACGCCCTTGACCGCCTTGATGCCGCCGTACGCGACCTTCAGGCCGCTGATCTTCAGGATGTTCTCGCTCATGCGTGCGCGCCTCCCAGGTAGGCCTTGATCACGGCCTCGTTCTTCTGGATCTCGGCCGGCAGCCCTTCCGCGATCTGCTTGCCGTACTCCAGCACCGTGATGCGGTCGCACAGTCCCATCATCAGCTTCACGTCGTGCTCGATCAGGAGCACGGTGCGGCCTTCGGACTTGATTCTCAACAGCAGCTCGCGCAGGGCCAGCTTCTCGGTCGCGTTCATGCCGGCCGCCGGTTCGTCCAGCGCCAGCAGCTGCGGATCGGTGGCCAGGGCGCGCGCGATCTCCAGGCGGCGCTGGTCGCCGTAGGACAGGAATTTCGCCGTGCGGTGGGCAAAGGCGCCGATGCCGACGAAGTCCAGCAGCTCCTGGGCGCGCGCGCGGATCGCGGCTTCCTCCTCGCGCGCGGCCTTGTGGCGGAAGATGGCGCCGAACACGCCCTGGCGGGTGCGCACGTGGCGGCCCACCATGACGTTCTCGAGCGCGCTCATCTCGCCGAACAGGCGGATGTTCTGGAAGGTGCGCGCAATGCCCGCCTTGGCTACTTCGTGCGGGGCCGAGGGCGAATACGGCTTGCCGGCCAGCTCGAAGCTGCCCGAATCCGGCTGGTAGAGGCCGGTGATGACGTTGAAGAAGGTGGTCTTGCCGGCGCCGTTCGGGCCGATCAGGCCGACGATCTGGCCGCGCATGATGCGGATGCCGACGTCGGTCAGGGCCTGCAGGCCGCCGAAGCGCTTGTTGACGCCCGAGATGTTCAAAAGAAGCTGTTCGCTCATTGTCTTGTCCTTCAGGCCTTGGCGGCTTCCTGGTCCTCGCGCGCCAGGGCGGCGTTCGGACGCTCTTCCTTGTTCGGCGAGGGCCACAGGCCGCTTGGTCGCACCAGCATGATCAGGACCAGGGCCAGGCCGTAGAGCAGCTGGCGCAGCACTTCCGCCTCGATCAGCACGGCGCCGAACATGGCCTGCTGGGCCGGCTCCACCACGTGGCGCAGTATTTCCGGCAGCGCCGCCAGCAGCACCCCGCCCAGCACCACGCCGGGAATGTGGCCGATCCCGCCCAGCACCACCATCGCCAGCACGGCGATCGATTCGGTCAGCGAGAAGGATTCCGGCGAGACGAAGCCCTGGAAGGCGCCGAACATGGCGCCAGCCACGCCGCCGAAGGACGCGCCCATGGCGAAGGCCAGCAGCTTGACGTTGCGGGTGTTGATGCCCATCGCCTTGGCCGCGATCTCGTCCTCGCGGATCGCCACCCAGGCCCGGCCCAGGCGCGAATGCTGCAGGCGGGTGGTGATGAAGATGGTCGCGATGCACAGGAACAGGAACAGGAAGTAGTAGGCGTTCACCGAGGGCATCGCCATGCCGAACACCTTGACCGTCGCGGCCGAACCGGCCTCCCCCGCCAGCGACACGCCGTAGATGCGGATCGGATCGATCATGTTGATGCCCTGCGGCCCGTTGGTGAAGTTGATCGGGTCGTTCAGGTTGTTCATGAAGATACGGATGATCTCGCCGAAGCCCAGGGTCACGATGGCCAAGTAGTCGCCGCGCAGCTTGAGCGTCGGGGCGCCCAGCAGCGCGCCGAACAGGGCCGCGACCAGGGCCGCCAGCGGCACGATGGCCCACACCGACAGGTGGATGCCGTTCTGCTGGATCTCGGGGCCGAAGAAGGCGATCAAGGCCTCGCCCAGCGCCGGCGAATAATAGACCATCGATTCCAGCAGCGCCGCGAACTGGGGCGAGGCGAACAGGCCGACCAGGTAGGCGCCGACCGCGAAGAAGGCGATGTAGCCCAGGTCCAGCAGGCCGGCGAAGCCGACCACGATGTTCAGGCCCAGCGCCAGCATGATGTAGAGCAGCGCGATGTCGATGATGCGCACCCAGGAATTGCCGTACAGGGAGGCGACGAAGGGGAAGGCCAGCATCAGGGCCAGCACGATCGCCATGCTGGCGTAGGCCTGGCGCGGCTTGTGCTGGACATCGAAAGTCAGAAGTGCCATGTGCTCGTCTCCTCGTCAGGCGCGGTCGGCCACGCGTTCGCCCATGATGCCGGACGGGCGCAGGGTCAGCACCAGGATCAGCACCACGAAGGCGAAGATGTCCTGGTAGTGGCTGCCCAGGAAGCCGCCGGTGAAGTCGCCGATATAGCCGGCGCCCAGGGCTTCGATGATGCCCAGCAGGATGCCGCCGATCATGGCGCCGTAGATGTTACCGATCCCGCCCAGCACCGCGGCGCAGAAGGCCTTCATGCCGGGCAGGACGCCCATGGTGAAGGTGATCGAGGCGTAGTTGGCGCCCCACATCACGCCGGCCACCGCGGCCAGCGCGGCGCCGATGGCGAAGGTGGCGACGATGACGCGGTTCGAGTCCACGCCCATCAGGCCCGCCACGCGCGGGTTCTCGGCCACTGCGCGCATCGCGCGTCCCATGCGAGTGCGCTCGACCAGCAGCACCAGGCCTGCCATGGCCACGGCGGCCAGCACCAGCAGCAGCACCTGGGTGTGCGTGATCAGGGCGCCGCCGAGCTCGATCGGCTCGGACGAGAGCAGCTGCGGGAAGGGAATCGGGCTGCGGCCCCAGATCATCATGGCGAAGGTCTGGAGCAGGATGGACACGCCGATCGCGGTGATCAGGGGCGCGAGGCGCGGGGCGTTGCGCAGGCGGCGGTAGGCGACGCGCTCGATCAGGACATTGACCAGCATGGTGACGGGAATCGCGCCCAGGATCGCGGCCGCCAGCTGCAGGTAGCCGGGCAGGCCCGGGGCATGGGCCTCGAGCAGCTTCAGGATGGACAGGCCGACCATCGCGCCGATCATCAGGACGTCGCCGTGGGCGAAGTTGATCAGGTTGAGCACGCCATACACCATCGTGTAGCCGAGCGCGACCAGGGCGTACATACTGCCCAGGACGAGCCCGTTCAGTAGTTGCTGGACAAAAGTCTCCATCGTTTCGCTGCCTCTTTCGATCTAACAAAAAACGGCACTTCAAGTGTCCTCGAAGTGCCGCTCATGGTGGGTCATCGTCTTCCGAACGCCGTCATCATAGCTTGGCTATTGGAAAACTTGCACCGGAAAATGCCGAGATTGCCCGATGGTTTGTCGATAACGTCTTTACGTGGTCTCGGCGCGCACGCCGTCCAGGCCCTTCGGCAGCGGGAAGGTGACGTGTTCTTCCACGCCTTCCAGCGCGCGCACGCTGGCCGCGCCCAGTTCCTTGAGGCGGTCGATAACGGCCTGCACCAGCACTTCCGGAGCCGAGGCGCCGGCGGTCACGCCGATGCGTTTCTTGCCCTCGATCCAGGCCGGCTCGATCTTGCCGGCGTTGTCGACCATGTAGGCCGGGGTGCCCTTCTTCTCGGCCACTTCGCGCAGGCGGTTCGAGTTCGAGCTGTTTGGGCTGCCCACCACGATCACGACCTCGACCTGGGGCGCCAGGAACTTGACGGCTTCCTGGCGGTTGGTGGTGGCGTAGCAGATGTCGCCCTTCTTCGGCTCGATGATGTTCGGGAAGCGCGCCTTGAGCGCCGCGATGATCTCGGCGGTGTCGTCGACCGACAGCGTGGTCTGCGACACGTAGGCCAGCTGGTCCGGGTTGCGCACCTGCAGGCGCTCGACGTCCTCGACGGTCTCGACCAGGTGCATGCCCTCTTCGGCCTGGCCCATGGTGCCTTCGACTTCCGGGTGGCCGTCGTGGCCGATCATGATGATCTCGCAGCCCTGCTTGCGCATCTTGGCCACTTCGACGTGGACCTTGGTCACCAGCGGGCAGGTGGCGTCGAAGATGCTCAGGCCGCGCGCCTCGGCTTCGGCGCGCACCGCCTTCGACACGCCGTGGGCCGAGAACACCAGGGTGTTGCCGGCCGGGACGTCGTCCAGTTCTTCGATGAAGATCGCACCCTTGTTGCGCAGGTCTTCGACCACATAGGCGTTGTGGACGATCTCGTGGCGCACGTAGATCGGCGCGCCGAACTGTTTGAGGGCGCGCTCGACGATCTCGATCGCGCGGTCCACGCCGGCGCAGAAGCCGCGCGGCTGGGCTAGCAGGATTTCATTTTCCATATATCAGAGCACCGAAATCAGTTTCACTTCGAATTGCAGGGGCTGGCCCGCGAGCGGATGGTTGAAGTCGAACACGGCCGAGGTGTCGCGCATTTCCAGCAGCACGCCGGCGAAGCGGCCGCCCTTGGGCGCGTTGAACTCGACCACTTCACCCACCGCATAGTCGGCGCCCGGCACCGAATTCTGTTCCAGGGTGGTCTTCGAGACGGCCTGGATCAGTTCCGGGTTGCGCTCGCCGAAGGCCTCGAGCGCGCTCAGCGCGAAAGTCTGGTGCGTGCCTTCCGGCAGGCCGATCAGGCGCTGTTCCAGGAAGGGCGCGAGCTGGCCCTGGCCAAGCATCAGGGTGGCCGGCGTGCCGTTGAAGGTGGTGACGATATCGGCGCCGCCGGCAACGGCCAGACGGTAATGCAGGGTCAGGTAGGACGACTCGTTGACGACGGGAGAAGCGTTGGACATGTTGTTTGTTGTAGCTGGCAACCCTGTTCGGGCAAACCGCTATTGTAAGCCAGGCGCGGGGCTTACGCCGCCGCGACCTTCTTTTTTGGCGACGAATTCAGCGAGGAACCTACATGGGAATTTGCGACTGGCCCGAGCAGGAACGTCCGCGCGAGCGGCTGCTGCGTGCGGGCGCCGGCGTATTGAGCGACGTGGAATTGCTCGCGATCTTCCTGCGCGTCGGCGTGGCGGGCAAGAGCGCGGTGGCGCTGGCGCGCGACATGCTGGGGCATTTCGGCTCGCTGCAGCGCTTGCTGCATGCGGATTCGAGGGAGTTCGGGCAGCTGCACGGGCTGGGGCCGGCCAAGTATGCCCAGCTGCAGGCGGCGATCGAACTGGCCCGGCGCGCCGTGGCGGAACAGTTCGAACGCGAGGCGCTGTGCTCGCCTTCCGCCGTGCGCCACTACCTCCGCAACCAGTTTGCGCTGCAGGCGCATGAATCCTTCGTGGTGCTGTTCCTGGACGTGAAGAACCGCTTGATTAACAGTGAGGAAATGTTTCGAGGAACCTTGACGCACACGAGCGTGTATCCGCGCGAGGTGGTCAAGGCGGCGCTGCGGCGCAATGCGGCGGCGGTGATTTTGGCGCACAACCACCCGTCGGGCGTGGCGGATCCGAGCGAGGCCGACCTGCGGCTGACGACCGCGCTGGTGCAGGCGCTGGGGCTGGTGGATATCCGGGTGCTGGATCACTTCGTGGTGGCGGGGAGCCAGGTGCACTCGTTTGCGGAGAGTGGGCAGTTGTAACTTGGAGCACCGTTACATCAACCGTCACCTGCACCATCTGAGTCGTCATTCCGGCGTAGTCCGGAATCCAGGTTTAGTAGCGCCCCTGTAGCGTTTGACGTTTGTGGAACGCAACGAACTTGGGTTCCGGCCTTCGCCGGAACGACGGTCGTGGGGCGGGTGGACGGCACAGACTCCGACTTTACACCGCGTAAACAGGGCCTTAGGTCACTCATCCACAATTGTTAAATTCAGCCACGATCACAAGACACATTTGTTTTTCGCAAGTGATTGATTTGCCTTCTCTTTTCGCGCTATACTCTCGTTTTTCCAATCCTGGAACATTATTAAGGAGTGCACTATGGCACGTGTCTGCCAAGTTACCGGCAAGGGAGTGATGGTTGGCAACAACGTCTCCCACGCTAACAACAAAACCAAGCGTCGCTTCCTGCCGAACCTGCAGAACCGCCGCATCTTCGTGGAATCGGAAAACCGCTGGGTCTCCCTGCGTCTGTCCAACGCCGGTCTGCGCGTGATCGACAAGCTCGGCATCGACGCCGTGCTGGCCGACATGCGTGCCCGTGGCGAAAAAGTTTAATTAGGGAGCTATCATGGCAAAAACTGGCCGCGACAAAATCAAGCTGGAATCGACCGCAGGTACCGGTCACTTCTACACCACCACCAAGAACAAGCGCACGATGCCGGCGAAGATGGAAATCACCAAATTCGACCCGAAGGCACGTAAGCACGTGATCTACAAGGAAACCAAGATCAAGTAATCGATCTTGTTCCAAAAAAGAGCCGCCCGTTCACACTGGCGGCTCTTTTGTTTTGGGGCGCCCTGCCGTTAAGCTGTCATGATGGCAAGCCCTTCCCTTTCCCCTGTTCCTCCGCAACAGCGCATTGACGTCCTGGACGTCCTGCGCGGTTTCGCCCTGGCCGGGATCTGCGTCGTCAACGTCGAATTCTTCAACCGCCCCGTGGCCGAAGCCGGGGAAGGCATTCCGCCCGGGCTCGCCGGACTGGACTGGCTGGCGGCCTTCCTTGTCAATTACCTGGTCACCGGCAAGTTCTGGATCCTGTTCTCGCTGCTGTTCGGCATGGGCTTCGCCCTGATGCTGGAACGCGCCGCGGCCGCGGGACGCCCCTTCCTGCCGGCCTACCTGCGCCGCATCGCCGCGCTGGCCGTATTCGGCCTGCTCCACCACATCCTGCTGTGGAGCGGCGACATCCTGCTGAGCTATGCGATCGGCGCCCTGGTGCTGCTGCTTGCCCTGTTCGCGCGCGGCAAGTGGCTGCTGGCGGCCATCCTCGCCTGCTTCGCCCTGTCCGCGCTGCCGGAACTGCGCCTCGCAAGCGCCCTCGCCACGCCGCTGGTGTTCGCCGGCCTGCTCGCGCTCTACCTGCGCGAGGGCGCGGGCGGGTGGCGCTTTCCGGCAGCAATGCTGCTGCCCGGCGTCCTGATGCTGCTGGCCGCCCTGATCCTGGCGCTGGGCGGCAGGGATGAAGGCATCCGCGAAGTGCTGCTGGCGGCCGGGCTGCTGGTCGTGCTCGGGCTGCTGGCCTGGCGCTACGGCGAGCCGGCGTCCGCCCGCCCCTTGCGCGCGGGCGTTGCGATCTTCGTCGTTTGCTTCGGCCTGCTCGCCCTCGACGGCGGCATGCGTTATTTCGCGCCCAGGGCGGCGGCGCTGTCGGCGGCGAGCGCCACCAGCGAGCATGGCGAAACCGCCAGCGAGGCCGACGCCCGCCGGCTGCGCCACGGAGAACGCGTGCGCCGCAGCGCGCAGGAGCGCAAGGTTCTCACCCGGGGCAGCCATGGCGATGCCGTCGCCATGCGCACGCGCCAGCTGGGCGAACGCCTGCGCGACGAAATGGGCTTCGGCGTGGTGCTGGTCGGGGTGTTCCTGGTCGGCGTCTGGTTCGTGCGCTCGGGCGTGATCGCCAACGCGCGCGAACACCTGCCCCTGTTCCGCCGCCTGGCCACCTTCGGTATTCCCTTCGGCCTGCTGCTCGGCCTGGCTGGCGGCCTGATCGCCACCGGGCGTCCCGCGGGCGTTGCCGACAAAGGCTACGACTTCGCCCACGCCCTGCTGATGCTGGGCGCCCTGCCCGCCTCGCTCGGCTACATGGCGGCGGTGGTCCTGCTGCTGCACAGCCGCGCCCGCGCCGCCGTCGCCTTCCTCGCTCCCTTCGGCCGCATGGCGCTCACCCACTACTTGGTCCAGAGCGTGGTCCTGTCGCTGCTGTTCTACGGCTATGGCGCGGGGCTGTGGGGCATGGGACGCGCCGCCCAGGTGGCTGTCGCCCTGGCCCTGTGCGCGGCCCAGGTCGTATTCAGCCACTGGTGGCTGGCGCGCTTCAGCCAGGGGCCGGCCGAGTGGCTATGGCGAGTGCTCACTTACCTGAAGCTGCCGCGCCGGGATGCTACGCAGGCTGAGTGAAAATTGATGCATATATTGTAATTTCCTGTTCGCCATGTAAGGATAGCCCGGTCCCGACCAGTCCTTTCCGAGCATGGCTTTCTTTCCCCGACTCCTTGCCTTCGCCCTGTGCTGCGCCAGCGCCGCGGCTGCCGGTCTTGAGGCGCCCCCGGTCCAGACCGTCGAGGTGAAGGCGGCGCGCGAGCGCCTGGTGCCTTACAAAGACCTGTTTTATCCAATGGCGAAAGCGGTGCGGCAGCACCTCGCCGGGCGGGTCGCCCTGGGCGTGCAATTGCGTCCCGCGCATCCGGGCGTACGCACCGACGACCTGGCGATCTGGCTCGACGGCGCCGGACGCTCACTGCCGGTCCAGCTGGACAGGCACGGCCTGTACATGGTGCCGGTCGAGGACGAGATCGCGGCGCAGGACGGCAGCTTTTCGATCAACAAGAAGCCTTCCGACCTGCGCGTGAACCTGGTGCTGGTGCCGACCCTGGCCGACGACGCCTGGACCATCGGCGCGGTGCGCAGCTTGCTGGAAGACATTCCCCGCACCATTGACCCGCTGGTGCCCTGGCACCACCGGCTGCTGACCTGGGCGATGACGCGCAAGCTGAGCCTGTCAGTGTGCAGCCCCTCGTCGCGGGCGCATGTCGATATCGTGGATGGGGAGCGGCTGCTGGCAAGTTATCCGATCACGGAGGCGCGGCGCAATCATGTGAATGCGCCGGTGTATTGCAGGCGGTTTGATGGGAAGGAGCCGTTTGATGGGCGGGCCAGGCTGGTGTTGCCGGAGGGAGCGCAGGTGCTCTTCATTTGACGTTGCCGCGCACGTAGGGTGGGGGGGGGGGGGGGGGGGGGGGGGGGGGGGCGCGCGGGGGGGGGGGGGGGGGGGGGGCCCCCCCCCCCCCCGGCGGGGGCCCCCCCCCCCCCCCCCACCCCCGCGGGGGGGGGGGGCCCCCCCCCCCCCCCCTACGGTATGGGGTAATGCGCGCGCGGGGAACGCGCGCGGAGGGAATCAATCGAGGAGATTGTTCTTCATGGCGTAATAGGTCAGGTCGCTGTTCGACTGCAGACCCATCTTTTCCATGATGCGGGTACGGTAGGTGGACACGGTCTTGATCGAGAGCGACAAGGCATTGCCGATATCGGACACGGTCGCGCCCTTGGCCAGGCGCAGGAAGACCTGGAATTCGCGGTCCGACAGCTCGGTGTGCAGCGCCGTGTTGGGATCGCGGTCGAAGCTCTGGGCCAGCAGTTCGCCGACGGTCGAGCTGACATAGCGGCGGCCCTGGTAGACGGTGCGCACGGCGGTCTTGAGTTCGTCGGCTTCGCACTCCTTGTTCAGGTAGCCGTTGGCGCCCATCTTGAACAGGTTGAGCGCGTATTGCTGCGCCGGATAGCCGGACAGGATCAGCACCGGCAGGTTGGGCTGGCCCTGGCGGATGGTGCGCAGGATGTCGATGCCGCTCTGGTCCGGCATCGCGATGTCGAGCAGGAGCACGTCGCAGATCTCGCGGCGTGCAATGTCGAGGGCCTCGCGGCCGGTAGCGCCCTCGGCAACCACTTCGAACTCGCCCGACGACGAGAAAATCTGTTTGAAACCTGCTCGAACTATTTGGTGATCGTCACAAATGGCAACGCGTATCATTGTCTTCCCTTAAATTTTCCTTGCGCAGGAAAGTACCGGGTTCTCATTCGCCCAGCTTGCATGCGTTGAGTCAGCATAACCGCGAGTGACATTTTAACACTCCGGCGCGGACCTTCAACAGCCGCACGAATGCCTGAGCAGCAGTCGAGCTCGCGCGGCGTCCTGCCACGCGCGGCATCGGCTTGGTTTAGCTCAGGCCGGCTGCTGGCCGTGCTGGAGCAGGTCGAGAATTCCCAGCAATTCGGCACGCAGATGTTCGACGTCGACGGCTGCCGCTGCGGCGGTTTCCGGCACGTCCTGTTCTTCCACCCCGGCCAGGGCACTGGCGCGGTTGTCGAGGCGATTGCGGGCGCCGCTGATGGTGAAGCCCTGCTCGTACAACAGCTCGCGGATGCGGCGGATCAGGAGGACTTCGTGGTGCTGGTAATAGCGTCGGTTCCCACGGCGTTTGACAGGCTTCAGCTGGGTAAATTCCTGTTCCCAGTAACGCAGGACGTGGGGCTTGACCCCGCACAATTCACTGACCTCGCCGATGGTGAAGTAGCGCTTCGCCGGGATCGGCGGCAGCGGGGTCGGCTCGGTCTTGTTCGGACGGTCGTTCATCGGCGCATTCACCCGCTATTCAAGCGGCACGTGCCAGCGAGCCGGATGGCGAACCCGAGGGACTGGTCTCTTCGACCATGCCCTTGAGCTTCTGGCTGGCGTGGAAAGTCACGACGCGGCGCGCCGTGATGGGAATCTCTTCCCCGGTTTTTGGATTGCGGCCAGGCCGCTGCGGCTTGTCGCGCAACTGGAAATTGCCGAAGCCGGACAGCTTGACCGCCTCGCCACGTTCGAGCGCGTTGCGGATCTCATCGAAAAAGGTTTCGACCATGTCCTTGGCTTCGCGCTTGTTCAGGCCGACCTGCTCGAAGAGCAGCTCGGCGAGCTCGGCCTTGGTCAAGGTCGGTAATGCCTTTTCTTGTTCCTTCCGCACCCGCGCCACGTGCATCGCGCGATCCAGGTCGGCCGCGAGAGCCTCCTGGAGTACGGCCGAATCAACGTCGTTGTTATTAATTTTGAAGCCCTGCCTTCAAGTCAAACGAGTTCTGGAGAGATGTCTCAAGCACGCTGTTTCGCGTTGAGCTTGCGCTTTGCGGCATCGGCCACGGCAGCCATGATGGCGTCCACCGCGTCGTCCTGCAGCGTCGATTGAGTATCTTGCAAGCTAAAGCGGAAAGCAAGGCTTTTTTCATCCGAATCCAGGCCTTTGCCGCGGTATTCATCAAACAAAACAATACCTTGCACGATCTTGCCGGCCGGATTCGAGGCCAGCTCGGCCTGGAATGCGTCGAGCACGTCCTGGGCCGCCACGTCCTGCTTCAGCACCAGCGCCAGGTCGCGCGTCGCCCCCGGGAACTTGGAGATCTCGGCATAGCTCGGCACGGCGCGGCGGCGCAGCGCTTCGGCGTCGACCTCGAACAGCACCGGGGCTTGCGGCAGGTCGTACTTCTGCAGCCAGCGCGGATGCAGCTCGCCGATGAAGCCGATGCGCTGGCCGTCCAGTTCCACGAAAGCGGAACGGCCCGGATGCAGCGCCGGATGCTCGCCCTTCACGAAGCGCAGCACGGCCGGGGCGAACAGCGCCTCGAGGTCGGCCTTCACATCGAAGAAGTCGACGGCGCGGGTCTTCTCGCCCCACTGCTCGTCCACGGCCGGACCGTAGGCGATGGCGGCGACGCGCTTGGGCTGGTCGAAGCCGGCGATGGCCAGCGGACCGTCGGCGGCGGCGGGGTTACGGTGGAACACGGCGCCCACCTCGAAGGCACGCACGCGGCCGGCCTTGCGGTTGACGTTGTAGCGCACGTTGGCGACCAGGCTGCCGATCAGGTTCGAGCGCATCACGCTCATCTGGCTGGCGATCGGGTTCTGCAGACGGATCGGCTCGGCGTTCGCGGCGAAGTCCTGCTCCCACTGGGCTTCCACGAAGCTCATGTTGACCACTTCCTGGTAGCCCAGGTCGGCCAGCTGGTGGCGGATCGCGAACAGCGAGCGGGTGTTCTCCGGCTCGATCAGCATCGCGCTCGGCGCGACCGGGGGCAGCGCCGGGATGTTCTCGAAGCCGTAGACGCGCGCGACTTCCTCGATCAGGTCTTCCTCGATCTCGATGTCGAAGCGGTAGCTCGGCGCGGTCACGCTGAAGACGCCCTGGTCGAAGCTGAACGGCAGCGCCAGGCGGGTGAAGATGTCGGCCACGGTCTCGTCGGTGAGCGGCACGCCGATCACCTTGGCGGCGCGCGCGGTGCGCATCGTCACGGCCTTGGGCTGCGGCAGGTTGACGACCTGGTCGTCCAGCGGTCCGACCTTGGTCTCGGCGGTGCCGCAGATCTCGACGATCAGCGCGGTGATGCGCTCGATGTGCTCGGGGATGGTCGCGTAGTCGACGCCGCGCTCGAAGCGGTGCGCCGCATCGGTCGAGAAGTTGTAGCGGCGCGCGCGGCCCTGGATGGCGTTCGGCCACCAGAATGCGGCTTCCAGGTAGATATCGGCGGTGTCGAGGGACACGGCGGTGGAGTCGCCGCCCATGATGCCGGCCAACGATTCGATCTCTTTGTCGTCCGCGATCACGCCGACCCAGTCGTCGATCTCGATCGTATTGCCGTTCAGAAGCTTGAGCGATTCGCCCTTCCGGCCCCAGCGCACGTCCAGGCCGCCGTGGATCTTGGCCAGGTCGAACACGTGCGAGGGACGGCCGACTTCCAGCATGACGTAGTTCGAGATGTCGACCAGGCTTGATACCGAGCGCTGGCCGCTGCGTTCCAGGCGGCGCTTCATCCACTCGGGGGTGGCGGCGCGCGCGTTCAGGCCGCGGATCACGCGGCCGGCGAAGCGGCCGCACAGGTCCGGCGCCGAGACCTTCACCGGCAGCTTCTCGTCGCTGGTGACCGGCACCTGGCGGGTGGTCGGCAGGTGCAGCGGCGAGCCGGTCAGGGCCGCGACTTCGCGCGCCACGCCCAGCACCGACAGGCAGTCCGCCTTGTTCGGGGTCAGCTTGATGGTGAACTTCAGGTCGTTCAGGCCCAGATAGTCGCGGATGTTGGTCCCGACCGGCGCGTCGGCCGGCAGTTCCATCAGGCCGCTGCTCTCTTCCGAGATTTTCAGTTCCTTGGCCGAGCACATCATGCCCTGCGACTCGACGCCGCGGAGCTTACCGACCTTGATCTCGAAAGGCTTGCCGTCCGCGCCCGGCGGCAGCACGGCGCCGGCCTTGGCGCAGATCGCCTTCATGCCGGCGCGCACATTGGGCGCGCCGCACACGATGTTCAGCAGGGTGCCGGTGCCGACGTCCACCTGGCAGACGTTGAGGCGGTCCGCATCCGGATGCTTGGCCACTTCCTTGACTTCGGCCACCACCACGTTCGAGAACGGGGGCGCGACCGCTTCGACTTCTTCCACTTCCAGGCCGGACATGGTGAGCAGGTGCGACAGTTCGTCCGAATTCATCTTCGGGTCGACCATGGAACGGAGCCAGTTTTCGGAGAATTGCATATTCGTTTGCCTTCTTCTTACTTCGAGGGTTCAGCCAAAGTTCAATTGAACTGTTTCAGGAAACGCAGGTCGCCTTCGTAGAACAGGCGCAGGTCATTGATCCCGTAGCGCAGCATCGTCAGGCGCTCGAGGCCGGAGCCGAACGCGAAGCCGATGAACTTTTCCGGATCCAGGCCGAAATTGCGCACCACGGTCGGGTGCACCTGGCCGGCGCCCGAGACTTCCAGCCAGCGCCCTTTCAGCGGACCGCTGCCGAAGGCGATGTCGATCTCGGCCGATGGCTCGGTGAACGGGAAGTAGGACGGACGGAAGCGGACCTGCAGGTCGTCGGTCTCGAAGAAGGCCTTGACGAAGTTGAGGTAGACGCCCTTGAGGTCGGCGAAGCTGATGTCCTCGCCGATCCACAGGCCTTCGACCTGGTGGAACATGGGCGAGTGGGTGGCGTCGCTGTCGACGCGGTAAGTGCGGCCCGGCGCGATCACCTTGATCGGCGGCGTGTGGGTGCGCGCGTAGCGCACCTGCATCGGGCTGGTGTGGGTGCGCAGCAGCAGCGGCTTGCCCTGGCTGTCATTGCCCTCGATGTAGAAGGTGTCCTGCATCGAACGCGCCGGATGGTTTTCCGGGCTGTTCAGCGCGGTGAAATTGGTCCAGTCGGTTTCGATCTCGGGACCGTCGGCCACGTCGAAGCCGATGGAGCGGAAGATCTGCTCGACCCGTTCCCAGGTGCGCATCACCGGATGGATGCCGCCCTTGGCGCGGCCGCGGCCCGGCAGGGTCACGTCGATCGCTTCGAGGTTGAGGCGGGCTTCGAGCTGGGCGTTCGCGAGCGCGTCGCGGCGGCCGGTCAGTGCCTGTTCGATTTTTTCTTTGGCGGCATTGATCAGGGCGCCCTGCGCCTTGCGCTGCTCGGGGTCCAGCTTGCCCAGGCCCTTCATCAGGTCGGTGACCTGGCCGGTCTTGCCCAGGTACTTGGCTTTTGCATTTTCGAGCGCGGCGGCGTCCGCTGCGGCGGCAAAGTCAGCCTGGGCCGCGACGACGAGTTCTTCCAGCGAGTTCATGCTTATTCTTTTCCTGTTTTTGTGATGGCGGGAGACGCCACAATCAAAAACGGGGCACAGGTGTGAACCTTGCCCCGCTCTTTTCGCACTGCGTTGCCGCAGTGCTGGTCTTGCTAGCAGACGTGCTGATTAAGCAGCCAGCTTGGCCTTGACTGCGTTGACAATCGCGGCGAATGCCGGCTTGTCGTGCACAGCCATGTCGGCCAGGACTTTACGGTCCAGTTCAATCGCGGACTTCTTCAGGCCGTTCATGAACGCGCTGTAGGTCATGCCGTGCGAACGCGAAGCCGCGTTGATACGGGTGATCCACAGTGCGCGGAAGACGCGCTTCTTGTTGCGGCGGTCGCGGTATGCGTACTGGCCAGCGCGCATGACTGCTTGCTTGGCAATACGGAATACTTTACTGCGACGGCCACGGTAGCCTTTGGCAAGTTCAAGAACCTTCTTGTGACGGGCACGTGCAGTAACCCCACGTTTTACTCGAGGCATAATAGCTCCTTTTGTGTGAGATTAAGCAGATGGCATCATGCGGTAGACGCTTTGGACGTCGGACGCATTGATGTTACGGGTGCCGCGCAGCTGGCGCTTGTTCTTGGTGGTCTTCTTGGTCAGGATGTGGCGCTTGAACGCCATGCCCGACTTGACGGTACCGCCCGGACGCACGCGAAAACGCTTCTTCGCGGAGCTTTTGGTTTTCATTTTTGGCATAGTCATCTGTCCTTTCGGGACAGCCTCATATGTACGACAGGATTGCAGGTGGCAGCGACGCTGCTCTTAGATGCCTACTTTCACTTGTCCTGCAGCGAGTGCGAGCCCGCTACAACCTGTTCCTAAAAACAGGAACCGTCGATTCTAGCACAGTTTGCGCTCAAGAGCACATCCGGCGGGATCGTGCAACACCTCTAGGCCGTCATGGCGTCGATCAGGACGTCGGTGATCGGATAGCCGGACTGACGCTCGAAAGCGCCGAACATCGGGCTCGGATTCGCTTCCAGGAAAAAATATTCGCCATCGTGGCTGCGGCGCCAGTCGATCGCGGTCCAGCGCAGGCCCAGCACGCGCATGATCGCGGCCGCGGCGGCGGCGAGCTCGGGCGGGGTCGCGATCGGCACCACCCTGGTCCCGCTGTCGGCGCGGAAGTCGACCTGGTCGCTGTGCAATTCAGCCGTGAAGCATTGGTCGCCGATCGCATAGGTCCGGACATTGGTCCCGTCGATGAATTCCTGCAGCGTGATCGGCGCCTGCTTCAAGGCCTTGGCAAGATGCTCGCCCGCCAGGTGGCGCCCGGTGATGCGCTGGGTGTGCGATCCGCCATAGACCGGCTTGAAGATCAGCTCCGGCACCATGCGCGCGAAGGCCAGGATGCGCTCCGGATCGTTGCCGACGTAGGTATGGGGAATCCGCACCCCTTCCCGCGCGACCAGCGCCAGCTGATGGGGCTTTTCCTGGTGCGACTGGAAGGCTTCCCAGCTATTGAACCAGCGCGTCTGGTTCCTGGCCTGGAACCAGGTGCGCAGGCAGGCCATGCTGTCGTAATAGGCAATGTCCGCCGGCGTGCCGCGGGTTGCCCTGGTCGACTCCGCCTCGACGCCGCCGAAGTTGCGCCAGTACACCGAGCCGATGTCCTCCAGGTCGACAGCCGTGCCGTCCTCCAGCCGCAGCGCGCCGAGCGAACGGCCGGGATACATGCTGATCGTGAACGCGGACGGGAAGACCTGGGTCTGCACCAGGCCGGCACTGTGGCCGCGCGCGGCAAGCCGGGCCAGCATGTGCTGCGCATGCGGATCGCGCGCATGCCCTAATACCAAGTGTTTCATAAGATTTCTGGACAAGAAGACAAGGCGCCGCCGGCATGGCGGCGGCGCAGGGCAGGCTAGCTCAGCGGACCAGGCCAGGGAGCGGGATCGCCGGCGCCGGGAACGGCATTTCCGGGAAGCAGCTACCGCTTTCGCCATCGCCGGCAGTGACCATGCCTGCCGAGAATGGCTCGAGCACCAGCTCGAAGTTGGCGCCGGAGACTTGTTCGATTTGTTGCTCAGTCAGGGAAAATGGATGCATTGTTCTCTTTCAATTATCAATGTGGGCTGCGCCAGCCCGGAATGGCCCGGACGCCGGCCGCAGAAGCAAAAACGGCGCCGCCTCACGCGGGAGCGGCGCCCAAAAACGGATCCGGGCAATGCCGGTGGCAAACCAAACTCTGCCTTACATCATGTCGCGGCTGTCCGGCAGCGGACCGCCGGCTTCGCCAATGCCCCAGGTAAGGATGCAAGGCCAGCCGATGGTGCCGTATCCGTTGGTGGTGAGATGCGAGAGTTCGCTCTCGGTATAGCTTGCGGCGGCGCCGGACACGGCGTCGATTTGTTCTTCAGTCAGCGAAAATGGATGCATTTTTCAATCTCTCTTCAATACACGCTCGAGGCACCTGCATATCGGAATAATTTAATCGAATAATACCGACGACTTATTCACGGATTATTCCCCACCCTGCGCCGGGCTTTTCCAGCGGGTTTATTCAGCCGGGCTATTCGGCCGGCTTATCCTGCTGGCTTATTCAGCCAACATCACCCGAATGACGCAGCCGGCGAATTCAGCCGAAAATGGTCTCCGGGAGCGGATTGTACGGACCAGGACCGTTCGAGAGGTCGATTTGGACAGGGCTGGCGCCGCCGGCGACCAGGTCGATTTCTTGGGTATTCAGGGTTTGCATGTCGATCCTTGCGAAATAGTTAAACGCGTTTGCCCACAGCGGGAACTTCGCCATTGGAAGGCGCGTGGGGATGCCGCCGGCGCGCCGGCGGAAGTACGATCAGGCCAGCTCGGGCACGACGTAGCCGCCGCCCTCTTCGCCGATTGCCAGCGTGGTCGCCTCGATCGGGAGTTTCGGTGCCGGGGTCAGCGGGTTGGCGATGATGCCGCCGATAAGGATGATGCGGCTGTCGCCACCACCGACCTGGTCCAGGGCGTCGTCATTCAAAGCAAATGGATGCATAACTTTCCTTGTCTCTTTCAATTGTTTATATTTTCCCGATTCGCCATCCGGCAAAAACGGGCGCACTAAATATAACAAGCACCTTAATCCATCACAAGGAAAAACAAGATAATTTCCCCACACCGACTTATTTTATTGATGCCGGATATCCGTGCGGCATGCGGTGATAGAATTCGATAGAAATGCACCCACCAAGCGACCGGACAACGCAGACTTCATCCAGCACCTGCCAAAAACAAGGAGGCTGCCGAGCATTATGACGCCATGCCACGTACATATTTATCAAGAGCGTTATCGCGCGCCGCGGAGATATTGAATCGGCATCGAAATGACACCAGCTCATTCCATATTCCCGGGGCATACGCCGCAATTTGTCGCAGCCGCGATCTGAATATGTGGCGTGTCAAACAAGAAAAGAACGGGCGCGCACGGCAGGCCGGCCATAGGAAAGAGGCGGCAGTGGCGCACGCCATGGCAGCGCGCGAGGCGATATGGAGGAATGGGACAGGGGCGCTACAGCGGGGCGCCTGGCAGAGACGGCGGCAGGCCTGCGTGCAAGGTGATGCGCCGCGCAGGGCCTAAAATGGCGTGGACGCCGGAATCGCAGCCGAACTGGCGCGAGAATGCGGGAAAAGAACCAGAACGACCAAAACCGGCGCGGAGCGCAGCATCGCTGCGCCCCGAATCCGGTCCTGGCACTACTACTACTGAACGAAGAATTACTTCTTCTTTTTCGGCGCAACCACCATGATCATCTGGCGGCCTTCGAGCTTCGGGAACTGCTCGACCTGGCCGTAGGGCTCCAGGTCGCCGCGCAGACGCTCGAGCATGCGCATGCCGATGTCCTGGTGGGCCATTTCACGGCCGCGGAAGCGCAGGGTAATCTTGGTCTTGTCGCCCTCTTCCAGGAACTTGATGAGGTTGCGCAGCTTGATGCTGTAGTCGCCTTCATCGGTGCCCGGACGGAACTTGATTTCCTTGACCTGGATGATCTTCTGCTTGAGCTTGGCTTCGTGCGCCTTCTTCTGCTCCGAATACTTGAACTTGCCGTAATCCATCAGGCGGCAAACCGGCGGGACGGCGTTCGGCGCAATCTCCACCAGGTCTACGTTCGCTTCTTCAGCCAGACGAAACGCTTCGGCCAGGGTCACAATACCCAGCGGCTCATTGTCGATCCCGTTCAGACGCATTTCGGGATGGGTGATTTCGCCATTGATGCGATTCTGCTTGTCAGTAGCTATGTTGTTTCCTTTGAGAGTATAAAGTTCGGCCGGGATTATTTCGTCTTGGCAGCAACTTCGCCTACCAGACGCTCCACGATCGCATCGACGGACATCACGCCCAGGTCGACATTGCCGCGGGCACGCACGGCCACAGTGTTGGCATCCCGCTCCTTATCCCCGACAACGAGGATGTAAGGCAGCTTTTGGACGGAATGCTCACGTATTTTATAGGTGATCTTCTCGTTCCGCAAATCAGCGTGCACGCGCAGGCCGGCCTTGCGCAGTTGCGCTTCGACCTGTTTGACGTAATCGGCCTGGGCATCCGAAATGTTCAGGATGGCCACTTGCACAGGCGCAAGCCACAGCGGCAGCGCGCCGGCGTAGTTCTCGATCAGAATGCCGATGAAGCGTTCCATCGAGCCCACGATCGCACGGTGCAGCATCACCGGAACCTTGCGGGTATTGTCTTCGGCGACATATTCGGAGCCCAGGCGGCCCGGCATCGAGAAGTCGACCTGCATGGTGCCGACCTGCCATGGACGGCCCAGGCTGTCCTTCAGGTGGTACTCGATCTTCGGGCCGTAGAAGGCGCCCTCGCCCGGCAGCTCGGTCCAGCTCACGCCGCAGGCGCGCAGCGCCGAGCGCAGCGCTTCCTCGGCCTGGTCCCAGACCCCGTCCGAACCGATGCGGCTGTCCGGACGCAGGGCGATCTTGACGTCGATGTTCTCGAAGCCGAAGTCGTCGTAGACTTCCATCGCCTGGGCGTGGAAGGCGGTCACTTCGGCCTCGATCTGCTCTTCGGTGCAGAAGATGTGGCCGTCGTCCTGGGTGAAGCCGCGCACGCGCATCAGGCCGTGCAGCGCGCCCGAGGACTCGTTGCGGTGGCACTGGCCGAACTCGCCGTAGCGCAGCGGCAGGTCGCGGTAGGAGCGCAGGCCGGCGTTATAGATCTGCACGTGGCCCGGGCAGTTCATGGGCTTGAGCGCGTACGAACGGTTCTCCGACTCGGTAGTGAACATGTTGTCGCGGTAGTTTTCCCAGTGGCCGGTCTTTTCCCACAGGCTGCGGTCGAGGATCTGCGGCGCCTTGACTTCGCTGTAGCCGTTGACCTGGTACTTGGTGCGCATGTACTGCTCCACCTGCTGCCAGACGGTCCAGCCCTTCGGGTGCCAGAAGATCAGGCCCGGCGCTTCTTCCTGGAAGTGGAACAGGTCCAGTGCCTTGCCCAGTTTGCGGTGATCGCGCTTCTCGGCCTCTTCCAGCATGTGCAGGTATTGCTCCTGGTCTTCCTTCTTGGTCCAGGCGGTGCCGTAGACGCGCTGCAGCATCTCGTTCCTGGAGTCGCCGCGCCAGTAGGCGCCTGCCAGCTTCATCAGCTTGAAGACCTTCAGCTTGCCGGTCGAAGGTACGTGCGGGCCACGGCACAGGTCGGTGAAACCGCCTTCGCTATACAGGGACACGTCCTCGTTGGCCGGGATCGAGGCGATGATCTCGGCCTTGTAGGCTTCGCCGATCGACTTGAAATAGGCCACGGCCTCGTCGCGCGGCAGCACCTTGCGGGTCACCGGCTCATCCTTCTTGGCCAGCTCGAGCATTTTCTTCTCGATCGCCTGCAGGTCGTCGGGGGTGAACGGGCGCTTGTACGAGAAATCGTAGTAGAAGCCGTTCTCGATCACCGGGCCGATGGTGACCTGGGCGTCCGGGAACAATTCCTTGACCGCATAGGCCAGCAGGTGGGCGGTCGAGTGGCGAATCACGTCCAGGCCTTCGGGATCCTTGTCGGTGACGATGGCCAGGTCGGCATCGGATTCGATCAGGAAGGAGGTGTCGACCACTTTGCCGTTGACCTTGCCGGCCAGCGCGGCCTTGGCGAGGCTGGGGGCGATGTTCTGGGCCACCTGGGCGACCGTGACGGGACCGTCGAATTGACGGTTCGAACCATCGGGAAGTCGAACGTTCAGCATGCTGTTCTCCAATCGTGGCGCGGGCGCCGGTGAGTAGGTTTGAAACTTGTGAAAAATGTACGGACGAAAAAAAACGCGGCACTAGCCGCGTTTTTTCGTTGTGTTGAGCAAAAGCACACCCCTTCGCGTCTAGCGATTCCCCCACAACCAGGTTGTAGTTCGCGGTGTCATAACCGTCGGTGCCTTTCTCGCTCTTACACAGTGTGCACTGAAGCACGTATTCTGGTGGGCGGTGCAGAATTCGAATCTGCGACCCCTTGGATGTCGACCAAGTATTCTAACCAGCTGAACTAACCGCCCGATGCCGCCATTATAGGGACCGGGCTCCCGTTAAGCAACCCTTGCACGGAAATACTTGCCTGGCAGCCCCGTCCGCATCGACATGGCGGCTTTGCTTTACACTAGCGGATTGTCAAACCACCACGTTCCACATGACTTCGCGGCCTGTCGATCCTTCCCACTTGCACGCCCACCTGGACGGCGATGCGCGCCATTCCCACACCATCGAAGGACGCAGCCAGAAGGCGCTCTCGGTCGCCCTCGGCCTGACCCTGCTGTTCGCGGTGATCGAAGTCGTCACCGGCTTCATCTCGAATTCGCTGGCCCTGATCTCGGACGCCGGCCACATGGTGACCGACGCCGCCGCCCTCGGCCTGGCCCTGCTGGCCCAGCTCATCGCCAAGCGCCCTCCTTCGGCCCGCCATTCCTTCGGCTTCGTGCGCGCCGAGGCGCTGGCCGCTTTCGTCAACAGCCTGGCCATGCTGGCCCTGGTGGCCTGGATCGGCTGGGAAGCCGTGCAGCGCCTGCTGCACCCGGAACCCGTGCAGGGCGGCGTGGTGCTGGTGGTCGCGGCGATCGGCGCCGGCATCAACCTGCTGGTGGCCTGGGTGCTGTCGCGCGACAACACGAGCATCAACACCCGCGCCGCCCTGGTCAATGTCATGGGCGACCTGCTGGGTTCGCTCGCCGCGATCGCCGCCGGCGTCATCATCTATTTCACCGACTGGTACCGGGTCGACCCCATCCTCTCGATCTTCGTCTCGCTGCTGATCCTCAAGTCGACGGTCGGCATCCTGCGCGAGTCCTACCACTTCCTGATGGAAGGCGTGCCGCACCAGATCGACTACCTGCAGGTCGGCAACGACATCGCCGGGGTCAAGGGCGTGCTCTCCGTGCACGACCTGCACGTGTGGGACATGTCGCCGGGCGAACCGGCCCTGATCGGCCACCTCGAGATCCATTCGCTGGAAGAATGGCCGGCGGTGCTGGAGGCGGTGCGCGCCATGCTGCGCACGCGCCACGGCATCGACCACGTCACCCTGCAGCCCGAGGCCGCCGGCGGCAAGCCGCTGTAAGCCCGTTCTTACCAAGCGCTGAGGAGCACGCCGATTGGCGGACCGGCCACGGTCCGGATAATCGGCGCATGGACTTCGACCAGACCGTATTCGATACCCTCATCGTCGGCGGTGGACCTGGCGGCCTGACGGCCGCCATCTACCTGCGCCGCTTCACCCGCAACGTCGCCCTGGTCGACAAGGGCCACAGCCGGCTGGGCTGGATCCCCGTCTCCCACAACTATCCCGGCTTTCCCGACGGAATCAACGGCAAGCTGCTGCTGGAGAACCTGCGCGTCCAGCTCGCCAACTATGGCGGCCACGTCATCCCCGGGGAAGTCACCAGCCTGCGCATCGAGGACGGCCTGTTCGTAGGCGAGTGCGTGGGCCCGGACGGCGACCTGACCCTGCTGCGCGCCCATACGGTGCTGCTGGCCACCGGCGTGGCCGACGCCGGCATGCCGGTCGAGCGCTGGGACGAGGCGGTCGCCAGCGGCGCGGTGCGCCTCTGCCCCATCTGCGACGGCTACGACGTGATCGACAAGCGCATCGGCGTGGTGACCTCGGAAGTCAATCCGGTCGGGCACGCGCTGTTCATGCGCACCTTCAGCAAGGACGTGCTGCTGTTCGAGCGCAGCGCGGAATCGGCCATCAACGACGAGGAGCGGCGCCAGCTGGACGCGGCCAACGTTCGCCTGGTCGGCTCGCCGCTGGTGGGCGTGACCATGAGCGAGGATCTGAAGCCGGTCCTGCATACGGCCGACGGCGAGGACTATCCCTGCGACGTGTTCTATCCGATGCTGGGCGAGACCGCGCGCTCGGACCTTGCCGCGGCGCTGGGCGCCGAGACGGTGGAATGCCGCAAGCTGCTGGTGGACGACCACCTGCGCACCTCGGTGCCGGGCCTCTACGCCATCGGCGACGTCACGCGCGGGCTGAACCAGATCGCGGTCGCGACCGGGCAGGCGGCGATCGCGGCGACCACCATTCACAACACCCTGCCCTGGTCGCTGCGTTAAACCCCAGGCTTGCGCCATCAGCACGGCGTTCCGGCGAAGGCCGGAAGTCGTAGCCGCCAGTGGCGGGTACGACGTTATTGCGACAGCGTTCAGCGCTGCCCGGACGCCAGCGCGATCCGCTTGCGGACCTGTTCCAGCGCCGCCGTATCGCCCGCCTTCTCGGCGCGCTGGGCCTGGACGCCCAACCAGGTCAGCAGAGGCCGGCGCCAACCCTGGTTCGAGGCCGTGTCGACCGCCTGCGCAATGCCCTCGGGCGTGATGCGCCCGGCTTTGAACAGCGCGCCCGCCGCCACCATGCGCGCCAATGGATCGGCCACGCCGGCCAGCTGGCCGCCGGCCAGCACCGGCCGGTGCTGCTCGGGCAGCAGCGCCCCGTTCAAGCCGTCCCAGCGCCCGGCCAGGTAGTCGGCATAGGCGCGCTGCTCCGGCGTGGCGTCCGTTGCCAGCGCCGCATAGCCGGGGCAGTCCTCGAATACCAGGCTGGCCGCCTGGGCGGCGCAGCGCACCAGCTCGACCTGGGCCACATGCTCGAGCCGGCCGGTGGCCGTGGTTTCCATGCGCGCGCGGCGGAACTCGGCCTCGGCGGCGGCGCTGTTGCCCTTCAGGTAGTCGTCGGTAAAGGCGTCGAGCGAGCCCTTGGCGTTGGCCTGCCAGTCGGGCGGCAGCGGCTTGCTGCCGCAGCCGGCCAGCAGCGCCAGGATGAGGAGGGAAACGGTTCTCATGGCAGCTTGATCTCCTGGTTGCTCTTGGCGAAGGGCCACTTGCGGTTGATCTCGTCCACCAGGCGGTTCACCTTGCGCAGGCTGGCGTCGACCTCGCCGCGCAGCGCGCCCAGGTCCTGGGTGGCGACGCGGGCGTTGGCGCCCACGGCCTGGGCCTCGACCAGCACCGCGTCCACCTTCTTCAACGTTTCGCTGGCGTCCTTCAGCACCACGTTCAGCTGCTGGATGGCGGCCTGGCTGTCGTCCATCACGCCGTTCTTGCCGAACACGCGGGTATCGGCCTTGGCCAGGATGGCGTTCACGCGGTCGAGGGCCTCGCCCAGCTTGCGCGCCTCCTCGTCGCCGCCCAGCACGCCGCCCAGCACGCCGTATTTGCCCGACATGCGGCCGGTCACGGCCTGGATGTTCGCCAGGCTGGCGTTGATGTCCGATTCCGCCGCCGTCATGGTTTCCAGGTTCTCCAGCAGCGCGCGCGCGGTGGCGACGATGCGCGGGATCTCGGCGGTGGCGTCGCCGCGCAGCACGGTGCGGGTGGAATTCGGCGGCAGCGGCGGGTCGTTCAGCAGGCCGGTATAGGCGCGCAGCCGGGTCTCGCCGACGATGCTCGACTCCAGCGTGAACACGCTGGAGGTGCGCAGCCACTTGGCGTCCTTGCTCTGGACGTCGACCTGGATCTGCACCTTGCCGTCGTCGGCCAGGTCGACCTGGCGCACGCGCCCGATCGGAAAGCCGGCGAAGCTCATGTCCATGCCGGGAATGACGCCCGAGGAATCGTCGGTGACCAGGGTCAGGCGCTGGGTCGGCTCGAACACGCCGCGCGCGTACATCACGTACAGGACGAAGCCGGCGATCAGGGCGCCGACCAGCACCAGAAGGATGATGGCCTTGGCTTCGACATGGGCTGGTTCGTCGGGTTGCGCTTCGGTCATGGACTTCCTTTGTTGATCAAATATATTTCAGGGCGAGCGAGGCGGCCTCGATCACCAATAGCACGAACAGCAGGCGCAGCGCGCCTGGCTGGACGGTGGAGACGACGCGCCGCGGGTAGCGCTGCAATTCCAGGATGGCGGCGGTCGGGATCAGGGCCACGGCCAGGCCGAACAGCACGGTCTTGAGCACGAAGCCGGCGGTGACCACCGGCTCGAACACGCGCCCCACCGTGCGGGTATAGTCGGCCACGCCCCAGGGCGACAGGCCGTAGACGTTCAGGTAGGCCAGCACCAGCACCACGGTGGAAGTCACCATGGCCAGGCTCAGGACCGCGACCGCATTGGCGATCAACTGGGGCACCAGGTCGCGCCGCACCCGGCGCAGGGCCTCGTCACTGGCGGCTTGCGGCGACAGGCCGGCGCGCGCCAGCCCCAGGGCCGAAGCGTCGAAAGCCATGCCCGCGCGCAGGGCCACGAACATCGCGGCCGACAGGGGAATCAGTTCCAGCACCAGCACCCGCACCACCATCTCGAGGGCGTAGTGCGACAGGCCGTAGCTCTTGGCCGTGACCAGCACGATGCGGATGATGACCAGGCCGACCAGGGCGGAGGCAAGCGTGAACCAGGGCAGCACCTGCCAGGTGCTGGCATAGATGTAGCGCGAGGCCGCCAGGCGGTTGGCGCGGTGATAGGTCGAGGGCGACAGCGCCATCACGATGGCGACCGCGCCCAGGTGGACCATGTACCACCAGCTGCGCAGGTAGCGCGCCAGGGCGAGGCCCCAGAGGCTGGGGCGGGCTGTCAGGGTGAGGGTTCGGCGCATGGGAGGAATGATACTGCTTTAGCAACGGTTTGCGCGGGTTGGTGACAACTGGATACGTTATGGGCGGCGGTGCGGAACTTGGGTCCCCGCCTGCGCGGGGATGACCTTTTTATATACGTGGCCTAAAAACCGTCATCCCCGCGCAGGCGGGGACCCAAGTCTGCATGCAAACCGCTACTGCCTGCGTGCCTCCACCACCCCCGACACTTCCCCGATCGCCCCCAGCGCCTTCTGCAGCTGCGCCGTCGACCCGATCTCCGCCGTGAACACCATGCGCGCCTGTCCCTTGCTGCTCTGGGTGTTCACCCCGGTCACGTTGATCTTCTCGCGCGAGAACACCTCGGAGATGTCGCGCAGCAGGCCTTGCCGGTCCTGGGCCAGGATGAACAGGTCGACCGGGTACACGGTCTCGCTGCCCGCCAGCCCCCACTCGGTCTCGATCACCCGTTCCGGCGCCTTGGCCTGCATCTCGGCGAAGTTCTTGCAGGTGAGGCGGTGGATCGACACGCCCTTGCCGCGCGTGACGAAGCCCACGATGGGGTCGGGCGGCGCCGGCTTGCAGCATTTGGCCAGCATCGTCATCAGGCCTTCGGTGCCCACCACCAGCACCCCGGACTTTGCGCCCTGCTCCACGCTGGAGGCGCGGCTCTTGCTGATGACGGCGGCGTCTTCCTGCGGCGCCGGCTCGCCCTCGTGCAGGGCGGCTTCCACGTGGCGCAGGCTGAACTTCTCCTTGCCGACCTGGATGAACAGGTCGTCCACCTTGGCGAAGCCCAGCTTGTGCGCCAGCGCTTCCAGGTTGACCGCAGTCTTGCCCTCGCGCTGGAGCGACTTCTCGACCATGGCGCGGCCCTGGGCCAGGGTCTCGGCCAGTTCCTGGGCGTGGAACCAGGCCCGGATCTTGGTGCGGGTGCGGCTCGACACCGTGTAGCCGGGGCTGAGCCAGTCGCGCGACGGGCCCTGGCTGCCGCTGCCGCCCTTGGCGGTGATGATCTCGCAGGTCTGGCCGTTCTTCAGCGGGGTGTTGAGCGGCACCATGACGCCGTCGATCTTGGCGCCGCGGCAGCGGTGCCCCACCTCGCTGTGCAGGTGGTAGGCGAAGTCGATCGGCGTGGCGCCCACCGGCAGCTCCAGCACCCGCGCCTGCGGCGTGAGCACGAAGATGCGGTCGTCGAGCGTGGCGGCCTTGAGCTTTTCCACCCACTCGCGCTGCAGGTCTTCCTGGCCGGCGACGACGTCGGCGACGTCGCTCTTCCAGGCCAGCAGCTGGCGTAGCCAGGCGATCTTCTCGTCGTACTTCTGGCTCTTGAAGTTGGAGCCGCCCTCTTCCTTGTAGCGCCAGTGGGCGGCGATGCCGTATTCGGCGAAATTGTGCATCTCCTGGGTGCGGATCTGCACCTCGAGCGGGCGCCCGTCCTCGGCCGTCACCACCGTGTGCAGCGACTGGTAGCCATTGGGCTTGGGGCGCGAGATATAGTCGTCGAATTCCTTGGGGATCGGGGTCCAGATGTTGTGGACCACGCCCAGCACCGTGTAGCAGGTCTTCACGTCCGGCACGATCACGCGGAAGGCGCGCACGTCGTACAGGTCGGTGAAGTCGAGCTCCTTGCCGCGCATCTTGTTCCAGATGCTGTAGATGTGCTTCGGCCGGCCCGACACCTCGGCCTTGACGCCGGCCTGCGCGAGCTCCTCCTGCAGGCGGCCGATCGAGGATGCCACGAAGCCTTCGCGCTGCATGCGCTTTTCCTCGAGCATCCTGGCGATGCGCTTGTAGGTCTCGGGTTCGATGAAGCGGAAGGACAGGTCCTCGAGCTCCCACTTGAGCTGCCACACGCCCAGGCGGTTGGCCAGCGGCGCGTAGAAGTCCAGCACCTCGCGCCCGTAGGCGCGGGTGACCTCGTCGAAACGCTTCTGGTCGGCGAAATAGCGCAGACTGGCCGCGCACGAGGCCAGGCGCATCAGCACCACCCGCATGTCGGAGGCCATCGCCAGCAGCATCTTGCGCAGGGTTTCCACCTGCTGGGCGGCCTGCTGGGCCGCGTTCTTGCCGCTGCCCACCGGCGCCTGGACCGCGGTCAGGTCGCGCAGGCGGATCAGCTGGAACTGCCCGCGCACCAGGTCCGCCACTTCCTTGCCGAAGCGCTCCTCGAGCTTGTCGGCGGCCGCCGCGTCGAAAATCGCCAGCTCGAACAGCAGGCCGGCGATGCGGGTCTCGGTGTCGGTGCGCAGATAGGCCAGGGTGCCGGCCACGCCCAGCGAAAACTCGAAAGCGTTCTGGCCCGAGCTGGCGAGGCGCTCGCCGTAGGCCTCGCTGGCGTAGTCGAGCGCGCCGTGCACGCGCGCGCAATCCTCGGGGCTCAATCCCTGGACCAGCTGGGCCCTGGCGTCGCCGAGAGCGGCGGTCGATACCATGCCGGCTTAGCGCAGGGCGGCGGTGATGCAGACCTCCACCAGGCATGCGGGATTGGCGAGCTTGGCCTCGACGGTGGCGCGCGGCGGGGTGTGGCCCTGGGCGACCCATTCGTCCCACACCGCGTTCATGCCGGCGAAGTTGGCCATGTCGGAGATGAAGATCTGGCACATCAGGATGCAGGACTTGTCGCTGCCCGCCTCGCCCAGCAGGCGGTCGACGTGCCCCAGCACCTCGCGCATCTGGCCATCGATGCCCTGGGCGGTGTCTTCGGCGATCTGGCCGGCCAGGTAGACGGTGCCGTTGTGGATGGCGATTTCGGAGAGGCGCTTGCCGACGTGGATACGTTTGATTTCCATGGTTGCTTTCGTAAGTTTGGCTGGGACCCGGCGTCCGTCAGCCGATCAAGAATTCTCGCGCGATGGCGATCTGGTTTGCCTGGATGAAGGTAGGCGCATGGCCCACGCCCTGGATCTCGACCAGGCGCGGCTTGGGGCCGCGCCTCGTCATCTCGGCTGCGGTCTCGCGCGACAGCAGGTCGGAGTGCTCGCCGCGCACCAGCAGGGTGGGACAGCGGATCGCGTCCCAGGCGGCCCACAGGGCCGCCTCGTCGCCGGCCGCGCGCTCGGGCGTGATGGCCTTGAACGGCTGGGCCAGGCCGAGGTCATAGTGGCGCACCCACTGGCCGTCGTCCTGGCGGCGCAGCACGTCGCTGGAGAGCTTGAACCACTCTTCCTCGGTGTGCGGACCGAAGGACATCGACACCGCCTTGACGTATTCCGCACCCGCCTCGAAGCTGGGGAAGCGGATATCCTGGCCGATGTACTCGCCGATGCGCTGCAGGGCCGCCTGGTCGAGCACCGGCCCGATATCGTTGAGCACCATGCGGCTGATGGGCGTGCCTTCGAGCGAGGCCAGCACCATGCCGATCAGGCCGCCCATCGAGGTGCCGAACCAGTGCACCTCGCGCGCCTCGCCGGGGGCGGTGACGCGCGCGATCAGGGTGACCATGTCGGACACGTACTGCGGGATGACGTAGTGCGCCGGATCGCGCAGCCGCTCGGAGCGGCCGCGGCCGACCACGTCCGGGCACACGACACGGTATTCGCCGCACAGGGCGCGCGCCAGGTGATCGAAGTCGTCGCCGACGCGGGTAACGCCGTGCACGCAGACCAGGACCTTGGGGTTGAGGGGGTCGCCCCACTCCTTGTAGGCGACCCGGTGCAGGCCTGCAGGCGAACTGCACTGCACGCTCTTCAAGCTGGGTTCAGACATGGGGCCGCTCCATATGACAAGATTAATCACTTCCCTACACTGCAATGCAACATTTTACAGGGCAATGCGATTAGAATTCTACCAATTCCGAGGAAGCTTCCCGATCACTTTCACATAGAGGACACAATGGATTCGAAGATGTTAGTTGGCAAGACCGCTCTCGTGACCGGCTCGACGTCCGGCATCGGCCTGGGCATCGCCCGCAGCCTGGCCGAACAGGGTGCGAACATCGTGTTCAACGGCTTCGGCGACGCCCAGCAGATCGAGAAGCTCCACACCGACATCGGCGCCGAGTTCGGTGTCCAGACGGCCTACCACAACGCCGACATGTCCAGGCCGGAACAGATCGAGGCCATGATGAAGTTCGCGGCCGACAAGTTTGGCGGCGTCGACATCCTGGTCAACAACGCCGGCATCCAGCACGTGGCCCCGGTCGAGGAATTCCCGGCCGAGAAATGGGACGCCATCCTGGCCATCAACCTGAGCTCGGCCTTCCACACCACCCGCCTGGCCCTGCCCGGCATGAAGCAGAAGAACTGGGGCCGCATCATCAACCTGGCCTCGGTGCATGGCCTGGTCGGCTCGGCCCAGAAGTCGGCCTATGTCGCCGCCAAGCACGGCCTGGTCGGCTTTACCAAGGTCACCGCGCTCGAGACCGCGCACACCGGCGTCACCTGCAACGCGATCTGCCCGGGCTGGGTCCTGACCCCGCTGGTCCAAAAACAGGTCGACGACCGCGCCGCGCGCGACAAGCTGAGCAACGACGAGGCGCGCCGCGCCCTGCTGGCCGAAAAACAGCCTTCGGGCGAATTCGTTACCCCGGAAGAACTGGGCGCCCTGGCCGTGTTCTTCTGCAGCCCGGCCGGCAGCCAGGTGCGCGGCGTAGCCTGGAACATGGACGGCGGCTGGGCGGCGCAGTAAGAGATTCCTCACGGTGTCGTAGGGTGGACGGCGGAGCCGTCCACGCGGTGATAGTTGACGGCGAGATCATCCCGTCCGAGATCGGAGCCGATAACGATCCCGCGTGGACGGCAGAGCCGTCCACCCTACGATGCTAATGTCTCCACAATATGAATGAGACGACCACCATGCGGATCTGGGCCACGACGCTCGCACTCACTCTCGCCTTCCTTTCCCCATCCGGCCACGCCGCCGGCCAGCGTCCCATCCTGCTCACTCCCGAACGCGTCTGGACCGGCGACGGCGCGCCCCAGCGCGGCTGGGCCGTGCTGGTCGCGAACGGCCGCATCGAGGCCGCCGGCCCGGCCGGCGCGATCGATGCACCCCAGGATGCCGAGCGCATCGCCCTCCCCGGCAAGACCCTGATACCGGGCATGATCGACCTGCACTCCCACGTGCTGCTGCACCCGTACAACGAGACCACCTGGGACGACCAGGTGATCAAGGAACCGGTCGCCTACCGCATCATGCTGGCCGCCAGGCACGCGGCGGACACCCTGCAGGCCGGCTTCACCACCCTGCGCGACCTGGGCACCGAAGGCGCGGACTACGCCGACGCCGGCATCAAGCGCGCCATCGAGGAAGGGGTGGCGCCCGGCCCGCGCCTCCTGATCGCCACCCGCGCCATCGTGGCCAGCTACAGCTACGGGCCGGCCGAGAAGAACTACCGCCCCGACATGGAACTGCCCTACGGCGCCCAGCCCGCGACCGGCGTCGACGAAGTGACGAAGGCGGTGCGCGAGCAGTCCGCGCGCGGCGCCGACTGGATCAAGTTCTATGCCGACTACCGCACCGGCATCGACGGCAGCGCGCGTCCGACTTTCACCCTCGAAGAGATGAAGGCGATGGTGGCCGCCGCCCACGTCAGCGGACGCAAGGTGGCGGCCCACGCCAGCAGCGACGAGGCGATCCGGATGGCGGTGCTGGCCGGCGCCGACACCATCGAGCACGGCTACGGCGCCTCGGAAGTCACCTTCAAGCTGATGGCCCAGCGCGGCACGGCCTATATCCCGACCCTGACGGCGCCGGAAGCGATCGGCGAGTACTTCCAGAAGCACGTGCGCGGCGGCGCGCCGACACCGGCGATGCAGCAGGCCCACGCCGCCTTCCGCCTGGCGCGGCGCCTCGGGGTAACCATCGGCCATGGCAGCGACGTCGGCGTGTTCGCGCACGGGACCAATGCGCGCGAGCTGGCGTGGATGGTCAGGCTCGGCATGACGCCGCTGGAAGCGCTGCGCGCGGCCACGGGCGTGGCGGCCGGCATCCTGGGCAAATCGAAGGAGCTGGGCGCGATCAAGCCGGGCATGCTGGCCGATCTCGCCGCCGTCGACGGCGACCCGCTCGAGGACATCGGCGCCGCCGCCAAAGTGAGTTTCGTGATGAAAGGCGGCGCAATCTACCGCCGCCCTTGAGCCCTGCAGCGCCTGTCGTCCCATGGCGACAGGCGCGCGCCCGCCTGCGGATTTCCACAATAGCGACGCCTGCGCGATTCAACGAAGATGGCCTCATCACCAACCTCGTTGAAGAGTTGTCATGAAAAAGCCATTCTATAAAATCCTGTATGTCCAGGTGCTGTTCGCCATCTTCGTCGGCGTACTGCTCGGGGTGTTCCATCCTGAACTCGGCACCAAGATGAAGCCCTTGGGAGACGGCTTCATCAAGCTGATCAAGATGATCATCGCCCCGGTGATCTTCTGTACCGTGGTCGCCGGCATCGCCGGCATGCAGGACATGAAGAAGATCGGCCGCGTCGGCGGCAAGGCCCTGCTCTACTTCGAGGTCGTCTCGACCTTCGCCCTGGCCATCGGCCTGGTGGTGGCCAACGTGGTCAAGCCGGGCGCCGGCTTCAACGTCGACCCGGCCCACCTGGACACCAAGTCGATCGCCCAGTACACCGAGAAGGCGCACAGCCAGAGCACGGTGGACTTCATCATGAACATCATCCCGAACACCTTCGTCGATGCCTTCGCCAAGGGCGACATCCTGCAGGTGCTCCTGATCGCGATCCTGTTCGGCTTCTCGCTGTCGATGATGGGCGAGCGCGGCCGTCCGGTCACCAAGCTGATCGAGGACTTCTCGCACGTGATCTTCGGCGTCGTCAACATCGTCATGAAGGTCGCCCCGATCGGCGCCTTCGGCGCGATGGCCTTCACCATCGGTAAGTACGGCCTGGATTCGCTGCTGCCGCTGGCCAAGCTGATGGGCTCCTTCTACCTGACCTGCTTCCTGTTCGTCGCGGTGGTGCTGGGCGCCATTGCGAAGATGACCGGCTTCTCGATCTTCAAGTTCATCGCCTACATCAAGGAAGAACTGCTGATCGTGCTCGGGACCAGCTCCTCGGAGAGCGCCCTGCCGGCCCTGATGCGCAAGCTGGAAAAGCTGGGCTGCTCCAAGCCCGTGGTGGGCCTGGTGGTCCCGACCGGCTACTCCTTCAACCTGGACGGCACCAACATCTACATGACCATGGCGGCCCTGTTCGTGGCCCAGGCCACCAACACCGACCTGACCCTGACCCAGGAACTGACCATCCTGTTCGTGGCCATGCTGACCTCGAAGGGCGCCTCGGGCATCACCGGCGCCGGCTTCATCACCCTGGCCGCGACCCTGGCCGTGGTGCCGACCATCCCGGTGGCGGGCATGGCCCTGATCCTCGGCATCGACCGCTTCATGAGCGAATGCCGCGCCCTGACCAACTTCGTCGGCAACGGCGTGGCGACGGTGGTGGTGTCGAAGTGGGAGAAGGAGCTCGATACCGAGCGCATGCACGAGGTCCTGGACGGCCGCGTCGCCATCGATGACGACAAGCGCCTGAAGGAAGTGCGCGAAGCGGCCTGACCGGCTTGTTCCCGCCCCCAGGAAACCGCGCCACCCGGCGCGGTTTTTTTATGCGTTCCGCTTGAAGAAACTTGTAGACACGTCGGTCTAGACCAACTACTCTAGTAAGCATTCAAGCTTAAGAGAGGATGCCATGCCCCGCCCCGCCGACGCGCCCAAGCCCACGCCCGCCGAACTCGACCTGCTGCAAGTGCTGTGGCCGATGAGTTCCGCCACCGCCAAGCAGGTGCACGAGGAAATGCTCAAGGAGCGGCCCGACGTGACCTATGCCACCGTGCTGCGTCTGATGCAGGTGATGCACGGCAAGGGCCTGCTGATCCGCGACGAGAGCGAACGTTCTCACGTCTACGCCCCCGCCCATGCGCGCGACGCCCTGCAGACCAATTTGCTGAAAGACCTGATGCAGCGCGCCTTCGCGGGCTCGGCCAAGGCCCTGGTGCTGGCCGCGCTCAAGAGCGGCATCTCGAAGAAGGAGCGCGACGAGATCGAAAGGCTGCTCAAGGAGGACAAGCCGGAGGACAAGGCATGAGCGCCGCCACCCTGATGGCCGCGCTGGGCTGGACCCTGGTCGATTTCCTGTGGCAAGGCGCGCTGGTCGCGGGCCTCACCGCGGCCGTGCTCGGCCTGCTGCGCCATGCGCGTCCGGAACAGCGCTACCTGGCGGCCTGCTTTGGGCTGCTGGCCTGCGTCGCATGGCCGGCGGCGACGCTCGCGCAGCGCCTGCACGATGCCGGCGCGGGCAGCGCCGCCGCCTTCCTCCGTGGCGGCGCGGGCCGCCAGGGCGGCGCCGGGGGCGCGGGCTGGGAAGCCCTGGTCCAGGAACACCTGGGCTGGATCGTGCTCGGCTGGGCGGTGTGCGCCGCCCTGCTCTCGCTGCGCATGGCGGCCGGACTGCTGTGGATACGCCGCACCGCCGCCCGCGAACCAAGCGACCCGCTCTGGCAGGCGCGCCTGCAGCGCCTGGCCGGGCAGTTCGGCATCGCGCGCAGCGTCGGCCTGCGCGTGGTCGGACACCTGGCCAGCCCGGTCACGGCCGGCTGGTGGCGCCCGGTGGTGCTGGTGCCCGCCTCGCTGGTGTCGGGCATGGCGCCCAACCTGCTCGAGGCCCTGCTGGCCCACGAGCTGGCCCATATCAAACGCCACGACTACCTGGTGAACCTGTTCCAGAACGTCGTGGAGACCCTGCTGTTCTATCACCCGGCCGTGTGGTGGCTGTCGCACCGCATCCGCACCGAGCGTGAACAGATCGCAGACGATGTCGCAGCAAGGATACTCGGCGAACCGCGGCGCCTGGCCCTTGCGCTTTCCGAACTGGAGAAACTCCAGTTCTCAACCCACCACCTGGCCCAGGCGGCCAACGGAGGAGATCTTATGTCACGCATCACACGCTTGCTACGTCCCGAGTCGCGGGGTTCGAACTGGAAGGCGGCCATTCCCGCGCTGGGACTGGCGGTCATGAGCATCGGGCTGTTCGCCCATGCCGCGCCGGCCAAGCCGGCCAAGCCGGATACCGAGGCCCTGGTGGACTTCCAGTCCTGCCCCAAGCCCCAGTATCCGAAGGAGTCGATCGCCAAGAGCCAGACCGGCACCGTCAGCCTGAACTTCCTGATCGGCGTCGACGGCAGGGTCAAGGACAGCAAGGTGATCCAGTCGGCGGGCTATCCGGCGCTGGACGAAGCGGCGCGCAGCGCGCTGGCGGTGTGCCGCTTCTACCCGGCGCGCACCGCCGGCCTGCCGGTCGAGGCCTGGGCCAAGGTCCAGTATGTCTGGTCCCTGCAGTAGGCTAGAATAAAAACAGCCCGGACGAGGACGCTCGCCGGGCTGTTCATGCCATTACCACGATGGGCGGCGCGAGCCGCCCATCTGTTTTTTAGACCGCCGCGACGTCCAGCTCGCAGCCGGTCGCGGCCAGCACCTGCTCCTTGGTGACGCCGGGAGCCAGCTCGACCAGCTTGAGGCCGGTGTCGGTCACGTCGATCACGCCGAGGTCGGTGATGATGCGGTCCACCACGCCCACGCCGGTCAGCGGCAGGTCGCACTTCTTGAGGATCTTGTGCGAGGTCGTGCCGTCCTTGGCGGTGGCGACGTGTTCCATCACCACGACCACGCGCTTGACGCCGGCCACCAGGTCCATCGCGCCGCCCATGCCCTTCACCATCTTGCCCGGAATCATCCAGTTGGCCAGGTCGCCGCGCTCGGAGACCTGCATCGCGCCCAGGATCGCCAGGTTGATCTTGCCGCCGCGGATCATGCCGAAGGAATCGGCCGAGCTGAAGTAGGCGGCGCCCGGCAGCGCGGTCACGGTCTGCTTGCCGGCGTTGATCAGGTCGGCGTCGACTTCCGCCTCAAGCGGGAAAGGACCGATGCCCAGCAGGCCGTTTTCCGACTGCAGGAAAACTTCCATATCGTTCGGAACGTAGTTCGCCACCAGGGTCGGCAGGCCGATGCCCAGGTTCACATAAAAACCGTCCTGCAGTTCCTTCGCCGCGCGCGCGGCCATTTCATCACGAGTCCATGCCATGTTCTGTCTCCGCTTGATCTTAGTTGGCGCGCACGGTGCGCTGTTCGATGCGCTTTTCCGGCGTCGGATTGTGGACGATGCGGTGCACGAAGATGCTCGGGGTGTGCACCTGGTCCGGATCGATCTCGCCGATCTCGACCAGCTCTTCGACTTCCACGATGCAGACCTTGCCCGCGGTAGCGACGTTCGGGTTGAAGTTACGCGCTGTCTTGCGGAAGATCAGGTTGCCCGCCTTGTCGGCCTTCCACGCCTTGACCAGCGACACGTCCGGCACCAGGGCGCGTTCCATCACGTAGTGCTCGCCGTCGAACTCGCGGGTTTCCTTGCCTTCGGCGACGATGGTGCCGTAGCCGGTCTTGGTGAAGAAAGCCGGGATGCCGGCGCCGCCGGCGCGCAGCTTCTCGGCCAGGGTGCCCTGCGGGGTGAATTCGAGTTCCAGCTCGCCGGCCAGGAACTGGCGCGCGAACTCCTTGTTCTCGCCCACATAGGACGAGATCATCTTCTTGATCTGGCGCGTTTCCAGCAGCTGGCCCAGGCCGAAGCCGTCGACGCCGGCGTTGTTCGAGATCGCGGTCAGGTTCTTCGCGCCCGAATCGCGCAGCGCCGCGATCAGCGCCTCAGGAATGCCGCACAGGCCGAAGCCGCCGACGGCGATGGTCTGGCCGTCTGCAACGATACCGGCCAGGGCCGATTTCGCATCAGGATACACTTTGTTCATACCCGTCCCTTTTATCAATTAAGCCGAACAGCTCTTCTATACTGCAAGAGTAGATTCTCAGCATAAAATAGCCCGGACCGAAGCACAATACCGTAAAAATACGGCCACACCCCATGAACATTGCCGTCGACCTGCCTCAGATGAACGCCCCCTATACCATCGACTACGAGATGATCTTCCAGCACGCGCCGGTGGGTATGTGCGTCTCGGTCGACCGCGTCATCCAGTCCTGCAACGAGGCGCTGGCGTCGATGTTCGGCGTCGAGCGCGGCCGGCTGGAGGGCCAGTCGTTCAGCGTGCTCTACCCGACCATGGACGAGTTCCTGCGCACCGGCGACCGCATCGTTCCCATCATGAACGCCAAGGGACGCTATTCGGACGAGCGCATCATGCGCCGTGCAAACGGGGAGCTGTTCTGGTGCCACGTGACCGGGCGTGCCCTGGATTCAACGCAGCCGCTGGGCGCGGGGGTGTGGACCTTCGAGGACGTGAGCGAAAAGCGGCCGGTGACGGCGGAGCTGACGCCGCGCGAGCGCGAGATCGCGGCCTTGCTGGTCGAGGGGAAGACCAGCAAGATCATTGCGCGGGAGACGGACTTGTCGCCGCGGACGGTGGAGATGCACCGGGCCAGCCTGATGCGCAAGTTCTCGGCGTCGACCTCGTCGGAGCTGGTGCACAAGCTGGTGGGGGTGGCGAGGTAGCGGCTTCGGTGGGGAACTTGGGTCCCCGCCTTCGCGGGGATGACGTTGACCGCTTGCGCCGGCAAACTACGTGAGTAACTTCGGACACGCCCTATAGCACGTCATTCCCGCCACTGGCGGCAATGACTCCCCGCGCAGGCGGGGACCCAAGTTTGTCCGATCAGCCAGTCAATCTTTTCAATCACCCGCCGGCAACTGCCCCCTCAAGGCCTCCGGCAGCGGCGCCGACTTCTGCTTCGCGAAATCCACCCACACGACCTTGGCCAGTCCTTCGGCATGCAGCTCGCCGGCCTCACCGTCCGCCCCCACCAGGCGGATCTCGTGCGAGACCTCGACACTGGAGCGGCCCGGCGGCGCCACGAAAGTGCGTACCTCGATCTCGCCCGGATAGGTCAGCTGCTTCAGGAAATTCATCGAGGCATTGACGATCACCGGCCCTTCCCCGCGCGGATCGGGCAGGCCGCCCACGCTTTCCAGCCACGCGATGCGGGCCGATTCGATATATCGGAAATAGTTGGTGTTGTTGACGTGACCCATGGCGTCCATGTCGCCCCAACGGATAGGCATGCGCATCGCATGCACGAACTTCTTACTGCTCATTGCGTCCTTTTACGTCTACATCTGTTACTGCGCCGTCATCCCGTCATCGGCCGTGATGATGGCGCCGTTGATAAAGTGGGCTTCCTCCGCCGCCAGCAGCAGCAGCAGCCCGTCGAGGTCTTCCGGCTTGCCGGGGCGCTTGCGCGGCAGCCCGTCGATCAGCTTGCGCCCCTGTTCGGTATCGAAATAATCCTCGTTCATTTCGGTCGAGATGTAGCCCGGACAGATCGCATTCACGTTGATCCCGTACTTGCCCCATTCGACCGCCATCGCCTTGGTCATCTGCACCACCGCCGCCTTGCTCATGCAGTACACGCCGATCTGGGGCAGCACGCGCAAGCCCGCCACCGACGCGATGTTCACGATGCGGTGCTGCTTGCGCGGGTCGCCCTTGGCGCGCGCGATCATGCGCTTGGCGGTCTGCTGGGCCACGAAGAAGGCGCCGCGCAGGTTGGTGTCCATGATGTAGCCGTAGTCGTCCTCGGAGACGTCCAGCAGCTTCTGGGTGGCCGACACGCCCGAGTTGTTCACCAGGATGTCGATCGGCCCGGCTTCGGTCTCGGCATGCGCAATGGCCGCCTTGATGCTGTCCAGGTCGGTGACGTCGAGGCGCACCACATGGGCCGCGCCGCCGTCGGCTTCGATCTCGGCCCGCAATTCCTTGAGCCGCTCGACCCGGCGCGAAGCCAGCACCACCTGGGCGCCCGCTCCCGCCAGCGCCTTCGCGAAGCGCGCGCCGAGCCCGCTCGACGCGCCCGTGACCATTGCAATCTTGCCTTCGAAATTGACTTCAATCCCCACGGATGGCTCCCTTGGCGCACTGCGCATGACCTTGTTGCGAAGCCATCATCATTACACAAAACATCAGTATTAGATTGCCGCATCCAATATTGCCCGTAAAATGGCGGCGCAGTTGCATTCGGGACCAAAAAAAGGCACACTCGTGCTTAAATTTATTTCTTCATATAAAAACCATGACAGAGCCAACCAACATTCTTGAACAATACGGGCCGCGTGAGGCGATGGAGTACGACGTCGTCATCGTCGGCGGCGGCCCCGCAGGCCTGTCCGCGGCGATCCGGCTCAAGCAGCTGGCCGCGGAAAAAGGCCAGGACGTGTCGGTCTGCGTTCTGGAAAAAGGCAGCGAAGTCGGCGCGCACATCCTGTCGGGCGCGGTGATGGACCCGCGCGCGCTGAACGAGCTGATTCCTGACTGGAAGGAAAAAGGCGCGCCGCTGAACACCGCCGTCACCGAGGACCGCGTCCTGTTCCTGACCGAGACCAAGTCCTATGCGACCCCGTCGTTCGCGATCCCGAAGGCGCTGACCAATCATGGCAACTACGTGATCTCGCTCGCCAACGTGGTGCGCTGGCTGGGCCAGCAGGCGGAAAGCCTGGGCGTCGAGATCTTCCCGGGCTTCCCGGCCGCCGAGATCCTGTATAACGAGGACGGCTCGGTCAAGGGCGTGGCCACCGGCAACATGGGCGTCAAGCGCGACGGCGAGCCGGGTCCGGACTTCCAGCTCGGCATGGAACTGCACGCCAAGTACACCCTGTTCGCGGAAGGCTCGCGAGGCCACCTCGGCAAGCAGCTGATGGCGAAATACGACCTCAACAAAGGCAAGGATCCGCAGACCTACGGCATCGGCATCAAGGAACTGTGGGAAATCGACCCGGCCAAGCACAAGCCCGGCCTGGTGATCCACACCGCCGGCTGGCCGCTGGACAACAGCACCTACGGCGGCTCCTTCCTCTACCACCTGGAAAACAACCAGGTCGCGGTCGGCTTCGTGGTGGGCCTGTCCTACCAGAACCCCTACCTGTCGCCCTACGAGGAATTCCAGCGCTATAAAACCCACCCGGCGATCCGCCACTTCTTCGAAGGCGGCAAGCGCATTTCCTACGGCGCGCGCGCGATCACGGCAGGGGGTCTGCAATCCTTGCCGAAGACCGTGTTCCCGGGCGGCGCCCTGATCGGCTGCGACGCCGGCTTCCTGAACACCAGCCGCATCAAGGGCAGCCACGCCGCGATCAAGACCGGCATGCTGGCCGCCGACGCCGCCTACGAGGCGCTGGCCGCCGGCCGCCAGGCTGACGAGCTGAGCAGCTATCCGGCCGCCTTCGAACAGTCCTGGCTGCACGAGGAACTGCACATCGCGCGCAACTTCAAGCCCTGGATGGCCAAGGGCCTGGTGATGGGCACGATCATGACCGGCATCGACCAGATCGTCTTCCGCGGCAAGGCGCCATGGACCCTCCGCCACAAGCACGCCGACCACGAGTGCCTGAAACCGGCCTCGCAGTTCAAGCCGATCGTCTATCCGAAGCCGGACGGCAAGCTGACTTTTGATCGCCTGTCCTCGGTGTTCATCTCGAACACCAACCACGGCGAAGACCAGCCGGTGCACCTGACCCTGAAGAACGCGAGCGTTCCAGTGGACGTGAACCTGGCCACCTATGCCGGTCCCGAACAGCGCTACTGCCCGGCCGGCGTGTACGAGTTCGTCAAGACCGACGACGGCAAGGACCGCCTGCAGATCAACGCCCAGAACTGCGTGCACTGCAAGACCTGCGACATCAAGGACCCGACCCAGAACATCGTCTGGGTCACCCCGGAAGGCGGCGGCGGTCCGAACTACCCGAACATGTAAGGGTCGTTCCGCACCGCCCCGCCCGGGGCGGTGTATTTCCTTGGCCACATTTATGCGGCTGAAAACACCTTCTCCACGGCATGATTCTACTGCCGACTATGTCCGACCTGTCCTACGGTCGTGCCTCCCACACTCCGATTGTCCTGACGGGCCAGAAGCCTAGAATGAAGGTCTCGAAGCACTAAACACGGAGGATCCATGGGTGAGAACAAAGGACATGGCACCAAAGGCCCGAGCTACGACCAGCTGAACGATATGGACACCAATGTCCAGCGTGACAAGCTGAACCAGCAACAATCGGGCAACATGCAGTCGGGGCGGCAATCCGGTAGCCAGCAGTCGGAGCAGCAACAACAGGGTAGCCAGCAATCAGGTCAACAGCAGCAAGGTAGTCAGCAATCCGGCAAGCAGCAGCAAGGCAGCCAGCAGTCGGGGCAGCAGCAGCAAGGAAGCAGGCAGTCCAACATCAACCAGCAGGGCAGCCAGCAATCCGGCCAGCAACAAGGTAGTCAGCAGTCGGGCCGGCAGGGCAGCCAGCAGTCGGGCGGCCAGCATGCTTCCGGCGGTACGCCGGCACTGGACGACCTGGGTTCGAAGGGCGAGAGCGCGAAGGATGCGTCTCAAGCCTGGAGCCAGGACAACAGCGTCGACAAGCAGCGCGGCAACCGCTAAGGCGGTAGGCTTCGCATAGGGCGCACAGCGCGCCCAACGGCTGGCCCTCAGTGCCAGCCGTTCCATTTTCCGCGGCCGGTCCTCATGACCGGCCGTTCCCATTGTGCGCCGGGCGAACCCTGCCTAGCGTCCGGCCGTCCGGGCCAGGCGCTCCAGTTCGCCGGCCGGCATCGGCCCGCCGACGACATAGCCTTGCGCATAATCGCAGCCGGCCTCGCGCAGCAAGCTGCGCTGGAGTTCGGTCTCGACACCCTCCGCCACCACCTTCATGCCCAGCTTGTGCGCCATGGCGATGATGGCTTCGCAGGCCGCCAGCCCATTGGCTTCGTGCTCCAGGGCCTCGACGAAACCCTGGTCGATCTTGATGTAGTCGAGCTCGTAGCGCACCAGGTGGGCCAGCGAAGAGTACCCGGCGCCGAAATGGTCCAGCGCCACCTGCAGGCCCATGGCGCGGTAGGGACGCAGGCGCTCGATCACGGCGTCCATGCCCTCGAGCAGCATCGCTTCGCCGATCTCCACCACCACGCTGCGCGGCGGCAGGGCGCGTTCCTTCAGGAAGGCCAGCCAGCTGTCGTAGTCGCCCGGCTCGCGCTGGATCTGGGCCGGCGACTTGTTGACGCTCACCTGGAAGCCGGCATCCACGCTCGCCTGCCAGCGCTGCACCTGGAGCGCCGCCTCGCGCAGCACCCAGTCGCCGATCTCGACCATCAATCCGCTCGACTCGGCAAAGGGCATGAATTCCGCCGGACGCAGCAGCCCGCGGCGCGGATGGCGCCAGCGCAGCAGGGCCTCGGCCTTGCGCACCCGGCCGTCATGCAGCGAGGCGATCGGCTGGTACAGCAGTTCGAACTGGTTCCCGGCCAGCGCCGCGCGCAGTTCGGCGGCGATGGCCTGGCGCGCCAGCATGGCCTGCTGGGCGCCGTCGGTGTAGTAGGCATAGCGGTTGCGGCCGGCGTGCTTGGCCACGTACATGGCCTGGTCGGCGCGCGCCATCAGGTCGCAGACCTGGCCGGCGTCCGCCGGGTAGAGCGCGATGCCGACCGAGGCCGAAACCCCGGCCTGTACCGGCTCCGCTCCCGCATCCAGCGTGAATGGCGCCGCCAGCGCGTCGACGATGCCCTGGGCGATGCGGTCCACGGTGCCGACCCGGTCCAGCCCGGACAGCACCACGGTGAATTCGTCGCCGCCCAGGCGGCCGATGGTGTCGGACGCGCGCACGCAGCCGCCGATGCGCTGGGCGGCCTCGGCCAGCAGGCAGTCGCCGGCCGCGTGGCCGAGGCGGTCGTTGACTTCCTTGAAGTGGTCGAGGTCGATGAACAGCAGCGCCAGGAAGGCCGCGCTGCCGTCGGTGCAGCGGTCGGCGCGCCGGGTTTCCTGCGCCAGCCGGTCCATGAACATGTGGCGGTTGGGCAGGCCGGTCAGGTCGTCGTAGTTGGCGCGGCGCCAGATGCGGGCGGTGGCCGCGCGCTGGCTGGTGATGTCGTTCACCAGCGCCAGCGCGCCCAGGTAGCGCCCGCCGGCGTCGAACAGCGGGTTGATGGCCACGCAGGCCCACAGCTCGGCGCCGTCGCTGCGGATGAACTTGAACTCGTAGCGCCGCACTTCGCCCTGGCGCCGGCGCGCGATGTTGCGCTCCAGCAGGGCCCTGCCCTCGTCGTCCATGAAGCGTCCCACCGGCAGGTCGAGAATGTCTTCGATCGGATAGCCGAGCAGCGCCGCCATGCGCGGGTTGACGAAGGTGGTGTGACCGAAGGCATCGACCTCCCATACGCCCTCGTCGGCGCAGTGCACGATGCGGCGCAGGCGCTCCTCGCTGCGCGCCAGGGCCTCGATCCGGCTGCCGGCCTGCTCGGCCACCACGCGACAGGCGCGCGTGCCGATGTCGTAACTGCCCACCAGGCTGACCCAGCTGGCGCCGCCGTCGCGCGCACGCAGCATGAGCTCACAGCGCGGTTCCAGGCCGGCGCCGCAGGAATCGGCCAGGAAGCGCTCGAGGACCTCGATGTCGGCCCCGCCGGCGAAGTCGCGCAGGCGCAGGCCGACGAGGGCGCTGCGCGGCAGGCCCAGCATGCGGGCGCCGCACAGGTTGGCCTGGAGGATGACGCCGCCCTGCCCGAGCACGAAGAAACCGAAGGGCGCCAGCAGGAACAGCTCGTTGTAGCCGGCGGTAGGCTGGGCAGGCGCCGAGAACATGGCGCCGCCGGGCAGCGTAACGGCTTCGGCTTCAGGTTCCGCGTCCCGGGACATGGGAGACGCAAGGGGCGGCCGTAGCGGGCCGTGTTCCATAATTCCTCCGCCGATCGTTGCCGATTGTCAGTATTTCCAAAAAGACTAACACTGGTCGAAACGGCTGTCGAGGTATGTTGTGCATATGCAATCGGCATTTCTACAACACACCGGCCGGCTCAGCGCGGCTGGTGCGCCCGGTTCAGGCGCCGCTCGGCGCGGCGCTGGAGGGCTTCGAAGAACAGGCTCAGGCACCAGTAGATGGCGGCCGCCGCCAGGTAGAGGGGCAAGGGCTGGAAGGTGACGGCGATGACTTCCTTGGTCGCCAGCATCAGCTCGGTGAGCGCGATCACCGACACCAGCGAAGTGTCCTTGATCAGGCTGATCAAGGTGTTGCTCATCGACGGCACGGCCACGCGCAGCGCCTGTGGCAGGATCACGTGGCCGAGGGTCTGCCACCAGCCCAGGCCGAGGCTGAAGCTGGCGCGCCACTGCCCTTCGCTGACGCTGCGGATCGCGCCGCGCAGGCTTTCGGACAGGTAGGCGCCGCCGTTGAGCGAGAGCGCCAGCACGCCCGCCGTGACTGGCGTGAACTCGATGCCGACGCTCGGCAAGCCGTAGTAGATGACGAAGATCTGCACCAGCAGCGGCGTGCCGCGCATCACGCTCACATAGAGCGAAGCCGGCAGGCGCACCAGGCGCCAGGGCGCCAGGCGCATCAGGGCCACGGGAAAGCCCAGCGCCAGCCCGCCCACCATCGAGGCGACCGCGAACAGCAGGGTGTAGCCTGCGCCGGCCAGCATCACCGGCGCCGCGTCGCGCAGCAGGCCGGCCAGCTCCAGGAGCGCGGCGCCCCCGGAGGCCGCGTCGGCGGGAATCACTTCGGTTCCTGGCTCGCGTCGGCGCCGAACCACTTGAGCGACAGCCCCTTGAGCGTGCCATCCTTGCGGGCGTCCTCGAGGATCTTGTCGACCGCCGCCTTGAACTGCGGATTCCCCTTGCGCATGGCGACGCCCATGCGCTCGACCGCGCCCACGCGCGGCCCGGCCTTGATCGGCAGGCGCGAATTCTTGAGCAGGTAGGCCACCATCAGGCTGTCGTTGAGGGCCGCGTCGATGCGCCCGAAGGCCAGGTCCTGCAGGTTCTCCGGCGCCGCCGGATAGCTCTTGACCTCGATGCCCGGCACCGCCTTGACCTGCTGCTCGAACACGCTGCCCTGCCCCACGCCGACCTTGCGGCCCTTCAGGTCATTCAGGCTGGCGTAGCTGGCGCGCTCGTTCTTGCGCACGATGAGCTGCGGGCTCGAATAGGTGTAAGGGACCGAAAAATCGAAGGCCTGCCGGCGTTTCTCCGTGATCCCGACCTGGCTGATGATCACGTCGTACTTGCCCGCCGCCAGGCCGGCCAGGATGGCGGCCCACTCGGTGCTGACGAACTCGGGCCGCAGGCCCAGCTTGCCGGCCACCAGGCGGGCGACGTCGACGTCGTAGCCGGCCAGCTGGCCGGTCTTCGGGTCCTTGAAGTTGAACGGCGGGTAGGTGCCTTCCATGGCGATGCGCAGGGTGCCGCGCGCCTTGGTGTCCGCCAGCAGGTCGGCCGCCTGCACCTGCGGCAGCGCCAGCAGCATACCCGTTGCCAGACCGAGGGCCAGCGCGCCGCGCCGGCCAAGCTTCGTGATTCCCATACCCATCACTTTACTCCGTACAACAATCGAGCTGCCTTTATAACCGAAAACCGGCGGCGGTGCCTAGCGCGCGGCGTTCGCCTGGCGGTCCTTACAGCACGATCCTGCGCCCCTCGCGCGCCGACTTGTACACCGCCTCGATGATGCGGATGTCGCGCAAGCCCTCTTCGCCGGCCACGATCGGTTCGCGGTTCTGTAGCACGCATTGCGCCAGGTGGTCGAGCTGGCCGGCCCACTGGTTGGCCTCGGCGTTCGGCGGCGTGATCTCGGTCTCGCGCCCCTTGCCCACCCACAGGCGGTTGCCGCCGTAGCCGGTGCCGGGCTCCATTTCGATGCGGCCCTTGTCGCCCATCAGGAGGATGTGATTCTGGTTGGCGCTGTACATCGACATGCAGGAGCCGATCACGCCGGACGGGAACTCGAGCTGGAACTCGACCATGTCCTCGACCTCGCGGAAGCGCGGGTCGCGCTTGTCGGTGGTCTCCTTGGCATACAGGGCGACGGGCTCCTCGCCGGTCATGTAGCGCGCCGCCTGCAGCGCGTAGATGCCGATGTCCATCATCGAGCCGCCGCCCGACATCGCCTTCTTGAGGCGCCAGGCATTCGGATTGCCGAAGTTGAAGCCATGCTCGGACCGGAAGTAGCGCAGCTTGCCGATTTCGCCCGCGCGCGCGCGGCGGATCGCTTCCAGGTTGTACGGCTCGAAGTGGCAGCGGTAGCCGATCATCAGCTTCTTGACCGCCTGGCGGCAGGCCGCGATCATGGCTTCGCATTCGCGCGAGGACACCGCCATCGGCTTTTCGCACAGCACGTGCTTGCCCGCCCTGGCGGCGCGGATCGTGTACTCGGCATGCATGGACACGGGCAGGCAGATGTAGACGATGTCGATGGCCGGGTTGTCGCGGATGCTGTCGTAGTTGTCGTAGTTGTAGAGGTTCTTTTCCGGCACCCCGTATTCCTGAGCCACACGCCTGGCCTTGGCCGGGTCGCCGCTCACCAGCGCCACCAGGCGGCTGTGCCGGCAATGCTTGAACTGCGGGATCACGACGCCCAGTCCGTAGCCGCCCAGGCCGACGATGGCGTAGCCCAGCTTGCGGCCGCCCTGTGCGGCGTTCTGCCCCCAGGCGGGAGCGCCAACCGCGCCAGCCGCCAGTGCACCCGCGGCCAGGACCATGCCGCGCCGATGTTGATCGATCATGCCCATCTCCTGTTCTCGTTCGTTTGCTTGTCTCCATGCGCCGGGTATTTCCACCCGGGCTTAACAAGGATACAATCGTTTCACGATAAATGATAGCGGTAACAACACCATGATCATGCGGATTTCCATCGTGTCCCTTTCCACCCTTTCCTGCTTCGTCTTCGGCGCCGGGCTGCTTCCCGCCAGCGCCCTGGCCGCGTCCTGCGGCCTGGCCCCTGCCGGCGAGCTGAAGGCCGAACGCGTCGCCGCGGCCGCGCCCACGCGCGCGGAACCCGGGCTCTACGAAGGGCCGGTTTGGATCAAGGATGCGCTCTACTTTTCCGACTTCAGTTTCGCCAAGGGTTTCCCCTCGCGCGTGCGCAGGCTGGGACCGGACGGCAAGGTGAGCACCGCGATCGAGGACGGCGGCAGCAATGGCCTGGCCGTCGATGCGGGAGGCAGGCTGGTCCTGGCCAGCCACAAGGACAAGGCGCTGCTGCGCCATGCCTGGGACGGCGCCAAGGCCGCGCTGCTCGCGGGCAGCTACAAGGGGAATGTGTTCAACTCGCCGAACGACATCGCGATCGCGGCCGACGGCGCGGTCTACTTCACCGATCCGGATTGGCAGAAGGCGGCGGCGCCGGGCGGGCAGCCGGTGACGGGGATCTACCGCGTCGGCACGGATGGCGCGGTGACGCTGGTCGACGGCACGCGTCCCAATCCGAACGGCATCGCGCTGTCGCCGGCGGGCGAGCTGCTGTACGTGAACGCCAGCGACGGCCTGCTCAAGGCCTATCCCATCGTGAAGGGCGCGCCCCAGGCCGGGCGCACGCTGGTGAGCGGCCTGGAAGGCGGCGACGGCATGACGCTCGACTGCCACGGCAACATCTACGTGACCGAGCATGGAGCGAAGCGGGTGCGCGTATTCTCGCCGCAGGGCCGGGAACTGGCCACGATCCGGGTCGACGCCAACGTCACCAATGCGGCCTTCGGCGGCAAGGGCGGCAAGACGCTCTACATCACCGGCGCGGGCGCGCTGTGGCGGCTGCCGCTCGCGGTGAGCGGCCTGCCCTACTGATTCACCAGGCGCGCCGGCCCTGCGAGCCGAAGTTGTGGCCAGTGACCAGGGTCGTGCTCTCGACCAGCATCGACAGGCCCAGGATCAGCTGGACCAGCTTGTCGTCGGGCAGCACCCAGATCTGGCCACGCGGCGGCTCGACGCCGGTGGCGGCGCTGATCAGGGGCGCGATCCAGGCGGCATCCTGGTCGACGTCGAGGATCACGGCGTCGGCCGTGGTCTGCATGGTGACATTGCCGCCTTCGCCCAGGGTGAAGCAGATGCCGACGCCGGTTTCCTGGGGTTTGACAGTCTCCTGCAGGAAGCGGTTGTGCTCGTCGATCCAGAGTTCGACGTCCTGCGGGGTCTCGAGGGGCGTCCAGGGGCGGGGCTTGAAGCGGGGTGGTGTGTCGGGCTGGGAGGTCATGTGCTGCGTGTATATGGGAGTGGCGCTATCTTACGGGATTTTGGGGGTGGGGCTGAAGTTTGATGTCAAGGGCGGCTCGGCGAACTTGGCCGGAACAATGCCACTGGCATTGTTCCGCCCAAGTTCGCAGCACGCCACCTCATTCGACATCGAGCGTCACGAGCCGCACGCGCACGTCCCCGCCCTCGATGAACAACTCTCCCACCGAAATCGGCAGCGTGAATCTGCGCCGCCCCGCACTCCCCGGATTCACATACAACACCCCATCCCGCTCCACACGCGACGGCTTGTGCGAATGCCCCGCCACCACCACGCGCACGCCGGCCGCGACAGGATCGATATCCAGTTCCTTGAGATCGTGAATCATGTAGACGCCGACGCCGCCCAGCTCCAGGCGCAGCGCATGCGGCAGGCCGGCGGCCCAGGCGCCGAGGTCGTTGTTCCCGCGCACCGCGCTGACGGGCGCCAGTTCGCCCAGCCGCTCGAGGATCTCCGGCCCGACGATGTCGCCCGCGTGAAGGATGTGGGCGCTGCCCCGCAGGAAATCCAGCGCCTGCGGGCGCAGCAGCCCGTGCGTGTCGGAGATCAGTCCGACCCGCATGCGGCTCACAAGCCGCGCTTGCTGCCGGCCATCTTGGCCATCGTGTAGACCGAGTACAGCGCCGCCACGCCCACCAGCACATAGACCACGCGGGTCAGCGGGCTGTCCGGGCCGAACAGGGTGGCAACCATGTCGACGTCGAACAGGCCGACCATGCCCCAGTTCAGGCCGCCGATGATCAGGAGCGCCATCGCCAGGTAATCGAGGGCGGACATCGCGGAGCGCGCATGGGGGCGCATCGACACGCGGCGTTCGCCGGTGGTCCTGCGGTCCATCGTGGGTGCGTTCATTGTTGCCATCACAGCCTCCTTGGAAAGGAAATGCGGGAAGGAATGACCGGCCCGGGCGTCCTGCCCAGGCCATGATGGCAAATACTAGCCCAAGTTCCGCAAGCCCCTCGCACGCGTCCGGGGGCTCAGCCCTTCCAGGTGCGCTGCAGGCCGGTGTCGGCGTGGATCCAGCCACCTTTCGGGCCGGAGCGGTAGTAGTAGCCGACGCCGCCCTGGCGGAAGCTGCGGATCAGGCCGCCCAGCACTTCCTCGTTGAGCGCGGCGACGCGGATGTCGGCCGCCTTGCCCATCATGTGCAAGGATTTGCGCGCGGCCGGGATGCCCTCTTCGATCAGGCGCTTGTTGGACGCTTCGGTACGGTAGCCCGACAGGATCTCGAGCGGCTGCACCAGGCCGTAGCGGGCGATGAAGGCCTGCGTCCCCCACAGCATCTCGAGCAGCTTGGGATCGATGGGCGCGGTCTCGCGGCCGTTCACGTCGCGCAGCAGGTGGCACAGCTCCTGGTAGGCCGAATCGATCACCTCGCCGTCCTTCCAGTACAGCACCTTGGCGCGTTCGCCGCTGGCCGGGCGCACCACCGACAGGGTGCGCGGCTTGACCCAGAAATCCAGGTCCAGCAGCTGCGCGTCGAACAGGTCCGGCGGCGGCGACATATCGGTGGTGTTGGAGGCTGCGGCTGCCGCGACCGGGCTGCCGAGGGCGCCCAGGGCACACAGGCCGGCGCCCTGTTTCAGGAAATCTCTACGTGAAGCCATAACGAACTCATCAATGCGAGACGCGTACTATAGCCTAAGGCGGGACGGCACAAAAGACGGGGCTGTGGTTTATCCGCTGCAATTGCAGAAACGCTTGCGCGCCGCGCCTTGCTCGGTGGCGCAGGTTTCGTCGAGGCGTTTCCACATCAGGTCGCAGTCGAGGCCGAAGCAGGATTTTTCCTTGCCGGCATTGAGATAACCGTGGCGCTCGAAGAAGGCGGTGGCGCCGGCCGGGCTGTTGAGGTGCAGCTTGGCGATGTTCCAGGCGCGCGCCTGGTCTTCGAGGGCGGACAGCAGCGCACGGCCGACGCCGCAGCGCAGGGCTTCCGGCAGCACGTAGCACAGGGCCACCTTGCCGGCCTGGGTCAGCAGGGCCATGCCCACCAGCTGGCCTTCGCTTTCCGCGACCAGGGCGAAATTGCTGGGCGTAGAGAACCAGGCGGCCACGGTGGCCGGGGTCTTGTTGCCGAGCCAGGGACCGAGGACCTCCGGATGGTTCCGGTGGTCGTCCTGGCGGCACTCCTCGATCGAGCGGCGCAGCAGGGTGCAGGCGGCAGGCGCGTCATCAGGAAGCGCCTTGCGGATTTCAATACGGGTGGACATCTATCATCTACATTGAAAACGAAACGGACGAGCGCCGCCGGCGCGTCGCGAGGCCTCGACTATACACCGAAAGGTAGAGGCTCTGCTTTCGCACTGCACAATACGGGCGCCGTATATGGATATGACAAATCTGTCGTTCCGTTCCGGCACGAAATTAGTGAACATGTACCCTGTGCACTACCTCATGCACCACCCCTGCATCACTGACCAAGCGAGAACAACATGACCACCACCCCGAATTCGCTGCGCCGCTGGATCCTTACCCTGGCCCTGGGCGCGGCCCTGCCCTTCCAGGCCAGCGCCGCCGGCACCGAGCTGCTGAACGTGTCCTACGACGTGGCGCGCGAACTGTACAAGGACATCAACCCGGCCTTCATCGACGCCTACAAGAAGCAAACCGGCGAGACCGTGACCGTCAAGCAGTCGCACGGCGGCTCCAGCAAGCAGGCGCGCGCCGTCGCCGACGGCCTGGAAGCCTCGGTGGTGACCATGAACCAGGCCAACGACATCGACATGCTGGCCGAGCGCGGCCTGGTGACGAAGGACTGGGCCAAGAAATTCCCGAACAACGCCGCGCCGTACTACTCGACCATGGTCTACCTGGTCCGCAAGGGTAATCCTAAGCAGATCCGCAACTGGGAAGACCTGGCCCGTCCGGGCGTGCAGGTCATCATCCCGAATCCTAAGACCGCGGGCAATGGCCGCTACACCTACCTGGCGGCCTGGGGCTCGGTGCTGAAGAAGGGCGGCAACGAGCAGCAGGCGCGCGACCTGGTCGGCCGCATCTTCAAGAACGTGCCGATCCTGGACGCCGGCGGCCGCGCCGCCACCACCACCTTCACCCAGCGCCAGATCGGCGACGTGCTGGTGACCTTCGAGAACGAAGTGAGCATGGTGCGCGCCGAGTTCGGCGACAATTTCGAAGTGGTCTACCCCTCGGTCTCGATCCTGGCCGAGTCGCCGGTGGCCGTGGTCGACAAGGTGGTCGACCGCCGCAACCTGCGCAAGCCCGCGACCGCCTACCTGAACTTCCTGTACACGCCGCAGGGCCAGGAGATCGGCGCCAAGCACTTCCTGCGCGTCCGCAACGAAGCGGTGATGAAGAAGTACGCGGCCAACTACAAGCCGATCACCCTGTTCACCGTCGACGAACTGTTCGGCGGCTGGCAAAAGGCGCAAGACCGTCACTTCGACGACGGTGGCGAATTCGACAAGATCTACCAGTCGAAGTAAATCTTCCGGCGTCAATACGATTGTCAAACAAGCCCTGCCGTGCGCAGGGCTTGTTTTTTTGGTTCCAGGTATACTGCTGAGCAGAGCTGGTAGGCACTCGACAAGGAGTGACGCATTCGCGCCATGTTTTCCGCGAAAAACACCCTTTCCAAGGGGGATTTTGTTTGTACGCCATAGACATGCCTAGCGGATAGGTGCTATCGTCCCTCCTATAGTTGCCCTACAGATAGATGTTGATTGCGCGCCGCCCTGGCGCCTCCCAGAACTGTCAAATCAACCCGGATTCCAGACCAGCAATGATCAAAAAACTGTTCGCCACCGTACTGATGTCGATCTCGGCTGCGGCTTTCGCCGTGCCCTTCGGTTCGCAATCGGTGCTCGTGGTGGAAGACGATACCGGCAAAATCCTGCTCGAGAAGAACGCCGACCGAGTAGTGCCAATCGCCTCCCTGACCAAACTGATGACCGCGATGGTCGTGCTCGACGCCCGGCAGGACATGAACGAGCTGATCGAGATCGACCGCAGCGACGTCGACACCTTCAAGCACAGCAGCTCGCGCGTTCCCGTCGGCGCCCACATCCCGCGCCGCGACGTGCTGCAGCTGGCCCTGATGTCCTCGGACAACCGCGCCGCCGCCGCGCTGGCCCGCACCTTCCCGGGTGGCGACGCCGGCTTCAAGGCCGCCGTGCGCCGCAAGACCGCCGCGCTGGGCATGAGCCAGACCGTGATCGAAGAGCCGACCGGCCTGTCGCCGCGCAACCGCTCGACCGCAGGCGACCTGATCAAGATGGCGGCCGCATCGAGCCGCTATCCCGAGATCACCGAAATGACCACGGAGTCGAAGGATCTCATCAGCATCAACGGCCGCCAGGTCGAGTACCGCAACACCAACCGCCTGGTGGGCGCCAAGGGCTGGGACATCGGTCTGTCCAAGACCGGCTACACCTCGGAAGCGGGCCGCTGCCTGATCATGAACATCAAGGCCGCCGGCAAGAACGCGACCATGGTGCTGCTGAACGCCAGCGCCTCGTCGGCCCGCATCCTGGATGCGCTGAAGATCCGCCGCTTCATCAGCGGCGAACCGGTGGCCACCGCCTCGACCCGCGCGCCGCGCTTCAAGGCCAGCTCGAGCCGCGCCCGCATCAAGGCCAGCGCCGGCAAAGCCAAGGTCAAGGCGGTCAAGAAGCGCAACAAGGCGAAGGTCAAGCCGAGCCGCAAGCGCCGCAACTGATCTGCGCACGCAGGAATGAACAAGGGGCCGCAAGGCCCCTTTTCTTTTTTACCCGATCATGTCGCGCAGGCCGCTGGTGCGGTGGATGCGCCGCCCGATCGCATCCAGCAGCACCTCGCCGGCTGGCGTGACCAGGGTGAAGAACTCGCTGGCGCGCGTGATGCCGGTATAGACCAGCTCGCGGGTCAGGATGGCGCTGCGCTCGCGCGGCAGGGCCAGCACCGTGTGGCGGAATTCCGAGCCCTGCGACTTGTGGACCGTCATCGCGAACGCCGTCTCGACGTTGCGCAGGCGGGTGGCCAGCACGCTGCGCACCGTGTCGCCCTCCAGGAAGTAGACGCGCAGCGAACCCGGGCGCGCCGGGTCCATCAGAGTCAGGCCGATGTCGCCGTTGAACACGCCAGTGCCGTAGTCGTTGCGGGTCACCATCACCGGGCGCCCGACATACCATTCGCCGCCACGGCGCAGCAGGCGCGCCGATTCCAGGCGCTGGCCGATGGCGTCGTTCAGGCCGGTCACGCCCCACTCCCCTTCGCGCACCGCGCACAGGATGCGGAAGGCTTCGAAGCGCAGCAGCACCTGGCGCACCCAGTCGTCGTGCGGGCCCTGCGGCCCGGCCTGGAGCAGCTCCAGGTAGGGGCCGTATCCCGATTGCGCCAGCTGCAGGAGCTGCTGGGGCTGGGCATGGTCGATCCAGCGCACACCGGCGTCGCCCGACGCATTTCCCTGCTCGAGTACTTCCACGGCGCGCGCGGCCTCGCCCGCATTCACGGCCAGGGCCAGCTGGCCGATCGGGCCGCCGAAGCGGCGGCTGTGGCGCAGCATCACGGTCTGCTGGGCCAGCGGCCCGCCGCCGCCGAGGAATTCCTCGGGGAGTTCTTCGCCGCTGGCCTCGCGCACATAGTCCAGCGTGGCGGGCGAGTACGCGCCGGCCTGGGCGTTGTGGCACAGGTCGCCCAGTACCGCGCCCGCCTCGACCGAGGCCAGCTGGTCCTTGTCGCCCAGCAGGACCAGGGTCGCCATGGGCGGCAGCGCGTCCAGCAGGCTGGCCATCATTTCCAGGTGCACCATCGAGGCTTCGTCGACGATCAGGACGTCGACGTCGAGCGGATTGCCGCGGTGGTGGGCGAAGGCGCGGCTGTCGGGACGCGCGCCCAGCAGGCTGTGCAGGGTGCGCGCCGCGCCCATGCGCGCGGTCAGCTCGCGCAGCGGCAGCTTGTCGCCCACCCGCTCGGCCAGCTCGTTCAGGGCCTTGTCGATCGACTGCTTGAGGCGCGCCGCCGCCTTGCCGGTCGGCGCGGCCAGGGCGATGCGCTGGCTGCCCGCTTGCGGCGCGGTGGCGAACAGCAGCGCCAGCAGGCGCGCCACGGTATAGGTCTTGCCGGTGCCGGGGCCGCCGGTGATGATGCCGACCGCGCCGCGCAGGGCGATGGCGCAGGCGAGCTTTTGCCAGTCGGGCTTTTCCGCCGCGCGCTGCGAGGCGAACAGGATGTCGAGCCATGCGCGCACGGCGCTAGGGTCGACCTGGCGCTCGCGCTTGGCGCGCTCGCGCACCGATTGCGCCACCAGCAGCTCGTCGCGCCAGTAGCGGCGCAGGTAGAGCCGCTCGCCGTCCAGCACCAGCGGCTGGTCGTAGTTGAATTCATCGACCTGCCAGACCTGCTCGCAGGCCGCCAGCTGGGCCGCCCAGCCCTTGGCGCCGCGCGGCAAGGGGGCGGCGCTCGCCGCCAGGGCCTTCCACTGCTCCTCGCTCCAGCCCAGCAGCGCGGCGGCAGCCTGGCCGTCGGCCAGGTCGGCCAGCTGCAGGCAGCTGTGGCCATGGCCTTCGAGTTCGGACAGCACGGTGGCGGCCAGCACCAGCGGCGGCGAAGCATGGCCCAGCGCGGCCACGAAGCGCGCGAAGGCGCCCGACAGGCGGCGCAGCTCGCCCTCCTCGGTCAGGCGGCCGATTTCGCTCCACAGGGCGGCGATGCCGCCTTCAGCCTTGGCCATCGTGATCCTCGTTCAGCAAGCGGTCCAGTCCGTCCAGCAGTTCCAGGTCCGGCGCCAGGGTGCAGCAGCCGCGCGTGGCCGGGTTGGCGATCCCGCGCAGGAACAGGAACACGGCGCCGCCCAGTTGCTCGCGCGGACGGTAGCTGTCGCCCAGGCGCGCGCGCAGCAGGCGGTGCAGGGCCAGCATGTAGATCGTGCCCTGGATGTCGTAGCGGTGTTCCAGCATGCCGGCCTCCATCGCCGCCTGGGTATAGGCGGCGTCGCCCGGTCCCAGCGCGTTCGATTTGTAGTCCAGCACCCAGAAGCGCCCCTCGTGCTCGAACACCAGGTCGGCGAAGCCCTTGAGCATGCCGTGCAGCGCACGCTCGGGCAGGACCGGGCGCTGGGCGCCGTCGAAGATGTGTGCGCGGCACAGGCGGTCCAGGCGCGGCAGGTCCAGGCGTTCGCTCGGGAACCAGAATTCCATTTCCGGCAGCGGGTCCTGCAGCTCGGCCAGCGAAGCGCCCAGCGGCGGCAGCTCGGCCGCGACGATGGCGCGCAGCCAGGCCAGGGCGTCGTCCAGGCGGTTGGCCCAGCCGGCGCGCTCGATGCGCTGCACCAGGCGGAGTTCGCAGGCCGGGTCTTCCAGGCAGCCGAAGCCTTCGCCGGCCAGCCACTCGAGCTGCTCGTGCATGAAGTTGCCTGGCACCGAGCCGCGCGGGAAGCGGTGCCAGGGTGCGTCCTCGATCCTGGGCGGTGTCGCCACCGCCGGCTCTTCCTCGAGCAGGGTCTGCTCCTGGGCCCGCATCGGCGCCGGCGCCGCCACGGCCACCGCGTGGCGGGTAAGCGAGGTGAAGGAGCCGATCGACCAGTCGCGCTCGAAGCTCGCGGCGTAGCGCGGCGCGTCCAGCAGGTCGGGCCGCTCGTCGTCGCGCGCGAAAGCCGTCGCATGCTGCTGCGCCTCGCGTTCTTCCTCCAGGTCGAGCAGGCGGATGCAATCGAGGCCGCCGCACAGCTGTTCCAGGCGTTCGCGCAAGGCCGGCGCGGGAATCGGCTCGCCGCCCGCCAGCAGGTAGCCGAAGGCCGATTCGTGCAGGCGGTTCTTGCCGCGGTGCAGGACCACGGCCGTGCCCAGCCACAGGGCGTGGCGCGCGCGCGTCAGCGCCACGTAGAACAGGCGCAGGTCTTCCTCCAGGCGCGCACGGTCGACCGCGGCCTGGGCCTCGGCGCTCAGGCTCAGGTCGAGGCGCCGCTCGCCGTCCTGGTCGATGAATTCGAAGAAGGCGCGGCTGCCCTTCTCCACCGGGCGCGCGGTGACCGCGAAAGGCAGGAACACCAGCGGGTATTCCAGGCCCTTGGACTTGTGCACCGTGACCACCTTGACCAGCTCGGCGTCGCTTTCCAGGCGCAGCACGCGCTCGTCGCCGCCCTCGCCCAGGCCTTCGATCTGCTCGGCGAACCAGCGGATCAGGGCTTGCTCGCCCTCCAGCTGGGTGCTCGCCTCCTGCAGCAGCTCGGCCAGGTGCAGCAGGTTGGTCAGGCGCCGTTCGCCGCCCGGCTCGCGCAGCAGGCGTCCCGGCAGGTTCAGTTCGTGGACGAAGCGGCGCAGCATGGCGAGCACGCCCTGGCGCTGCCAGCTGCCGTGCAGGGCCTTGAGCTGCTCCACCCGCGTTTCCCAGGCTTCCTCGTCGTGCGAGAGGCGCGCCAGCTCGGCTAGCGGCAGGCCGGCGGTCCGGGTGGCGAAGGCCGCGCGCGCCAGCGCGCCGTCGAGCGGATTGGCGACCGCGTACAGCCAGCGCAGCATGTCAGCCGCTTCCTCGCTCTCGATCACCGAATCCTTGTCCGACAGGTAGACGCTGGCCACCATGCGCCGCACCAGGGCGCGGCGCACGGCCCCGGCCTCGCGCCGGTCGCGCACCAGGATCGCGATATCGGCCGGCATCAGGCGGCGGAAACGCTCGCCGTCCGAGAAGCCGACCCGCTCGTCGTTCAGCAGGCGCACGATCTGCTCGGCGCAGTGGCCGGCGAAGAATTCGCGGTACTCGTCGCCCTTCAGGTCCTCGCGGTGGCAGCAGGCCACCGTCATCGCGTGCAGCACGCCCTCGGCGCCGACCAGGCGTTCGCGGTGGCCCTTGGCCGCCACCGGTTCGAAAGGCAAGGGATTGTCCTCGCCACGGCGGAAGCGGAAGGCGCCCTGCGGATAGCCGCCGCCATTCCCGTCGCCCTCCGCGCAGGCGAACACCCGGTTCACGGCCGACACCAGCGGCGCGGTCGAGCGGTAGTTGGTGCCGAGTTTATAGTGGCGGCCTTCGGTGGCGCGCCGCGCCGACAGGTAGCTGTGGATGTCGGCGCCGCGGAAGCCGTAGATCGACTGCTTGGGGTCGCCGATCAGGAACAGGCCCTGCTGCGGTGCATCGTCCGCCACCCGGTACAGCAGGTCGAAGATGCGGTACTGGTCGGGTGAAGTGTCCTGGAATTCGTCGACCATCGCCACCGGATACTGTTCCACGATGCGGCGCCGCAGGACCTCGCCATTCTCGCCCTCGAGCGCATCCTTGAGGCGTTCGAGCATGTCGGCGAAACCGAACTGGCGGTTGCGGCGCTTGAGTTCGCGCATGCGCTGGGCGATCTGGCCGGCGGCGTGGCGCAGCAGCGCGTGGCCGATCGGCGCGATCGCATCCAGTCCGGCGCGTAGTGGCGCGGTGCAGCCGAAGCATTCGGGTACCTCGGCATGGAAGTCCTTGCCGAAGGCGTCCACGACGCCCTCTTCGGTCAGGCGCTTCCAGGCGGTGTCGGGCAGCTGCGGCAGGTGCAAGTCGGGGTCGAGCGCCCAGGCGCGCAGCGCGTCGAACCATTTGACCAGGGAATCGGCGCGCATCTTGTTGCCGTTGAAGCACTTGGGATTGCGCTCGCGGTGCCCGGCGATCCAGCGTTCCATCTCGCCGGCGCGCTCATGCCAGCCTTCCTTGAGCTGCGCCAGCTGGGCGCGCTGGGCGGCGGCCAGGCGGCCCACCAGCACACCCAGGGGTTCCTCGCTCAGGTCGCCCAGCAGCGCGGTGCGGTAGACCAGCTCACGCACGCTTTCCTTGAGCGCCTCGACGCTGCTCCAGCATGCCAGCACCTGCTCGAGCGCCTCGGCGCCCAGCGGATAGACGTGCTGGCGCCAGTAGTCGTGGGCCGCGTCCTCGAACAGGGCGCGCTCGTCGGTGACCAGTTCCTCGTCGAACAGGCTGCCGCTGTCGAAGGCATGCTCGCGCAGCATGCGCTGGCACCAGGCGTCGATGGTGAAGATCGCCGCCTCGTCCATGGTCTCGGCGGCCAGCATCAGGCGGTGCGCGGCCACGCTGCGCGCGCTGCCTTCCGGATAGGCCTCGGCCAGGTCGCGCAGGTAGGGATCGATCAGGTCCAGCTCGCCACGGAAGAAGGCGGCGGCCTGCACCAGGCGCTCGCGCACGCGGTTCGACAACTCGCGCGTGGCGGCGCGGGTGAAGGTCATTACCAGGATCTCGGACGGCAACAGAGGTCGGGCGAAAGCATCGTCGCCGCCATGCCCCAGCACCAGGCGCAGGTAGAGCGCGGCGATGGTCCAGGTCTTGCCGGTGCCGGCCGAGGCCTCGATCAGGCGCGAGCCGTGCAGCGGGAAGGACAGCGGCTGGAGCTCGATGCTCATGCGTCCTCCTCCGCGCCGAGGGGCGTCACCGTCAGCCCCTCGTCGAGCCAGCGCGCCAGCGGCCCGTAGAGCTGGACCGCCACCTGGGGCCAGTCGCCGGCCGCCGCCAGGCTTTCGAAGTCCGGCCACAGGCGCGCCAGGCAAGGCTCGGCCACCTCGCCGGTGAGCTCGAAGCCGCCGTCGTAGGTGGCGCGCGCATCGCCTTCGGCCAGGTAGGCCAGCGCGGTCTTGCAGGCCACGGCCAGCGGCTGGTCCAGGTTGCTGCGCCAGAGCAGCGCCAGTTCGCGCAGGGCGCGCCGGGCGGCGTCCTGCTCCAGCGGCGCCATCTCGATCACGGCGTCGCGCGCCACCAGGCAGCCCGCCACCGGCGTGCCGCAGGCGGCGCTGGCCAGCTGGCGCAGCCAGGGGCCAATCAGCTTGTCGCCGCGCGGACGCCCTTGTTTATCCAGCACCTTGGACGAGATCTGCACCAGCCAGGCGCTGCGCTCGCCGTCGCTACGCAGGCGGTCGATCCAGTCTTCCAGCGCCAGGCCGTCGTCGAACACCAGGCTGACGGCTAGCTTGGGCGCCGGCTGCGGGAAGCGCGCGCCCAGGCGCAGCCAGGCGCTCCGCACCGGAACCAGGCCTTCGACCAGCTGCTCCTGGTACTGGCGGCCCAGCAGGCCGATCGGCAGCACGCCTTCGCGCGCCAGGCGCTCGGCGCGGCCCTTGAGGGTGGCGCGCACTTCGTGCAGGCCCTCGGCCGGGCCGCTGTCGTCCAGCAGGTGGTCCTCGATGAAGAAGCGCTCCAGCGCGTCGAGGGCGAAGGGTTCCTCGTCCTCGCCCACCACGGCGGCGTCGGCGAAGCTCACGCCCAGGCGGCGGCGGAAGAAGTAGCGCGCCGGCTGGCGCAGGAAGCTGGCCAGTTCGCCCAGGCGCAGCACGGCGCCCGGTTCCAGTTCGTAGGGCGGCAAGGCGTCCCCGGTCTCCCCTTCCCCGGCGCCGTGGGCCGCGCGCCATTCGCCGGCATAGGTCAGCAGGCCGCCGCGCTCGAAGTAGCGCCGGCTGAACGGCTGCAGCGCGTGTTCGACGGTGCGCTCGGACAGGTCGAGGTCCCAGCCGTTGGCCAGGTAGTCGCGCAGCTGGGCCACCAGCACCGAGGCCGGCTGCTCGCTGTTGTCGCGCACGTTGCGCCCCACCCAGCTGACGTAGAACTTGTCGCGCGCCGCCAGCATCGCTTCCAGCATCAGGTAGCGGTCGTCGTCGCGGCGCGAGCGGTCGCCCGGGCGGGCCAGCCCCGGCAGTGCCAGCAGGTCGAAGTCGGCCTGCTGGGCGCGGCGCGGGAAGTCGCCGTCGTTCATGCCGAGCAGGCAGACCACGCGGAAAGGCACGGCGCGCATCGGCATCAGGGTGCAGAAGGTGACGCCGCCGGAGACGAACTGGTGGTTCAGGGTCGGCTGGTCGAGCTGGGACAGCCAGGCTTCGCGCAGCACCGCCAGCGACACCGGCTCGTCGAAGCCGGCCGCGTCGACCGTCTCCAGCCAGCACTGCAGGCCTTCGTTCAGCTGGGCCAGGGTCAGGCGGTCGGCTTCATCCTGGGCCGTGAAGAAGGCGGCCAGCATGCGGCGCGCCACCTCGCCCCATTCCATCGGGCGGCGCGGCGCGGCCAGCACGGCGCGCCACTCCAGCAGGGCTTCGACCAGCTGGGCCAGCGAACCGGCCAGGGCGGCGTCCAGGCCGCCCACTTCGGCATAGGGCTCGATCTCGCCGAAGCTGCTCCCCGCGCCGCTGGCGTAGCCGAGCAGCATGCGGCGCACGCCGAAGATCCAGGCGTTCTGTTCGCCCGCCGAGCCCAGGCCCAGGCCGTCGCGGTGCTCGCGGTCCAGGCCCCAGCGCACGCCGGCGCCCTCGATCCAGCGGCCCAGGATGGCGAGATCGTCTTCGCGCAGGCCGAAGCGGCGCGCCACCGCCGGCACGTCGAGCAGGTCGCGCACCTCGCTCTGGCGGCAGCGCTGCTGGGGCAGGCGCAGCAGCCATTCGAGGGCGGCCAGCAGCGGGTTGACGCTGCGGTCGCGCACGTCGCCGATCTCGAAGGGAATGTGGCGCGGGTCGCTGCGGCGGTGCTGGTCGAACACGGCGTGGATGGCGGCCGAGAAGGCGTCGATATCGGGCACCATCACCACGATGTCGCGCGGGCGCAGGCTCGGGTCCTGGGCGAACCAGGACAGCAGCTGGTCGTGCAGCACCTCGACTTCGCGCTGCACGCTGTGGGTGATGTGGAACTCGATCGAGCGGTCCTCCCGCGCGGGCGGCGCGTGCGGGTGCTCGCTCAGGGGCAGCAGGTCGCGCACGGCGGCCTGGGCCTGGGCCAGCAGGGTCTCGCCGTCGTCCTCGGAGAACAAATCGACGCGCAGGTTGCCCTGGCGCGCACCTTCGCCATTGTCGAATTCGTCCAGCATGCGCACGAAATCGCGTCCCTGGCGCCCCCAGCTCGCCAGCAGCGGATGGCTGTGGGCGTGCAGCTCCTCGATCGGCACGCTGGCCAGGTCGGCGCCGGCGCGCAGCGGCTGGCGGCGGCGCGCCGCGCGCAGCAGCTCGCGGCCTTCGATGATGTCGCCCCAGTAGAAGCGGCAGGGATTCGGCACCGCCACCACCACCTGGGTGTGCAGCGAGAGCGCGGCAAAGCCCTGCAGGGTCTGGTAAGGCAGGGTCGACATGCCGAACAGGATCACCCGGCGGGGCAGACGCGATACCGGGCGCCGGCTTTCCAGGTTGGCGGCCAGGAATTGCTGGTGGATGGTGGCGCGGCCCGAAAAACGCTGTTCCGGCGGCACGCTGGCGTGGACGGCGCGCCACAGGCAGGCCTGCCACTTCTGGTCCGGCGCCAGCGGCACCGGGTCGCCCACGGCGCGGCGCAGCTGGTCGCGCCCGGCGGCCCAGTCGATCAGCCAGTCGGCGCGGTAGACCTGGTACTGGTCGTACAGGTCGGCCAGGCGCTCGGCCAGCTGCAGGCGGCGCTCGGCGTCGCCGTCGGCCAGGAAGCGCGCCAGCGGTTCGTAGCCCGGTTCCTGCAGCAGCTCGGGCAGCAGGCGCATCAGGCGCCAGGTGAGCGGATCCTTGTCGAAGGGCGAACGGGTGGGCACGCGCTCGCGCCCCAGCATGCCGCGGTAGGCTTCCCACATGAAACGCGCCGGCAGGGCCACGCGGGTGGCGGCGCACACCCCGAGCTCCTCGGCCAGGGCGATCTTGAGCCACTCGGCCACGCCATTCGATTGCACCAGGATGATTTCTTCTTCCAGCGGCCCGAGCGGGTGGCTCCTCATCCAGTCGAACACGGCGCTGCGCAGCAACTCGAGGTGGTTGCCGTGCAAGATCAACAAGCCGGGATTGATGGGGGAGGACATGGGTTCGATTCGGACAGCTCAGGGGCAAAGGATACCCGTTTTGGGCGCTCGGCGGTAGTGCATGGCAGCCAACAGGGGCCGCGCCGCCGCCCTGCCGGGCACACTTAGAACCTATCCCAGTAGGCGGGACTCGCTCATGCCGCGCCTGGCAAGCGCAAGCGGCGTTGCTCGTCGTTGTGTGGCCAGCCACACTGCCTGCTCGCGCCTTGCCTGCACTTCCCATGCATCGCCATGAGCTTCCTCCCGCCTGCTGGGATAGGTTCTTAGCGCGGGTCTCCGCGCTGGTCTCCGGCGCGGTCGCCGAGCTGGGCCGTGATCTCGCGCTCGAGCCGCACCAGCATGGCGCGCAGGCGCGCCACCAGGGCCCGGGCCTGGGCCGTGCTGGTGGGGCCGCTCTTGCCATGCTGGCGCCGCGGCTGGGCTTCCAGGTCTTCGCACACGGCGCCGAAATCGCGCGCGCCCACGGCGCGCGCCGAGGACTTGATGCGGTGGCCCACGCGCGCCGCCAGCTCCAGGTCGCCTGCGGCCAGCGCGGCGTCGATCTCGGGCAGGGCTTCGCGCGCCGCCTCCAGGAACATGAAGGCGTATTTACGCATCTTGGCGCGATCGCCGCTCGAGGTCACGCCCAGCTGGGCCATGTCGAGCAGGCCCCCGGCCGCGGCGGCCATCGACGCCGCCGGGTTGACGGTGGCCACGTCCGGCACCGGCGCCGAGGTGCGTCCCAGGCAGCGCGCGATGGTGGCGGCCAGCAGCTCCGGCACCACCGGCTTGGTCAGGAATTCGTTCATGCCCGCCTCAAGGCAACGGGTGCGGTCGTCGACCCCGGCGTTGGCGGTCATGGCCACCACCAGGGTGTCGGCCAGCCGCGGGTTGGCGCGGATGCGGCGCGTCGCTTCCAGGCCGTCCATCACCGGCATCTGCACGTCCATCAGGACGCAGTCGAAGCGCTGCCCGGCCATCGCCGCCAGCGCTTCCTCGCCCTGGTTGGCGACCACCACGGCGGCGCCGGCCTGCTCGAGCAGTTCGCGCGCCACCTGCTGGTTGAAGGGATTGTCCTCGACCAGCAGCACCGCGCAGCCATCCAGGCGCGCGCTCTGGGTCGCCGGCGCGGCGCCCAGGCCCGCCCCCGTCCCGCCGGCGGTGTCGTCCAGGCCCAGGCGCGCCGTGAACCAGAAGGTGCTGCCCAGCCCCGGGCTACTGTCGACGCCGGCCGTCCCGCCCATCAGCTCGGCGAGCTGGCGGCTGATCGCCAGGCCCAGGCCGGTGCCGCCGTGGCGCCGGGTGGCCGAGCCGTCGGCCTGCTGGAAAGGCGTGAACAGGTTCCTGGCGGCCTGGGGCTCGATACCGATGCCCTGGTCGCGCACCTCGAAGCGCAGCAGCACCTCGGGGCCGAAGGCGCGCTCCAGCCGCACCCGCAGCGCGATCCGGCCGCGGTAGGAGAACTTGACGGCGTTGCCGGCGAAATTCAGCAACACCTGGCCCAGGCGCAGCGGATCGCCGCGCAGGGGCCGCATCAGCTCGGGCGCGATGTCGACATCGAAGCCCAGTCCCTTGGCGGCGGCCGCCTGGCCGAGCTGGGTCTCGACGTTGCGCATCAGGCTGTCGAGCATGAAGCTGACCTGGTCCAGCTTGAGCATGCCGGCCTCGATCTTGGAGAAATCGAGGATGTCGTTGATGATGCCCAGCAGGTGCTGGCCCGAGTGGTGGATCTTTTCCAGGTAGTCGCGCTGGCGCGGGTCGGGCGCGCCCTGCAGCGCCAGGTGGGTCATGCCGATGATGCTGTTCATCGGCGTGCGGATCTCGTGGCTCATGTTCGACAGGAAGTCGCTCTTGGCCTTGCTGGCGGCGTCGGCCTGCGCCTTGAGCTGGTGCAGCTCGGTGATGTCGGTCGACACGCACAGCACCGCCGGGTCGTGGCTGCCGACCTGGAGCGGCACGCGCACGCTCCACAACTGGCGCGGGGCGCCGCCGGGCGCCGCCTGCTCCACCTGGCCGGCGCTGCGCTGGCCGCCTTCGAGCACGGCCCGGTCGCGCTCCCACAGGGCGTCGGCGCTGGCGGCGGGCATCACGTCCAGGTCGCGCCGGCCGACCAGCAGCGCAGCCGGCTGGCCCAGGCCCTCGGCGCCCTTGGCGTTGACGTAACGGAAGCGGCGCGCGCCGTCCTTCAGGTAGACGCAGGCATCCAGGTTGTCGAGCACCGAGTCGAGCAGCAGGCGCTGGCGCACCGCCTGGCGGCGCGCGTTGTACTGGGCCAGGAACAGGCCGTAGACCAGCAGGGTGCCGCCAAAGCCCAGCACCAGCGCGGCGCCCGGCAGATAGGGGTCGGCGCCCACCATCATGCCGCTGTGCGGAGCCGAGAAATGCACCTTCCACTGGCTGCCGGCGTAATCGACCCCGAGCAGGGAAACGAAGCGGCCGTCCGCGGTCCCTCCCTCCTGCCCGCGGCCGGCGCGCAGATCGGCCCGCACATCGGCGCCGAACAGCAGGCGGTCGCCGGCGCCGGGCGCCAGGCCGGTGCTGCCGGTCGGCAGCCCGCTGCCGTACAGGCTCACTCGCACCGGCTGGTCTTCGAGGAAGCCAAGCGCGCCGCTGACCAGCTCCTGCACCGAGAACGCGATCCCCACCGAGCCCAGGTAGGCGGCGCGGCGCGCTTCTACGGTCGGCGGCAGGACGCCGCCGCGGTACAGCGGCAGGCGCATGCCCAGCACGTTGTGCGGCACCGGATACCGGATCAGGACCGGGTTGCCCGACGCGCTCAGGCCGCCGCTGTCGCGCGAACGCGCCAGCGACCTGGCCACCAGCGGCTGGGCGGCGATGTCGACCCCGATCCGCCCGCTGGGCAGGCTGGACGGGAACTGGTAGGCGATCACTTCGTAGCTGGGGCGTGGACCGTCGGAGCGGATCGTGAAATCGGGATAGCCATCCGGGTCGACGCTGCGGTCGGCGCGCATGGCGGCCTCGAAGGCCGCGCGCTCGCCCTCGCGTACATACGCGGCGAAAGTCACCGCCTCGATCGCCGGATAGTCGCGCGCCAGGTCGAGGGCGCGCACGTAGCGCTCGAAGGCGCGCCGCGACAGCGAGCCGTCCGGGGTGTCGCCGGCCGCGTGCAGGGCCGCCAGGCCGCGCACCGCACGCCCGTACGAGGCGATCGCCACGTTCAGGCGCTCCTGGGCGCCGCGCGC
>NZ_JAGPWC010000149.1 GCF_018119405.1 Massilia sp. ST3 | reverse complement strand
GCCGCGACCACCCCGTCGGCCAGCTCGATGCTGTCGAACGGCGTGACCGCCTCGGTCAGCGCCACCATCGGCGGCGTGCGCTATACCGCCTCGGCCGACGAACTGATCAAGGCCGGCAAGGCCACCACCTGGCTGGCCGGCCCGACCACCAGCGAATGGCTGGTCACCGCCCCACTGAAAACCAGCAGCGGCGTCGCCCACCCGCACCTGAGCGCGCGCTTCGCCGTGCGCTGGTACGAAGCAGCCAAGAAGGCGCGCGTCGACGTGACCCTGGAAAACAGCTGGGCGTACGAAGCCAATCCCCAAAACTTCACCTACGACGCCGAAGTCATGGTCGGCGGCAAGGCCGTGTTCACCAAGGCGGCCCTGACCCACCTGCACCACGCCCGCTGGCGCCAGACCTTCTGGTCGACCGGCGCCGCACCGACCCTGAACGTCAAGCAGAACATCGGCTACCTGGTCGGCTCGCGTGCGATGCCGAACTTCGACACCTCGCTGAAAGTGCCGGAAACCGCCATCGTCGGCCAGGAAAAGCGCTGGCTCGCGTCGAACCGCGCACCGATGGGCCTTGGCATGGCGATCGCCTATATGCCGACCACCGGCGGCCGCGGCGATATCGGCCTGCTGCCGAACTGGGGCGCAATGTACCTGCTGAGCATGGACCGCCGCATGCGCGACGCCACCCTGGGCACCGCCGACCTGGCGGGCAGCTGGTCGACCCACTACCGCGACAAGAACACCGGCCAGCCGATCAGCCTGATCGACTATCCGTACATGACCATCATGGCCCGTCCGACCGACACCAAGAACCCGGCGACCGGCAAGTACGAAGCCTTCCCGGTGTGCGACAAGGCAACCGTGTGCAAGACCCCGTACACCCATGACGTGTCGCACCAGCCGGCCTTCGCCTACCTGCCTTACCTGGTGACTGGCGACCATTATTATCTGGAAGAGCTGCAGTTCTGGAGCATGTACAACGTGTTCCAGTCGCACCCGAGCTACCGCCAGAACATCAAGGGCCTGGTCCAGCCGGAACAGGTGCGTGGCCAGGCATGGTCGCTGCGTACCCTGGCCGAGGCTGCTTACATCACGCCGGACAACGATCGCCTGAAGTCGCACTTCAACCGCATCCTGGACAGCAACCTGGACTGGTACAACGCGAC
>NZ_JAGPWC010000148.1 GCF_018119405.1 Massilia sp. ST3 | reverse complement strand
TGAATCGCCACAGCTCTGCTAGACACTCGAGAGCCGCTGGAAATACTGCTTTTCATACTCGATCGGCGACAGGTCATTGCTGAAGCTGTGCCGGCGCTTCGGATTGTAGAACATCTCGATATAGTCAAAGATGTCTTGCTTGGCCTCGTCTCGGCTAGCGTAGATTCGACGGCGAACGCGCTCCCGTTTCAGTAGCTGAAAAAAGCTCTCTGCAACCGCATTGTCGTGGCAGTTACCGCGCCGGCTCATGCTTTGTTCAAGGTTGTGCGCCTTCAGGAAATCGCGCCAGTCGTAGCTGCTGAACTGACTGCCCTGGTCCGAATGCACCATGACCGTTTGCTTGGGTTGACGACGCCAGACAGCCATCAGCAAGGCGTTCAAGGGCAGCTCCCGATCCATTCTCGAGCCCATCGACCATCCGATGACCTGACGCGAGAACAGGTCGAGCACCGCAGCCAGGTACAACCAACCCTCATGGGTTCGGATGTACGTGATGTCCGTGACCCAGACCCTGTTTGGCTCAGTTACATCGAACTGTCGCTGCAGATGGTTTGGTGCCACTACCGAAGGAAGACCGCCGCGCTTGAAGTGGCGCTTGCCATAGCCCGTCTGAGAGCGCAGGCCGGCTGCGCGCATGATTCGGTGAACGCGATTGATCCCGCATTGCTCGCCCAGGTCGCGCAGATCATCCGATACTTTCCTGTAGCCGTAGACTGCTCCGCTTTCCAGCCAGGACTGCTTGATGTGTACAAGCAGGCGCCGATCTTCCTTGGCCCGATCGCTTTCTGGCTCAGCACACCAGGCATAAAAACCGCTGGGATGCACCGCCATCATCTTGCAAAGCCTTCGGATCGAATGCTCCTCGCGAGCATCGCGAATGAAGGCGTACTTTACCCGGACATCTTGGCAAAGTACGCGGCGGCCTTTTTTAGGATATCGCGCTCCTCGGTAACGCGTTTCAGCTCAGCCTTCAGGCGCTTCATTTCCGCCTGCTGGTCGTCGGCCCTTTGTCGCTCGGCCGGCGGTGCGCTGTAACGCTTGACCCACTGATACAGGCTGTGCGAACTCACGCCCAGCCGCGCAGCAACCTCAGTGGACGGATGCCCGCGCTCCGTCACCTGCTTGACTGCTTCGATCTTGAATTCTTCGGTGTACCGCTTGCCGCTCATAACTTCTCCTTGAACCTACAATTATAGGCTCAGGAGTATCTAGTGAACTCGTGGCGATTCA
>NZ_JAGPWC010000147.1 GCF_018119405.1 Massilia sp. ST3 | reverse complement strand
CCGAGTTCGCCTCGGACGCGTTCCAGGAGGGCCTGTATCGGTGACGGGCGTCTCAAATAGCGTCGCGGTAATCAACCCAAGGCAATGCCACAAGGTCTGCTCAATACGATGCGTCTGCTTGTACAGGGTAACCAGCAGGTAGGAGATCAAAGCTGTCACGATCTGAATTTGCACGGCGTTGCGGCTTCGGCCCAGGAAGGCTTTGATCTTCAAATGCTGCTTGAGCCACTTGAAGAGCAGTTCGATTTGCCAGCGTTCCTTATAGCGCTGACCTATCTCGAGTGCGCTGCAGTCAAGGTCGTTGGTCACGAGAATTAGCGGCGTGTCCTTGTCAGGGCGGTCGATCATGACGCGGCGCAGTAGTTTGTCATAGCGATTCAACCGCCGCTTGCCCAAGTGCGTGTACTTCAAGCGTACCATTTCATCACGCAGGACAAGCCCTTTGGCTTCGCCAGGAATAGGCAAATCCTCCACTGACTTTACCCCAGCGTTGTCTTTGAAACGGGTTACGAAGCGTGCCCCAACCGCATCGATCTGCGCCCACCAGTTATAGTCGCAGTAGCCTTTGTCGAACACGTAAAGCGCGTCGCGCTGAAGCGGTACCTGCCAGGCTTGTGTGACATCGTTGACGTTGGGTGCGCTGAATTCATGCCAGAGCGGTGCGTGCGACGCTGCATCGAGCAGCACGTGCAGCTTGATGCCCTGGGTATTGCGATTGCGATTGTCCAAGGTCCAGCTGTCGAACCCGCGCCCCTTCAGGGTGATCGAGGTCGAATCAAGCAGGGACATCAGCGGCTTCACTTCCCGACGCAATCTGCGCGACACCTTGCCCATCAGCCAGGCAGCAGTGTCGTTGAAGACAGCGACCGAGCGTCGCTCGTTTGCATCGGACAAGGTGCTACGGTGAATTGCACCGGTACGCAACCGGCGGTGATGCATGCCGTGGCTGTTAAAACCCAGCTCAAGTGTACGCAGACTGGAAGCACCGCTCAGTTGCGCGTATACCATTGCAAGCAGATGATCCCAGTGATGGAAGCGCTTGCACCCTTTATCGGCACGGTGCCGCTCGACGCACCGATTGAACACGGCACGTGGCAGCCCCTTTAAAACCGACTGAAAAGTGGTTATCGTAGACATGGTTGCGGGTTTCGGTTTGTGAGCGTGAGAACTCGGGGTTTTACAACCCTAAACCTTTACCTGCAACCCTTTCCCGTACCCTTGAGTAACTTCCCACAAATTATCCCGGACAGCAGTG
>NZ_JAGPWC010000146.1 GCF_018119405.1 Massilia sp. ST3 | reverse complement strand
ATATCCGCAGCTTCGGTGACTGGCTTAGCCCCGTTACATCTTCCGCGCAGGACGACTCGATCAGTGAGCTATTACGCTTTCTTTAAATGATGGCTGCTTCTAAGCCAACATCCTGACTGTTTTAGCCTTCCCACTTCGTTTTCCACTTAGCCAATCTTTGGGACCTTAGCTGGCGGTCTGGGTTGTTTCCCTCTTGACGCCGGACGTTAGCACCCGACGTCTGTCTCCCAAGCTCGCACTCATCGGTATTCGGAGTTTGCAATGGTTTGGTAAGTCGCAATGACCCCCTAGCCATAACAGTGCTCTACCCCCGATGGTGATACTTGAGGCACTACCTAAATAGTTTTCGGAGAGAACCAGCTATTTCCAAGTTTGTTTAGCCTTTCACCCCTACCCACAGCTCATCCCCTAATTTTTCAACATTAGTGGGTTCGGACCTCCAGGGCGTGTTACCGCACCTTCATCCTGGCCATGGGTAGATCACTTGGTTTCGGGTCTACACCCAGCGACTGTCGCCCTGTTCGGACTCGATTTCTCTACGGCTCCCCTATTCGGTTAACCTCGCCACTGAATGTAAGTCGCTGACCCATTATACAAAAGGTACGCCGTCACCCCACGAAGAGGCTCCGACTGTTTGTATGCACACGGTTTCAGGATCTATTTCACTCCCCTCCCGGGGTTCTTTTCGCCTTTCCCTCACGGTACTGGTTCACTATCGGTCGATTACGAGTATTTAGCCTTGGAGGATGGTCCCCCCATGTTCAGACAGGATTTCTCGTGTCCCGCCCTACTTGTCGTACGCTTAGTACCACCGAAGAGATTTCGTGTACGGGGCTATCACCCGCTATGGCGCCTGTTTCCAAAGGCTTCCACTATCAATTCGACTATCACGTACAGGCTCATCCCATTTCGCTCGCCACTACTTTGGGAATCTCGGTTGATTTCTTTTCCTGCAGCTACTTAGATGTTTCAGTTCGCCGCGTTCGCTTTGCATGCCTATGTATTCAGCATGCAATGACCTAAAAGGCCGGGTTTCCCCATTCGGAAATCTGCGGATCAAAGCTCGTTTGCTAGCTCCCCGCAGCTTATCGCAAGCTACTACGTCCTTCATCGCCTGTAATCGCCAAGGCATCCACCATGTGCACTTATTCGCTTGTCCCTATAACGTTGGCCCCTGCATGAGTTACAAGGATCGTCATAGAATTCAAGAGTACAACTATGTTTGCTTGATACAACAATTACTACCCTAAGTGTG
>NZ_JAGPWC010000145.1 GCF_018119405.1 Massilia sp. ST3 | reverse complement strand
AGCCGAGTCCTTGTACTTCACGATGATGCGGTCGGTTTCCATCAGGCCGGGAACGACCTTTCCGTTGCCGGCGCCCGCCATGGCCGAGACCGAGGCGACTGCCAGCGAGACTGCTGCACAGAGTTTCAACATTGCCGGATGAATCGAATGCGAATGCTTCATGGTTCTTCCTTATGTTTGGTTTTCCGTCAAGCGATTGCTCGCCTGTATCGTTGATGTAACCGGCCGAAGCCGGTGCCGTCTGGATGCGGCGAAGCCAGCGTAGCGCGAAAGGAAGAGGTAGCGCTCGGAAATTCAAATCGAATTCGTTGAATTCACAACACCTGCACGTACGTATTTTTCAAAAACATAATATCTTCGGACAAAAGTTAAATGGGCAAAATATTCGATGCCACATTTGCGCAATCTGCACGCACGTGCTGGCAAAAGCGTTAATTCTCGGACAAGTGTTCACATGACACTGTTGGTTTTCAAAAGGCCGAGCGCGCCTTCAACCCGCTGTGGCGGCCATCTGCACCGCTGCCGCCGCAATAAAAAACGCGCGGCTTGCGGCCGCGCGTTTCGCCTTGCAGCCTGCCGTCGCCGGCAGGAGAAAGTGGCTTACCAGGTCATCTTCAGGGTGTACTTGCCGCTGGTCGAGCCGGTGCCGCCGCTGTAGTACACGACGCGCACGTAGCGGGTCGAGGTGGTGGTGCCGGTGTTGGTCGTGTTGTAGCTGTCGACCGAACCTGCGCCGTTCTCGCTCTTGCCCAGCAGGGTGCCGGCGCTGTTGTACACGTACAGGTCATAGTCGGCGGTGCTGGAACCCGGCGTCAGGACCGACGCCAGGGTCTTGCCTGCCGGCAGATCGACACGGAAGTAATCGGTGTCGGTGCTGCTGCCCATGTTGCCGTTCATGGTGATGCCGCTGGCGGTCACGAGATTGGCGGTGCCGGTGGTGTTGTTCGACTCGACCTCGTTATTGGTCTCGACGATCACGAGGGCCGAGTTGACCGCGGCGGTGGCATCGACGATGCCGGTGCCGCAGCCCGAGCACGATGCCGGGAAGGCGCGTGCGGTCGACTTCAGCTTCTGCTCGATGCTGTCAGGGGTCAGGCCCGAGTTCACGGCCAGCATCAGCGCGGCCACGCCCGCCACGTGCGGGGTCGCCATCGAGGTGCCCTGGTAGCCCACGTAGTTGTCCGAGGCCGGGGCGCCGGTGCCCGAGTTCAGGGTCGACAGCACGCTGTAGCTGCCGTCGCCGCCTGGCGCCGCCACGTCGACCAGGGTGCCGTAGTTCGAGTACGAG
>NZ_JAGPWC010000144.1 GCF_018119405.1 Massilia sp. ST3 | reverse complement strand
TCAGCGATACGCAGGCAAACTTGGATCCCGGCCAAGAGGGACGCCTAGTTCCGGAATGACGTTTTTATGCTGCGGTTCATGGCGGACCGATCGCGCGGGACGATTGGGAATTCAACGAGGAAGTGTATTTGCTCGCAAGCCGTGGCAATCTCGTATTGCAGCCGCAGTTCACGGTTCGATCGGATTCGTCCGCAGTTTCAAAGAGGCAGGCTACCGGCAGTAGGATCGTGCGATACAGGACGACATCACGGCGGGTGCCGAACACCTCATCAGGCAAGGCCTTGCGGATCGGGCGCGCATCTGCATCGTCGGGGCAAGCTATGGCGCTTACGCACCCTTGTGGGGCCTCGTCGGGACGCCAGCGCTCTATCGTTGCGGCGTGAGCTTCGCCGGCGTGACCGAAATCAGCCGCATGTACTCGGACTGGTCCGACCGCGCGAGCGACAAGGTGGCAAGGCAAATGATGAAGTTCAGGATCCGGTGTCGCCTCTCTCATGCACGCCGACAAGATCAACGTGCCCGTATTGCTGATGCACGGCGACGAAGACCTGCGAGTACCGATCTCGCATGGCAAGAAGATGCGGGACGCGCTCGAGCGATATAAGAAGCCGGTAACGTGGATCAGCTTCCTCGAAGAAGGTCATGGCCTGACCTCTATCCCTAGCCCGACGCGCTACTACACCAAGCTGCGCGATTTCCTCGGCCAGCACATCGGCCTGGCTCCCGGCAAAAGGCGGAAACACCGTAGGCATGCAGCCTTCGGAAGCTTCGGCGGACTGCATGACGCTTGCTTTGCATCAGATAACTGTGTTCACGCTACACCAAGCTTTCCGCTGACGCGCAGCTCAAGTTGATCCCAGAAGCGGTCATGTACTGGCAGCAGCAAGACATTGCACACTGGTTCCAGTAGCGCAGCCATGCCACCGAAAGCCAGGGAACCGGTCGCCGCATACATGACGGAGAACGCGATGACCATGTGCATGGCGGCCTGGCTCAGCTTTTCGCCGCCGACCACCAGGTAGCGTTCGCGGCCCGTCACCGACCGTTGGCGAAGCGCGGTCCACGCCTTTTCATGGAAGGGTAGCAGCAGCACGTTAATGACCGGTTCGATGACGATGGCAAGGCCGCCGAAGACGAGAGACCCAGTCATTGCGTAGGCGATTGCAAACGCAATGCCCATATGCGTAAAAACCTGGCTCGTTCTCTTTGCTGCGGCGACCATGACGTTTTCCTTCTTGATCCGTTATCACTACTGTGAGCTCAAATGATAAGGATTCTCATTGATAGTGAAAAGCAATTTAAATTTAATGGGTTGATAGCCAGTTCCTATTTTCCGATCCTGATGTGTCACCCATGCCATGTCGCAAGCGAGCAACGCCCTTGCGGGATGTGTCACGAGTTTGTTATAGTTTCGTTTCGCCTGACGCAGACGTGGTCTCTCGGAGATCCAAGCGGAAGGTTGAAGAAAAAAGAAGTTGACGACAAACGCAAAACACCGCATAATCTCGCTTCTCTGCTGCTGACGAACACAACGCTTCGTCGACAAG
>NZ_JAGPWC010000143.1 GCF_018119405.1 Massilia sp. ST3 | reverse complement strand
GCTTATAACTAGCCTGACGATAACCTACTTTCACACTGGTTGCAGCACTATCATCGGCGCAAAGTCGTTTCACGGTCCTGTTCGGGATGGGAAGGGGTGGGACCGACTTGCTATGGTCATCAGGCATGACTTGTACGAGTGTCGCTTCGCTTTGCTAGGCGCCACTCTGAATCCGGAAGAAGTAGTTTTCCTGGGGTAGCTGTCGTATCGCGCAGCTGTAATCTTGATCCTTGGCTGACTGCCAAGGTTATAGGGACAAGCCGTACGGGCAATTAGTACTGGTTAGCTTAATGCATTACTGCACTTCCACACCCAGCCTATCAACGTCCTGGTCTCGAACGACCCTTCAAGGAGCTCAAGGCTCCGGGAAATCTCATCTCAAGGCAAGTTTCCCGCTTAGATGCTTTCAGCGGTTATCTCTTCCGAACTTAGCTACCCGGCAATGCCACTGGCGTGACAACCGGTACACCAGAGGTTCGTCCACTCCGGTCCTCTCGTACTAGGAGCAGCCCCCTTCAAATTTCCAACGCCCACGGCAGATAGGGACCAAACTGTCTCACGACGTTTTAAACCCAGCTCACGTACCACTTTAAATGGCGAACAGCCATACCCTTGGGACCGGCTACAGCCCCAGGATGTGATGAGCCGACATCGAGGTGCCAAACTCCCCCGTCGATATGAACTCTTGGGAGGAATCAGCCTGTTATCCCCAGAGTACCTTTTATCCGTTGAGCGATGGCCCTTCCATACAGAACCACCGGATCACTATGTCCTACTTTCGTACCTGCTCGACTTGTCGGTCTCGCAGTTAAGCACGCTTATGCCATTGCACTATTAGCACGATGTCCGACCGTACCTAGCGTACCTTCGAACTCCTCCGTTACACTTTAGGAGGAGACCGCCCCAGTCAAACTGCCTACCATGCACTGTCCCCGACCCGGATTACGGGCCAAGGTTAGAACCTCAAACAAACCAGGGTGGTATTTCAAGGATGGCTCCACGAGAACTGGCGTCCCCGCTTCAAAGCCTCCCACCTATCCTACACAGATTGGTTCAAAGTCCAATGCAAAGCTACAGTAAAGGTTCATGGGGTCTTTCCGTCTAGCCGCGGGTAGATTGCATCATCACAAACATTTCAACTTCGCTGAGTCTCGGGAGGAGACAGTGTGGCCATCGTTACGCCATTCGTGCAGGTCGGAACTTACCCGACAAGGAATTTCGCTACCTTAGGACCGTTATAGTTACGGCCGCCGTTTACTGGGACTTCAATCAAGAGCTTGCACCCCATCATTTAATCTTCCAGCACCGGGCAGGCGTCACACCCTATACGTCCACTTTCGTGTTTGCAGAGTGCTGTGTTTTTATTAAACAGTCGCAGCCACCATTTTATTGCAACCCGTTCATCCTTCCACAGTAAAGTGGTCAAACTACTAGGGCGTACCTTATCCCGAAGTTACGGTACCAATTTGCCGAGTTCCTTCTCCCGAGTTCTCTCAAGCGCCTTAGAATACTCATCTCGCCCACCTGTGTCGGTTTGCGGTACGGTCTCGTATGACTGAAGCTTAGAGGCTTTTCTTGGAACCACTTCCGATTGCTTCGCAGCATAAAGCCGCTCGTCTCGACCCCTTGAATTACGTGCCCGGATTTGCCTAAGCACCTTCTATGAGCCAAAAACTGACTATTCCAACAGTCAGACAACCTTCCGCGATCCGTCCCCCCATCGCATCATACGACGGTGCAGGAATATTAACCTGCTTCCCATCAGCTACGCATCTCTGCCTCGCCTTAGGGGCCGACTCACCCTGCTCCGATGAACGTTGAACAGGAAACCTTGGGCTTACGGCGTGCGGGCTTTTCACCCGCATTATCGCTACTCATGTCAGCATTCGCACTTCTGATACCTCCAGCATCCTTTACAAGACACCTTCGCAGGCTTACAGAACGCTCTCCTACCATAT
>NZ_JAGPWC010000142.1 GCF_018119405.1 Massilia sp. ST3 | reverse complement strand
ACAGAATTCGAGCTCTTTAACAATCAACAGTCGATAAGTGTGGGCGTTTGATGAAGGTGCCAGTGGCTTCGGTCGCTGATTACTTAAATTATCAAATGTTCACAAAAAATAAACGTAAATCTTCGCAAGGAGATTTCGTCAGTATTTTGAGTGAGCGACTCATCAGAAATGATGATGGCAGCAATGCCAACAAACAGAGATTGAACTGAAGAGTTTGATCCTGGCTCAGATTGAACGCTGGCGGCATGCTTTACACATGCAAGTCGAACGGCAGCGCGGGGCAACCTGGCGGCGAGTGGCGAACGGGTGAGTAATACATCGGAACGTACCCAGAAGTGGGGGATAACGTAGCGAAAGTTACGCTAATACCGCATACGTTCTACGGAAGAAAGTGGGGGACCTTCGGGCCTCATGCTTTTGGAGCGGCCGATGTCTGATTAGCTAGTTGGTGAGGTAAAGGCTCACCAAGGCGACGATCAGTAGCTGGTCTGAGAGGACGACCAGCCACACTGGGACTGAGACACGGCCCAGACTCCTACGGGAGGCAGCAGTGGGGAATTTTGGACAATGGGCGCAAGCCTGATCCAGCAATGCCGCGTGAGTGAAGAAGGCCTTCGGGTTGTAAAGCTCTTTTGTCAGGGAAGAAACGGCAGAGGTTAATACCTTCTGCTAATGACGGTACCTGAAGAATAAGCACCGGCTAACTACGTGCCAGCAGCCGCGGTAATACGTAGGGTGCAAGCGTTAATCGGAATTACTGGGCGTAAAGCGTGCGCAGGCGGTTTTGTAAGTCTGTCGTGAAATCCCCGGGCTCAACCTGGGAATTGCGATGGAGACTGCAAGGCTAGAATCTGGCAGAGGGGGGTAGAATTCCACGTGTAGCAGTGAAATGCGTAGAGATGTGGAGGAACACCGATGGCGAAGGCAGCCCCCTGGGTCAAGATTGACGCTCATGCACGAAAGCGTGGGGAGCAAACAGGATTAGATACCCTGGTAGTCCACGCCCTAAACGATGTCTACTAGTTGTCGGGTCTTAATTGACTTGGTAACGCAGCTAACGCGTGAAGTAGACCGCCTGGGGAGTACGGTCGCAAGATTAAAACTCAAAGGAATTGACGGGGACCCGCACAAGCGGTGGATGATGTGGATTAATTCGATGCAACGCGAAAAACCTTACCTACCCTTGACATGTCAGGAATCCTGGAGAGATCCGGGAGTGCCCGAAAGGGAACCTGAACACAGGTGCTGCATGGCTGTCGTCAGCTCGTGTCGTGAGATGTTGGGTTAAGTCCCGCAACGAGCGCAACCCTTGTCATTAGTTGCTACGCAAGAGCACTCTAATGAGACTGCCGGTGACAAACCGGAGGAAGGTGGGGATGACGTCAAGTCCTCATGGCCCTTATGGGTAGGGCTTCACACGTCATACAATGGTACATACAGAGGGCCGCCAACCCGCGAGGGGGAGCTAATCCCAGAAAGTGTATCGTAGTCCGGATTGTAGTCTGCAACTCGACTACATGAAGTTGGAATCGCTAGTAATCGCGGATCAGCATGTCGCGGTGAATACGTTCCCGGGTCTTGTACACACCGCCCGTCACACCATGGGAGCGGGTTTTACCAGAAGTAGGTAGCTTAACCGCAAGGGGGGCGCTTACCACGGTAGGATTCGTGACTGGGGTGAAGTCGTAACAAGGTAGCCGTATCGGAAGGTGCGGCTGGATCACCTCCTTTCTAGAGTAGCACCAGGGCTAACGCCCATCATCAAGCGTCCACGCTTATCGGCTGTTGCAAGAGCAACGAGAACAGTTCGGGTCTGTAGCTCAGTCGGTTAGAGCACCGTGTTGATAACGCGGGGGTCGTTGGTTCGAATCCAACCAGACCCACCACGGTTATCGCAGTACCACGGGGGATTAGCTCAGCTGGGAGAGCACCTGCTTTGCAAGCAGGGGGTCGTCGGTTCGATCCCGTCATCCTCCACCACTCACCTGGTTCACTGTTCACTGCATTTATCTAAGTCTGCAATACAGATTTAGATAAGTGTAGTTCTCGTTCTTTAACAATCTGGAAGAAGTAAAGTTTTTTTAAGCGTG
>NZ_JAGPWC010000141.1 GCF_018119405.1 Massilia sp. ST3 | reverse complement strand
CGCAGCCGTCAGGGTGGTTTTGCCGTGGTCAACGTGACCGATGGTGCCGACGTTGACGTGCGGCTTGGTCCGTTCGAATTTTTCCTTTGCCATTTCAGACTCCTAAGATCTAACGATTTTTTTGAGAATTACCAGGCACACCTGACGGACGAGTACTACGCGACTGCCGTACAAAATTCTGGTGCCCTTGACGTGGATTGAACACGTGGCCTCTCCCTTACCAAGGGAGTGCTCTACCACTGAGCTACAAGGGCTTATTTGTGCGATGTTGAAACACACCGCGAATCACTGGAGCGGGTGAAGGGAATCGAACCCTCGTCGTAAGCTTGGAAGGCTTCTGCTCTACCATTGAGCTACACCCGCGAGGTACAACTTCTTTCAATTCGCTTCACGACTCTTCTTTTGGTGGTGGGGGCTGGATTCGAACCAGCGTACTCAGAGAGGGCAGATTTACAGTCTGCTGCCTTTAACCACTCGGCCACCCCACCGCGAAGAACCGCAGAGTATGAAGCAAGCTCAACGTATTGTCAACTATGTTTCAACAGACCTTGTCTGCATCGCATAGCAGCGTTGCTTCGGGGCGTGATTGTAACGGGCGGGCCCCAAGTCTGCAAGGGCTGTTTTGTGTGGTTTGCAAAAAAGCTGTTTGGCAGGCATGACGGGCGCGCTGGGGCAGGCTGGACGCGTCGGCGGCGGAGCCGCCAACCCTACCGTAGCCCGTAGGGGGGGGGGGGGGCCCCCCCCCCCCCCCCGGGGGCGCGGGGGGGGGGGGGGGGCCCCGGGCGCCCCCCCGGGGGGGGGGGGGGGCCCCGCCGCCGACGCGCTCGACGAACGCTCGCGCAGCCGCGCCGCCAGCAGTTCCGGCCGGTCGAGATAAAGAAACACATAGCGCGGCAGCCGCTTGCGCACCTGCCAATGCAGGATGTCGACCCTGGCTTCGGGCCTGAGCACCAGCACGCAATTCGGCTTGTCGAAAGGCGTCACCACCAGCATGTCCCCGCGCGCGACGCCCCGCTTGCGCCGCCATGTCGGCAACAGCTCATTCACGGCATCCAGCCGCTCGATGGCTTCGAGCGGCAGCACGCCGGACGCGCGCGCCCCCACGTGCAGGTGCAGCGCGTCCCCGGTGAGCACATGCCGCCCGGCCCCCACAAGCCAGCGGTCGCCCAACACCCACACCAGCGTGTACAAGGCGCCAAACGCGCACAGCGTGTGCACGACGAGCAGATCGGCCGGATCGGTGATGAACAGGTTGACGATCATGGCGTCGAGCGGCAGCTCGACGAAGACGCTGACAAAGGCAATGGCCGCGGCGGTCCCGTAGGCGCCGCGCTCCAGGTAAGTGAGCGCCACCCCGTCCGGCAGGTCGGCATGCGGACGACGCCGCAGCCGGTTCAGGCAGCCCTGCCACATCAGGCGGTCGAGCCTGGCCATGCCGACCAGCTCTGGCGGCAGCAAGGCCGTGAGACAGCGGTGCCACGGTCCGCGCTCGGCAAGCGCGCTGCGCAGGCGGCGCCACGCGTCCGGCGCGTGGGCGAGGTCCTTGGCGGCTATCAGGACAAGCGGGATGGCCAGGGCGGCCTGGCGCAGGACGGCTTCGATCGACGCGGGCGCAAACGAGACGGTGAGCTGCCCCATGAGCAGGGCGGCGAAGGCATAACCGGCAAGCTCGCTCCAGGACAAGCTGCGCAGCGTGGTGATGACTGAATGGGAGGGCATGATGCGGGGCCGGTCAGGCGCTTGGTCGTGACTTGCCGATTAGACCATGCGTGCGGCGCCAGCGGCAATTCCTTGCGGCGAGATGATGCGGCGCGCATGAGGAAGCGTCCGATCAAGCGCCCGCTTCGTCCAGCACAAGGGCCGGGCGCAGGGAATCGGGAAGAATGGGCTTTTGCATGTGGAGACCGCCATGTCGGACCAGAGCAAGGATCAAGGCAAGGAGCAGGCCTACATGGCCGTGCGGCGCGTTCCGGACCCGACGCTGCGCGGCTGGCTCGGCATCCTGGGACTGATGGCCGTGGTGTTCGCCGGCGCGCTGGCCATCGGACGCCTGCTGGGGCGCGCACTCTACCTGGTCTTGCACTAGCCAGGTAGCCGCCGGTAAACGACAAAGGCCGGGTTGCCCGCGTACGGACTTCCCGGCCCCTGAACTGCGGCGGATTGATCCGCCGGCAGTGGAAGCGATTACTGCAGCTTGATTTCGACGTCGACGCCAGCCGGCAGGTCCAGCTTCATCAGTGCGTCAACGGTCTTGTCGGTCGGATCCACGATGTCCATCAGACGCTGGTGCGTACGGATTTCGAACTGGTCGCGCGAGGTCTTGTTCACGTGCGGGGAACGCAGCACGTCGAAACGCTGGATACGGGTCGGCAGCGGGACCGGGCCCTTGACAACCGCGCCGGTGCGCTTGGCGGTGTCGACGATTTCCAGTGCGGACTGGTCGATCAGCTTGTAGTCAAACGCTTTCAGGCGGATGCGGATTTTCTGGTTCGGAGCGGACATGCTATTTCCTTTAAAAGAACGTTCCGGCTAGTGCCGGCAATGTGTAAAAGGTACTTCGGTACAGCTCAAGAGGCGGGAGTATAACACCGAACCCTCTCATAAAGATGGGGACAGACCAAAAAGTCTGTCCCCATCCGTTGTCACCGCGGGACAGTGTCCCGCGGCAGATCTCGCTAACCGGA
>NZ_JAGPWC010000140.1 GCF_018119405.1 Massilia sp. ST3 | reverse complement strand
GGCGAGCTGGCACTGGCCCAGGGCGAGCGGCGCGCCGCGCTGCGTCACCTGCAGCGCCATCTCTACCTCGACCCCGATTCGATCCTCGGCCACTACCTGGCCGGCGTGGCGCGCATGGGCGAGGGCAGCGACGGCGCCGCCCGGCGCGAGTTCGCGGCCTGCGACGCGCTGCTCGACGGCATGGCCAAGGATGCCGCGGTGCCCGGCGCCGCAGGCTGGCAGGCCGCCAGCCTGCGCGCCAGCGTGCGCGCCTTCATGGAGGGCAGGGCATGAGTGCGGGCGCCGATCCGGACCGCGCCACCCCGGAACAGCGGCAGGCCGTGCTGCGCGCACGGCGCGCCCTGCTGGCCCGCCCGCCCGCGCCGCCCGAGGAAGCCGTACCTGGCGACGCGCTCGAGGTCCTGGGTTTCGAGGTGGCCGGCGAACGCTACGCCGTCGAGACGCGCTGGGTGGCGCAGGCGCTGGTCCTGCCGCCCCTGACCCCCTTGCCGGGCGTCCCCGCCCATGTCGCCGGCATCGCGGCCTTCCGCGGCCGGGTGGTGGCGGCGCTCGACCTGCGCCTGCTGCTGCAGGTGCAGCTGGCGCGCCTGACCGAACCGTCCGCCCTGGTGGTGCTGCAGGGCGTGGGCATGGAATTCGGCCTGCTCGCCGACGCCGTGCTCGGGGTCGAACGCTACGCGCGCACGGCGCTGTCGCCCGGCGCCTCCGGCGGTGCGGCGACACGGCGCGGCTACCTGCTGGGCGTGGCCCCGGACCGCACGGCCTTGCTGGACGGCGCGCGGCTGCTGGGCGATCCGGCGCTGGTGGTCGGCGCGGGAGCGCCGAACCGAATGAACGAGGAGAACTACCCATGATGTTATTGTCGAATTACAGCACCCGCGCCAAGCTGGTCGCCGGCTTCGGGCTGCTGGTCGCCCTCCTGGCCGGCGCGAGCGCACTCACCTGGCATGCGACCGGCGTGCTCCAGGAGTCGCAGCGCGCCCTGTTAGAAGACGACCTGGCGGCCGCGCTCGACGTCACCAGCCTGCGCAACGAGCTGAACCGCGAGCGGGTCACGATGTTGTCGCTGGTGGTTGCCGAGCCGGCGGCACAGGCGGCGCTGCTGGAACGGATCGCGGCGGTCCGCCCGCGTGTGGCGGCGATCCAGGCCCGCCTGCACGAGCGCGCCGCGCGCGACCCGCGCCTGGCGCGCTCGCTGGCCCAACTCGACCCCGTGATGCAGGCCTACACCTCGCTGCGCGATACGCGCGCGATGCCGGTGCTGCGCGAGGGCCGCCGCGCCGAAGCGGGCGCCCTGATCACCGGGCCGCTGCAGGAGCGCTACGACCCGCTGCGCGACATCGCCGAACGCATCAACGCCGAGCAGTTCGAGCAGGCCACCGTCCGCATGCGCGAGGCCGACGCCGTGGTCGAGCGCGCGCGTGCGATGCTGGGCGCCTGCAACCTGGCGGCGCTGCTCGTGGCCGCCGGCCTGGTGTTCTGGCTCGACCGCGCCCTGGCCGCGCCCTTGCGCGAAGCGACCGCGCTGGCCGAACGCATCGCCACCGGCGACCTGTCGGTGGCGGTGCCGCCGCCCGCCGGCCGCGACGAAGTCGGCCAGCTGCTGGGAGCCCTGGGCCGCATGGTGCAGTCCTGGCGCCACCTGATGGGCGAGACCAGCAGCGGCATCGCGACCCTGGGCGCGGCCTCCGGCGAGATCCTGGCCAGCACCATGCAGGGCGCCGCGGGCGCGGCCCAGACCGCGGCGGCGGTCAGCGAGACCACCGCCACCGTGGAGGAAGTCAAGCAGACCGCGGTGCTGGCGAGCCAGAAGTCGCGCATGGTGTCGGAAACCGCGCGCGACGCGGCCGGCACCGCCCAGCGCGGCCGCCAGGCCATCGAGCACGGCATGCGCGGCATGGAAAGCGTGCAGGAGACCATGGAATCGATCGCCGGCACCATCGTGCGCCTGTCCGAGCGCAGCCAGGCGGTGTCGGACATCGTGGTGACGGTGGCCGGCCTGGCCGACCAGTCCAACCTGCTGGCGGTGAATGCCGCGATCGAGGCGGCCAAGGCGGGCGAGCAGGGCAAGGGCTTCGCGGTGGTGGCCCAGGAGGTGCGGGCGCTGGCCGAGCAGTCGCGCCAGGCCACGCGCCAGGTGCGCGAGATCCTGGGCGAAATCCAGAAGTCGATCGGCGCGGCCGTGCTGAGCACCGAGCAGGGATCGAAGACCGTGGCCGAGGGCGTGGCGCGGACCAGCGAAGCCGGCGCCGCGATCCAGGTGCTGGCCGACAGTATCTCGGGCGCGGCGGAGGCGGCGGCCCAGATCGCCGCCTCCAGCCAGCAGCAGCTGGCGGGCATGGACCAGGTCGCGCTGGCGATGGAGAATATCCGCCAGGTGAGCGCCGAGAATGCCGCGGCCTCGCGCCAGTCGGAGCAGGCGGCCCAGAACCTTCACGAGCTGGGCCGGAAGCTGCGCGACGCGAGCGAACGCTTCAAGGTGTAGGAGGCGATGAGCGACCCCGCGGCCTTCCGCCAGCGCCTGCTGGCCATCTTCGCCGACGAGGCGCAGGAACACCTGGGCCGGATCGACGCCGGCCTGGTCGCGCTCGAGCGTGCCGACGCGCAGGGCCGGCGCGCGGCGCTGGAAGAGATGCTCAAGACCCTGCACACGCTCAAGGGCGCGGCCCGTGCGGTCGACCTCGACCATCTCGAGCGCCTGTGCCACGCACTGGAAAGCCTGGGCACGGCGCTCGCCGCCGCCGCCGCCGCGCCCGCAGCCGGGCAGCTCGACTGCCTGCACCGCGCGCTGTCCCTGGCGCGCGAACTGGCCGCGGGCGGCG
>NZ_JAGPWC010000014.1 GCF_018119405.1 Massilia sp. ST3 | reverse complement strand
CGGCGCACCGGCCGTCCGGACGCCGGCCGGTGCGCCTGCGCTGGTGGGCGCTGGCCCTGGGCGTGCTGTGGCTGGTCTGGCTGGTCGCCAAGCCCTCCAAGGCCCTGATCGAGCGCCGCATGGACAAGGCGGTGGCGCTGGCCAAGGAGTGCAAGGCGCGCGAAGCCCAGGACGAGCTGATCGCGCTGCGCGATACGCGCGCGACGGCCGAACAGCTGGCCCAGGTGCAAAAGGGGCTGAACGCCGCCGCCGCGGCCTGCACGCGCGCCGAGCAGCGGCGCGAGGACTGGTTCGAGGCGCGCGGCGCGGTCGAGAAGCTGCTCAAGGCCTCGTCCTACGACAAGGCGCGCACGCGGCTGGCCGCTTTCACGCGGCGCTGGGGCGAGGACGAGCAGACCCGCGCGCTGAAGCGCCGCATCGACGAGGGCAAGCGCGAGCATCCGCTGGCCGACCCGGCGCGCGGCGGACGCTGAGCCGGCGCGGCGCCGGCGGCGGGTGTATGCTGGAGTTCAGGTTTTTTGCGAGGAGAGGAACATGAAGACGACCATGGTGGGCACGCTGCTGGCGCTGGCTGTGTCGGCCGCGCTGGCCGGCTGCGGCCGCGGCGAAGACGACATCGGTCCGGCGCAGAAGGCCGGCAAGGCGCTGGACGAGGCCGGCGCGCGGGTATCGGATACGGTGCAGGACGAACTGGAGAAGGCCGACCGCGCGGCCGAGGAAGCGCGCGAAAAGGTCGAGGACGCGACGCGCGACGCCAGCCGCGGGCTGGACCGGGCAAAGGACCAGATCGGCAAGAAGGTCGAGAAGGCGGGGGAGAAGCTGCAGGACAAGTAGGGTGGGCGGGTCTCCCGCCCACGCGGGGATAGGTAGCGGTTCCGTTATCGCGTACGGTCCGGTAGGCACCGGTCGAACGCGTCGGCGGCGCAGCCCCCGCCCCTACGTTGCATGCCCATCACGCGCTGGCGATCCGCAATTCCTTCCACTCCCCCAGCACCACCGACAGATCGACCTGTCCGGCGCGCCAGGCGCGCTCGAGGTTCTGCTCGATCTCGTCGATGCAGGCCTTTTCCGGATCGGCGAAGCCGCGCACGCCGTAGGCGCGGTTGCGGCCATGCGACTTGGCCAGGTACAGCGCCATGTCCACCAGGTTCACCGCCCGCTCCCAGGGCAGCACCTGGCCGCCGACCATGATCGGGTAGGGCGCATAGCCGATCGAGACGTTCACCGCCAGCTCGCCGTCGCCGTAGGGCACGCGGATCGAGGCAATGCCGTTGAGGATGCGTTGCGCCACCTCGTCCAGGCCGCCGCGCGGGATGATCGGCAGGTAGGCCAGGAATTCCTCGCCGCCCCAGCGCACGATCATGTCGGTCTCGCGCAGGATCTCGCGCAGGCCGGCCGCGATCGCGCCCAGCACCGCGTCGCCGGCCGCATGGCCGTGGCTGTCGTTGATGTGCTTGAAGTGGTCGACGTCGAGCAGGAACAGCGCGCCGGTCTGCTCCTCGCCCAGGTCGCCCGGGCCGCCCGGCAGGCCGCGCATGAATTCCAGGAAGTGGCGGCGGTTGTACAGGGCGGTCAGCGGATCGCGCACGCTTTGCTGCTTGAGTTCGCGGTTCTTTTCGTGCAGCGCCGCATTGGCGTGCCGCACCTTGCGGTACAGCAGGCCGACCACGGCCGAGGCCAGCGCGAACACCACGGCCAGCAGCCACCAGACGCGCTGCTGCAGGCGGCGGTTGTCGAGTTCCGCCGACTTGGTCTGGTTTTCGCTGCGCAGCAGCTCGATCTGGCGCTGCTTCTTGTCGGCTTCGTACTTTTCCTGCAGGTCGATCACGGCCTGCTGGCGGCGCTTCTCGAACAGCTCGTTCGAGATCTTGCGCTCGCGGTGGTAGGCGTGCAGCGCGCCCGCCAGGTCGCCGGCGCGTTCCAGCGCCGCGCCGTATTCGACCAGCACCACCTGCAGTTCCGGCTTGTCGCCCAGGTCTTCGTAGCCTGCCAGTCCGGCCTCGATGTGGCGCTTGCCCTCGAGCAGGCGGCCCAGGGCCATGTAGGCCTGGCCCAGGTTCAGGCGCGCCGTGATCTCCAGGCCGCGGTCGTTCAGCTTGCGCGCCGCCTCGATGGTCTGCTCGGCGTAGTTGGCCGCGTTACGGTAGTCGTGCAGCTTCAGGTAGCAGTCCGACAGGTTCACCAGCGAATAGGCGACCATCGAGTGGGCGCCGATCTTGCGTTCGAGCGCGATCGCCTCCTGCAGCGCCTTGAGCGCGCGCTGGTATTGGCGAGCCTCGATCGCCAGGCCGTATTCCGTGTCCTTGAGCGTGGCCATGCGGCCAGGGGAATTCGTCTTCAGCGCCGCCGCGGTGGCTTCTTCCAGCACCTTCAGGCCCGCTTCCGGATCGCGCAGCATGCCATAGAGGCTGGCGAGCGAATTCAGCGCCATCACGATCTGCACCGGGTCGCCGCCCTGGCGCGCCAGCGCCGCCGCCGTCTGCAGGCGGTCGAGCGCGGTCGGCAGGTTGCCTTCCTCGCCATAGGTCTCGCCCGAGGAGATGATGGTGCGCAGGCGCAGGTCGAAGTCCTTGGTGGTCTTGGCCAGCTGCTCCGCTTCGCGGATCAGGCGGTGCGATTCGGCCAGGCGGTGCTCGCCCGACTCGATATACCCCATGCGCAGCAGGCCCTTGGCCAGGGCCACGGTGTCCTTCTGGGCGCGGCCGAGCGCGATCAGCTCGTTGGTGGTGGCCAGCGCGGCCTCGTTGTGGCCCAGCACGTATTGGGCGGAGGCGAGCTGGTTCAGGAATTCGGCGCGCTCGGCCAGCGGCGCGGCGCGGCCTTCGGCCTCGATCGCCTGCAGCATCGGCAAGGCGCGCTCGGGGACGAAGCGGTTGACTTCACGAATGTCGGCCAGGCGCTCGCCCAGCGGCGTGCCGTCGGCGGCGCCGGCAAGCGCCGACGCGGCGCACAGCGCCGCAGCCAGCGCGAAGCTTCGGGGACGCGCGAATGCGCGGTGCAGGGCAGCGAACATGGATCAGGTCTCGTGGCGCCGGGAGGATTCCGACGAGTTTGGTTCAAAATATTATAGGCCTGTTGCAGAGGAGAAATTCCGATTTCTCATTAATTGTCACAAAAATGACACATGCATGGCGTCCGCCACGCGCATCCGGCCGGCGCCGCCGCTCGGACCGCGTTTTCGACCGTCCATCACAAAGGCCGGGCGGCGCGAAGTTGCTTGATTTACAGTGTTTCCATCTTAGACACGGTGAGGTGGACATGCTGGAACTGCGCGCGGTAGCAAAGACCTTCGGCAAGGGCGTGAAGGCGGTGGACGGGGTGAGCCTGCGGCTGGAAAAGGGCGTGGTCGGCCTGATCGGCCATAACGGCGCGGGCAAGACCACCCTGATGCAGATGATCGCCACCCTGACCCGCCCGAGCAGCGGCCAGATCCTGTGGAAGGGCGCCGACATCGCGCGCACGCCCGACGCCATCCGCCGCACCCTGGGCTACTTGCCGCAGGACTTCGGCGTCTACCCGAACCTGAGCGCCCTCGAATTCATGCAGTATTTCGCGGCGCTGAAGGGCGTGCGCGACGGCGCGCGCATCCGCCACCTGCTCGAACTGGTCAACCTGCACGACCAGGCGCACCGTCCGGCGGCCTCGTTCTCGGGCGGCATGCGGCGCCGGCTCGGGATCGCCCAGGCGCTGCTGAACGACCCCGACATCCTGGTGGTCGACGAGCCCACCGCCGGCCTCGATCCGGAGGAGCGCATGCGCTTTCGCAACCTGCTGGCGGAATTCGGCTTCGGCAAGCTGGTGATCATCTCCACCCACATCGTTTCGGACGTCGAAAGCATCGCCGGCGAGCTGGCGATCATGCGGTCCGGCCGCCTGGTCGCGCACGAGACCCCCGACGCGATCCTGGCGCGCGCCCGCGGCCAGGTCTGGAGCGCCAGCGTCGCCGCTCTTGACTACGAGGCCCTGCGCGGACGCGTGCACGTGCTGCAGGCCCAGCGCCAGGGCGAGCGGGTCGCGCTGCGCATCGCCCACCCCGAGCTGCCCTGCGCCGGCGCGCATGCGGCCGAACCGAGCCTGGAAGAAGCGCTGATGGCGCAGCGCTACGCCTTGCAAACCGAGGCCGAGGCGGAGGCGGCATGAGCGCCTACCTGGTCTGTACGCTGGCCGCCTGCGAAGCGCGCCTGCGGCTGCGCCGCCTGTCGACCCTGGCGGCGCTGCTGGCCGTGATGGCGGTGAGCTGGGCCATGATCGAGGATCCCGCCGGCGGCAAGGTCCTGATCGCGCTGGACGGCGCGCGCGTGCTGTACACCAGTTCCGCGCTGGCGATGGGCAGCGCTACCCTGGCCGGCGTGCTGTTCGGCCTGGCCGGCTTCTATCTGCTGCGCGGACGCAGCGCCGAAGACCTGCGCAGCGGCATCGGCGGCGTGATCGGCGCCACCCCGGCCGGCAACGCGGCCCTGCTGGCCGGACGCTGGCTGGGCGGCGTCGCCTACCTCGGCATCCTGGTGTTCGCCTTCATGCTCACCATCCTGGCCTGCCACCTGCTGCGCGGCGACGGTCCGATCCAGCTCGCGGTCTACCTGCAGACCTATGTGCTGGTGCTGGGCCCCATGGTGCTGTTCGCCGCCAGCTGCGCGCTGCTGTTCGACAGCTGGGCGCCGCTGATGGGCAAGGCGGGCGACCTGCTCTACTTCTTCATCTGGGTCGCCACGATCGCGACGGGCCCGCAGATGATCGAGGAAGGCAAGGCCGCCGCGCAGGTGCTGCCGCTGGCCATGGCCTTCGACTTCATGGGCATGGGCCACGCCATGGCCGCCCTGTCGCAGTACGCGGACACGAGCGCGATGGCGATCGGCAGCATGCCCTACGACCCGAAGCTGCCGGTGCGCGAGTTCCCGCAATGGCTGTGGTACGACGGGCTGGTGCGCAGCCGCGCCCTGTCGGCCCTGGCCGCCATGCTGCCGCTGCTGCCGGCCCTGCCGCTGTTCCACCGCTTCTCGCCGGACCGCGTCAAGGCCGGCAAGGCGCGCGAGCGGCGCACGCCGCTGGCGGTCCTGAATGCCTGGCTGCGTCCGCTGTCGCGCCTGGTCCAGCCCTTGTTCGGCCTGGCCGCGCGCCTGCCCGACGCGGCGGGACAGGCCCTGGCCGACGTCGCCCTGGCGCTGGCTACGGCGCCGGCCGCGATCGCGGCGCTGGGAGCGGCCCTGGCGGCGGGCCTGGTGCTGCCGGCCGACACGCTGCCCGGCCTGGTGCTGGCCTGCGTCGCGTTCTGGGGCGTGTTCGTCAGCGACACCGCCACGCGCGACTTCAGCGCCGGCTGCGACGACCTGGGCGCGGCCGTGCCGGGCGGCGCGAACCGCCGCTTCCTGCGCCAGTTCCTGGCTTCCATCCTGCTGGGCTGGATGTTCATGGGCATCCCGGCGCTGCGCTGGCTGGCGGACTCGCCGGAACGCGCCGCGGCCGTGGTGGGCGGCGTGGTGGCGCTGGCCGCCTTCGCCGCGCTGCTGGGCCAGCTGAGCCGCACACCGCGCCTGTTCCTGGGCCTGTTCCTGTTCGGCCTGTACGTGGCGGTGAACGCACGTGACAAGCCCATGCTGGACATGGTCGGCTTCAACGGCGCCGCCACCGCGCAGTCGGTCACCACCCTGCTTGCCGCCGGACTGGCCGCGCTGGCCGCGGGCTACGCCTGGAGCCGGCGCCGCTGACGGTCCTGTCGCCAAGGCGGCGTCGCCGCCTTGGTGCGCGTCCTATACTGCCTCCTCGCGCACGATCGAAGAGGGGATGCGATGTGGAAATCGAGCTGGGCAAGATGGGCGGCCGCGCTGGGCTTCGCGCTCGGCGGCTTCTTCGACGGCATCCTGCTGCACCAGGTCCTGCAGTGGCATCACCTGCTCAGCCTGGTGCGCGGGATCGATGACCTGCGCACCCAGGTGCTGTGGGACGGCTACTTCCACCTCCTGATGTACGCGGTCGCGCTGGCCGCCCTGTGGGGGCTGTGGCGCGCCCGCCAGGGCGCCGGCGTGGCCTGGGGCTGGCCGCTGGTAGGCGCGGTGCTGGTCGGCTTCGGCGGCTGGCATGCGCTCGACGCCGTGCTCTCGCACTGGGTGCTCGGCATCCACCGCATCCGCATCGATAGCGATGCGCCCTTGCTGTGGGACCTGGCCTGGCTGGTCCTCTTCGGCCTGCTGCCGCTGGTGGCCGGCTGGAAGCTGATGCGCCGCGGCGGACCGGAACTGCGCGGTTCGGCCGCCGCCATGCTGCTGGTGAGTGTGGCCACCGGCGCGGCGTGCGCCTGGGCCGCGCTGCCGCCCGCCCTCGATTCGCAAGTCGCCACGGTCGTGTTCCGGCCCGGCGCGGCCCCGCGCGATGTCTTCGCCGCACTCGACGCGGTCGACGGCCGGCTGGTGTGGAGCGACCGCGCAATGGGCGTGATCGTGGCGGCGGTGCCGCCGGCGCGGCGCTGGGAACTCTACCGCCACGGCGCGCTGCTGGTGGGCGGGACCGCCGCGCCGGCAGGCTGCGTAGGGTGGACGGCTTTGCCGTCCACGCGGTGATAGGTAGAGGCTCCGCTTTCGTGCGGGATGATCTTGCCGCAAACTATCACCGCGTGGACGTTTGTAATTCAGGCCACTGGCCTGAATTACCCCGTCCACCCTACGCGCCAACAATCCGCTCAGGTGAGATCGGGCACGCCGCATTCCTCGCGCCATTGGCGCAGCAGTTCGTGGCGCGGGGTCGGATAGCGATCGGCGCTCGATTCGGCCTGCACGATGCGGTCGACGCGGAAGTGGCGGATGGCGCCGCGCAGCTCGCACCAGGCGGCCAGCACGCGCCGTCCCTGGAAGAAGGCCAGCGCAAACGGCCATACCAGGCGCTCGGAAGGCTTGTGCTGCTCGTCGCGGTAGGCGATGCGCAGCTTGCACTGGCTGCGGATCGCTTCCCGCGCCGGCTGCATGAACAGGTCGGGCAGCGCTTCGGCGGGCGTGACCGGCACCCACAGGCTGGTCTCGGCCATGTGGTCGCGCAGGTCGCGCGGCGTGGCGGTGGCGATCTTGGCCAGGGCCCGCTCGGCGGCCGTGCTTAGCGCGGCGTCGCCCTGGTGGCGCACCCAGCGCGCGCCCAGCACCAGCGCTTCCAGCTCGTCCTTGTCGAACATCAGCGGCGGCAGGAAGAAGCCGGTGCGCAGCATGTAGCCGACGCCGGCCGAGCCGTCGATCGGCGCGCCCAGCTGGGCCAGGGCCTGGATGTCGCGGTAGATGGTGCGCTCGGAAACGCCGAGCCGCTCGGCCAGTGTGCTGGCGGTCACCGGGCGGCGGTTGCCGCGCAGCGCGTCCATCAGCTGGAACAGGCGTCCGGTGCGGCTCATGGACGCGCCGCCAGGTGGCGGTCGATGAGCGGCGCCACCACGCCTGCAAAGGCGCAGCCGAGATCGTGGCCGCCGCCGGGAATCACTTCCAGGCTGGCGCGCGGCAGCAGCGCGGCCAGGCGCCGGCCGGCGGCGACGGGACTGACCGGGTCCGCATCTCCCCACAGCAGCAGGGTCGGGATGCGCAGCGCGGCCAGCCTGGGCGTGAGGTCCTCCTGGTAGCTGGTGAACCAGTCCGGCAAATCCGGATGGGCGGCTCGGATCGCGGGGCGCCAGTCCTGCGCGCCGAAGCTGGAGGGCGGCATGCCGCCCGAGGTCGCGGACAGCACCAGATGGGTGAAGCGCTCGGGCTGGCGCAGCGCGGCCAGCAGCGCGACCACGCCGCCCATCGACTGGGCGACCAGCGCGCTCGGCCGCTCGACCTCGGCGAGCAGCCGGGTGGCCAGGTCGTCCAGGCCGCGGATGCCGGGCTGCGGCGCGGCGCCGCCGAAGCCGGGCCAGGCCACATGCACCTGCGCGGCGGGGCAGGCCAGCAGGGCGGCGGCCGGACGCCAGAATGCGGCGTTGCCCAGCGCGCCGGGGAGAAAGAACAGTTGGCTCGGTGTGTGCATGCGCAGGATCATCAAGGGGCGGGCGTGGATCACCCCCTAGTGTAATTGCCGCGCGGCCGGGCCGCAAAACGCCACTTGGGGGAGAGCGTCCCCGGCGCGTGGCTTCAGCCTGCGGGCGTCAGCGCCAGAGCGCCTTCCACCAGCTGGTCTTGCCGCGCAAGTCCTTCAGCGCCGCGAAGGGGATGGCGTCGAACATCGCGTCGTCGTCGTCGTGCCGGAAGCCGCCGTATTCCTTGGCCAGGATCAGCGGGATGTCCATGTGAAAGTGGCCCTCGAAATGCTCGCTGTCCATCGCTTCGACCGTGGCCAGCAGCTCATGCAGGCGCCCGGGGACCTCGCCCTTGTAGAAGACGCTCTCGGGGTCGTCGTCGCTGTCGTAGGTCACGGCCCACAGCTGGCGGCCGTCGCGCCACAATGCGCAGGCCGCATAGCCCACGTGTTCCTCGACGTCGCAGGATAGCGCCTGGCAGCCGATCGACAGCCTGGCCATGCTGTCGGCGGCCAGGATGCGGTGTTCGCTGCCGCGCGCCGCCACCAGGAAGGCCTGCTGCGGCAAGGGGTGGGCGACGATGCCCTCGAAGGGATAGCTGCGCTCCTCGTCCGTCTGCGCCAGTTCCAGCCTGGACAGGATCTCTTCCGGCGCCAGGCCCTTGACGCTCACCCATGACAAGGCGATGCCCATCACGCGGACCTTTCCTGAAGGTGGCGGCGCCGCTTCCCGGTGGCGAGGAAGGCGGCCGCGAAGCCGATGCCGGCCAGGCCCCAGACCACCGAGGCGCTGATGTCGAAGGTGGTGCGCAGTGCGGGATGATTGATTGCCAGCGGCACGACGACAAGCGCCCGCAGCAGGCACAGCGCGGCGATCCCCGCCAGGACCGGCCGCAGCAGGGGCAGGCGGCGCAGCAGGCCGAGGGCCGAGCAGGCGTAGGCGGCGCACACGCCCATCAGGGCGGCGATCCCCACTGTGCTGGTGGGCGCGAGCCAGGTGCCGGCCCGGGCGGAGGCGACGATCTGCGGCGGCGCGCCGAAGAAGGCGTACCAGGCCGGCCCACCCGCGATCGTGGCCAGGTGAATAGCCACGCCGAAGACTGAAATCGCCGCCGCCAGGCGGATCCACCATTGAGATGTCGTGTTCATGACGACAGCATAGCGAATCCCGTGCGCTGGAAATGCGCGGTTTGTCACATGCACAAGGTCCGCTGCCTCACTGGGCCGCGATCTGCTGCAGCAGGTAGAGGCGCTGGTACAGCCCGCCCTCGATGCGCATCAGCTCCTCGTGCGCGCCGGCTTCGGTGATCCGGCCGTGGTTCAGCACGATAATGCGGTCGGCGTCGCGGATGGTCGAGAGCCGGTGCGCGATGGCGATGATGGTCACCTGGCCGCGCAGTTCCTCCAGCGCCTGCTGGACGATCTGCTCGGTGGCGCTGTCGATGCGCGAGGTTGCCTCGTCCAGCAGCAGGATGCGCGGTTCGCCGGCCAGGGCGCGGGCGATCGCCACCAGCTGCTTCTGGCCCGAGGACAGGCGCGAGCCGCCTTCGCCCAACTGGGTCTCGTAGCCGTGTTCCAGGGCGGCGATGAAGCCGTGGGCGTGCGCCGCGCGCGCCGCGGCCTCGATGCGATCGAGCGGCAGGCCGCGGCCCATGTCGATGTTCTCGCGCGCGCTGGCCGCCAGGATGAAGGGATCCTGCGGCACCAGCCCGACCTCGTTGCGGAAGCGCTCGTTGCCGATGGACGCCAGCGGCAGGCCGCCGATCTCGATGCTGCCCTGGTCCGCCGTGTAGTAGCGCAGCAGCAGCGAGAGCAGGGTCGACTTGCCGCTGCCGGTATGGCCGACGATGCCGAAGAAGGCGCCTTGCGGGATGTCGAGCGAGAGGTCGTGCAGCACCGGCTGGCCCGGCACGTAGGCGAAGCCCAGGTGGCGCACCCGCACCGCCGGTGCATGCGGATCGGCCGCGGCGCCGGGACCGGCGCGCCCGGGCGCGTGTTCCGGCGCACCTTCCTCGTCGAGCAGGGCGGCCACGCGCGAGGTGGCCACCACCGCCTGCTGCAGGCCGCTGAACTGCATGGTGATCTGGATCAGCGGCTCGACCACGCGCGCGATGTAGCTGATGAAGGCGTACAGCACGCCCACTTCCACCGCGTTCATCTGGCGCTGGCCGAAGCCGTAGATGACCACCGCCAGCAGCACCACGTTGAGCAGGTCGAGTGCGGGGCGCAGCAGCAGGGCGTTGGCGCGCAGTTCGGCTAGGCGCGCGGTGTAGTGTGAGCGGTTGGTGTGCAGGAAGCGCTCCCCGAAGCGCAGTTCCGCGTTGCTGGCCTGCAGGACGCTCATGCCGCCGATCGACTCGGCCATCTGCCCGTTGATGTCGCTGCGCAGGGCGCGCGCCTTCGTTACCGCCGGCGCCGACAGGCGCTGGTAGAGCCAGACGATGCCCAGCACCGCCGGCACCAGGGCCAGCACGATCAGCATCAGGCGCCAGTCCAGCCAGGCCATGGCGATCATGGTGCCGACCAGGACGATGCTGCTGTCGAGGATAACGAACAGCACCTGGATGTAGAGGGTCTTGACGGCCTCGGTGTCGTTGGTCACGCGGCTCACGAGCTGGCCGGTGATGGCGCGATCAAAAAAAGCCATGGGCAGGCGTAGCACGTGGCCGTAGACCCATTCGCGCAGGCGCTGCACCGAGCGCATCGCCACGCCGGACAGGCGCACCAGCTGCAGGTAGCGGATCCAGGACGACAGCCAGCCGGTCACCACCAGCCCGCCCAGCAGCAGGGCCATGCGCGGCCAGTCGAGGGCGCGCGGCAGCAGGTGGTCGTCGATCAGGGCCTTGCCCATGATCGGGCCGACCACTTCGAGCAGGGCGGCCACGCTCAGCCACAGCACCGCCCACCAGACGTGGCGGCGTTCGGGATCGGCGGCGCGGCGCAGCAGGCCGAGCGCCCGCTTCGCCTGGATGCGCATGTCGGCCGCGGGCATGTCAGCTGGCTTCAAGGCTGGCCTCCAGTTGCTGGTAGCGCCACTGGCTGGCGTACCAGCCGTCGAGCATCAATAGTTCGTCGTGGGTCCCGGACTCGACGATGCGGCCGTCGCGCAGGACGACGATGCGGTCGGCCCCGGCCACGGCCGACAGGCGGTGGCTGGCGATGATCGCCGCACGTTCCGGCCGGGCCTGGCGCAGCGCTTCCAGGTGTTCGAGGATGCGGGTTTCGGTGCCGGTGTCGACCGCCGACAGGGCGTCGTCGAGCAGCAGCAGGGCGCTGTCGGCCAGCAGCGAGCGCGCGATCGCCACCCGCTGGCGCTGGCCGCCCGACAGGGTGATGCCTTTTTCGCCGACCGGCGTGTCGTAGCCGTGCGGGAAGCGCAGGATGTCGTCGTGGATCGCGGCCATCTTCGCGGCCTGCTCGATCTCCGCGCGCGAGGCGCCGGGACGGGCCAGGGCGATGTTCTCGGCGATCGAGGCCGAGAACAGGAAGGATTCCTGCGGCACCCAGCTGGTCGCCGCGCGCAGCGCAGTCAGGCGATACGCTTCCAGGGGCTGGCCGGCCCACACGACGCGGCCCGCCTGCGGCGTGGCCTGGCGCAGGAGCACGCGCAGCAGGGTCGACTTGCCGGAGCCGGTCGGGCCCACCAGGCCCAGGGTCTGGCCCGGCTGCAAGCTGACCGAGACATGGTCCAGCGCCGGCTTTTCCTGTTCAGGGTAGGCGAAGACGACGTCCTCTAATTTCAGGGGACCCTTGCCGACCGCATCCAATGTGCCTTTGTCCTCGACGGTGAGCGGCGCGTCGAGCAGGGGCTGCAGGCGCGCCAGGCCGGCGCGGCCGCGCTCGACCAGCGACAGCACCCAGCCGGCCGCGAACATCGGCCAGATCAGCTGGCCCAGGTACATCGAGAAGCTGGTAAGGGCGCCCACCGTGAGTTCGTTGTTCCACACCAGGTAGCCGCCCAGGCCCAGGGTCAGGCCGGTGGCGGCGGTCAGGGTCAGGCCGACCGCCGGTTCGTAGGCCGCTTCCCACTTCTTGGCGTCCAGGCTGGCGCGCGAGGCGTGGCCTGCCAGCTCGGCGAACTGCGCGGCGCTGCGTGCCTCGAGGCCGAGGGCGCGCAGGGTGCGCACGCCGGACAGCGATTCCTGCACGTGGTCGTTGAGCGCGGAGAAGCGCTTGAGGGCGTCGGCCTCGGCAGTGTGGATGTGGCTCGAGATGCGCCAGAAGGCCAGCGCCATCAGCGGGAAGGGCAGCAGGGCGATCGTGGCCAGGCGCCAGTCCACGCCGAGGGTCATGATCCCCAGCACCATCACCAGGGTCAGGGTGCCGTCGAAGCCGGCCAGCATCGCTTCGCCGGCCGCCATCTCGATGGCGTCGATGTCGTTGGTGGCCAGGGCCATCAGGTCGCCGGTGCGCTGGCGCTGGTAGAAGGCCGGACCCTGGTTCGACAGGCGCGCGTACAGGCGCGTGCGCAGCTCGACGCCCAGGTTGTAGGCGGCCGAATACAGGCGGATGCGCCAGCCCACGCGCAGGACGTAGATCGCCACGCCCAGGCCGAGCAGCTGCGCCAGGCCGACCAGCAGCGCGCGCTGGTCGAGGCTGTGCGCGGCCAGGCCGTCGATCAGGGCGCCGACCTTGCGGGGAATCAGGACCGTGCACAGGGCCACCCCTGCCAGCATCACGGCCGACGAGGCATAGGATTGCCAGTGCCGGCGCACGAAGTCGCCGATCAGCCTTGCCAGACTCATTGAAATTCCTTGAATGCTGCCCGAAAAACAAAAGCGGGCCGAAGCCCGCTAGTGTAGTAGGTTTGCAAGTCCGGCGCAGCGCCGCTTGCCAGCCGCTTATTTCCTGCGCTTGTTGCCCTGCACCTGTGCCGGTTCGATCTTCGGCAGCGCCACGGCCTCGGTCCCGGGGACCGGCGCCGACAGCGGATGCGGCACCACGGCGGCCTTTGGCAAGCCCTTGCCGGCGGCCTTGGCGATCGGCTTCGGTGCGGCCACCGGGGCCGGCTCGTCGACCGCGAAGATGGGCTCGGCCACCACGGCCGGTTCCTTCGATTCGACGTGTTCCTGGACGTAGGCGGCCAGCTGTTCGTTTTCGTCTTTTACCTGTTCCACGACGGCGTCGGCCACTGGCTGCTCGGCCGCGGCGACGAATTCAGGGCTGACAGCGGCAGGCTCGGCCTGCGGCGCCGGCAGCGCGGCCGGGGCCGGCGACGAAGGCACCAGGTAGGCTGGTGGAACCTGCGTACCGCTGGCAATGCTGAACAGTTCGCGGCCATAGGCGAACAGGCTGCGGAACTGTTCCTCCGCGTGGCTGCGCAGGGCCAGGATGTCCTGCGGGCCGGTGGCGCTGAACAGTTCGCGCACGGCTTGCGAGGAGCGCTCGACCGAGTCGCGCGAGGTGGAGAGGTTCAGGGCGAGCACCCGGCCGGCGTTGTCGAGCGCCTGCCTGGTAACGGAACGGAACAGGGAGAATTGCGCCTCCAGCTGGGCGGTGCGTGCTGCGGTCAATTGCTCGGGAAGTGAAGTCATGTGATTTCCTTGTCGGTCAAATTATGGCGCACTGCAATATAACTAGTGTATCCACGATTTGCCGGTGTTGCAACGCACAATCGCAAACCATTTTACGTGGGTAATATTGCGCAGCAGCATCAGTTTTCGCTGTGCATGATTTCAAGTTCAGCTCTGCTGCAAAATCGCTACAATCGACTATCCCAAGAGAGGGCTATCCCAAGAGAAGGAGTGCGCATGGATCTCGTGATTCGCAACGCTACTTTGCCGGACGGCAGGACCGGCATCGACATCGGCATCGACGCCGGCCGCATCGCCGCCCTCGAGGAACGGCTTGCCGCCCATGGCGCGCAGGAGATCGACGCCGAAGGCGACCTGGTCAGCCCGCCCTTCGTCGACGCCCACTTCCACATGGACGCCGTGCTCAGCTACGGCCTGCCGCGCGTCAACCGCAGCGGCACCCTGCTCGAAGGAATCGCACTGTGGGGCGAACTCAAGCCGCAGCTGACCCAGGACGCCCTGGTCGAGCGCGCCATGCGCTATTGCGACTGGGCGGTGGCGCGCGGGCTGCTGGCGATCCGCACCCACGTCGACATCTGCGACGACCGCCTGCTGGCGGTGGAAGCCCTGCTCGAGGTGCGCCGCCGGGTTGCGCCCTATCTCGACCTGCAGCTGGTGGCTTTTCCCCAGGACGGCATCCTGCGCAGCCCGGGCGCCTTCGACAACCTGCGGCGCGCCATCGCCATGGGCGTGGACGTGGTGGGCGGCATCCCGCACTTCGAGCGCACCATGGCGCAAGGGGCGGAGTCGGTGCGCCTGCTGTGCGAGTTCGCGGCCGGGCAGGGCCTGCGCGTGGACATGCACTGCGACGAGAGCGACGACCCACTGTCGCGCCACATCGAGACCCTGGCGTATGAAACCCAGCGCCTGGGCCTGCAGGGCAGGGTGGCGGGTTCACACCTGACCTCGATGCACTCGATGGACAACTACTACGTGAGCAAGCTGCTGCCGCTGATCGCGGAAAGCGGCGTGGCGGCGATCGCCAATCCGCTCATCAATATCACCCTGCAGGGACGCCACGACACCTATCCCAAAAGAAGGGGGATGACGCGGGTGCCGGAACTGCTGGCGGCCGGGGTCGACGTTGCCTTCGGTCACGATTGCGTGCTCGACCCCTGGTATGGTATGGGCTCGGGCGACATGCTGGAGGTGGCCCACATGGGCCTGCACGTGGCCCAGATGACGGGGCTGGACGCCATGCGCCAGTGCTACCAGGCGGTGACGGAGACCCCGGCGCGCATCCTCGGCCTGGAGGGCTACGGCTTGCGGCCGGGCTGCCATGCCGACCTGGTGGTGCTCGATGCGGGCTCGGCGGTGGAAGCGATCCGGCTGCGCGCCGCGCGCCGCCTGGTGCTGCGCCGCGGCCGGGTGGTGGCCGAGGGGCCGCGTGCGCGTGCGCGCCTGATCTTGCCTGAACGCCCGGCGGCTGTCGATTTCCGCCTGGAATCACGATCTGCGCACGATAGGTGAAAATCCCGGCGGTTTGGGGCAGAATAGGCGGCTTTAGCAATTGCCAACCTTCCCCGACCGCCGTGAAAGACATCCAGATCCGTCCCGCCCAGGAAGCCGACTTCGAGGCGATGTGGAGCATCTTCTGCGCCCACGTCGCCCAAGGTGAAACCTATACATTTACGACCGCCACATCGCGCGAAGCCGGCCACAGTTACTGGCTCGGTCCAGGCGTGCGCAGCTACGTGGCTTCCCTCAACAACACCCGCCTGCTGGGCATGTACCGCCTGGTGCCGAACCAGGCGGGACGCGGCCACCACGTGGCCAACGCCTCCTTCATGGTCAGTCCTTCCGCGCAAGGCGTGGGCGTGGGCCGCATGCTGGGCCAGCACAGCATCGACGAGGCGCGCCGCCAGGGCTACCTGGCGATGCAGTTCAACCATGTGGTGAGCACCAACACCGCCGCCATCCAGCTCTGGAAGCGCCTCGGCTTTTCCATCGTCGGCACCCTGCCCAAGGCCTACCGCCACAAGCGCCTGGGCTATGTGGACGCCTACGTGATGTACCAGCTGCTGCAGGACCCGGACCACTGGCCGACGGCGGACGAATGATGGAAGTCCTGCGCACCGAACGCCTGCGCCTGCGCACCCTGCGGGAAGAGGACGCCGATTTCTACCTGGAACTGGTCAACGACCCGGCCTTCATCGAACACATCGGCGACCGCGGCCTGCGCACCGTCGAGGATGCGCGGCGCGCCCTCCGCGAGGGTCCGCTGGCCATGCACGCGCTGCGCGGCCATTCGCTCTACCTGGTCGAGCGGCTCGAGGATGGGGCGCCCGTCGGCCTCAGCGGCCTGATCAAGCGCGACAGCCTGGACGACGTCGACATCGGCTATGCCTTCCTGCCGCGCTACCGCGGCCTCGGCTATGCGCTGGAGGCGGGGCATGGCGTCGTGCGGCATGCGCGCGCGCTCGGCATCCCGCGCCTGGTCGCCATTACCACGCCAGGCAACGCGGCATCGATCGGGCTGCTGCTCAAGCTCGGCCTGCGTTTCGAGCGCCAGGCCAGCCTGGCGCCGAGCGAGCCGCCGGTCAACGTCTACCTGGCGGACCTGGCGGCCCTGGAGCGCTGACGGGTCGCGCGTCGGGCCGAAGGCGGCGATGTTAGGATGGCATCGTCGCCAACCATCGCACAATCCGATCATCCGATGCCAATAGCCGAGCTCGCTTCCAACGCGCCCTTCTTCATCGTCCTCAACGCCGGTTCCGGCCATTCCGAGACCGAGCTGCGCCGTTCGACGATCGAAGAGGTGATCCGCGGCGCCGGGCGCAGTTGCCACCTGGAGGTGGTCGAGGAACCCGAACGCCTGCAGGACATCGCGCGCGGCATGGCGGCGCGCGCCAGGGCGGATGGCGGCATCCTCGTGGCCGCGGGCGGCGACGGCACCATCAATACCGTGGCGCACGAGGCGGTATTGGCCGGCTGCCCCTTCGGCGTGCTGCCGCAAGGAACCTTCAATTATTTCGGCCGCACCCACGGCATCCCCGAAGACCTGGCCGAGGCCGTCTATTCCCTGCTGCGCGCGCGCATCGAGCCGGTGCAGATCGGCATGGTCAACAACAAGATTTTCCTCGTCAACGCCAGCGTCGGCCTGTACCCGAAGCTGCTCGAGGAACGCGAGCACGACAAGCGCCAGTACGGCCGCAGCCGGGTAGTCGCCTTCTTCTCGGCGATCAAGACGGCCCTGCGCCCGCACCGCCACCTGCGTATCGAGCTGGAGCTGGACGGCCAGGTCAAGCGCCTGCGTACCACCACCCTGTTCGTCGGCAATAACCGCTTGCAGCTGGAACAGGTGGGCATGGAGGGCTTGACCGAGGCGGTGGAGGAGGGCGAGCTGGTGGCCCTGGCGCCCAAGCCGATGGGCAAGCTGGGGTTGCTGGCCCTGCTCATCCGTGGCGTGTTCGGCAAGCTCGGCAGCGGCGACGTGGTCGCCTTCGCCTTCAAGCGCATGACGGTGCGTACGCCACGGCTGTACGGGCGCAAGCGCCTGAAGGTGGCGACCGACGGCGAAGTGAGCAAGATGCCGATGCCGCTGGAATTCCGCGCGGTCGAGGGCCAGCTGGCCCTGCTGGTGCCGGGACGGTCGCGCATGGCGGTCCGTCCCGTCGCCGGCGAGGCCGAGGCGCTCTGACGCGCCTTACCGCACCCGGGTCAGGCGCAGGCCGTGGATGTCGAAGCGGTTCGACGGGCCTTGCGTGCCCCCCGCGGCGCTGAAGCTGCTATTGCTCTCCAGGTAGCTCATGTTGTAGAAGTCGCTCAGCTCGGCCCGGTAGCTGCCGGCCGCCAGGGTCGCGGCCAGCGGCGTCGAGTACACCGCCGGGGTGTTCGCCTTGGCCAGCGGCGCATGCGGCAGCTGGATCACGCCCTGGGCCACCACCTTGCCGCGCGCATCCTTCAGGCTTAGCCACTTCACGCCGCCGCTGATGCCCAGGTTAACCTGGTTGGCGGCGTTGTGATAGCGCAGCTGGACCTGGTAGCGGCCCGGCTGCGTCACCCGGATGCGCTCGACGGCGAAGCGGTCGTCCGGCCGGCCCCAGTTGGCCAGGTGCGGTGCGGCGAAGCGCGCGTTCGGCGGGCTCGCCTTCAGGTTCGACACGATGCGCGCGTCCGGCACGGTAATCTCGATGCCGGGATCCATGCAGCGCGGCTGGCTGTGGTGGCTGGTGTTTCCGGAATCCGCGAAGCGCGCCTCGACCGCGTAGCAGGAGGTGGCGCCGGCGGCGCGGTCGGTCCAGCTGCCGGCAGGCAGATTGTCCGCTACCAGCTTGCCGTCGCGGTAGACCTTGTAGCGCACGTCGCCGCTGCCGCCGCCCTCGAACCGTAGCGTGGCGCGCCCCTTGGCGGCTTGCAGCGCCGTGATGACGGGATCGCGGGGCGCGAAGGTGGCGCTGGATTCCAGGTAGGGATCGGCGTTCACGCGGCGGATGCCGCCCCGGCTCGGCTGCAGCTGGCCCAGCACGATCTCGACCTGGTTGCTGTCCTGGAGTTCGGCCAGGCGCAGGCTTGCCGCGGCCGGCTTGCCGTTGACCAGGATGCGCTCGACCGCGTAGTAACCGTCCTCGCGGCTGGCCGCCGGCAGCCGCAGGCGTACGTCGATGCGGCGGCCGTGCAGGCGCAGGTCGTGCAGGCTGATCTCGTTCGAGGCGCTGAACATCTCGCGGCGCAGCTTGGCCGTGACGAAAGGCTGGAGCGTGAGGCCGTCGTCGGTGGCGGCGACGCCGAACACGTTCTGCACCACCATGCCCAGGTAGGCGCCGACCGACCACAGCTGGCGCCTGGAATTGATGACCGGCCCGATCAGGGACGGGTTCCTCTCGTCCAGCAGCAACGGCTGGCCGGAGAGCCATTCCAGGTTCTCCATGTTCGACATGTTCAGGGCCGCGCCGCGAGTCAAGGAATCGTAGGCCGCATCGGCCACCAGCGCGTTGCCGCCCTGGACTGCCGCGCGCAGGCCGTAGGCGGTCACGAAGGGCCACAGCGCGCGGTTGTGGTAGACCGGCATGCCTTGCTGCTGGGGCCAGATCACGGGCGGGCCCATCGGGCCGTGCGGATAGCGCGCCAGGATCGATTGGGCTCTGGCCTCGTCGGCCACGCCGCTGACGATGGCCAGGGCCTGGCCGAGCCAGTCGAACTTGTGCATCGGCGCGCCGTCGAAGTGGGCGGCGGTGAGGCTGCTGTACATGCCGGCATCGTCCAGCCACAGGCGCTCGTTGATGGCGCGCTTGAGGGCGTCGGCCCAGTCGTCGTAGCGCTGGCCGCGCGCCGCGTCATGGTGCTCGCGCGCCAGGCGCGCGGCCAGGCGCAGGGCCTGGTAGTGGCCGACATTGGTCGACAGGGCCTTGCTGCTTGCCATCGAGGCCAGGTCGCCCGGGATCCAGGCGGCATAGCTCTGGTCGCGCCAGTCGAGGAAGGATTGCTCGCCGGTGTACAGGCCGCTGGCCGCGTCGAAGGCGGCGATGCGGTCGTTTTCCAGCGTATTCACCAGGGCCTTCAGGGCTTTCCGGGCAAAGGGAGCACGTTCGGCGGCGGGCAGGGTGCGCAGCACCTCCTCGGCCGCGAAGGCCCAGGTGACGCGGTCCGTGCTGACCGGCCAGCTGCCGCCGCTGCCGGTGTCCTGCACGATCTGCAGGCCATCGATGCTGCCGGCCACCTGCGGCGCCTTGGCCACGCCGGTGCGCCAGCCGGACAGCTTGAAGTCGAGCGAGTTGCGCACCCGGCGCGGATCGAGCAGGGCCAGGCCCAGGTCGGCCGCGTAGGACAGGTCGCGCGTCCACACGTAGTGCCACTTCTCGCCGGTCTCGAAGCAGTCGCAGGGCACCGGGGCGCCGCCGTTGTAGTTGCCGTCCTTGATCTGGCTGACGGAATCCAGGCGCATCTCGGCGCCGGCCAGGGCGAACAGGGCGTCGAAGGCCAGGTTCCCGCTGCGCACGCGCGGCAGGCCGGCCTGCTCGCTGTATTCGCTGGACTGCGGGCCGGGGTCGCGCAGGCTCATGGTGGTGGAGTGCGCGTAGCGGCGCAGTTCGGCGCCGGCGTCCGGCGTCGAGAAGCGCGCCGTTTCCTGCTTGCCGTCCCAGGTGGGCCAGCTCAGGGAGGCGAGGGCTACGCGGCCCGCGTGCGGGTCGGCGGCCGGTCCGGCCTGGGCCGTCTCCAGGCGCTCCACGCGCAGCCTGGGCGCCTTGGGGTCCTTTGTATCGACGGTGAAGCGGTAGGTGCCGGTCCGGCGCACGAACAGGTAGTCTTCCGGGCCGGCTTGCGTTTCCAGCGCATAGGCCGTGCCGGGAGCGACGGTCACGCTCTTGCTGGCATCGAGCACCCATTCCGCGCTCCAGTCGCCGCTGCCGACCTTGAAGGCGTGGTTGCCGGGGCTGACCAGGATGTCGGCCTGGTAAAGCCCATCGCCCTTGTGGACCAGGGCGTTGTCGGTGCCCCAGCCGTTGAAGGCGCCGCGGATGTAGAGTTCGCGCGGCGCATCGGCCTGGGCGAACGCGCTGCCACAGGCCAGCAGGGCGGCGAATGCAAGCGCGTGGGGCTTCATGGCGCCACCTGCAATTCGAGGATGATGGCGGAGCGCGCCGGCAGGCGCAGCTCGCTGCGCAGGTCGTAGGCCTTGCCGCTCAGGACATCCCGCCCCGAGGACACGCCGCCCAGCATCTCGTGGAAGCGCTCGACGCCGAGGATCATCTCCTTCGGGTTGTTGTTGAAGGCCACCAGCACCTTGCCGCTGTCGCCGTAGCGGAAGTAGACCCAGGTGTTGTCGCGCGGACCGTAGTGCATCAGCTTGCCGTGATGGATCAGCGGCTGGCCCTTGCGCCAGTTGACCAGCTTGCGCACGAAGTCCTGCGCCTCGCGCTGGCGCGGCGTGAGGCCTTGCCCGCTGAAGGCGTCGACCTTGTCGCCCTGCCAGCCGCCGGGGAAGTCGGTACGGTAGCTGGCGTCGTTGCGCTCCTTGGTGGCGCTGGTCTTGAGGATCTCGTCGCCGGTGTAGAACTGCGGGATGCGCGGCATGGTCATGGTGAACACCAGGTCCATCTTGAACTTGTCCAGGTCTTCGCCGACCACGCTGTACAGGCGCGCCAGGTCGTGGTTACCCGCGAACAGGACCAGGTTGCCCGGCTCCGGATACAGGTAGTCGAGCGACAGCGTCTCGTAGACTTCGTTGAACACGTTGTGGCCGTCCTTGGCCGCCAGGGCGTTGCGCATGGCCTCGGCCAGCGGAAAGTCCATCAGGCTCGGGGTCGAGGCGGTGTAGCCGTCGAAGTTGGCCTTGCCGCGCTGCCAGCGCGCCACCACCGGCACCTTGGTGCTCCATTCCTCGCCCACCAGGTTCAGCTTCGGGTACTCCGCCATGATGCGCCTGGTGTACTCGCTGAGGAAGGCGCTGTCCGAGTAGCCGAAAGTGTCGATGCGCAGGCCCGCCAGGTTCGCGTACTCGATCCACCAGATGTTGTTCTGGATGAGGTAGTTGGCCACCAGGGGATTCGACTGGTTCAGGTCCGGCATGCTCTCGACGAACCAGCCGCGCGTGAAGTTGTCGGCGTCCTCCTTCGAGGCGTAGGGATCCTGGACCGCGGTGCGGTGGTGGGCGGTCGGCACGAACTTGCCGCCGTAGTTGACCCAGTCCGGCGTCGGCAGGTCCTTCATCCACCAGTGGCGGCTGCCGATGTGCGACAGCACCACGTCCTGGATCAGGCCGATGCCGCGCGCCTTCGCTTCGCGCGACAGGCGCACGAAGTCCTCGTTGCTGCCGTAGCGCGGATCGATGCGGTAATGGTCGGTGGCCGCATAGCCGTGGTAGGAGTAGGCCGGCATGTCGTTCTCGACCAGGGGCGTGGGCCAGAGCTGGGTGAAGCCGAGGCCGGCGATGTAGTCGAGTTTTCCGATCATGCCCGCGATGTCGCCGCCGTGGCGGCCGCCGCCGTTCTTGCGGTCCAGCTTGTCCGCCATGGCGGGCAGGCTGTCGTTGGAGGGATCGCCGTTGGCGAAGCGGTCGGGCATGACCTGGTAGATCGCATCCTTGCTGCCGAAGCCCTGGCGGCCGGCGGACCCTGGCGCGCGCGCCAGCAGGCGGTAGGCATGGGTGGCCGTGCGGCCGGCGCCGCTGAAGCGGATCTCGAAGCTGCCGGGCTTCGCGTCCTCGCCCACGACCAGGTCGATGAAGAGATAGTTTTTGTTCGGCACCCGGGTCACTTGGGCGATGCGCACGCCCGGATGGGCGAGGGCGGGCTCCAGTTCGGCGATGCGCTCGCCGTGGACCATCAGCTGCAATTGCTTGTTCTGCATGCCGGTCCACCAGAACGGCGGCTCCATGCGGTCGATGGCGGGCGCCTGGGCGTGGGCGGCGAAGCAAGCGCCGAGGAGGAGGGTGGCGAGGAGCTGTCTCATGATGGATGGGCCGATCCCGCCGGTTTGCCCTATCCCGTAGTCAGACTACAACCGCAGTGCAGGCAAAGATGCGGAACAGAATGCCGCGCGTTGTTGTGTTGCCATGAGAATACTATAGAAACGCGGGCGTCTCAAAACTGCAACACCGCCAGAAATCTAGTCAAAGTACATGTTAGCGAACAACAAGAAATGTTCGCTAGTTTGATGGCAAACATTTCCCTCATTTTATGCACTAAGGGAGTGCAAAAACATAACAAAGTGCAATTAAATGGCGCATTTGTAGTCGTACTACAGGCGTCGGTACACGTCCGTGTAGCCCAAATACAACGTCACGACCCCTATTTTCGGGCGAATATTGAAAAAACATGCCAATATCGTAGTGACAAGCAACTCCCGTTGACAGTGCATCTAGTTTTAATACAGAATCGTTGATAGAACGTTCAAAACCGTTTGCTTGGGCTGCCGCGCCGCTGCCTGTCGCGCTGTAGTTTCGGGAAAAAACATATCGTCTTTTAGAGGGGACACATGAACATCTTCGCAACCAAGCGCGCCGAGCCGGCCCGCCTTGCATTCCAGCTGAGCCCGGTCGCCGCCGGCTGCGCAGTCTTCCTGTCCGTGTTCGCGGGCAGCGCCTACGCGCAAGCGCAGGACACCACCAGCAACGCCGTCACGAGCGCCGCCACCCAGCCGGCATCGGCCGAGCAGGCAGCGGCTGCCGCCGAGCCGACCCCGCCAGGCGCTACCGCTTCCGGTAACGTCCCCGCGACCGTGACCGTGACCGGTATCCGCCGCGGTATCGAAGCGGCGATCTCGATCAAGAAGAATTCCAGCTCGATCGTCGAAGCCATCTCGGCCGAAGACATCGGCAAGCTGCCGGACCAGAGCGTCGCCGAATCGATCTCGCGCCTGCCGGGCGTGTCGGCCCAGCGCGGCCGCAGCTCGGGCAAGGCGTCGGACATCTCGGTGCGCGGCCTGTCGCCGAGCTTCAACGGCACCCTGCTGAACGGCCGCGAAATGGCCTCGACCGGCAATGCCCGTTCGCCCGAGTTCGACCTGTTCCCGGCCGAACTGATGGGTTCCATCGTCATCTACAAGACCCCGGACGCGAGCGTCATCGGCCAGGGCCTGGCCTCGACCATCGACCTGCGCACCGTCCAGCCGCTGGACTTCGGCAAGCGCACCGTCGCCGTCAGCTACAAGAAGAGCCGCCTGGGCGTGAAGCAGCGCGACGGCCTGCCGGAAGGCGATGGCGACCGCTACACCCTGTCCTACATCGACCAGTTCGCCAACCGCACCATCGGCGTGGCGATGGGCTTCACCCGCTACGAGGAAATGGGCGGCGGCCAGTCGAAGTTCAATTCCTGGGGCACCGCCACCATGGATTACAACGGCACCCAGGTGAAGACGCCGGGCGGTTTCGGCTACGACACCGAGGTGAGCTCGCATAACCGCGACGGCGCCTTCGCCTCGCTGCAGTTCCGTCCCAACAAGAACTTCAAGTCGACCGTCGACCTGTTCTACTCGGCCGGCGAAACCGGCCTGAAGAAGACCGGCTTCGAAGGCGGCGTCGCCTTCAATGCCGGCGGCCGCTACGAGCTGAACCACGTGCTGAGCAGCGCCACCGTGTCGAACGGCGTCGCCACCAGCGGCACCATCAGCAACTGGAAAGGCGTGGTGCGTAACCACTACGAAGGCGCGGAAGACGACCTCAAGACCATCGGCTGGAACAACGAGCTGAAGATCGGCGAGTGGACCACCGCCGCCGACCTGACCTGGTCGAAGGCCACCAAGCTGGGTTCGCGCTACGAAACCACCGCCGGTATCCCGGGCCGCGCCCAGGACACCCTGAATTACACGAACTTCGACGGCGGCAACGTCACCGAAGTGAAGTACACCCCGGGCTCGAACTACGCCGACCGCAGCGTCGCGCGCCTGACCGACGTCATGGGCTGGTCCGGCGGCGAGACCTCGCCGCAGGCCGGCTACCTGGCCCAGCCTTACGTCGAGGACCAGGTCAAGGCGATGCGCCTGACCGCCAAGCGCGACCTCGAGTGGGGCCCGCTGACCGGCGCCACCTTCGGCTTCAACCACACCTCGCGCGACAAGTCGCGCACCGGCCCTGAAGGCCGCCTGGTGATCAAGGGCGGCGACGGTCCGTACGCGGCCGTGACCATGCCGGGCAGCGACGTCGCCTTCGCCGGCGCCTCGGGCTTCCAGGTCGCTTCCTGGGATCCGCGCGGTTCGCTGGGTACGATCTACGAACTGGCCAACAAGGTCGACGCCGACATCTACAACAAGTTCTGGGATGTGCAGGAGCGCATCAACACCGGCTACGTCATGGGTAACCTGGAAGGCGAGCTGTTCGGCCTGTCCTACCGCGGCAACGCCGGCGTGCAGGCGATCCACACCCGCCAGACCGGCGGCGGCTACGTGGTCGACCGCGCCCGTTGCGTCGGCAACACCACCGACACCTGCCCGGCGCAGCGCGTCAGCGACGGCGACAGCTACTGGGATGTCCTGCCGAGCCTGAACGTGTCCTTCGACCTGGGCAACGAGCAGATGCTGCGCCTCGGCGCCGCCAAGGTGGTCTCGCGCGCCAACCTGGACGACCTGCGCGCCGGCCAGAACTTCGGCCTCGCGACCCAGGGCGTCTCGATCCTGACCGGCAGCGGCGGCAACCCGCAGCTGAAGCCGTTCCGCGCCAAGGCGCTCGACCTGTCGTACGAGAAGTACTTCGGCAACAAGGGCTATGTCAGCGCCGCGCTGTTCTACAAGAAGCTCGACACCTACATCCTGCGTGTGCCGGTCGTGTTCGACTACGCGCCGTACATCACGCCGACCACGCCGCTGCCGCAGACCGGCCCGTACGCCGGCTCGACCGTCGGCCTGTTCACCCAGCCGCTCAACGGCGACGGCGGCAACCTGAAGGGCTTCGAGCTGGCCGCGAACATCCCGTTCTCGATGCTGACCAACTACCTGGACGGCTTCGGCGTGATGGTCAACCACTCGGACACCAAGAGCAGCGTGAACCTGCCTGAGGCGGGCTTCCCGAACGTGAACGGCGATCCGGGCAGCATCCCGCTGCCGGGCCTGTCGCGCAAGGTGACCAACCTGCGCCTGTACTACGAGAAGAACGGCTTCCAGATCGCCGCCGCGGCGCGCAAGCGTTCGAGCTTCCTGGGCCAGGTGTCGGACTTCCAGGACAACGCGCAGCTCACCTTCATCAAGGGTGAGACCATCGTCGACCTGCAGGCTTCGTACGAGTTCCAGAAGGGCTGGCTGAAGGGCCTGAGCATCTTCGCCCAGGCGCAGAACTGGAACAACGCGCCGTTCCTCGAGTTCACCACCGACGAGAACAACCCGTCGAACCGCGTGGACTACGGCCGCACCTACCACTTCGGCGCAAGCTACAAGTTCTAATTGAACTGAGTAGGGCTACAATGCAACCCCTGACGCCTCGCGCTTCAGGGGTTGTTTTTCATTTTGCGACTACCAGTACGGCAGGACACAACATGCAGAACCAAGCAATCAAGGACATCGTCATCGTCGGCGGCGGCACCGCCGGCTGGATGACCGCGGCGGCGCTGTCGACCATGCTCAACGGCCGCTACAACATCCGCCTGGTGGAATCCGACGAGATCGGCATTGTCGGCGTGGGCGAGGCGACCATCCCGATGATCCAGCGCTTCAACCGCGTGGTCGGCATCGACGAGCACGAGTTCATGCGCGAGACCATGGGCAGCTTCAAGCTGGGCGTGGAATTCGTCAACTGGGGCAAGCTGGGCGAGCGCTACATGCACGGCTTCGGGCGCCTGGGCCAGGACCTGGCGACCGTGCCCTTCGACCAGTACTGGCAGAAGATGCGCCTGGCCGGCAAGGCCGCGCCGCTCGAGGAATACTCGATCACGCGCATGGCCGCCAAGGCGAACAAATTCATGCCGGCGCGCCATGACGTGCCGAACTCGCCGCTGCGCGACATCAACTACGCCTACCACTTTGACGCCGGCCTGTACGCAAAATACCTGCGCAAGCTGTCCGAGGCGCGCGGCGTGACCCGCATCGAAGGCAAGATTCAGCGCGCCACGGTGCGCGAGCCGGACGGCCACATCGACGCGGTGGTGCTGGAGAACGGCGCGCGGGTGGAAGGGGAGCTGTTCATCGACTGCTCGGGCTTCCGCGGCCTGCTGATCGAGCAGACCCTGGAAACCGGCTACGAGCACTGGAACCACTGGCTGCCGGCCGACCGGGCTCTGGCCGTGCCCTGCGAATCGGCGCCGGTGATGACACCCTACACGCGCGCGACCGCGCACGGGTCGGGCTGGCAGTGGCGCATCCCGCTGCAGCACCGCACCGGCAACGGCCACGTCTACTGCAGCCGCTTCATCAGCGACGACGAGGCGGCGGCGACCCTGCTGGCCAACCTGGACGGCAAGCCGCTGGCCGACCCGCGCTTGATCAAATTCGAAACCGGCATGCGCAAGCAGGCCTGGAACCGCAACGTGGTGGCCATCGGCCTGGCGGGCGGCTTCCTGGAGCCGATCGAATCGACCAGCATCCACCTGATCCAGTCGGCGATCCAGCGCCTGGTCGACTTCTTCCCGGACCGTGGCTGGAGCGCCGTCGACCGCGAGGAATACAACCGCCAGTCGCGCTTCGAGTACGAGCGCATCCGCGACTTCATCATCCTGCACTACCACCTGAACCAGCGCACCGATTCGGCCTACTGGACCGAGTGCGCGCACATGGCGATCCCGGACACCCTGCGCCACAAGATGGACATGTACCGCTCGCACGGGCGCGTGGTCCGGGTGGACAACGAGCTGTTCTCGGAAGTGGGATGGATCCAGGTCTTCGAAGGGCAGAACATGCCGATCGAGGGCTACCACCCGCTGGTCGACACCCAGTCCGAGGAGGACATCGCCGAGTACCTGGAAGGGGTGCGCGGGGTGATCGCGAAGTGCGTGGGGGTGATGCCGTCGCACGATGAATACGTCGCCAAGATGTGTGCGGCGAAGAAGATGTAGGCCATACCTGCATGGGTGGTTCGAACGGCCGCTTTGTGCGGCCGTTCTCTTTTGTGGTTCCTGGCTTTGCTCGAAAAATTGGGTTCCGGCCTTCGCCGGAACGACGGATTTGGGACTTGCCACCAGCTCTCGAGCCGTCGTCCCGGCGAAAGCCGGGACCCAAGTTTGCGTGCAGACCACCCGCGCCTCCACCCATGTTGCCCCAAAGCACAACCCAAATTGTCCCCGCGTCCCACCCCCGGACCGAGTAAACTACCGCTTTAGTAAAGTAATCACAGAAAGTCATCCATGTCCGACACCCCCCTCCCGACGTTTGCCGACCTGACCATCTCCGCCCCGGTGCTGAAAGCGCTGAAGGAGGTCGGCTACGAGACGCCGTCGCCGATCCAGGCCGCCACGATCCCGCTGCTGCTGGCCAACCGCGACGTGCTCGGGCAGGCCCAGACCGGCACCGGCAAGACCGCGGCCTTCGCGCTGCCGATCCTGTCGCGCATCGACATCAAGCAGGCCACCCCGCAGGCGCTGGTGCTGGCGCCCACGCGCGAGCTGGCGATCCAGGTCGCGGAAGCCTTCCAGAGCTACGCCGCCCACATCAAGGGCTTCCACGTGCTGCCGATCTACGGCGGCCAGAGCTACGGTCCGCAGCTGTCCAGCCTGCGCCGCGGCGTGCACGTCGTCGTCGGCACCCCGGGCCGCGTGATCGACCACATCGAGAAAGGCTCGCTCGACCTCTCCGCGCTCAAGACCCTGGTGCTGGACGAGGCCGACGAAATGCTGCGCATGGGCTTCATCGACGACGTCGAGCACATCCTGCAGCAGACCCCGGAAACGCGCCAGACCACGCTGTTCTCGGCCACCATGCCGCCCGCGATCAAGCGCATCGCCAAGACCTACCTGCGCGAGCCGGCGGAAGTGACCGTGGCCGCCAAGACCGGCACCGCCGAGAACATCACCCAGCGCTACTGGCTGGTGGCCGGCATGCACAAGCTCGACGCGCTGACCCGCATCCTGGAAGCCGAGCCCTTCGACGGCATGATCATCTTCGCGCGCACCAAGCTGGGCACCGAGGAGCTGGCGTCCAAGCTGCAGGCGCGCGGCTTCGCCGCCACCGCCATCAACGGCGACATGGCGCAGCAACAGCGCGAGCGCACCATCGAGCAGCTCAAGAACGGCAAGATCGACATCCTGGTCGCCACCGACGTCGCCGCGCGCGGCCTGGACGTGGAGCGCATCAGCCACGTGATCAACTACGACGTGCCGTCCGACCCGGAAAGCTATACCCACCGCATCGGCCGCACCGGCCGCGCGGGCCGCAGCGGCGACGCGATCCTGTTCATCACCCCGCGCGAACGCGGCCTGCTGAAGGCCATCGAGCGCGCCACCCGCCAGCCGGTGGCGCCGCTGGCCCTGCCAACCGTGAAGCAGGTCAACGAGGTGCGCATCGCCCGCTTCAAGGACCAGATCCGCACCACCCTGGCCGAGGGCGGCCTGGACGTGTTCCGTTCGCTGATCGAGGACATCGAGCGCGAGGACAACGTGCCGGCGGTGGATATCGCCGCCGCGCTGGCCAAGCTGGCGCGCGGCGACGAGCCGCTGCTGCTGGAAAAGCCGGACCGCGAGGCGCGGCCGCAGCAGGCGGAGCGCGCCGAACGCGAGTGGGAAGAGCGTCCCGCGCGTCCGCTGCGCGAGCCGGGTTTCAAGAAGGAGCGCGTGGCGCGCGAAGCCGAACCGGGCATGGCGACCTACCGCATCGAGGTCGGCTACGTGCACGGCGCCAAGCCGGGCAACATCGTGGGCGCGATCGCCAACGAGGCCGGCATCCCGTCGAAACTGATCGGCCGCATCGAGATCTATGACGACTACTCGACCCTGGACCTGCCGGACGACATGACGCCGGAACTGGTGCAGCACCTGAAGGGCGTGTGGGTGGCGGGCCGCCAGCTCGAGATCACGCGCGACGGCGAGGAAGCGCCGGCCGCGGCCGCGCCGAAGAAGAGCTTTGCCAAGAAGGGCGGGGACCGCCGCGTGGCGGAGAAGGCGGCGGGCAAGAAGCCGCATCGCAAGGGTGGGGCGCCGAAGGGCGAATAAGGCACTGATTGCGGCTGAAGCAGCGCTGAATAAAGCGCTGCGTATGCATTAGCGCCGCACTCAAACGACGTCATCCCGGCGAAGGCCGGAACAATGCCACTGGCATTGTTCCGTCCAAGTTTGCGTGCTCCGCCACTACCGTTAAGCGTTAGTGGCGCGCAACGAACTTGGGTTCCGGCCTTCGCCGGAACGACGTTGGTGATGCAGGCGGCTTATTTGCTGCTGGCGACCTTGGTGTCCGCCGGCGCAAACATCCACAACAGCGCCTCGCGCAGTTCACCGGCCCAGAACGCCTCGTTGTGCTCCGCCCCCGGCACGATCTTCAGCACCGTGTTGGCAGCCGGGTGCCCGCTCTTGCGCACGACATCGGCCATGCGCTTGACGTCGGACACCATCTCCCGTCCTTCCTTCCCGCCCATTAAGAGGTAAACGCGCGCATCCTTCGGCGCCGGCTTCCGCGCCACGAAGTCGAAGGATGGCCGGGCGGTCCAGTAGGCCGGCGAGAACACGCCCGCCTTGCTGAACACCTCCGGATACTGCACCAGCGCGTAGTGCGAGGCCAGGCCGCCCATCGAACTGCCCATGATCGCCGTGTTGGCGCGGTCGGGCAGGGTGCGGTATGTGGCGTCGATCAGCGGCTTGAGCGTCTTGACCACGAAGTCCGTGTATTCCTTGCCTTCCGCCGCGCCGAAGCGCGGGTTGCTCCAGGCGTTCAGCTCCGTCATGCGCTTTTCCTGGCCGTTGTCGATGCCGACCACGATCAGTTCCAGCTTGCCTTCCTTTGCCAGCGCGTCCAGCGTCTCGTCGACCTTCCATTCGCCCGCGTAGGCGGTGGCCGTGTCGAACAGGTTCTGGCCGTCGTGCATGTAAAGGACGGGGTAGCGCTTGCCGGAGGTGGCGTAGCCCGGCGGCAGGTACATGCGGATCTGGCGCTTGCGATTCAGGCCCGGCATCTCGAGCTGCTCCGGCAGCAGGCTGACGCCCGGCAGGGCGGTCGAGGCCTTGGCCGGCTCGGGTTTGTCGGCGGCGTGGACTGGCGCAAGCGCGCCGAAGGCAGCCAGGGTGGCGCAGAAACATAGCGGGATGAGATGAACGCCGAACGAACGCATGCAGTGTCTCCTTCAGGTATGGATGTTATTTGACTACACCAATGCGTTGAAGGCATGGGTGTTCAAACAATTTTACCTTACAAAGGAAGACCGTCGCGGCGGCTGATGCTGTTATTTGACTACATGCGGGATAGGGCGAGGCCGAAGCCTCGCCAAGAACGGGCTCAGGCGCGGCGGCGCAGTGCGGCCAGGCCCAGGGCGCCGAGGCCGAACAGGGCGATGCTGGCCGGTTCCGGAACTTCCGCGGCGGTGAACTGCAGGTCGTCGACCAGGTAGCCCCAGCCCTCGTCCGGCTGCAGGCCTTCGACATAGGCGATGCCGGTGCTGGCGAAGACGGCGGTGTTACGGCCGCTGGCGACGGTCAGGGATTGCAGCAGCTTGCCGGTCTTGTCGTAGGCGTTGAAGACCGGGCGCAGGCTGCCTGCGGTGTCGACCAGGAACTGCAGGCCGCTGACGGTCTTGGTGAAGTCCATCCGGATCACGTCGGCGCGGCCGTCGCAGAAGCTGGCGTAGCAGTTGCTCCACATCGGGCTGCTGCCGTAGTTGCCGATGACCGTGCCGACGGCGGCGCCGTTTTCGGTGGCCGAGAAATTCACGCCGAGGTGGCTGTACTGGCCGTTGACGACCGTGTTCTGCGACAGGTCGTTGAAGCTGATGTTGACGACGCCGGCCTGGGCCGCCGGGGCGAGGACGGCGGCGACTGCGAGTGCGGAAATCAGTTTTTTCAAGGTGTTGCTCCCTAGTTAAGTTTGATTTCGTAGGAGCAATTTCTGTGCCATGGGAAACAAATATAGAAAAATTCCCATGATTTCAGGGGCTTATGCGTCGACTGCCTGGAGGGCATTGCCCGGTCCGTAAGCCGGGTGTCAGTTTTTCCGACAGAAAGGGCGTTTTTTCACACCCAGGCAGCGTTCTACAATGCCCATGTTATTTGACTACATTTTAGCAAGCGTCCATCTGTGTGTTGTTTCATGTTCACTCTAGGGGGTGTCGATTGACACCTAGAAAGGTGCATGTTATTTTGCTACAAGTAGTCTCCGCGAAGGCGCCCGTGTTCCAGCGCGTCACCGGATACCGCACAATGCATCGAAGGATCGCCTGGCAGCGCCGCGGCGGTCGTCGACATCACGAGAGAGCCCGTTTCGTCCGGGCCAGTTTTGGGGACACACATGGACATGCAAACCAGCGTGCTCAAGCCGCGCCTGTCGTTCTGGCAGCTGTGGAACATGAGCTTCGGCTTCTTCGGCATCCAGTTCGGCTTCGCGCTGCAGAACGCCAATACCAGCCGCATCTTCGCCACGCTCGGCGCCAACCCCGACGACCTGGCCCTGTTCTGGCTCGCCGCGCCGGTCACCGGCCTGCTGGTCCAGCCCATCATCGGCTACCTCAGCGACAACACCTGGCACCCGAAGTGGGGCCGCCGCCGTCCCTTCTTCTTCATCGGCGCCGTGCTGGCCGCGATCGCCCTGTTCCTGATGCCGAACTCGGCCACCCTGTGGATGGCGGTGGCCGTGCTGTGGCTGATGGACGCCGCCATCAACGTCTCGATGGAACCCTTCCGCGCCTTCGTGGGCGACAAGCTGGACGCCTCGCAGCAGACCGCCGGCTATGCGATGCAGACCTTCTTCATCGGCTGCGGCGCGGTGATCGCCTCGCTGCTGCCGACCATCTTCGAGTCCCTGGGCGTGTCGAACGCCGCCGTGGGCGGCATGATCCCGGACACCGTGCGCTATTCGTTCTACGCGGGCGGCGTGGTGTTCTTCCTGGCCGTGACCTGGACCGTGCTCACCGCCGACGAACTGCCGCCGGCCGACCTCGACAGCTTCCGCAAGGAGCGCCAGCAAACGCGCGGCATCGGCCACGCCTTCACCGAAATCGTCGGCGGCTTCGGCAAGATGCCGCGCACCATGGTGCAGCTGGCCTTCGTGCAGTTCTTCACCTGGATCGCACTGTTCGCGATGTGGATCTACACTGGCAGCGCCATCGCCGACAACGTCTACGGCACCACCGACGCCCAGTCGACCGCCTACCAGGACGCCGGCAGCTGGGTCGGCATCATGTTCGCGGTGTACAGCGGCGTGTCGGCCCTGGCCGCCTTCATCCTGCCGGTGTTCGCCCGCGCCACCAGCCGCAAGACCGTGCACGCGGTCTGCCTGGCGATCGGCGGCCTGAGCCTGGCCAGCGTCTTCCTGATCCACGACAAGCACGCGCTGGTGATCCCGATGATCGGCGTCGGCCTGGCCTGGGCCTCGATCCTGACCATGCCCTACGCGATCCTGGCGGGTTCGCTGCCGGCCAAGCGCATGGGATATTTCATGGGCCTGTTCAACTTCTTCGTCGTGATCCCGCAGATCGTCAGCGGCCTGCTGCTGGGCTTCGTCACCAAGCATTTCTTCGCCGGCCACACGGTCAAGACCTTGATGCTGGGCGGCGCCAGCATGCTGCTGGCGGCCGTGCTGACCCTGTTCGTGACCGACAAGGCCGCGCCGGTCAAGAGCGGCGCCTAAACCCTGCGCCATCCATTTTGCTCCTGTCGTATCGTAACGTTTTATTAACATCACGCTCACTGTGATGCAACGTTTCATAGACAGGAGCAGAGCATGACCATCCAGACCGTCGCGACCACGCCGTTTGCCGGGCAGCGCCCGGGCACGTCTGGCCTGCGCAAGAAAGTGACCGAGTTCCAGCAGCCCGGTTACCTCGAGAATTTCGTCGAAGCCATCTTCCTGACCCTGGGCGAGGGCGCCGGACGCACCCTCGTGGTGGGCGGCGATGGCCGCTACTTCAACCGCCAGGCGGTCCAGACCATCCTGCGCATGGCCGCCGCGCACGGCATCGAGCGGGTGCTGGTCGGCCGCGGCGGCATCCTCTCCACGCCGGCCGTCAGCTGCGTGATCCGCAAGCGCGCCGCCTTCGGCGGCATCGTGCTCTCGGCCAGCCACAATCCCGGCGGCCCGGACGGCGACTTCGGCATCAAGTACAACATCGAGAACGGCGGTCCCGCACCCGAGAAGATCACCGAGGCGATCTTCGCCAATACGCAGATCCTCGAGGCCTACCGCATCAGCGACGCGCCCGCGGTCGACCTCGACACGCTTGGCACAACCCGCATCGAGAACATGACGGTCGAGGTGATCGACCCGGTCGCCGACTACGCCGAGCTGATGGCGCGCCTGTTCGACTTCGATGCCATCCGCGCCCTGTTCGCGCGCGGCTTCACGATGCGCTTCGACGCCATGCACGCGGTCTCGGGGCCCTACGCCCACGCCATCCTCGAAGGCATGCTGGGCGCGCCGGCGGGCACCGTCATCAACGGCGCGCCGCGCGAGGATTTCGGCGGCGGCCATCCGGACCCGAACCCGGTCAACGCGGCGGAGCTGATCGCGCTGATGGACGGCCCGGACGCGCCCGACTTCGGCGCCGCCTCGGACGGCGACGGCGACCGCAACATGATCGTCGGCCGCCGCCTGCCGGTCACGCCCTCGGACAGCCTGGCCATCATCGCCGCCAACGCCACCGTGGCGCCCGGCTACAAGGGCGGCATTGCCGGCATCGCGCGCTCGATGCCGACCTCCACCGCCGCCGACCGCGTGGCCGATGCGCTCGGCATTTCCTGCTTCGAGACGCCCACCGGCTGGAAGTACTTCGGCAACCTGATGGACGCCAACCTGGTCGCCCTGTGCGGCGAGGAGAGCTACGGCACCGGCTCGCACCACATCCGCGAGAAGGACGGCCTGTGGGCCGTGCTGTTCTGGCTCAACCTGCTGGCCGCCAGCGGCAAGAGCGTCGAGCAGATCGTGCGCGAGCACTGGGCCCGTTTCGGCCGCAACTATTATTCGCGCCACGACTACGAAGCGGTCGACGCCGGCGCCGCCGAGCAGATGATGACGGCGCTGCGCGACCAGCTGCCCGAGCTGGCCGGCCGCATGCTGGACGGCCACCACGTGGCCGAGGCCGACGACTTCGTCTACAACGACCCGGTCGACGGCTCGGTGGCCACGCGCCAGGGCATCCGCATCATCATGGGCGACGGCTCGCGCATCGTGTTCCGCCTGTCCGGCACCGGCACCGAAGGCGCCACCATCCGTCTTTACCTCGAGCGCTACGAACCCGACCCCGCGCGCCACGACCTCGATACCCAGGAAGCCCTGGGCCGCCTGGCCGCCATCGCCGACGGGATCTCCGGCCTGCGCCGGCGCACCGGCCGCGCCCAGCCGTCCGTGATCACCTGACCATCCACCCACCCACCACAGGAACCCGCATGAAACTTCCCGTCCTTGCCGCCTCCTTGCTGCTCGCCTTCGGCGCCGTCCACGCGCCGCTGGCACAGGCCCAGACCGCGCCCGCTTCCGCTGCCGCTGCCGCGCAAGCAAAGCCTTTCGTCTGGGAGAATGCGACCGTCTACTTCCTGCTGACGGACCGCTTCAACAACGGCAATCCGGCGAACGACGGGGCCTATGGCCGCAAGCAGGACGCGGCCAAGCTGCGCGGTTTCATGGGCGGCGACCTGGCCGGCGTCACGGCCAAGATCCGCGAGGGCTACTTCAGGAACCTGGGCGTGGACGCGATCTGGATCACGCCGCCGGTCGAGCAGATCCACGCCGGCACCGACGAGGGCACGGGCAAGAGCTATGGCTTCCATGGCTACTGGGCCAAGGACTTCACCGCGATCGACGCCGCGCTGGGCACCGAGGAAGACATGCGCGCCCTGGTCGACACCGCGCACGCCAGCGGCATCCGCGTGATCCTGGACGTGGTGATGAACCACACCGGCCCGGTGACGGAACAAGACCCGGTATGGCCGTCCTCGTGGGTGCGCACCGCGCCCAAGTGCACCTACAAGGATGCGCGCACCACCCAGGACTGCACCCTGGTCGACAACCTGCCGGACTTCCTCACCCACAGCAACGCCAAGGTCGCGCTGCCGCCGCAGCTGGCGGCCAAGTGGAAGAAGGAAGGGCGCTACGAGCGCGAGGTGAAGGAACTCGACGACTTCTTCAAGCGCACCGGCTACCCGCGCGCGCCGCGCTACTACCTGATCAAGTGGCACGCCGACTGGGTGCGCAAGTACGGCTTCGACGGCTTCCGCGGCGACACCGTCAAGCACACCGAGGCCGGCGTGTGGAAGGAGCTCAAGAAGGAAGCCAGCCTCGCCTACGAGGACTGGAAGAAGGCCAATCCCTCCAAGCGCCTGGGCGACCTGCCGTTCTGGATGGTGTCCGAGGTCTACAACTATTCGATCCACCACGGCCACAAGTTCGACCTGGGCGGCGGCGACATGGTCGACTACCTGGCGAACGGTTTCGACAGCATGATCAACTTCACGATGAAGTCGGACGCCGCCCAGGGCTACGAGAAGCTGTTCTCGGGCTATTCGAACATCCTGCAGGGCGACATGAAGGGCTACTCGGTGCTGAACTACCTCAGCTCGCACGACGACGGCGGCCCCTTCGATCCGCTGCGCGAACGTCCTTTCGAAAGCGCCAACAAACTGCTGCTGGCGCCGGGCGCGGCCCAGATCTACTACGGCGACGAGACCGCGCGCCTGCTCAAGATCGAGGGCGCGGTGGGCGACGCCACCCTGCGTTCCTTCATGAACTGGGACGAGCTGGCCGCCAACGCAAGGCGCGGCACCACGCGCGTGGCCGAGGTGCACGAACACTGGGCGCGCCTGGGCCGCTTCCGCGCCGCGCACCCGGCGGTGGGCGCGGGCGTGCACCAGATGATCCACCACAGCCCGTACACCTTCAAGCGCACCTGGAGCAAGGATGGGCTGAGCGACCGCGTCGTGGTCGCGCTCGACCTGCCGGGCGACAAGGCGGTGGCGATCCCGGTCGGCGGCGTCTTCAACGATGGCCAGACCGTGCGCGACGCCTACACGGGCAAGCAAGCGGTGGTGAAGGACGGCAAGGTGCAGTTCGACACGCCGGCCCCGGTCGCGCTGATCGCGCAGGACTGAGGCCGGCCCGGCAAGTCCGGCCCGGCAATCAGGCGGCGCGTTCCCGCAGTGCGCGCCGTCCCGGCGAATGCTGCTAAGCTTAGGCCAAATCAGTGTTCTCGGTTAACCATTTATCACATTGATAAATGCCATGCGGGTGGCCGGATGCGTGAAGACAGGACTACGGGAACGGCGTACAGCCGGGTTGAGGGAGCGGAAGAGGGCGCGGCGCATGGCGCTGCCGCTGCTGCCGGGCACGGCGCTGCGCCGGAGTCCGGCGCGCGCCTGCTGTATCCGCCGGTCGTCTCCAACGACGCGCTCCTGGTCGATCCGCCTGATCCCAAGCTCGATTGCATCACCCGCCTGGCGGTGATGGCGGCCGGCGCCGACATCGGCGGCATCAGCCTGATGTTCCAGTCGCAGATCTGGCTGCCATCGCGCATCGGCATGACGGCCCAGCTCATGCCGCGCTCCGGCTCCTTCTGTAGCCGCGCGGTGGAGGCGGCGGGCGGATTCTTCGAGGTCTACGACGCCCTGCAGGATCCGCGCTTCGCCGACAATCCCCTGGTCACCGCGCCACCGCATTACCGCCACTACGCGGCCGTGCTCCTGAAAGGACCCGGCAACCACCTGCGCGGCACCCTGTGGGTGATGGGCCGCACGCCGCGTACCCTCGCCATCCCCCAGGCTTCCCAACTCACGCTGCTGGCGCGCATCGCCGCCGACATGCTCGAGCTGCGCTATTGCGAGCCGACCACCGGCATGTTCAACCGCACGGTCTTCCTGCATCACCTCGGGCGCCTGATGGCGCATGGCAGCGGCACGGCCACGGTCGGCTACATCGACCTGAATGCCTTCCGCCAGGTGAACGGCATGTTCGGCCGTGCGGCCGCCGACCGCCTCTTGATGACGCTGGGCGAGCGGCTGGAAGCCTGGGACGGCGACGGCACCCTGCTGGCCCACCTGGGCGGCGACAAGTTCGCCTTCGCGCTGCCCTCGACGGCGGAACGGCACGAGGACAAGATCCGGCGCCTGTGCGCGCTCATCGACCAGCCTTTCGACCTGGGCGACGGTTATACCCAGACCATGCACGCGCGGATCGGCCTGCGGCGCCAGCTGGCGCCGTGGCAGGGCCCCGCCGCCGAGCTGCTCGACGCCGCCGACACGGCCGCCTCCTCGGCCTCGCGCAATACCGGCGCCAGCGTGGTGTGCGAATACGACAACGCCCTGGTGGCGCGCACCCGCCTGCGCTACGAGCTGCGCGAGGTGATCCGCGGCGACCGCCGCCACGGCCGCCACGGCCGCCTCGACGTCCACTACCAGCCACAGATCGACGTGGCCGCCGGGCGCCTGATCGGCATGGAGGCGCTGGTGCGCTGGCGCCATCCCGAATTCGGACTGGTCGCCCCGGGCATGTTCGTGCCGGAGGCCGAGCGCGCGGGCAGCATCGTCGACCTCGACCTGCGCGTGCTCGAGCTGGTCTGCCGCGACCTGGGCGCCTGGCGCGCCCGCGGGCTGGCGCTGGCGCCGGTGTCCCTGAATTTTTCGCGCCTGTCGCTGATGCACGCCGACATCCTGCCGCGCATGGCCGCCGTGCTGCAGGCGACCGGGGTGCCCGGTCAGCTGCTCGAACTCGAAGTCACCGAGAGCGTGCTGCTCGATACGCTGCAGCCGCTGCACGCGCGCATCGGCGAACTGCGCGGGCTCGGCGTGCGCATCGCGGTCGACGACTTTGGCATCGGCTCGTCCAACCTCGACGCGCTCGACAACTTCCATTTCGACCGCCTCAAGGCCGACCGCCAGTTCGTCCACGGCGTCGCCAGCGACTGCAAGAAAGCGGGCCTGTTCTCGCTCATCCAGGGCATCGCCGGCGTGTTCGATGCGGAGCTGGTGTGCGAGGGGCTGGAGGACGAAGCCGACATGGTCTGGCTGCTCGAACGCGGCGCGCACTGCGTGCAGGGCTGGCTGTTCAGCCGTGCGCGGCCGGCGGACGAGATCGAGCGGGTGCTGCTGCGTTTCCAGGAGGCGCGGGGCAGGACCTTGTCGGTGGAGGAGGTGAGGGGGATGCTGGGGTAAGCGCGCCGTGGGGCTGATCAAGCACACTTGGGTTCCTGCGCGTAGCCACTACCCAACCTAGCAACCCCACCGGTTTTTCAACCCCCCGATCAATGGTATCCTGTCGCGATGACCGTTGAACCCGACACCGAACTGAAACCCACCCGCGCGGCCTTTGCCGACGGCCCGCGCCTGCTGGCCGACATCGGCGCGACCCATGCGCGTTTTGGCCTCGAAACCGCACCCGGCGTGCTGAGCAAGGTCGCCGTGCTGCGCTGCGACGACTACTCGGGCATCGTCCCGCTGCTGGACGCCTACCTGGCCCAGATCCAGGGCACGCGCATCACCCACGCGGCCTTCGCGCTGGCCAACCCGATCAGTGGCGACTACATCCGCATGACCAACCGCGACTGGCAGTTCTCGACCGACGAGGTGCGCCGCGCACTGGGCCTGTCGACGCTCCTGATCGTGAACGACTTCACCGCGCTGGCGATGGCGCTGCCCGGCTTCAAGCCCGGCGACCTGCTGCAGATCGGCGGCGGCGAGCCGCAGAGCCATGCGGTGGCCGGCTTGCTCGGCCCCGGCACCGGCCTGGGCGTGTCGGGCGTGATCCCGACCATGGACGGTTTCGTCACCCTCGGTTCCGAAGGCGGCCACGTCAACTTCGCCCCGGCCGACGAGCGCGAGTTCGCGATCCTGCAATACGCCTGGCGCGAATGGCAGCACGTCTCGAACGAGCGCCTGATCTCCGGCCCCGGCATGGAAATCATCTACCGCGCGCTGGCCCAGCGCAACGGCGTCGACGCGCCGCCGCGCGACGCCGCCGCCATCGTCTCCGGCGCGCTGGAAGGCAAGGACCCGCTGTGCCTGGAAGTGCTGGAATGCTTCTGCGGCATGCTGGGCGGCGCCGCCGCCAACCTGGCGGTGACCCTGGGCGCCTTCGGCGGCATCTTCATCGGCGGCGGCATCGTGCCGCGCATCGCCGAGTGGTTCGCGACCTCGCCGTTCCGTGCGCGCTTCGAAGCCAAGGGCCGCTTCACCCAGTACCTGGCGCAGATCCCGACCTACGTCATCATGACGCCCAACCCGGCCCTGTACGGCGTGTCGGCGATCCTGTCCGAGCACCTGCGCGGCCGCAGCGGCGCCAACACCCTGATGGACCGCGTGCAGCAGCTGCGTCACGAACTCTCGCCGGCCGAGCAGCGCGTGGCCGCCCTCGTCATCGAGCATCCGCGCAAGGTGCTCTCCGAGCCGATCGCCGAGATCGCGCGCCTGGCGGATGTGAGCCAGCCGACCGTGATCCGCTTCTGCCGCTCGCTCGGCTTCCAGGGCCTGGCCGAATTCAAGCTCAAGTTCGCGGGCAGCCTGACCGGCACCATCCCGGTGCGCCACAGCCAGGTGCGCATGAGCGACAGCACCCACGACCTGTCGGCCAAGGTGATCGACAACACCGTGTCGGCGATCCTGAAGTTCCGCGACCAGCTCGACGTGCACGCGATCGACCGCGCCATCGAGATCCTGCGCCGCGCTCGCCGGGTCGAGTTCTACGCGATGGGCAATTCGCGCGTGGTGGCCCTGGACGGCCAGCACAAGTTCTTCCGCTTCCGCATCCCGGCCGCGCTGTACGGCGACTCGCATTTGCTGAACCTGGCGGCGGGCCTGCTGGGACCGGGCGACGTGGTGATCGCGATCTCCACCGCCGGCCAGCTGCCCGAGCTGCTGGAAGCGGTCGACACCGCGCGCGCCGCTGGCGCCGAGGTCATCGCCATCACCAGCAGCAAGTCGCTGCTGGCCAAGAAGGCCAACGTCTGCCTGGCGGTCGACCACAGCGAGGACAGCACCACCTTCCTGTCGATGATCTCGCGCATCCTGCAGCTGCTCCTGATCGACATCATGTCGGTCGGGATCTCGCTCGGCGCGCAAGGCGAGGGCGGCCAGGCCGATATCGAAGAGCGCAGGCTCCTGATTTCGCACCTGGACATCTAGGCCGGGCGATCCGCCACCTCCCGCCCGGCGCGTGAGGCCCGGGCGCGGCCTTTTCGGCCAATCAGCAGTCCTCTTCGATGCTGACGAATCCTTCGCCTTGCTGGTCGCGTTCGAAGGCGCTCCCCGTGGGCGCGTCGAGCAGCGAGACGATGGCGTCGTCGCAATTGAGCACGGCGCCCAGCGACACGTAGAAGACATTGTCGTCGTCATTCATGTAGTCGTCGTCCTCGTCGCCCGCCATGATGCGCCAGCCGCTGTCGTCGTCGGCGCCCGGCGCTTCGCGGAAGAAGTAGCCGATCCGCTCGCCCTCGTACAGGATCTTCCTGGTCACGAAACAGCGGCCGCTGTAGCGCGAAGGGAGAGTTTCCTCGCCGGCGCCGCCGTCCGGGGACTGGAGGGCGATGATGTGGATATCCCGGAAAGCCAGTGGGTCGCCGAGCTGGAGATCCTTGATGTGGCCAGGAACGTTGTCCAGGCGTCCGGTAAAACCGCCGGCGCCGTCCGCCGACTCGACTTCCACCCACATGCGTTCCGCCTCCGGGGCGTCCGGCTCGTCGCTGTCGAAGCGGAAGATCAGCTTCACGCTGTCGCCGGGGCCGACCCTGGCGATGCGCGCATCCGACGGGCGGTGGAAGGTGTAGCGGTAGCGGGCCGCCAGTTCGGCTCCGTTGTCGAGGCGCCATGATGGCATGGATGCTCCTTCGCTTGTTGGGCAGCCGCTATCTTACCTTCAGCGCAGGTAGGGGGCGAGGTTGCCCGCGACCCGCTCGATCTCCTCTTTCGTCAAGGGCAGCGCCGCGAATGCCGCCCACGCCTCGCGCGGCCGCATGTTGGTCGGCGTCGCCGCGTCCGACCCGAACAGCACCTTGCCGACCCCCACCTGGCGGATCCGCTGCACCATCTCGCGCGCATGCTCCGGCGTGATGGACGGCGTGGCGATCGAGGCGACGTCGAAGTAGAGCTGGCGCGTGTTCGGATCGTGCTTGGCCGCGGCCTCGGCGAACACGCGCATGACTTCGTTGGCCGGCGGGTCTTCATAGCCCGGCCCGGCGCCGGCGAAGTGCGCCACCTGCACCGGGATGTCGGCCGCCAGCGGCATCAGCTGTTCGAGGAAGGCGCGCGCCTGGGCTTCGCCATACGGGCGCTTTTGCGAGATCGAGGCCCGCAGGTGCACGGCGATCGCCATGCGGTGGCGGTTGGCGGCGCGGAAGATTTCCTTCAGCTTCGCGATGTGCTCCGCCTTCTCCAGCTGGACGTCGGAATTCCCGAAGTGCATCTTGATTCCGTAGCGCAGCTGCGGATGGGCCGCGCAGCGCTCCAGTTCGGCCAGTGCGTAATCCTTGAGGGGATTGAAGCCGCAGAAGGCGCGCAAGCGCTCCGGATACTTGGCCACCTGGGCCGCGGTCCAGTCGTTCTCGGCCTTCACCTTGCCGTATTCGTCCTCGATCACCCGCGACGGGCGGCCGTACATGTAGGCCACCGACATCACCGCCGCGCGCCGGATGCCGGCGGTGTCCAGGTAGCCTACCAGGTCGTCGGCCGAGATGGGTTGCGGCCCGGTGGGGCCGGCATTGATCAGGGCGATGATGCCGGGGCTGAACAGGTGCTGGTGGTGGTCGGCGGCGGGCTGCGCGGCGATCGCGATGCCGGCGGCGAAGGCCAGCGGCAGGGCGCAGGCAAGGCGCAAACGATGGAGCAGGGAAGGCATGGCAAATCCTGGACAAGTCGGGATGGACCAGCCTAGCGCCGGATTGCCGGACTGTCCATGACAAATGGATACATATGGTGGGCGCTGCAGCGGTGCGTCATCCGCCCAGGCCTTCTGTTAAGGTTTTGGCATGCGCACATCACCGTAGAGGAGCCGGCATGGAACGATACCTGGTCGTTTTCCGAGGGGCGACCGTCGACGAGGCGGAAGGCCCGCAACACGATACCGTCCGCTGGGACGCCTGGTTCAACGGCCTGGGCTCGGCCCTGGTCGACCGCGGCGGCCTGGCGCGCAGCAGCGTCGAGGTGCCGAGCCGCCTGCGCGGCCCGAAACTCAACAGTGCTTCGCTTTCCGGCTACGCCATCATCGCCGCGCCCGACTTCAACGAAGCGGTGCGGCTGGCCGAGGAGTGTCCGATCTTCGACGAGAAGGGATCGGTCGAGATCGCCCGGCTGATCGAGGGCCAATCGACGCCGGCCCAGGCCGACCCGGGCCGGATCCAGCCGGTCGCGCCGGGCTGAACCAACGCTCCCTTACTCCGCCACGAACACCACGGCCGTGCGCGGCGGCACGGTAAAGCTGCCGCTTGCGCTGTCGAAGCGCGCTTCCTTCGCGCGCTGGTCGGCCGCGCCCGGCGCCAGGTGCACCGGATGCAGGCGCAGGCGCTTGCCGCGCAGGGCCTCGTCCGTCACCGTGTGGGCCGCCTTGTCCACGTTCACCAGGTAGCTGAGACCGGCGAAGCGCGCGCCCGGATAGCTCTTGCCGTCCAGCCAGGCCGCCAGCACGGTGGCTTCCTGCTGCGGACCCGTGTTGAAGAAGCGCAGGCGCTGCACGATGTCGTCGCTGGTGCGCAGGCGGAACAGGGTCGAGCTGGCGCGGATCTTCAACAGGTCGCGGAAGGCGTCGCGCGCGAAGGCGATGTCGGCCGGCGAGGGCTTGATCGCGGCATTGGCCAGGTAGGGCTTGAGCAGGGCCCAGTCCTTGCCGTTGTCGTCCGCCGGCGGCAGGCCGGTGCCGAAGTAGTTGTCCTGGTAGCTCCAGTCGATGCGGTTGAACCAGTCGCCCGAGTTGAAGCTGTTGCGGTCCAGGGACTTGGAACGCAAGGTGTCGATGCCCGCGTGGTAGTAGGCCACGCCCTGGCTGAAGGCGTTGATCGCCATGCCCAGCACCTGCACGCGCGCGCGTTCCGCCGCCGGCGTGTCGCTAGGTAGCTTGAGCACGTTGATGTCGAACAGGGTCTGGTTGTCGTGGTTCTCGACGTAGTTGACCACTTCGCCCGGCTGGCTGGCATAGCCGGCCGGCTGGTTGCCGTAGGCGATCTCCTGCATCGGGCGCACCCGGTCGTCGAAGGTGCGCAGCGGGTAGGGACGCACCGAGCCGGCCAGGCCGACGCGGATCAGGTCCGCCGCGCGCAGCAGGTCGGCTTTCGGGTGCTCGGCGCCCAGCGCGTTGGGATCGTAGACCAGGCCGTTGATATAGCCCTGGCGGCGCACCATGGCCTCGCCCGAGTCGCCGGCCGAACCGCCGCGCACGGCGTCGCGCGCGCGGTCGCTGAAGGTGCCGATGCCGGAACCGTTCAGCGACAGCTGCGAGGCCTGCACGAAGCGCGCGCCGTCCGCCACCTCGCCGAAGTTCCAGCCTTCGCCGATCAGCTGCACGTGGCGCCCCGCGGCCTGGTCGACGCGCTGCTGCAGGCGTTCCATGGCCGCGCGCGGCTGGTGGCCCATCAGGTCGAAGCGGAAGGAATCGATCTTGTAGTGGCGGGTCCAGAGCACGGCGGAGTCGATCATCAGCTTGGCCATCATCGTGTTCTCGGTCGCCGTGTTGTCGCAGCAGGTCGAGCGCTCGATCGCTCCGAGAGCATTCAGGCGGTGGTAGTAGCCGGGCACGATGCGGTCCAGCACCGACTTCTCGTTCTGGCCGGCGATGAAGGTGTGGTTGTACACCACGTCCGTGCCCACGCGCAGGCCGGCCTTGTGCAGGTCCATCACCATCTGGCGGAACTCGATCACGCGGCGCGCGCCGTCGAGCGGGTCGCTGGCGTAGCTGCCTTCCGGCGCATTGTAGTGGTAAGGATCGTAGCCCCAGTTGAAGCAGTCCGTTTCGGCTGTCTTGCGCACCAGGGCCTGCTGGCTTTCGCCGTCGGGCGCGCCGGAAGGCTGCGGCACGGCGCAATCCTTTTCCGGCACGCTGCCCAGGTCGTAGACCGGCAGCAGGTGGATGTCGGTCAGGCCGGCCTTGGCCAGGGCCGCCAGGTGCCGCATGCCGTTCGACTGCGTCTCGCCGAAGGCGGTGTACTTGCCGCGCTTCGCTTCCGGCACGCTCGGGTCGTTGATCGAGAAGTCGCGCACGTGCAGCTCGTAGATGACCATGTCGGTCTGCGCCTTGACCGTGTTCGGCGCGCGCGTCTTGTCCCAGCCTTTCGGCTTGAGCTTCGGGGAAGCCAGGTCGGCGATGTAGCTGCGCTTTGAATCGGTGGTCAGGCTGACGGAATACGGGTCGGTGACGAGGTTGCGCACCACGCCCATGCCGTCGACCACGACGTCGACCGCGTACTTGTAGTAGCGGCCGGACAGGTCGCGCCCGAACTGCGCGCTCCAGGAGCCGGTGCGGGCGTCCAGTTTCATGTCCTGCACGGCGCTGGCGCGGCCCGTGGCGCTGTCGTAGGTGCAGACGGCGACCTGTTGCGCGGTCGGGGCCCACAGCTTGAATGCGGTGCGCTTGGCGGACGGCGTCGCGCCGAGGTCGGCGATCTTGTCGGCCGCGGCATACAGGTCGTCGAGGGCGCCCGCCACCTGGATGCGGGTGGCGCTGCGCACCGTGCCGTCGGGGGCTTCGTGCACCAGCACCAGCTGTTCGCGGTGCAGGGCGGGCAGCTTGCCCAGGTCGGCCTCGCGCACCGTCAGCACCGGGCCCGAGCTCACGTACTTGAAGCGCTCGGCGGCGGCCTTCGGGACCGGGATCGCGGCCACTTCCAGCTGCAGCGCGCCGGATGCCCCTTGCACCTTGGCGCCGGGCTGGGCGACGATGCTGGCCGTGAGCGAGTGGTAGAGCCGGTAGCCGCCCTTGAGCGAGGTGCCAGGCCAGCGGATCATGTGGCGGTCGAGCCAGACGGCGCGGGCGTCCAGGGTGGCGCTGGAGGCGTGCAGGACCTGCTGGAAGGAGGGGTTGTCGCAGGCTTCGAGCGGGACGGCGGCGTGGGCCGCGGAGGACAGCGCGAATGCGCAGAAGAGGGCGTAGCGAAGTTGTTGGCTCATGTAGGGTGGACGGGTCCCCCGTCCACGCGTTCAAGCGGCCGGGGCATTGCCGTCATCAGGAATGATTTGGAAGCGGGTTGAACGCGTGGACGGCAGAGCCGTCCACCCTACGGTTTACGCTGCGGCGCCGCGATAGTGGTCCACCATCTTGTACCGCGTCGCGTACCATCCGAACATCGCCGCCGCCAGCAAGGCGAAGGCGGCGAAGAAATACATCTGGAAGGCGATCACGCCCACGCCCGAATTCTCGATATGGGCGATCACCGCGTCGTTCTTGACGCCCGCGTTCACGATCAGCACCCACAGGTTGCCGACCGTGACCGCCAGGTACCACAGCGCCATGATCACGCCCTTCATCGAGGCCGGGGCCTGGCTGTACGCGAATTCCAGGCCGGTGGCCGAGACCAGCACTTCGCCCAGGGTCAGCAGGGCGTAGGGCAGGATCTGCCAGGCGATCGAGACCGGGTCGCCGGCGTCGAGCTGCACCTGCAGGTTGCCGACCACCACCCAGGCCGCCGCCGACAGGGCGATGCCGGCCGTCATGCGGCGCAGCGGGGTCGGCTCGAGGCCGATGGCGCGCAGCAGCGGGAACAGGGCGAAGTTGTTGAAGGGGATGAGCAGCATCACCAGCAGCGGGTTCAGGGCCTGCATCTGGGCCGGGATGATGGTGAAGCTGTAGCCCAGGAGGCTGACTTCGTTGCTCATGGCGTTGGCCTGCACGATCCAGGTCGAGGCCTTCTGGTCGAACAGGGACCAGAACGGCGTGACCAGGCCGAACACGATCAGGATGCGCAGCACGGCGCGCACGCCGTCCACCGCCTCGCCGGGATGCTGGCCACGGGCGCGCTCCAGCTGCATCGAGGCGCCGATGCCCACGAACGCCAGCAGGAACACCAGGGCGGTGCAGGCGGCGATCACGAAGCCCCACTTGGGCGTCATGGCCAGCGAGAACAGGGCGGCCAGCGCACCGATGGCGGCCACCACCAGGCCGGGGCGCCCCTGGCCGGGCTGCCGGGCCAGCAGGGCGGTGCGCACCACGCGCAGGAAGGAATGCGGATTGCTCGGCGCCGGCGGCACGTGCACGTACTTGCGCTTGCCGCTCCACAGGATCATGGTGGCGATGAACATCAGGATGCCCGGGATGCCGAAGGCCACCGAGGGTCCGTAGTCGCGCAGGAAGATCGGCATCAGGAGCGAGGCGAAGAAGGAGCCGAAGTTGATGATCCAGTAGAAGGCGTCGAACACGACCTTCGCCTTGTCCTTGTTGGTCTTGTCGAACTGGTCGCCCACGAAGGAGGCCACCAGGGGCTTGATGCCGCCCGAGCCGAAGGCGATCAGGAACAGGCCGAAGTAGAAACCGTTGACGCTGTCCTCGAACAGGGCCAGGCAGGCGTGGCCGGCGCAGTAGATCAGGCTGAACCAGAAGATGGTGTTGTACTTGCCGTAGTAGCGGTCGGCCAGCCAGCCGCCCAGCAGCGGGAAGAAATACACGCCCATCATGAAGGTATGGAACACGTGCTTGGCTTCGCCGGTGCGCTCGGACTCGGCCACGAACAGCAGCAGGGTCGAGATCAGGAAGGGCGTCAGGATGTTGCGCATCCCATAGAAGCTGAAGCGTTCGCAGCCTTCGTTGGCGATGATGAAGGGGATCTGGCGCGGCATGCGCCCGGCGCCGCTGATGGCGGCGGAGGTGGCTGGTGAAGTCATGGCTTCGTTTTCCCGTTGTGCGAAACAGACGCGATCCTATGCCGAGGCTGAGCTACTTTGCAATAAAAATATCTTGCCGCCATGTTGTTAGCCTGGATGTTACGTAGTTTAGTTACGAGCAAGTTGTTGCGTATATGCAAAGAAAATTTGCAAGTCTTTGAATATGAACGAATAAATGACTAAAGCGGCTCCGGATCTTGAATTGTAAAGTTTTCTTTCATCCTGTATATTGGCTAACATTTCCCACCGGACCTCAGCCATGACCCAGACTTCGCAAAGCAATCCGAACTGGTGGCGCGAAGCCATCATCTACCAGGTATATCCCCGCAGCTATCTCGACACGAATGGCGACGGCGTGGGCGACCTGGCCGGCATCACCGAGAAACTCGACTACATTGCCAGCCTGGGCGTGGACATCGTCTGGCTGTCTCCCTTCTTCAAGTCGCCGATGAAGGACTTCGGCTACGACATCGCCGACTACTGCGACGTCGATCCGCTGTTCGGCAACCTGGCCGACTTCGACCGCCTGGTGGCCAAGGCGCACAGCCTGGGCCTGAAGATCATGATCGACCAGGTGATGTCGCACACCGCCGACACGCATCCCTGGTTCGTCGAGAGCCGTTCGAGCCGCGACAATCCGAAGTCGGACTGGTACGTGTGGGCCGACCCGCTCCCGGACGGCAACCCGCCCAACAACTGGCTGTCGGTGTTCGGCGGCTCGGCCTGGCAATGGGATACCCGCCGCAAGCAGTACTACATGCACAACTTCCTGGTCAGCCAGCCGCAGCTCAACTTCCACAACCCGGCGGTGCAGCAGGCCCATCTGGACGCCCAGCGCTTCTGGCTCGAGCGCGGTGTCGACGGCGTGCGCATGGATGCCTGCGTGTTCCACTTCCACGACCGCCAGCTGCGCAGCAACCCGCCGGCCCTGGTGCGCGACACCTCGACCGTCACCGACGTCAATCCCTACGGGATGCAGGCCCATATCTACGATAAGACCCAGCCCGAGAACATTGCCTTCCTGCAGCGCGTGCGCGCCCAGCTGGACGAATTCAAGGCGGTCTCGATCGGCGAAGTCAGCTCGGACGACGCGCTCCAGCAGATGGCCGAGTACACCGAAGGCGGCGACAAACTGCACATGGCCTACAGCTTCAACCTGCTCACGCCGGTCTTCACGGCCGCGCATATCCGCAAGCAGGTCGAGGATTTCAACGAGCGAGTGAAGGATGGCTGGGCCTCCTGGTCGGTCGGCAACCACGATGCGATCCGCGTCATGACCCGCTGGGGCGGTCCCGATGCCACCCCGGCGCTGGCCAAGCTGGTGCTGGCGATGCAGCTCTCGCTCAAGGGCACGCCCTGCCTCTACCAGGGCGACGAGCTGGCGCTGCCCGAAGCCGACGTGCCCTACGAGCTGCTGCAGGACCCCTACGGCATCACCTTCTGGCCCGAGTTCAAGGGCCGCGACGGCTGCCGCACCCCGATGCCCTGGACCGCCGAGGCGCCGAACGCCGGCTTCACCAGCGGCAAGCCCTGGCTGCCGGTGGCCGAGCCGCACCGCGCGGCCAACGTCGAAGCCCAGGACAAGGACCCGGATTCGATGCTGAACTTCCAGCGCCGCTTCATCGCCTGGCGCCGCGGCATGCCGCAGCTGACCCGCGGCGAGATCGCCTTCTTCGACGCGCCCGAGCCCATCCTGGCGCTGCGCCGCGAGGTCGCAGGGATGGACAGCGTGCTGGCCGCCTTCAACCTGTCGAATCGCGAAGTCAGCTTCGACTGGCCCGAGAGCGCCCATGCCACGCTGCTGGATACCCACGGCCTGCCTGGCCAGGCCAGCGGCGGCAAGGTGACGCTGCCGCCTTACGGCGCCTGGTTCGGCGCCCTTCCGGCGAGCCGCTGATGGGCGGCCCGCCGCGCGTGGACCAGGACCCGGACAAGTTCGCCCGGGCTGCCTTCGCGGACGGTCCGCGCCTGCTGGCCGATATCGGGGCGACCCATGCGCGCTTCGCGCTGCAGACCGCGCCGGGCCAGTTCCGCGCGGTGAGCGTACTGCGCTGCGACGATTTTCCTGGCATCGTTCCGCTGCTGCGCCACTACCTGCGCGACCACGCGGAGCTGAAACTGCACCACGCCGCCTTCGCGGTGGCGAACCCCATCAGCGGCGATTTCGTGCGCATGACCAACCGCGCCTGGGAGTTCTCGACCGACGCCGTGCGCCGCGAGCTGGGGCTGCAGACCCTCCTGATCGTCAACGACTTTACCGCGCTGGCCATGGCCATCCCCGGCTTCGCGCAGGAAGACCTGATGCAGGTGGGGCAGGGCAAGCCGGCCTCGAACGCCGTGATCGGCGTGCTGGGCCCGGGCACAGGCCTGGGCGTGTCGGGCGTGATCCCGACCGCCGACGGTTTCGTCACCCTGGGCTCGGAGGGCGGCCACGTGAACTTCGCGCCGGCCGACGAGCGCGAGTTCGCGATCCTGCAATATGCGTGGCGCGAGTGGCGCCACGTCTCGAACGAGCGCCTGATCTCGGGCCCGGGCATGGAGATCATCTACCGCGCCCTGGCCCAGCGCAACGGCGTCGACGCGCCCGCGCGCGACCCGGCCGCCATCGTGGCCGGCGCGCTGGAAACCGACGATCCGCTGTGCCTGGAGGTGCTGGAATGCTTCTGCGGCATGCTGGGCGGGGCGGCGGCCAACCTGGCGGTGACCCTGGGCGCCTTTGGCGGCATCTTCATCGGCGGCGGCATCGTGCCGCGCATGGGCGAGTGGTTCCTGCGCTCGCCCTTCCGCGCGCGCTTCGAGGCCAAGGGGCGCTTCTCGACCTACCTGGCGGACATCCCGACCTACGTCATCACCACGCCCAACCCCGCCTTCCACGGCGTGGCGACCATCCTGGCCGAGCACCTGCGCGGCAGGAGCGGCGCCAACACCCTGATGGAACGCATCCAGCAGCTGCGCCACGAACTCTCGCCGGCCGAGCAGCGTGTCGCCACCCTGGTGATCGAACAGCCGCGCATGGTGCTCAACGAGCCGATCGCCGAGATCGCGCGCCTGGCCGACGTGAGCCAGCCGACCGTGATCCGCTTCTGCCGTTCGCTGGGCTTCCAGGGCCTGGCCGAGTTCAAGCTGAAGTTCGCCTCCAGCCTGACCGGCTCGATCCCCGTGCGCCACAGCCAGGTGCGCACCAGCGACAGCACCCACGACCTGTCGGCCAAGGTGATCGACAACACGGTGTCGGCCATCCTGCGCTTCCGCGACCAGCTCGACGTGCGCTCGCTCGACCGCGCGATCGAACTGGTGAGCAAGGCGCGGCGCGTCGAGTTCTACGCGGTGGGCAATGCGCGCGCGGTGGCGCTGGACGGGCAGCACAAGTTCTTCCGCTTCCGGATCCCGACGGCGCTGTATGGCGACGCGCACCTGTTCAAGCTGGCCGCCGAGCTGCTGGGGCCGGGCGACGTGGTGATCGCGGTATCAAATTCAGGGAATGTGCCCGAGCTGCTCGAGGCCGTCGACGCGGCGCGCGCGGCGGGCGCCGACGTGATCGCGATCAGCAACAGCCAGTCGCCGCTGGCGCGCAAGGCGAGCGTCTGCCTGGCGGTGGATCACGCGGAGGACAGCAGCAGCTTCCTGTCGATGATCTCGCGCATCCTGCAGTTGCTGCTGATCGACATCGTGGCGGTGGGGATTTCGGTGGATGGGCAGCATGGGCAGGGTGGGGAGCCGCACCGGCTGCTCATTTCGCACCTGGATAGCTAAGAGGTAGCGCTCGCTGTAGGGTGGGCGGGTTTCCCGCCCACGCGGTGATAGTTAGCCGTTCCGGTGTCGCGCACGGGCCGGCATACGTTGGTTGAACGCGTGGACGGCAGAGCCGTCCACCCTACAGCCACCGTTCCCGATCAATCCGCGCTCTTCAACTCCACCCGCTTGATCTTGCGCCGCCACTCCTGCAGGCTGAGCAGCTTGTCCGTCTCCACATCCTCGACCAGGATCTCATCCCCGCTCTGCGCCACCAGGAAGCTCTCGCGCCGGCGCACGTCCTCGGCGCGGTTCTCCACGAAGGTCAGCTGGTAGTATTTTTTTCCGTTGATCTCGCGTGGAATCGGATCGTCTTCGATCACCGCCCCATGCGCCTTGCCGCCGGAACGCTGCTCGATCTGGTTCGACCAGGCCTTCAGCTCGGGCAGCGCCAGCAGCGAGCCCATGGCCTGCTCCTTGGTGCGGACCACCGGCGCGGCGGGCTGCTCGGCCGCCGGCTTGGCCGGCTCCTTGCGCTCGGCGCGCTTGCAGCCGGCGACAGCGCAGGCCAGCGCCAGCGAAACGAACAGCAGGCGCAGGGAAGGAGAAACAGCGGCGGGATGGGACATGGCGGGCCTCGTGAGGTGACGCGGTCATACTAAACCAAGCGTGTTCGCCCGGCAACAGCTGAGCTCGCCGCCAGCCGGATGCACAAACAAAAAGCCCGCAAGGCGCGAACCTTGCGGGCTTTTTCGTGTGGAGGACGGCGCGGTCGCCCGCGCCAGGCCGCCGGGGGGGCAATTACATCATGCCGTCCATGCCGCCCATGCCACCCATGCCGCCCATGCCGCCCATGCCGCCGGCCGGCTTGTCTTCGACGACTTCCGAGACCATGCAGTCGGTGGTCAGCATCAGGCCGGCGATCGAGGCTGCGTTCTGCAGCGCCGAGCGGGTGACCTTGGCCGGATCCAGCACGCCCATTTCGACCATGTCGCCGTAGGTGCCGTTGGCGGCGTTGTAGCCGTAGTTGCCGGTGCCGGCGATCACGGCTGCGACCACGACCGACGGCTCATCGCCGGCGTTCTGGACGATCATGCGCAGCGGCTCTTCCATGGCGCGCAGGACGATCTTGATGCCTGCGTCCTGGTCCGGATTGTCGCCCTTGATGTCCAGCGACGAACGTGCACGCAGCAGGGCCACGCCGCCGCCCGGGACGATGCCTTCTTCCACGGCGGCGCGGGTGGCGTGCAGCGCGTCTTCCACGCGTGCCTTCTTCTCTTTCATCTCGACTTCGGTGGCTGCACCGACGCGGATCACGGCAACGCCGCCGGCCAGCTTGGCCACGCGCTCTTGCAGTTTTTCGCGGTCGTAGTCCGAGGTCGCTTCTTCGATCTGGACGCGGACCATCTTGACGCGCGCTTCGATCGCTTCAGCCGAACCTGCACCGTCGATGATGATGGTGTTTTCCTTGCCGACTTCGATGCGCTTGGCCTGGCCGAGCTCCTGCAGGGTGACCTTTTCCAGGGTCAGGCCGACTTCCTCGGCGATCACCTGGCCGCCGGTCAGGATGGCGATGTCTTCCAGCATGGCCTTGCGGCGGTCGCCGAAGCCCGGGGCCTTGACGGCGACGGTCTTCAGGATGCCACGGATGTTGTTGACCACCAGGGTCGCCAGGGCTTCGCCTTCGATGTCTTCGGCGATGATCACCAGCGGACGGCCGGCCTTGGCCACTTGCTCCAGCACCGGCAGCAGGTCGCGGATGTTCGAGATCTTCTTGTCGCACAGCAGGACGAACGGGTTCTCGTGGACGGCGACTTGCTTGTCCGGGTTGTTGATGAAGTAGGGCGACAGGTAGCCGCGGTCGAACTGCATGCCTTCCACGATGTCCAGTTCGTCGTTCAGCGACTTGCCGTCTTCGACGGTGATGACGCCTTCCTTGCCGACTTTTTCCATCGCCTCGGCGATGCGCTCGCCGATCGAGGTTTCCGAGTTGGCCGAGATGGCGCCAACCTGGGCGATTTCCTTCGAGGTGGTGGTCGGCTTGGCGATCTTCTTCAGTTCTTCGACGGTGGCTGCGACGGCCTTGTCGATGCCGCGCTTCAGGTCCATCGGGTTCATGCCGGCGGCAACGAACTTCATGCCTTCGCGGACGATGGCTTGTGCCAGCACGGTCGCGGTGGTGGTGCCGTCGCCGGCGTTGTCGCTGGTCTTCGAAGCGACTTCCTTGACCATCTGCGCGCCCATGTTCATGAGCTTGTCCTTGAGTTCGATCTCTTTGGCGACCGAGACGCCGTCCTTGGTCACGGTCGGGGCGCCGAACGAGCGCTCCAGCACGACGTTGCGGCCTTTCGGGCCCAGGGTGACCTTGACCGCGTTGGCCAGGATGTTGACGCCTTCGACCATCTTGGCGCGCGCTGCGTCGCCGAATACTACTTCTTTAGCTGCCATGTTCTGACTCTCCGAATGAATTCGTGAATATATCTAAGGGGGGAGGATTACTGGGCCACGACGGCCATGATGTCTTCTTCGCGCATCACCAGCAGCTCTTCGCCGTTGACCTTGACGGCCTGGCCGGAGTACTTGCCGAACAGCACGCGGTCGCCGACCTTCACTTCCAGCGGACGGACCTGGCCGTTATCCTGCACCTTGCCGTTACCGATGGCGAGCACCTCACCCTGGTCCGGCTTCTCGGCGGCTGCATCAGGGATGATGAGGCCGGATGCAGTTTTGGTTTCCTGGTCGAGACGCTTCACGATTACGCGATCGTGCAGAGGACGAAGGTTCATGCAAAACTCCTTATATTTCAGTGGTTTGACTAGCTATCAATTGCCGCCGCATCCAGGTTTTCCCCGGCTTGCGTCGGCTGCAAAGAGTTGTTAGCACTCTCTACTAACGAGTGCTAATTATAGGGACGATAAGTACCCATTTCAAGCCACAGTGTGGCTTGTTTAACTGATCTTTTTGCGATATCACAATTTAATGGAGGGATTGCCCCTCTGGCGGGGCAGTGGCGGCCTGACCAGCGGGGCAGGGTACACCCGCGCAGGGTTTCACGCCGCACGGGTGCCAGTTGCCATTTTCACAGCGATTCGGTTGACTGAAAATCCATCTCGGTCCTATAGTGTCGAATGATTTCCGAATTCCAAGACCTCTCAGACAAAATCGACCGGCTCGCCCAGCTGACCCAGTCGTTGCGCGCCGAGAACTACCTGCTGCGCCAGGCCAACCACTTGCTGAGCGTCGAGAACGTCTCCTTCAGGGACCGCCTGCTGGAAGCCCAGCGCCGGCTCGAGGCCCTGATCGGACAGCTGCCTCCGCCGCCCGGCGAGGACGGCGAAGGCGCCGCCGACGAGAGCGAGGCCACCCAATGATCCATCTCGACGTCACCATCATGGGCCAGCCCTACCGCCTGGCCTGCCGCGAAGGCGAGGAGCGCACCCTGCGCGAAGCGGTCCATTACCTCGACGGCAAGATGTGCGCGCTGCGCGATTCGGGCAAGGTCAAGGGCACCGACCGCATCGCGGTCATGGCGGCCTTGTCGGTCGCCGCCGAATTCCTGTCGGTGAAATCGCCCCAGGGTCCGCTGTCGGACATGTCCATCCTCGAAGTCAAGCAAAAACTGGAAGCGATGCACACGGTGCTGGATAAGGCGCTCTCGCCGCAGGAAAATCTGTCCTGATGGCCGAAACCGTTTGACATGCCGGGCCAAGGGAGTAAACTGCGCTCTACCCTGCGGTGTTCGAGATTTGCCATATATTCCTTGAACCATTCTTACGCATAGGTTGTGGAACACGTTCGATGGGCGTGAGCGTCGCTAGTCCGACGAACCCGAAATTGATCTGACCGCGACCACCTTGAACCGTTCTGGTTCGGGATGCCGGCAGAAACGGCACAGGCGGGGCACAGATACAGGCGGTTGCGCACTTCGGTTCGCAACCGTTTTTTTTTTTGCGCGCCCTCGGCGCGTTTTGTTTTGTTTGTTGTGGAGGCGCGATGCGCTATTGGCTGATGAAATCCGAACCCGACGAGGTCAGCTTCGACGACGTGCTGGCCGCGCCGCAGCGGACCGTGGCCTGGTTCGGCGTGCGCAACTACCAGGCGCGCAACTTCATGCGCGACGCCATGTCGGTTGGCGACGGCGTCCTGTTCTACCACTCCAGCTGCGCGGTCCCCGGCGTGGCCGGCATCGCCGAAGTGGCGAGCACGCCGTATCCGGACGCGAGCCAGTTCGACCCGGCCAGCAAGTACCACGATCCGAAGGCGAAGCAGGAGGAACCGCGCTGGATCTCGGTCGACGTGCGCGCGCTCGAGGCGGGACGCTACCTGCCGCTGTCCGAACTGCGCGCCCAGCCCGCGCTGGAGGACATGGTGCTGCTGCAGAAGGGCAGCCGCCTCTCGATCTCGCCGGTCACGGCGCAGGAGTGGAACACCATCGTCGCCCTGGTGCGCGGCAAGGGAGCGTGATGGACATCCCGCTGATCCTGGCCCTGCTGGCGATGGGCGCCTTCGGCGGCTTCGCCGCCGGCCTGCTCGGCATCGGCGGCGGCATGGTGCTGGTCCCCTTCATCACGATGATCTTCACGGCGCGCGGCATCGCGCCGGAGCTGGTGGTGCACATGGCGATCGCCACCTCGCTCGCCACCATCCTGTTTACCTCGCTGTCCTCGATGCGCGCGCACCAGGCCCACGGCGCGATCCTGTGGCCGGTGGTGAAGCTGCTGGCGCCCGGCATCCTGGTGGGCTCCTGGATCGGCCCCTGGATCGGCAAGCAGATGAACGCCTCGGTGCTGGCCGCCTTCTTCGGCGTGTTCGTGGCTTTCTCGGCGACGCAAATGCTGATCGGGAAAAAGCCCGCCGGGACGCGCGAGCTGCCCGGTACGCCCGGCATGTTCGCGGCGGGCGGCGTGATCGGCGTGCTGTCGGGGATCGTCGGCGCGGGCGGCGGCTTCATCTCCGTGCCCTTCATGACCTGGTGTAACGTGCGCATCCACAATGCGGTGGCGACCAGCGCGGCGCTGGGCTTCCCGATCGCGCTCTCGGGCACGCTGTCGAACATCTATTGGGGATGGGGCGAGGCGGGGCTGCCGGCGTATTCGCTCGGCTTCATCTACCTGCCGGCGCTGGCCATCATCGTGCTGGCCAGCGTGAGCATGGCGCCGCTGGGCGCGCGCACCGCGCACAGGATGCCGGTGCGCCGGCTGCAGAAGATCTTCGCGGTGATCCTGTACGCGCTGGCGGCCTATATGTTCTGGAAAGCCTGAACCGACAGGCCGGTGTCCTCAGGCGGCCTGCCTGTTCTCCGGCTTCTGGGGCACCACATCCTGGGCCACCTGCCCGTTGTGCAGCACGATCACGCGCTCCGCCATCTGGATCGTTTCCGGACGGTGCGCGACGATGATCCGGGTCAGCGGAATCCGCTGGATCGCCTGGTTGACGGCCTGTTCGTTCCACACGTCCAGGTGGCTGGTCGCTTCGTCCAGCACCAGGATCTTCGGATTCTTGTACAGCGAGCGCGCCAGCAGGATGCGCTGCTTCTGGCCGCCCGACAGGCCGGTGCCGATGTCGCCCACCAGGGTATTGAAGGCCATCGGCATGGCGGCGATCTCGGGGCCGATGGCGGCCAGCTCGGCGCACTTGTAGACGCGCTGCATGTCGATCATCGGGTCGAAGAAGGCGATGTTGTCGGCGATCGATCCGGCAAACAGGGAATCGTCCTGCATCACGGTGCCCAGCATCTCGCGGTAGTTCGCCATGCCGAGCGAGCCGAGGGGCACGTCGCCGATGCGGATTTCGCCGCTCGTCGGCGTGAGCAGGCCGAGCAGCAGTTTCATCAGGGTGGTCTTGCCGCAGCCCGAGGGGCCGGTGATCGCCACGCATTGCCCGGCCGGGATGCTGAGGTTGAGTTCACGGATGACTTCCGGTTCGCTGTCGGAATAGCGGAAGCTGAGGTTTTTGATCTCGATCGACGGCAGGATGTGGCTCGCGTCCATCTCGGCCGCGCCGTCGTCGCGTTCCGCTTCGGTCAGCACGATGTCGGCCAGGCGTTCGCCGTGCAGGCGGATCATGCGCAGTTCGAACAGCTTGTCGATCAGGCTGGCCATGCGCTGGCTGAACTGGTCCTTGTAGCTGATGAAGGCGAACAGCATGCCGACCGAGAATTCGTTGTTCAGCACGGCCAGGGCCGCGATCCAGATCACGATCACGCGCTCGCCGCTGAACAGCAGGGTGTTGGCGGTCTGGTAGGACACCGACAGCTTGGCGATGCGCAACTGGGCATTGAATTCGTCGGTCAGCGAATTCATCCAGCCCGAACGGCGCTCGTCGCTGCGTCCGAACAGGCGGATGCTTTGCATGCCGCGCACGGTTTCCATGAAATGGCTCTGCTGTTTTGCGGCGTGGATGATCTGCTCGGAATTCGCATCGCGCAGGGGGCGGAAGATCGCCCAGCGCAGCAGCGCGTAGAGCAGCACGGCGATGCAGGCCACGCCTGCCAGCGTGGGGCTGTACAACAGCATCATGACCAGTGTGCCCAGCACCAGCACGCCGTCGATGACGCCTTCGACGAACTGGGTGGTGAGGCTGGTCTGCATGCGCTGGATCGAACCGAAGCGCGACACGATGTCGCCGGTGTGGCGCTTCTCGAAATAGGGCAGCGGCAGCTTCAGCAGGTGCGAGAAGGCATTGCCCAGCCATTGCAGATTCAGGCTGGTGGCCAGCACGGTGGTGATCCAGGAGCGCACGGCGCCGATCGCGGTCTGGAGCAGGACCAGCAGCAGGAAGCCGCAGCCCAGCACCGTGATCAGGTCGCGGTCCGCGGCCAGCAGCGCTTCGTCCACCAGCCACTGCATGTAGAAGGGCGCGACCAGGGCGCATACCTGCAGGGCCAGGCCCAGCGCGAGCAGCTGGAACAGGCCGCGGCGCAGGCCGACCACGCGCCCCATCAACGAGAACAGCGAGAACTGCTGGCGTTCTTCCCTGGCCTCGAACTGGGCGGTCGGCGTCAGCTCGAGGGCGATGCCGGTAAAGTGCTTGGCGAATTCCTCCATCGCCATGCGCCGTTCGCCGACCGCCGGATCGTGGATCACGACATGGCTGGACGACACCGACTTGAGCACCACGAAGTGGTTCAGGTCCCAGTGCAGGATGCAGGGCAGCTTCAGTTCGGGCAGGTGCGGCAGGTCCAGCTTGAGCGGGCGGGTCTGCAGCGACAGGCCGCCCGCCATGGCCATCAGGCCCTTCAGGTTCACGCCCTTCATCGACACCGAGAAGCGGCGGCGCATGCTCGGGATGTCGATCTGGTGCCCCCAGTAGCTGGCGACCATGGCCATGCAGGCGAGGCCGCATTCGGCGCCTTCGGTCTGCAGCATGACGGGCAGCCGGCGGCTGTTCCAGAAGGCTAACTGGGAGAGGAGAGGAAATTGCATAACTCAGTTGCGATCACGGGGTGGGCTGGCCGCGCACGGGGGCTGCGGCCGGCAGGATGGGAAGAAATGCGCGCCTGGCTTACAGGCGGCCCGAGATGCTGAAGATCGGCTCCAGCACCCATTCGTAAAGCTTGCGGCGCTCGAGCAGGACGCTGGCGTCGACCAGCATGCCGGAGCGCAGCGGCATCGGCGCGCCATAGGCCTGCACGGACTGGCGGTCGAGCTCGAGGCGGATGCGGTACACCGGCTCGGACTGGGCCACGCCCGGCATCGCCGCGGCCGAGAAGGGCAGCTCCTCGGGGCGCACCGAGGTGGTCGCCACCTCGCGCACGCGGGCCGGATGCTGGCCGAATTTCTGGTACGGGAAGGCCTGGTAGCGCAGCAGGGCCGTCATGCCGGGCTTGATGAAGCCGACCGCACGCGAAGGCACGTACATTTCGGCTTCCAGCTTGCTGCCCTCCGGCAGGATCGATGCCAGCGAGGTCGAGCCGCCCACGGTCTGGCCGAGGCTCGCCGTGATCGCCGTGACCGTGCCGCTGAGGCGTGCGCGCACCGGGATCTCGCGCCGCGCCTCGTTCTCGGTCAGATCCTGTTCGAGCGTCGAGGCGCTGCGGCGCAAGGCGTTTTCGTCGCGCAGGGCCTGCACCGCGATATCCTGTTCCTCGGCCTGGGTGCTCACGAGGTCGCGCTGGGTGGCGGAGCGGATGCGGTCGATCTCGAGCAGGCGCTGGCGCTGGTCGAGCAGTTCGCCTTCGCGCTCCTGCAGCTGGGCGGCCGAGATGTAGTTGGTCGCCTTCAGCTGGGCGAAGCGGGCCACCGTCTGCTCGGACAGGGCGATGCGCTGCTTCTGCATCAGGGCCTGGTTTTCCAGCCGCTTGATCTCGCCCTCCAGGTCGCGCGCACGCTGCTGCAGCGCGGCGCGGCGATGGCCGGCCTGCACCTTGGCCTGCTGCAGTTCGGTGTGGAAGCTGTCGCGGCGCTTGACGAGCAGATCGGAAATCAGGGCCTCGGTGGATTGCGGGTCGGACGAGCTGCGTTCGCTCGAGACGACGAACAGGACCTCGCCTTCGCGCACGAACTGGCCTTCCTTGATGTGGATTTCCTTGATCACGCCGGCCTGGCTCGGGAGGACACGGGTGACGCCCGCGCTCGGCGCCAGCATGCCCTGGACCTGCGCCTTGCGGGTGGTCTCGAAGAAGGCGAAGAAGGCGATCAAGAGCAGCGCCAGGCCGACGAACACGCCGGTCAGGATGGCATGGCTGAAGGGACGGGTCAGGATGACGGTGCCGTACTGGCGCACCGTCACGTGCTCGATGGCTTGCTGGCGAAACAGGGTGCGGGGCGCGGCTTCGGGAGGCTGGCTTGCAGGCTGATTTTCCGGTTGCTTCCGGGGCGGGTTCTCCGCCTCGTCCTGCGGGTTACTTACGGTGTCGCGCACAGCAATGTCTTTCAAAACCAGGCCTCAGGACGGCGCCGCCACATGACCCGGCGCATGCATGAGACGCGAGGGACATCGCAAGGGCCGCTGATGCGTATTAGCGATATGTGTTTTTAGTATTGCATCGCCTATTAAAGATTTGCAAGACAGAACAATCCAATACAACGGTTTCGCCGTAAGGTTATGCGGACCGGATTGCGCGGGGAATGCCGCGCGCATATATACGCGGATTCCCACCGGTTTTTACGCGGGACGGGTGCGTGTTCAGGCGTGCACCGCGCGGTTCCCGGGCTGCTTGTAGGCCCATGCCAGCATGGCCAGCGCCGCGACGATCATCGGCAGCGACAGCATCTGGCCCGAGGTGATGGGGATGCCGGCCACGCTGACTTCCCAGTCCGGCACCCGGAAGTATTCGGTGAAGAAGCGCGCGCACCCATACAGCAAGGTGAACAGCGCACCCACCGCCAGGCGCGGGCGCGCCTTGCGCGCGAACGGCCACAGGATCAGGAATACCAGCACGCCGTCGACCAGGCACTGGTAGAGCGGCGACGGATGGCGCGGGCCTTCCACGCCCGGCCACAGCATGGCCCAGGGCAGCGAAGGATCGGCCAGGCGGCCCGGCAGCTCGGCGTTGATGAAGTTGCCGATGCGGCCGGCGGCGTACCCGAGCGGCACCATTGGCGCGATGAAGTCGTACACGTCGAGCAGGTTGCGCTTGCGGCGGCGCGCCCACAGCGCCATCGCGACCAGCACGCCCAGGAAGCCGCCGTGGAAGGACATGCCGCCTTTCCAGACCATGAAGATCTCGAGCGGGTGTTCGAGGAAGTAGAGCGGCTGGTAGAACAGCACCTCGCCCAGGCGTCCGCCCAGGATCACGCCCAGCATCCCGTAGAACAGCATGTCGTCGAGATCGTCCCTGGTCCAGCCCTGGGCCGCGATGTGCGGCTGGCGGATGCGCACGCGCCCCAGCATCAGGAACTGGGCGAAGGCCACCACGTACATCAGGCCATACCAGTGGATGTCGACCGGGCCGATGGAAAACGCGATCGGGTTCGGCTGCGGATGAATCAGCATAGTCAGTCTTTCGATTCAGTCTTCAAACAAGAGGTTGAGGAAGCCCTTGAGCACAGGCGACGCATTGTCGCGGCGCCAGGCCAGGCCGGTCTCGGCCAGCGGGGCCGGATCCAGCAAAGGCCGGTATTCTACGCCCGGGCGCATCAGGTTCGATACCGATTGTGGCACAAGTGCCATGCCCATGCCGCCGGAGACCAGGCTGACGATGGTCTGCATCTGGATCGCTTCCTGCCCGATCACGGGCGTGACGCCGGCCGTGCGCAGGCAGGCCAGGATGGCGTCGTGCAGGCCTGGCGCGACCGCGCGCGGGAAGATCACCAGCGGCAGCGGCGGCAGGTCGCGCAGGCGTACCGGGCCCTCTTTACCCAAGGCCTCCAGGCCGCTGGGCGCGCACAGGATCAGCGGCTCCTCGACGATGCGGCGGTAGGCGAGCAGCTCCTGGGCCGGCAGCGGCGGGATCACGAAGCCGGCGTCGATGCGGCCGTGCAGCAGCTCCTCGAACTGCACATCGGAGGTGGCCTCCTGCAGCACCATGCGCACCGCCGGATAGGCGGCGCTGTAGCGGCGCAGGGTGGCCGGCAGCACCGACAGGCCGGCGGTGGTGACGAAGGACAGGGCCAGGCGCCCCGCCTCGCCCGAGGCCACGCGCCGCACCAGCTCGGGCAGGGCGCCCGCTTCCTCCAGGATGCGGCGCGCTTCCGGCAGCAGGGCGCTTCCGGCCGGCGTCAGGGTCACCTGGCGCCGGTTGCGCAGGAACAGGGGCGCGCCCAGCAATTCCTCCAGGCCGGCAATGCTCTGCGACAGCGGCGGCTGGGTCATGTGCAGGCGCGCGGCGGCGCGGCCGAAGTGCAGCTCTTCGGCGACGGTGACGAAATGGCGCAGCTGGCGCAGTTCGGGAGTCATCGATACGTGCGGTATATGGATTGGAACGGGTGATACAGCCTGCATATTACACGCACGCCGTCCCGTTTGACCTCGGAAGCAGGGCGAGGCATGCTGGCAGGCCTGACCCCGAAGGAGCTTCTCATGGCCGACCCAGCGCGCTACAACCGCCGTTCCCGCCACGTCACCGAAGGCGTCGCCCGCAGCCCGAACCGCTCGATGTACTACGCGATGGGCTACCGCGAGGAGGACTTCGACAAGCCGATGATCGGCGTCGCCAACGGCCACTCGACCATCACGCCCTGCAATTCCGGCCTGCAGAAGCTGGCTGACGTCGCCATCGCCACCGTCCGGGAGGCCGGCGCCAACCCGCAGGTGTTCGGCACCCCGACCATCTCGGACGGCATGTCGATGGGCACCGAGGGCATGAAGTTCTCGCTGATCTCGCGCGAGGTGATCGCCGACTGCATCGAGACCTGCGTCAACGGCCAGTGGATGGACGGCGTGGTCGTGATCGGCGGCTGCGACAAGAACATGCCGGGCGGGATGATCGCCCTGGCGCGCCTGAACGTGCCCGGCATCTACGTGTATGGCGGCACCATCAAGCCCGGCCACTGGAAGGGCAAGGACTTGACCATCGTCTCGGCCTTCGAGGCGGTGGGCGAGTTCACGGCCGGGCGCATGAGCCGCGAGGACTTCGAGGGCATCGAACGCAACGCCTGTCCCTCGTCCGGTTCCTGCGGCGGCATGTACACGGCCAACACCATGTCGTCCTCCTTCGAGGCGCTCGGCATGTCGCTGCTGTACTCCTCGACCATGGCCAACCCGGACGACGAGAAGGTCGGCTCGGCCGCGCAGTCCGCGCGCGTCTTGGTCGAGGCGGTCAAGCGCGACCTCAAGCCGCGCGACATCATCACGCGCGAGTCGATCGAGAACGCGGTGGCCCTGATCATGGCCACGGGCGGCTCCACCAACGCGGTGCTGCACTACCTGGCCATCGCCCACGCGGCCAACGTGGAATGGTCGCTCGACGATTTCGAGCGCGTGCGGCGCAAGGTCCCGGTGATTTGCAACCTCAAGCCATCGGGACAGTACGTGGCGACCGACCTGCACCAGGCCGGCGGCATTCCGCAGGTGATGAAGCTGCTGCTCGACGCCGGCCTGCTGCACGGCGGCTGCCTGACCATCACCGGGCGCACCCTGGCCGAGGAACTGGCCGATGTGCCTTCCGCGCCGCCGGCGGGGCAGGACGTGATCCGTCCGCTGGACCGGGCGCTGTACGACGAGGGCCACCTGGCCATCCTGAAGGGCAACCTGGCTCCGGACGGCGCGGTGGCCAAGATCACGGGCCTCAAGAACCCCGCCATCACGGGGCCGGCGCGGGTGTTCGACGACGAGCAGTCGGCCATGGACGTCATCCTCGCGAACGGCATCCGGCCGGGCGACGTGCTGGTGCTGCGCTACCTGGGCCCCAAGGGCGGGCCGGGCATGCCGGAGATGCTGGCGCCGACGTCGGCGCTGATCGGCAAGGGCTTGGGCGAATCGGTGGGCCTGATCACGGACGGGCGCTTCTCCGGCGGGACCTGGGGCATGGTGGTCGGGCACGTGTCGCCCGAGGCCTACGAGGGCGGGACGATCGCGCTGGTGCGCGAAGGCGATTCGGTGACGATCGACGCGCACCAGTTGTTGATCCAGCTGAACGTGCCGGAGGACGAGCTGGCGCGGAGGCGGGCGGCGTGGGTGCAGCCGGCGCCGAGGTACACGCGCGGGGTGCTGGCGAAATTTGCGAAGCTGACCTCGAGCGCCAGTAAAGGGGCGGTGACGGATTGAGGTGGTGTGCTGCGAACTTGGATCCCGGCCTTCGCCGGGATGGCGTGCTAAAGCAAACACAGCGTACTACGTTGCCACTAGCCTCAAAACCGTCGTTCCGGCGAAGGCCGGAACCCAAGTTCGTCGCGTCACCCAGCAGCGTGCATTCACCAAATAAAACGGCGGTAACCCCGCCGTTTCTCATTTGCGCTTCAAGAACGCCTGCTTCACCCTAGCCCGCCGATGCTGGTCCTGCACATCATGCGCCTTCTTCTTGTCCAGCCCCAGCATCTTCTCGATGAACTCGAACCAGATAAAAGCGAACACCATCAGCCCGACGATATACCACCAGGACAGCTCGGCAAAGCGCCACACTTCAAGCCCGCGCAGGGTCACGAGGGCGGCAATCAGGATGATCAAGGGCATGATGAAACTCCTTCTATCCCACATCTTACCGAAAAAAAGTTCCACACGGCAACCATTTGTAATTTGTTGTTGCCATATCGACCATCCCCGTTGCTTCATCGTTACAGAGTGTATCGGTTGATGAAGCCCGGACGGAAACCCTGTACTATCACTCCCGTGTTAAACCTGGAGAAACAAATGAAACGCTCCCTGATGTTGTGTGTTGTGTTGTCGGCCCTCGCGTCCACCAGCGCGTTCGCACAAGCCGACCTGGCGAAAGCCAAGAACTGCATGGCCTGCCATGCGGTGGCGAACAAGCTGGTCGGTCCATCCTACAAGGACGTTGCAGCCAAGTACGCCGGCCAGAAAGCCGCGGAAGACAAGCTGGTGCAAAAGGTCATGAAGGGCGGCGCAGGTGTCTGGGGTCCGGTGCCGATGCCGGCGAACCCGCAGGTGAGCGAAGCGGAAGCGCGCAGCCTGGTCAAGTGGGTCCTGGCGACCAAGTAAGCCGGCCCCGCAATAAGAAAGGCGCGCCTGCGTGAGCAGAGCGCGCTTTTTTGTTGGCCAAACGTTCAGCGGATCACGTCGATGCGGGTCCGCTTGCCGCCCTTGTAGGTGAACAGGGTCAGGGCGCCGTTCTGGATGTCGCCGAACCCGTCGAACTGGATGGTGCCGGTCACGCCCTCGTACTTGATCTTCTTCAGTTCCGGCAGGTACTTGGCCGGCTCAGCGGACTTCGCGTTCTGCATCGCGGCCGCCATCACCATCACCGAGTCGTACACATAGGGTGCGTACAGCTGCACGTCCAGGCCGGTCTTCTGCTTGAAGCGGGCGCGGAAGTCGGTCATCACCTGCTCCTGCGCCCCTTTCACGCCGCCCGCCTCGGCGCAGATCACCTTGCCGTCGGCCAGGGCGTTGCCCGCCAGCCGCCCCAGCGCCTCGGTACACATGCCGTCGCCGCCCATGAAGATAGCGTTGATGCCGAGCGACTTCATCTGCTTGAGCATGGGGCCGGCCACCGAATCCATGCCGCCGAAGAACACCAGGTCGGGCTTCTTGGCGCGGATCGAGGTCAGGATGGCGGCGTAGTCGGTGGCGGTGGCGCTGGTGAATTCCTTGCCCACGATGCGCACGCCCGGTCCCTTGGCGCCCTTGACGAACTCGGTCGCCACGCCCTGGCCGTAGGTGGTGCGGTCGTCGATGACGGCGATGTTCTTGGCCTTCAGGGTCTCGACCGCGTACTTGCCCAGGGCGCCGCCCAGCTTGGAATCGTTGGCCACCACGCGGAAGGCGCCCGGGAAGCCCTGCCTGGTGTACTGCGGCGCGGTGGTGGCGGGAGAAATCTGCACCAGCCCGGCGTCGTGGTAGATCCTGGAGGCCGGCACCGTGGTGCCCGAGTTCAGGTGGCCGACGATGCCGTTGACCCTGGCGTCGACCAGCTTCTGGGCCACGGCCGTGCCCTGTTTCGGGTCGCTGCCGTCGTCCTCGGCCAGCAGCTGGAACCTGATCTTCTGGCCGTTGATCGTGACGCCCTTGGCGTTGAGCTCGTCGATCGCCATGCGGGCGGCGTTCTCGTTGTCCTTGCCGAGGTGGGCGTTGGGGCCGGAAACCGGGCCCACGTGGCCGATCTTGACGACCTGCTGGGCCAGGGCGCTGGCGGCAGTCATGGCAAACGCGAGCGGAATGAGCTTGAGGCGGGCATGCATGGGTGTCTCCTTCAGGAACGACGGAATGCATGGAGATCAAATTACAGCAATTCCCGGGCCTGGAAAAGGAGAAAGCGCATGCACGGCCAAGGCTGCTAGCGCGTGATGGATCGTTTCGCAACACGCCGCAGCGGCTTGCCCAGCTCGCGGCTGCCGGCCTCGCCGATCGCGTCGAGATAGCCGCGCACCCACGCGGCTTGGCGCGGCACCTGGCCGTGACCGCTTGCGAGCTCGTCGAGCAGGCGGTCGGCCACGGCGAAGTCGTTCAGCAGGCCGAGTCGGTCCTGCAGCGCTGACAGGCAGGCGGTGTAGCGCTTGGCGCGCTTGCCGGGCAGCAGGTCGCGGAAGAATTCGGATGCATAACGCGCCTTCTTGGCGGCGATGCGCACCCTGTGGCGCGCCGGGCCATTCTGCGGATCGAGCGCCTTGATGCGCCGCGCCAGCCGCTTCTCGGCCTTGCGCAGCAAGGGCCGCATGCCGCGCTTGGCGCGCTCGGCCAAGGGCGAGCCGTCGGGCAGGGCGCCATCGGCGCGCCACTGGCGGCCGCGCAGCCAGCCATTGATCTGGAGCATCAGCACCGTATAGCGCGGCGCATGCAGCGTGTGCAGCAACTGCTTGTGCAAGGCGTTCGCCCTGTCCTGGACCGCCGTGCGCAAGGCGGCCGGATCGATGCCGCCGACGTGGTCGAGCGTGCTTCCGGCGAGCACGTCCCAGTCGCGCGCCGCGCCCAGTTCGCCGGACAGCCAGTCCAGGCCCTCGCGGATTTCACCAGGCGGCGCGGCGAGCTTCCCGAACATGTCGAGCAGCGCGCGCAGGCGGCGCAGGCCGACCCGCATCTGGTGCAGGCTCTCGGCGTCCTTGCGCAGCACGCCGGGCAGGTTGGCCTCGACCTGGCGCAGGCAGCTCAGGCCGATGCACTGGAAGACGTCTTCCAGCGTCATGTGCGCTCCCAGCCGGATGCGCTCCGCCTTGACGGCCGGCGCCGGCGCCTCCAGCAGCATGGCGTAGCCGCGCGCGGCCAGGCTGGCTCCGGCCAGTTCGAGCGGAATGTCCTGGTGCAAGGCCAGGGCCAGCGCGAACAGCTCGGCCGGATCGCCGCGCTCGAGCTCGAGTTCCAGCTCCGAGAGCTGCGCATGGCGGTCGCCGCAGGCAAGGTCGCCGGCGTCGAGGGCGCACGCAAGCCGGCGGCCATCGGGCAGGGCGATGTCCCAGGTCGTGCGGCGAATACTGCTTAGGAAGACCGGCTGCAGCCTGGCGGCGATGTCCTCGTCCGCGAGCAGGCGGGCCAATGCGGCGGGCTTGACCTGGCGCGCCAGCAGTGCTGGCTGGGGCTGGCCGCTGGGCAGGGCCGATTCCCAGGCGCCGCGCCGGTGCGGGCTCGACGGGGTACGCGCGATCTGGATCCAGCTGTCCTGCTTGTCCTTGCTGCTGCGCACGCACAAGCTGAGGCCATGCTTCCAGAGCGCGCGCTCCGGCGTGTCGTACCACGTGTCGGTCAGGTGATCCTCGCGCGGCGCGCCCCGGGCGCGCTCGGCCAGCACGGGGTGGCTGCGGATGCGCTCCAGGGCCGCCGGCGGAACCTTGAGTGTCAGCTCGGTTTCCATGGACGGTCCTTTCCCGCCTAGTGGAGCATAAGCGGGGGAGGCGTGGCGCATGGATGGGCTCCCGGCGCCCGGCTAGGCAAAACGCCGGTACCCGCGGTCCGCGAAATAGCCCGCGATCGCGTCGCAGGAGGCGGTCGGATCGCTCAGCGCCACATAGTAGTCGGGCCGCACCAGGTAGACGGCGTTGCGCTCGAAGCCGGCCTGCTCGTGCACGGCGCCCCAGGGGAAGACGTGGACCGGCAAGCCGTGGCGCAGGCACCAGTCGCGCAGCGCGGAGCGCGCCTCGCCGTAGACGTGCACCTGCCAGCCGATGCGCGCGGGCTGGGCGTAGTTGTCCCGGCCTTCGAGCATGGCCCAGGGCAGGCGGTCGCCGCCCTTGACCTTGCCGGCCGTGCCGTCGGACAGCGGGCTGTCGTGGTACTGGACGGTGGTCTGCGAGATCGTCCGGAACACGAATTCGCGCGCCGCATCGAAGCTGTAGGCGGCGTTGGCGACCGTGGGGGCGATGTGCATGCGTACGAAGTCGGCGAAGCCGCCCTCGGCCGTGATGAAGGTGAAGGCGCGGTCGGTGGTGTCGACCAGCCGGCGCGCGAAGGCCAGCCTTTCGGTCTTGTAGCTGTCGAGCAATGCGTCGCTGGCGTCGCCGCGCAGCACGTCGGCCAGCTTCCAGGCCAGGTTGATGGCGTCGCCGATGCCGGTGTTCATGCCCTGGCCGCCCGCCGGGCTGTGCACGTGGGCGGCGTCGCCGAGCAGGAAGACCTGGCCGTGCCGGTACTGGTCGGTCACGCGGTGGTGCGTGCGGTAGGTGGAGAACCAGTGGACCTGCTCGACCTTCACGCCCAGGCTTTCCATGGCCTTGTGGCTCACGTCCTCGAAGCTCAGGTCATCGGGTTGCTTGCCGGCGCCGGCGCCGGTGCGCTCATCGCGGATGGTGCCGATCAGGCGGGCGCGGCCGTCGCGGGTGTAGGGGAAGAGCAGCAGGAAGTCCGAGGTGTCGAGGGAGGCATGCACCTCGCTGCCGGTTTCCATGCCTTGGATCTGCACGTCGGCCACATAGAACAGGTGGGCGTAGGTGCCGCCGGGAAAACCAGCGCCCAGCTTGTGCCGTACGAAGGAACGGGCGCCGTCGCAGCCGGCCAGGAAGCGGGCCGTGCACTCGCGCTCGCCTTGCGGCGTGTGCAGGTGCGCCACCACTTGGCCACCGCGGTCGTCGAAATCGATCAGTTCGGTGTGGCGCTGGACATCGACCCCGGCCAGCCGCAGGCGCCGCTCGAGCAGCCGCTCATGCTTGTCTTGCGGATAGATCAGCACGAAGGGATAAGGGGTGACGTCGCCGCCGGCCGCGAGGAAGGACAGGTGCGCCTTGCGCCTGCCCCGGACCCACAGGTTGATCGCTTCGGCGGGGGCGCCCTCGGCGGCCACCTCGTCGGCGATGCCGGTCTGGCGGTAGAGTTCCAGGGTGCGCGCCTGGACCGCCATGGCGCGCGAGGTGGTGCCGGATTCGGCCGCCTTGTCCACGATGCCCACCCGGACGCCCTGGTGGGCGAGCCACAATCCAAGGGCCATCCCGGTCGGACCCGCGCCTGCGATGAGTACGTCGTAGTCTTCCATGATTTTCTCCCGGCAGCTCTCGAGTAAGAGACGCGCCGCGCGGGAGAATGTTCCGCGCCGGGCGCGGCGCCTACTCGACGACCAAGGCGAGATCGCGTCCCTGCAGGGCCACCTGGCCGGCATAGTCGGCCGCATGGATGCGCAAGGTGTAATTTCCTGGAGTCAGCGCGCCCACCTTCCAGCTCCCCGCCTCGACTTCGCCATCTTGCAGGCGGTTGTTTACAGCATAGTCGAACTGCGTGGATTTGCTGCCGTAGACCGTGATGCCGCTGGTCGGCGCATAGACGAGCTTGACCGCGTCCGGATTGCGCGGCAGGCGATCGTAGACCTGGGTGATGAGGGGCCGTTCGAAGCCCGCCACCGGCGTGCCGTCCGGCTGCAGGAGCTGGTAGCCCAGCTTGTACAGGCCGAGCTTGCGGCGCGCCAGGTTGCCGTCGACCTGGTCGTAGGCGTTGACCACGATGTGCACCTCGCCCAGGCTGCGGAGCACCCGCAGCGGCTGGCCTTTCTTGGCCGTGATGCGCTGGTTGGCGCTGTCGTAGAGGGCGATGCGCTGGATGGTCGGCGCCACGCCGTCCGAGAAGCCGACGAAGGGCAGGGTGAGCGGATTGACCACCATGCCGCCCTGGTAGTAGTCGAGGTGGACGTGGGACATGGCGTTGATGGTGCCGAGCGGGTCGCCCACCTGGAAGCGGGTGCCGCGCGGCACCCGCACGCGCTCGGCCTTGCCCTTGGCGTCCAGCAGGATCTGGAAGCGCGGGTCGAGCGGCTTGCCGCGCGTGTCGCGCCCGACCCGCATGTGGATATAGGACAGCGGACCCACGCTCAAGCCTTCGCCGAGCGCACCGAAGGCCCAGTTGGCGTAGGGATCGGTGACCTTGCCGGGCAGGACGGCCAGCACCTTCGCGCCGACGTCGGCGCGCACGTCGAGGCCGGCGTGGAAGTGGTCGCGGCTGTCGCCGTTGTAGCTGCCACGCACCTCGCCCATCACGCCCACGACTTCGTGGACCATGTCTTGCGGGCCGACCGGCCAGGGCATGGGTTCGGTACGGCGGATCAAAGGTGGGCGCGTGCGCGCCGAGATTGCCTCGCCTTGACGCGGCTGGGCCAGCCGGTGCACGCGCGGCGCGGCGGCGTCGCTGACGACCAGGCTGCCGTCGCGGTCGACCGCGATGGCGCGCGGGCCGAACAGCTGGACCGTGCCGTCGCTGCCGAAGCCGTCCGGGTCCGGCGCCAGGTCGGCGTCCTGCAGGGGGCGCAGTTCGCCGTCCGGCTTGCGCTGCAGGATGCGCCCGCCCGAGCCGGAGGCGATGTAGAGGTAGCCGTCGCGGGTCACGGCCACGCCCACGGGACGGCGCAGCACCGGGCGGCGCTCGGCTTCGAGAGGCGCGGCCACGGTGGAGACCTGGCCGTCGCGGCCGATCATGCGCACCGCGTGGTTGCCGGTGTCGGCCACGTAGAGCGTGCCGTCGAGGGCGGCGGCGATCGCGCTCGGGGTGTCGAAGCCGGCCTCCAGCGCCGGGCCGTCCAGCTTGCCGGGCTTGCCGTTGCCGGCAATGGTCGTCACGCTGCCGTCTAGCGCGATGCGGCGGATGCGGTCGTTGTAGGTGTCGGCGACGTAGACGACGCCGGCAGCGTCCACGGCGACGCCGACCGGACCGTTGAATTGGGCCGCGCGGCCGACGCCGTCGAGATAGCCGGGCGCGCCGCCGCCGGCCAGGGTGGTGACGGTGCCGTCGGGTGCGATCTTGCGGATCGCATGGTTGCCGGTGTCGGCGACAAGCAGGTTGCCCTGGTGGTCGAGGACGAGGGCGGAGGGCGTGTCGAAGGCCGCGGCGGTTCCCTTGCCGTCGGCGAAGCCTTCGCTGCCGCCGGCCAGGGTGCTGACCGTGCCGTCGGGGGCGATGACGCGGATGCGGTTGCTGTCGCCGCCATCGGCGACGTAGATGCGGCCCTGCGGGTCGATGGCAACGCCGTAGGGGTCGCTGAAGCGGCTGCTCGCGGCGGGGCCGTCGGCGATACCGGGCAGGCCGTTGCCGGCCAGGGTGCCGACGCGCGCGGGCCAGAAGGGCGTGGTCGCCGTGACGGCTGGCGTGAGCACGGCCACGCCGCCGGGGCCGCGCCCGATGAAGTCGGTGTAGTACAGGGCCGTGCCGACGGCCAGGATGGCGGCGCCTGCAAGCGCCGCGATGAGGGTGGTTCGTTTCACTGGTGCGGCCGGGTGGATTGCTCAGGCCGCAATCTTAGCCGAAGGGTGGGGAATGCGGCGTCCGGACGGGGCGGAAGGGCTGAACCGTGGGACGGCGGGGCGGCGGGTCTTCCGCCGACGCGTTCAAACTTGGCGAGATCAGCCTGCTCGCCTGCTCAAGCTTCGACTATCACCGCGTCGGCGGCAAAGCCGCCAACCCTACCTGCCCAGCGTCTGAAGATGCGAGATTTCCTGCGCCACCGCCTGGGTCACCACCTCGCCGATGGTCTGCTCCAGGTTCGCCCGGATCTGCCCGGTGAAGCCGTCGAGCGCGCCGGCGACCGCCGCGGCGATCCCATCGCGCAGGCGCTGCTCGATCACGAAATCGATCCGCCCCTGCAGCTGGGCCAGGATGCGTTCCGTCACGCGCCGCTCCAGCACGCTCCATTCCTCGCCGGTCCAGCGCTCGACGGCGCGCCGTTCGAGCTGTTCGGCGCTGTCCTCTTGCACGGGGGGAGGGGCGGGTGCAGCGGGTTCGGCGACGACTTCGGTCAGGACCGGGATGCTCGCATCGAAAGGAGAAGGCTGGTTCATGACTGTCCTGCGACGAAGTGGGTCAGGGGATAGGACTGCTTCTTGTAGGCGACGTAGCGCTTGCGGCCCTCGGCGGCGTCCAGCTCGTCCGTCGAGATGATCTCGAACACGCGCGCGAACTGATCGACCGTGCTCGGCGTGCGCTGCGTCAGGTTGACCAGCATCTCGTGGTGCGGCAGCGGCGCCGCCTCGTCGGCGGTGATGATCACCGGGGTCTGCGGCGCCAGCGGGTCGCCGGCCGGGACGTGCGGGATGAAATCGGTGTCGCCGACCATCCACAGCGCCTCGTTCAGCGCCTGCGCCTGTTCCTCGCTGTCGGCCAGCACCACGACCTTGGCGCGCGCGGCATAGGCCTTGCGCGCCAGGCGGCAGGCGTAGGCCAGCTTGTCGGGAATGTTGGTATGGAAGTCGATCCGGGTCATGTGTGTCGAAATAAAAACGGGGAGGACCAGCCTCCCCGGGTGCGTCAGGCGTTCATGCCGCTGTGGCGCAGCAGGGCGTCGATCTGCGGTTCGCGGCCGCGGAAGGCCTTGAAGGATTCCAGCGCCGGGCGTGAGCCGCCCACCGCCAGGATCTCGCGCTGGAAGCGGCGGCCGGTCTCGGCCAGGTGGTCGGCGCCGTGCTCCAGGGCTTCCTCGAAGGCCGCATAGGCGTCGGCGGACAGCACCTCGGCCCACTTGTAGCTGTAGTAGCCGGCCGCGTAGCCGCCCGCGAAGATGTGGCTGAACGAGTGCTGGAAGCGGTTGAAGGCGGGCGGGGTGATCACCGCGAACTGCTTGCGGATGCCGTCGATCAGCTCCTGCACGGTGCGCTCGCTGTTCGGGTCGAAGTCGTAGTGCAGGTGCATGTCGATCAGCGAGAACTCGACCTGGCGCAGGGTCTGCAGGCCGGCCTGGAAGTTCTTGGCCGCCATCATCTTGTCGTACAGCGCGCGCGGCAGCGGCTCGCCGGTCTTCACGTGCGCGGTCATCTGCTGCAGCTTGTCCCACTCCCAGCAGAAGTTCTCCATGAACTGCGAAGGCAGTTCCACCGCATCCCACTCCACGCCCGAGATGCCGGACACCGAAAGCTCCTCGACTTCGGTCAGCATGTGGTGCAGGCCATGGCCGAATTCATGGAACAGGGTGATGACTTCGTCGTGGGTGAACAGCGAAGGCTGGAGCTTGCCGTCGATCGTGGCGGGCGGCGTGAAGTTGCAGGTCAGGTAGGCGATCGGGGTCTGGACGATGCCGCCGGTCGCCAGGCGGCGGCCGCGCGCGTCATCCATCCAGGCGCCCGGGGCCTTGCCGGGACGGGCGTACAGGTCGAGGTAGAACTGGCCGATCAGCTGGCCGTCGCGCTCGATGCGGAAGAAGCGCACGTCCGGGTGCCATACCGGCGCCTGGTCCGGCAGGATGCGCACCGAGAACAGGTCCTGGATGACCGTGAACAGGCCTTCGACCACCTTGGGCTCGGGGAAGTATTCCTTCACTTCCTGGGCCGAGAAGGCATAGCGCTGCTCGCGCAGCTTTTCCGAGGCGAAGGTCACGTCCCAGGACTGCAGCTGGTCGATCGCCAGCTCGTCGCGGGCAAAGGCGCGCAGTTCCTCCAGGTCCTTCTCGGCGAAGGGGCGGGCGCGGCGCGCCAGGTCTTCGAGGAACTCGACCACGTGGAGCGGGCTCTCGGCCATCTTCGGCACCAGCGAGACTTCGGCGAAGTTCGCGTACTCCAGCAGCTGGGCTTCCTCGTGGCGCAGCTTGAGCAGCTGGACGATGACACCCGAGTTGTCCCACTTCTCGCGCTGGCTGAATACCACGCCTTCTTCCGACGCCTTGGTGGCGCTGGCGCGGTAGATCTTCTCGCGCAGCGCGCGGTGGTGGGCCTGCTGCAGCACCGGGAAGTAGGACGGGAAGTGCAGGGTGAACTGCCAGCCGGCCTTGCCGTCCTGCTCGGCGGAAGCGCGGGCGGCCTGCTTGACGTCCTCGGGCAGGCCGGACAGCTCGGCTTCGTGCTCGACCAGCAGCTTGAAGTCGTTGGTGGCGTCCAGCACGTTTTCCGAGAAGCGGGTCGAGAGGGCGGCCTGCTGTTCCTGGATCTCGGCGAAGCGCTGCTTCTTATCGGCCGGCAGTTCGGCGCCGCCCAGGCGGAAGTCGCGCAGGGCGTTCTCGATGATGCGCTTGCGCGCGGCGCTCAGGCCGGCGTAGTCCGGGCCGTTGCGCAGCGCCTTGTACTTGGCGAACAGCGCCTCGTTCTGGCCCAGCGCGGTCCAGAACTCGGTGACCTTGGGCTGGTTCTCGTTGTAGGCGGCGCGCAGCTCGGGCGTGTCGGCCACGTGGTTCAGGTGGTTGACCACGCCCCAGGCGCGGCCCAGGCGTTCGGTGGCTTCCTCGAGCGGGACCACGAACCCGTCCCAGGTCACCGTGTCGGTGGGGGCTTCCAGCCGCGCCACGACCGCGGCGGCTTCCTTGATCAGCTGTTCGATGGCCGGCGTGACGTGCTCCGGGCGGAACTGGTCAAAGCGCGGCAGGCCCGAAAAGTCGAGGAGGGGATTGCTGGTCTCAAGGCTCATGGTCTTCCTTCCTGAAAGTTTATGCGATGCCGGGCTTGGGCTCCATCCCTTTGGCCTGGCCAGGCGCCTGGCTGGCGGAGTGCACGCGCTCGGCGGATTCGACGGTGTTCATCAACAGCATGGTAATCGTCATCGGGCCGACGCCGCCCGGCACCGGGGTAATGTGCGCGGCCACTTCGCTGACGCCGGCGAAATCCACGTCGCCGCACAGCTTGCCGGCGTCGTCGCGGTTCATGCCGACGTCGATCACGATCGCGCCCGGCTTGACCATGTCGGCGGTCAGGGTGTTGCGGCGGCCGACGGCGGCCACGATCACGTCGGCCTGGCGGGTGTGGTAGCCCAGGTCCGGCGTGGCGCTATGGCAGATGGTGACGGTGGCGTTGGCTTGCAAGAGCAGCAAGGCCATCGGCTTGCCGACCGTGTTGCTGCGGCCGATCACGACCGCATGCTTGCCGCGCAGGTCGATGCCGGTGGTCTCGATCAGCTTCATGCAGCCGTAGGGGGTGCAGGGGCGGAAGCCCGGCAGGTTGGCGACCAGTTCGCCGGCCGACAGCACCGAGTAGCCGTCCACGTCCTTGCTGGTGGCGATGGCTTCGATGACCTTGCTCGGGTCGATGTGCCTGGGCAGGGGCATCTGCACCAGGATGCCGTGGATCGCCGGGTCGGCGTTCAGGGCCGCGATGCGCGCGAGCAGGGCTGCCTCGGTGAGGTCGGCGTCGTACTTTTCCAGCACCGAGTGGAAGCCCACGTCGCCGCAGGCCTTGACCTTGTTGCGCACGTAGACGTGGCTGGCCGGGTCTTCGCCGACCAGGATCACGGCCAGGCCGGGCTGCTTGCCGGCGGCGGTGAGCTTGGCGGCGCGTTCCTTGATATCGGCGCGCAGTTGTTGGGAAAGGAGGACTCCGTCGATCAGTTGGGCAGGCATGGGTAGGCTCGGGACTGGGCAAAAATGAAATTATAAGGCCCCCGCCCGTATCGCGCGCCGCGAGGGGGCAAGCGTTGTCATATTCATCGTTATAGCTTGCATACCAACACCGTCATCCCGGCGAAGGCCGGGATCCAAGTTACTAGCGTCTACGCAACCTGACTTGGGCTCCGGCCTTCGCCGGAGCGACGGTAGGCATATGCCAAAGGTAAGAGGACGGATAGCAGGATCTGCCAACGCACTTCGTTATACGATCGACAAGTCGGCCTTCCCTGCACGGGCGACCGAAAAATGTGCGGTCGCAGCATTCAATATCACATTATGAAACGACATATCGCAATTTGAAAAAGAAAAATACCACTGGTAGAATCCAAGGGTTTATTAATCGATATTTGAAATTTCACCACTTCGCCGCCAGCCTACATTAGGGAACGGGTGGGGCGCATACTCAAGGAGACGCATTAATGTCAGCTCAACTCGACCAGTTGACGGCACAAGCTGCCAACGACCCGGATACCCTCGAGACCCAGGAATGGCTCGACGCCCTGGAAGCGGTGATCGAACATGAAGGTACCGAACGCGCCCACTACCTGATGGAGCGCATGGTCGACCTGGCGCGCCGCCGCGGCGCCCACATCCCGTTCTCGAGCAACACCGCCTATGTGAACACGATCCCGGCGCACCTGAACCAGAACTGCCCGGGCAACCTCGAGTACGAAGAGCGCCTGCGCTCCTGGATGCGCTGGAACGCGATGGCGATGGTGGTCAAGGCCAACCGCGCCGACGGCGACCTGGGCGGCCACATCTCGTCCTTCGCCTCGCTGGCCAACATGCTGGGCATCGGCTTCAACCACTTCTGGCACGCCCCGACCGAAGAGCACGGCGGCGACCTGCTCTACATCCAGGGCCACAGCTCGCCCGGCATCTACGCGCGCGCCTACCTCGAAGGCCGCATCACCGAAGAGCAGATGCTGAACTTCCGCCGCGAAGTCGACGGCAAGGGCCTGTCGTCCTACCCGCACCCGAAACTGATGCCGGACTTCTGGCAGTTCCCGACCGTGTCGATGGGCCTGGGCCCGCTGATGGCGATCTACCAGGCGCGCTTCCTGAAGTACCTGCACGCGCGCGGCATCGCCAACACCGAAGCCCGCAAGGTCTGGGTCTTCTGCGGCGACGGCGAGATGGACGAGCCGGAATCGATGGGCGCGATCGGCATGGCCGCGCGCGAGCGCCTCGACAACCTGGTCATGGTCGTCAACTGCAACCTGCAGCGCCTGGACGGCCCGGTGCGCGGCAACGGCAAGATCATCCAGGAACTCGAAGCGGACTTCCGCGGCGCCGGCTGGAACGTGGTCAAGGTCATCTGGGGCTCGCAGTGGGACGCCCTGCTGTCGAAGGACAAGGACGGCATCCTGCAGCGCGTGATGATGGAAACCGTCGACGGCGAATACCAGAACTACAAGGCCAAGGACGGCGCCTATGTGCGCAAGCACTTCTTCGGCAAGCACCCGAAGCTGCTCGAGATGGTCGCCAACATGAGCGACGACGACATCTGGCGCCTGACCCGCGGCGGCCACGACCCGCACAAGATCTATGCCGCGTTCAAGAACGCGCAGGAGAACAAGGGTTCGCCGACCGTGCTGCTGGTGAAGACCGTCAAGGGCTTCGGCATGGGCAAGTCGGGCGAGGCGCGCAACACCGCGCACCAGACCAAGAAGCTGGACGACGAGGCGATCCGCGAGATGCGCGACCGCTTCAACATTCCCATCCCGGACGACAAGCTGGCCGAGATCCCGTTCTTCAAGCCGTCCGACGACGCGCCTGAAATGAAATACCTGCACGAGCGCCGCAAGGCCCTCGGCGGCTACCTGCCGCAGCGCCGCTCCAAGGCCGACGAAGCCCTGGTGGTGCCGAAGCTGGAAACCTTCAAGTCCGTGCTCGAGCCGACCGCGGAAGGCCGCGAGATCTCGACCACCCAATCCTATGTGCGCGTGATCACCAGCCTGCTGAAGGACCCGAGCATCGGCCAGCGCATCGTGCCGATCCTGGTCGACGAATCGCGTACCTTCGGCATGGAAGGCCTGTTCCGCCAGATCGGCATCTTCAACCAGCAGGGCCAGCTCTACGAGCCGGTCGACCGCGACCAGGTGATGTACTACCGCGAAGACAAGGCCGGCCAGATCCTGCAGGAGGGTATCAACGAAGCGGGCGGCATGAGCTCGTGGATCGCCGCGGCGACCTCGTACTCGTCGAACAACCGTACGATGATCCCGTTCTACACCTTCTACTCGATGTTCGGCATGCAGCGCGTCGGCGACCTGGTGTGGCTGGCGGGCGACATCCGCGCACGCGGCTTCCTGATGGGCGGCACCGCCGGCCGCACCACCTTGAACGGCGAAGGCCTGCAGCACGAGGACGGCCACAGCCACATCATCGCCGCGACCGTGCCGAACTGCCTGCCCTACGACCCGACCTTCGGGCACGAGGTGGCGGTGATCATCCAGGACGGCCTGCGCCGCATGGTGGAAGAACAGGAAGACGTGTTCTACTACATCACCATCATGAACGAGAACTACCAGCATCCGGGCCTGAAAGCCGGCCAGGAAGAGGGCATCCTGAAGGGCATGTACCTGCTCCAGGAAGGCGAGAAAGAGGCGCAGAACCGCGTGCAGCTGATCGGCTGCGGCACCATCCTGCGCGAGTCTATCTTTGCTAGCGAGCTGCTGAAGAACGACTGGGGCGTGGCCGCCGACGTCTGGTCGGCCCCGTCGCTGACCCTGCTGGCCCGCGACGGCCAGGACGCCGAGCGCTGGAACATGGTGAACCCGGATGCGGAGCAGCGCGTGCCTTACGTCACCTCGCTGATGCAGAACACCACTGGCCCGATCGTCGCGACCACCGACTACATGCGCCTGTTCGCCGAGCAGATCCGCGCCTTCATGCCGAAGGACCGCACCTACAAGGTGCTGGGCACCGACGGCTTCGGCCGCTCGGACTCGCGCGTCAAGCTGCGCGAGTTCTTCGAGGTGAACCGCTACTACATCACCGTGGCTTCGCTGCGCGCGCTGGCCGACGAAGGCAAGATCGAGCGCTCGGTCGTGGCCCAGGCGATCGCCAAGTACGGCATCGATCCGAACAAGCCGAATCCTGTGACCCAGTAAATGCTCACGGCCCGTCGTCCCGGCCTTCGCCGGGATGACGGGTTGAAGCTAACTCGAAAAATAATTGGAGCTAACACTATGAGCATTGTGGAAGTCAAAGTCCCCGACATCGGCGACTTCAAGGAAGTCGAAGTGATCGAGCTGATGGTCAAGCCGGGCGACACCATTAAGGTCGACCAGTCGCTGGTCACCGTCGAATCGGACAAGGCCAGCATGGAGATCCCGTCCAGCCATGCGGGCGTCGTGAAGGAAATCAAAGTGAAGGTCGGCGACAAGGTCGCCGAAGGCTCGCTCGTGCTGCTGCTCGAGGAGTCCGCCGGCGCCGCTGCGCCCGCACCTGCCGCCGCGGCTCCGGCTCCGGCAGCCGCACCTGCGCCGGCCGCCCAAGCTGCGCCCGCCGCCGCGCCAGCCGCATCGGGCGGCATCGTCGAAGTCAAGGTCCCGGACATCGGCGACTTCAAGGAAGTCGAAGTCATCGAGCTGATGGTCAAGCCGGGCGACACCGTCAAGGTCGACCAGTCCCTGATCACCGTCGAATCGGACAAGGCCAGCATGGAGATCCCGTCGAGCCATGCCGGCGTGGTCAAGGAAATCAAGGTCAAGGTCGGCGACAAGGTGGCCGAAGGTTCGCTCGTGCTGATGCTCGAAGCCAGCGGCGGCGCACCTGCCGCGGCAGCTCCGGCCGCAGCGCCCGCACCGGCAGCCGCTCCGGCTCCGGCTGCAGCCTCACCGGCCCCTGCCGCAGCGCCCGCGCCGGCCGCAGCGCAGGCCGTGGCACCTTCGCAAGGCGTCTCCGGCTCGAAAGCCCACGCCTCGCCGTCGATCCGCAAGTTCGCCCGCGAACTGGGCGTGGACCTGGCGCGCGTGCCGGGCACCGGTCCGAAGGGCCGCATCACCCAGCAGGACGTGCAGAACTTCGTCAAGGGCGTGATGGCCGCCGGCCCGACCGCAGCGGCCCCGGCCAAGACCGGTGGCGGCGGAGGCATGGACGTGCTGCCATGGCCGTCGCTGGACTTCTCGAAGTTCGGCCCGACCGAAACCGTGGCCCTGCCGCGCATCAAGAAGATCTCGGGTCCGAACCTGCACCGCAACTGGGTCATGATCCCGCACGTGACCCACTTCGAAGATGCCGACGTGACCGACCTGGAACAGTTCCGCGTCGATTCCAACGCCGCGCTGGCCAAGCAGAAGTCCACCGTCAAGCTGACCATGCTGGCCTTCGTCATCAAGGCGTCGGTCGCCGCACTCAAGAAGTTCCCGCAATTTAATTCGTCGCTGTCGGAAGACGGCGCCAGCCTGATCGTCAAGCAGTACTACAACATCGGCTTCGCGGCCGACACCCCGAACGGCCTGGTGGTCCCGGTCGTGAAGGATGCCGACAAGAAGACCATCTCGCAGATCGCCGTCGAGATGGGCGAGCTGTCCGCGCAGGCGCGCGACGGCAAGCTCAGCCCCGCCGCGATGCAGGGCGCGACCTTCACCATCTCGTCGCTGGGCGGTATCGGCGGCACCGCGTTCACCCCGATCATCAACGCGCCGGAAGTGGCCATCCTGGGCCTGTCCAAGTCGGCGATGAAGCCGGTGTGGGACGGCTCGAGCTTCCAGCCGCGCCTGATGCTGCCGCTGTCGCTGTCCTACGACCACCGCGTGATCGACGGCGCCGGCGCCGCACGCTTTGCCGCGTACCTGGCCGAGGTGCTGGCCGACCTGCGCAAGACCCTTCTGTGATTGGAGCGCGTTCATGAGCACTGTTGAAGTAAAAGTCCCGAACATCGGCGACTTCAAGGATGTGGAAGTGATCGAGCTGCTGGTCAAGGCGGGCGATACCATCAAGGTCGACCAGTCCCTGATCACCGTCGAATCCGACAAGGCCAGCATGGAAATCCCGTCGACCCACGCTGGTGTCGTGAAGGAACTGAAGGTCAAGGTCGGCGACAAGGTCAACGAAGGCTCGATGCTGCTGGTGCTGGACGAATCGGGCGCAGCGGCAGCGGCAGCTGCACCTGCACCAGCCGCGGCCGCCGCACCTGCCGCCGCTCCGGCGCAGGCGCCGGCCAACAAGCCGGCCGATTCGTACGCGCCGGCCCACCCGACCCCGTCGGCCCCCGCGGCTCCGGCGCCGGGCGCGGCCAGCTACAGCGGCCCGGTCGACATCGAGTGCGAGATGATGGTGCTGGGCGCGGGCCCGGGCGGCTACTCGGCCGCCTTCCGCGCCGCCGACCTCGGCATGAACACCGTGCTGATCGAGCGCTACGCGACCCTGGGCGGCGTCTGCCTGAACGTGGGCTGCATCCCGTCCAAGGCGCTGCTGCACGTGGCCCATGTGATCGACGAGACCGCCCACATGGGCGACGTCGGCGTTTCCTTCGCCAAGCCGGAAGTCGATATCGACAAGCTGCGCGCCTTCAAGGACGGCGTGGTCAAGAAGATGACCGGCGGCCTGAACTTCATGGCCAAGTCGCGCAAGGTCAACGTGGTGCAGGGCGTGGGCCAGTTCCTGAGCCCCAACCACGTCGAAGTGACGACGCCTGACGGCGGCAAGAAGATCATCAAGTTCCAGAAGGGCATCATCGCCGCCGGTTCGTCGGTGGTGAAGCTGCCCTTCGTGCCGGAAGACCCGCGCATCGTCGATTCGACCGGCGCGCTGGAGCTGCGCCAGGTGCCCAAGCGCATGCTGGTCATCGGCGGCGGCATCATCGGCCTGGAGATGGCGACCGTGTACTCCACGCTGGGCGCGCGCATCGACGTGGTCGAGATGATGGACGGCCTGATGCAGGGCGCGGACCGCGATGCGGTGCGTGTCTGGCAGAAGCACAACGCCCACCGCTTCGACAACATCATGTTGAAGACCAAGACCGTCGGCGTGGAAGCGCTGCCGGAAGGGATCAAGGTCAGCTTCGAAGCGGCGGAAGCCGGCGCCACCGCGCCCGAGCCGCAGCTCTACGACCTGGTGCTGGTGGCCGTGGGCCGCAGCCCGAACGGCAAGAAGGTCGGCGCCGACAAGGCTGGCGTGGCGGTGAGCGACCGCGGCTTCATCCCGGTCGACAGCCAGATGCGCACCAACGTGCCGCACATCTTCGCGATCGGCGACCTGGTCGGCCAGCCGATGCTGGCCCACAAGGCGGTGCACGAGGCGCACGTGGCGGCGGAAGCGGCCCACGGCGAGAAGGCGCACTTCGACGTCAAGGTGATTCCGTCGGTGGCCTACACCGATCCGGAAGTGGCCTGGGTCGGCATCACGGAAGAGGAAGCCAAGGCCAAGGGCATCAAGGTCGAGAAGGGCCACTTCCCGTGGTCCGCCAGCGGCCGCGCCGTGGCCAACGGCCGCGACGAAGGCTTCACCAAGCTGCTGTTCGATGCGGAGACCCACCGCATCATCGGCGGCACCATCGTCGGCACCAGCGCGGGCGACATGATCGGCGAAGTGGCGCTGGCGATCGAGATGGGCGCGGATGGGGTGGACATCGGCAAGACCATTCACCCGCATCCGACCTTGGGCGAGTCGATCGGCATGGCGGCGGAGGCGTATGAAGGGACGTGTACCGACCTGCCGCCGCCGCGCAAGCGTTGATGGTTTGTTGAGCGTGTGAAAACGGGACCTTTCAAGGTCCCGTTTTTTATGTACTGAGTTGCGGCGCTGCGAACTTGGGTCCCCGCCTTCGCGGGGGTGACGTGCTTACGCAGGTGGCAGGAATAAACTTAAGTAGCAACTCTAAAACGTCATCCCCGCGAAGGCGGGGACCCAATTCCCAAGCGCAGCGAAAACAGAAACGCCAGCTACATCTGCCTGAACAACTCCACATAATTCCTGCTCACCACCAGCTGCTCATCCCGCCCCTTGAGCCTGACCAGCAACCTCCCGCGAAAATCCGTCCTGGTCCCCGCCACGTGCTTCGCCGCGACGATCACCCCGCGATGGATCTGCCAGAACTGCCGCGCATCCAGCTGCTCCCTCAGCTTGCTGAGCGGCGTACGGATCAGGCTTTCCCCATCCGCCAGGAACACGCTGGTGTACTTGTCGTTGCTCTGGAAGTAGATCACCTCGTCGATGGCAATCAGCCGCGTTTCCTGCCCATGCGCCGCGCGGATCCACTGCAGGGGCGCCGGTGCGGGCGCCGCCCCGAACTGCTGCAGCAGGGCCTGCAGCGCATCCGCGGCCGGCGCGGGAACGGACAAGGTCCGCTTGAGCCGCTCCACGGTCCGCGTCAGCCGCTCCATCCCGATCGGCTTGAGCAGGTAGTCGAAAGCCGCATGCTCGAAGGCCTGCAGGGTGTAGTGGTCATAGGCCGTGGTGAACACCACGCGCGGCGGCTTCGATCCTTCGCACAGCCGCGCCGCCAGTTCGATGCCGGTCAGCCCCGGCATCTGGATGTCGAGGAACACCACGTCCGGCGCCAATTCGTCGATCAGCGCCAGCGCCTGCACGCCGTTGGCCGCGCGCGTGATGCGCAGTTCCGGCCAGGCGATGGCCAGCTGGGAAGCGAGATAGTCGAGCAGATGCGGTTCGTCGTCTGCGATCAGGGCGCGGGGATGGTCGATGATGGCACCGTGGAAAGAGGAAGCAGCAGGCGCGCGGTGACGCCGCCGCCAGGGTTTTCAAGAAGCTGGAGCTGGCCGGCCAGCTGGCGCAGCCGTTCGCGCAGGTTGGCCAGGCCGACCCCGCCGCCGGGACGCGGCGCGGCCGCGCGCAAGCCATTGCCGCTGTCGCAGACCTCGACGCACAGCTTGGCGCCGTCCAGGCGCGCGCGCAGCACGATCTCGCCGCCCTCCAGCTTGGGCTCGATGCCGTGCATGATCGCGTTCTCCACCAGCGGCTGCAGCAGCATCGGCGTCATCGGCAGGGTGCGCAGCGCGCTCTCCGCCTCGGTGCGCCAGCGCAGGCGCTCGCCCAGGCGCACGCCCAGCACGTCGAGATAGGCGCCGGCCAGGTCGAGCTCGCTTCCCAGGGTCGCATGCTCGGCGCGGCTGGCGGCCAGGCTGGCGCGCAGGTAGTCGATGAAGCGCTCCAGCATGCGGCGCGCCGTGGCCGGCTGGCTGTCGATCAGGCTGACGACATTGGCCAGCGTGTTGTACAGGAAGTGCGGTTCGATCTGGGCCTGCAGCGCGCGCAGGCGCGCCTCGGCGATCAGCTGGCCGGCGGCGGCGATCTGTTCCTGCTGGCGCGCATGCTCGGCCGCGCGCCGCAGGCGCCGTTCGCCGGCCGCCAGCACCATGACCATCAGGACCGCCGTCATCAGCGCGAAGGCCAGCAGGAAGGTGAGGGTGGCGCTGTACTGGAAAAAGCGCAGCGGACTCTTGCCGACCACCAGCGCATTGCCGAGGGGGATGCCGATCACGCTGGCCAGGGCGATCGCCAGTACCTGGGCGGCGCGGAAGCGCCATGGCTTCCCGCGCGGGAAATACCGCTCCAGCAGCTCCAGCATGGCGTGGATCATGAAGCCGATCAGGTTGCTGATCACGAGGGTGGCGAACAGCAGCCGCGTGAAGGACATGCTTGAACGGCCCATCAGCTTTTGCACGATGGTCAGCCCCAGCGCGAGCAGGCTGCTCCAGACCGCCGTGTAGAGCAGGTTACGCAGGAGCGAGGGAGGCCAGCGCCGGAACAGAGGAATCAGTTCCAGGGGATGGTGGCCGCGCGCGCGGGCCAGGCTGGGGGCAAGGGATTCGTGGGAAGTGATCATGCGAGCAAGAAATTACCATGAAAGCAGTGCGGTGTGCGATAGGGGAGCCGGGCCAGCGCCAGCGGCCCGGCGCTCACCCGCCCGGCATCGAACACGGTCATCACGGTCACCTCTTTGCGCAGGTCCTGCGCGACGCCGACCAGGTAGCCGTCGGTTTCCGAGCGTGCATGGCGGCGTGGCACCAGCACATGCTCCTCGACTTGCCAGCCGGCGCCGAAGCGGTAGCTGTCCACCTTGCCGGTGTCCGTATCCACCAGGTTCACGCTCGACAGCACGGCCTCGTCCTCGTTGCCGAGCAAGACCAGGCGGCGGTGGCGGCTGCCGACGACCTGGGGCGCGACGCGCGGAAACTCGCTGGCGCCGAACAAGCGGCTGACGCGGGCCTGGCCGCTTGCATAGTCGAGGCAGATTTGCACCGCTTCGCTGCGCCCGTGCGGGCCGGCGGGCCGCTCGCCGGCCATCAGCCCGCCCAGCTCGCCGATCGCGTCACCCTGGTGGAGCACCGCGTCGAAGCGGGTGCAGGCGCCGTCTTCCCAGGCGTTCCCGAAGTGGAACACCATCGCGGGCGACAGTTCGAACACCTGGCGCACGGCCAGCGTGTCCTTCGCCACCACCACTACGCGCAGCGGGCGCGCGGCCGGGCCGTCGCCGGCCCACTTGTGGCGTTCGGCGAAACTCAGGCTTGCGCCGGGCCGCAGGTCGTAGGGCGGAAGGAGAAAGACCAGGTGTTTCGCGCTGACCGCGAAGTCGTGCACCATGGCCTGCTGTGGCGCCTCGACCACTCCGGTGCGCAACACCTGGCCGCCGGCGCCGATCTGGTACACGGCGATGCGGCCCGAGCCGGGCAGGGCGCCGAAATTCCACATGCCGCCTTGCGGGTCGAGCTTGGGGTGGGCCGAGAAGGGCATCGCGCGCAAGTCCTCGCGCCAGGTCTTGGCGCCCATGGTCGCCAGCGTGTCCGGATCGAGTTCGGTGGCGGAACCGCCCTCCCACAGCGCGTACAGGCGGCCGTCGAAGGGCAGCAGGTTGGTGTTGGCGGCGTTCAGGGTGTCGTTGTCGCGAAAACCCCGGCGCGCCACGTGGGTGCCGAAGGAGGGATACAGGAACCGGCCGGCATCCGATTCGTCCAGGAAGCGGCGCGTTTCCACGAAGCGGCCGTGGTGGTGTACCTTGCCGTCCCGGATCCGCCAGCACTGGGCATAGCCGTCGCCGTCGAACCAGTGGTGATGGCGTTCGCCGCCGAGCTCGAAGCGCCCAGGACCGTTGCGGTAGAAGCTGCCCTGCAGGTCGGCGGGCAGGCGCCCGCTGAGGCGCGCCGCGCCGGCCTGGCTGCCGGCGACGCCGGCATACACCGCCAGCGACGGGTCGTGCGCCAGGGCCGCGTGGAAGCGGCGGTAGGTGGCCTGGTCGGCGCGGGCACCGCCGGTCAGGGCGAGGAGGCCCGCGCCGAGGCCGGCGTCGAGGAAGCGGCGGCGGTCCATGCCGCTCTCAGCGCAGGCTGACGGTGGCGCTGGCGCCGCCGGCGGCGACCGAAAACCTGGTCTGCTCGAAGGAGGGCGGGCCCATGTGGCCGAACGCGTTGTTGCTGAATGCGTGCGCTTCGGACGGGATGCCCATCAGGTTGCGGTCCATCTTGCCGTTGCCGTTGGCGTCGTGGAAGAGGGCGAAGCCGTAGTCGCCCGCCGGCAGGTCCTTGATCAGCACGTCCACCGCGCCGGCGCTGGCCGGCACCCGCGCCACCTTGGCCGGGCGCTTGAGGAAGCTGTCGGCGGAATCGTAGACCGCCACCATGATGCTGCCTTCGGAGGATTTGACGTCGTCGACGCGGATCGCGAGGTCGCCCGCATGGGCGGCGGCGCAGGAAAGGAGGAGGGCGAGGCAGCTTGCGTGAGGGAACAGTTTCATGGTGGTCTCCAGTCGGTTGGGATGGAGGCACTGTAGCGGGCGGCCCGGCCGCGGATGCCGGCTTGCGACGGGGCGCCGCCCTGGCGGCGCGAATTGCACGCCGGCGGCGCGAAATGCGGCGGCCCAAGCGTGCGCCGGTTGCCGCCGGCTGGCGAAACGCTATCATGGCGGCATGAGGCGGCAATCCTCTTGCCGCGGTCGCGTCTGGCTCAGGAGGCTGACATGGACGAACACGGCAATGACTACATCGGCACGGTCTTCGTGCTGCCCGAATCGCGCTGCTTCGAACTCAAGACCACGATCCGCGGCGAACCCGCGACCGTGACCGGGACCATTTCGCAGCAGCTGGCGGCGAAATTCGAGGACCACGGCCGGGATGGCATCGACCCGCGCCAGGTGGCGCTGGCCCCGCGCAGGGTGCAAGTGGTGACCCGCGAGATCCACGAACGGCACCGCGCATCGCGCACGGTGCACTGCCTGACGCGGGTCTACGACCTGGAAGACCTGGGCGCGGCGAAGCCGGTGCCGGTGGCGACGATCTAGCGGGCTGTACCCGGCAAAAAAAAACCGCCCGGCAAACCGGACGGTCTTTTTGCGGCCCGCTACTGCTCAGCCGAAACTGACGAAGCGTTGCGGAATATCGATCGTCCCCGCCTGCGCCGCGGCGGCGTAGGCACGCATTTCGGCAACGACCGCTTCGAGCTGTTCGTTGCCGGGGTTTTCAATGAAGCATTTCATGCGTTCTTGCAGCGACGCCTGCTGGTCACGCCATTCGTAACGGGACGACTTGCTCATACTGCCTCCTCGCGGTGCGCCGCTGTTGTGTTCTTGGTATCCATGACACCCTCCTGGTAAAGGCGTTCAGGCTCTCACGGAAGGCAGAGGCGGGTCGGTGCGATGACGCACAGAGTCTTGCCTCAAGGATGCTTGAGGACACTTCGGTAGAACAGCTCCATGCGCTGCGCCAGCAGGCGCTCGGCTTCCTCGCCGCAAGGTTCCTGGTCGGGGAACAGGAAGCGTCCGAGGGGATCGCCATTGATGCAGGAGATCAGGTAAGGCGGCAGCTGGTCGAAGGGCAGGTCCTCGCGCAGCTGGGCGCGCACGTCGGCGCGGGCGAAGAAACGGTCCAGCATCTCGCGCGTCATGCGCGGCCCGGCCTCGTAGAAGGTGTCCGCCAGTTCCGGGTTGCTGCCCGACTCGGCAATCACGACGCGCTGCAGGGCCACGGCGTCGGACTCGCACAGCAGGGCATAGAACACGCGCGCGAAATCGTCCAGGATGGCGCGCAGCGGGCGGGTGTCTTCTTCCATGCTGCCGGCCGGGAAGAAGCGCTCGCGGCGCGCGACCAGGGCCGCCTTCAGCAGGCCGGCCTTGCCGCCGAACTTCACATAGATGGTCCGCACCGCGACCCGCGCCTCGCGCGCGATGGCCTCCAGGCTGACCTTGGTATAGCCGTGCTTCAGGAACAGGCCGCCCGCGACATGGATCAGTTCCTGGGTGCGCGCCTCGACCTCGGAAGCCTTGGGGCGGCCGGCCGACTTGACGCAAGAAGACATGGGTTTGCTCATGCTTCAAACTTTAGAGCAAAGTCAAATGAAATGCAACCGTTTCATTTCTTGACTTTGCCCGGATCTTGGAAAATAATGCGCCTAAACCATTTCATTTCTTCGGAGTACTCCCATGGCAGAAGCGCATACCCCGGCCGAGCACAAGCCCGCCGCCACTACCCAGGCCGGCGCCCCCATCCAGGGCGCCGCCCAAGGCAAGGCGCCGCCCAACAAGCGCGTGCTGGCCGTGGTCGGACTGATCGCGCTGGCCGCCATCGGCGCGGGCGGGCGCATGTGGTACAAGAGCCATCATTACGTGGAAACCGAGAATGCCTACGTCACCGGGCGCGTGCACCCGGTGTCGGCGCGCGTGGCCGGCGTGGTCACCCGCGTGCTGGTCGACGACAACCAGATGGTCAAGGCGGGCGACGTGATCGCCGAGCTGGACCCGGCCGACCACGCCGTGCGCGTCGAGCAGATCGAGGCCCAGATCGCCAGCGTGCAGCAGCAGATCGGGCAGGCCGGCGCCCAGGTGGCCCAGGTGCGCGCCCAGGCGGCCGCCGCCGGCGCCCAGGTCAGGCAGGCCGAGGCCCAGCTGGTGCGTGCGCGCCAGGACGCCGAGCGCTTCGGCCAGCTGTACAGCGAGACCATGAAGGCGGTCTCGAAGGCCGAGGTGGACGCTTCCAGCGCGGCCCGCGCCGGGGCCGTGGCCGACGTGGCGGCGCGCCGCGAGAGCGCCAGCGCGGCCCAGGCCCAGGTGACGGCCGCCGACGCCGCGCGCGACGTGCTCAAGGCCCAGGTCAAGGTGCTGCAGGCCCAGCTGAAGGACGCCAGCCAGCAGCTGGCCTATAACCGCATCGTGGCGCCGGTGGCGGGCCGCGTCGGCAAGCGCAGCATCGAAGTGGGCGCCCGCGTGCAGCCGGGCCAGCAGTTGCTGGCGGTGGTGGAAGACAATGTGTGGGTGGTCGCCAACTTCAAGGAAACCCAGCTCGCCAGGCTCGAGCCGGGCCAGCAGGTGCACCTGGAAGTCGACGCCCTGCCGGGCAAGGACCTGGTCGGCCGCGTGGACAGCTTCTCGCCGGCCTCGGGCAACCAGTTCGCGCTGCTGCCGGCCGATAACGCGACCGGTAACTTCACCAAGATCGTGCAGCGCGTGCCGGTCAAGATCACCCTCGATCCGCAGGACGTGAAGAAGTACGCCGGCCGCCTGGTGCCGGGCATGTCGGTGGTGGCCGAGGTCGCGCTCGACCAGAAAGTCGCGCATACCCAGACCGCCTCTGCGGCCCAGGCCCACTAAGGAAGCCCCATGAGCTCCCTGAGCAAGCCCGCCGTCGCGGGCGCGCCCGCCACGCCTTATTCGCCGCCGCTCGGCGCGCGCGTCGACGCACGCACCTGGGTCGCGGTCGCCGCCGGCATGCTGGGCGCCTTCATGGCGGTGCTCGACATCCAGATCACCAACTCCTCGCTGCGCGACATCCTCGGCACCCTGTCGGCCACGCAGGAAGAGGGCTCCTGGATCTCCACCGCCTACCTGTGCGCCGAGATCGTCGTGATCCCGATGACCGCGCTGCTGACCCGCGCCTTCGGTGTGCGCAACTACATGATGGGCACCACCGCCCTGTTCCTGCTGTTCTCGACCCTGTGCGGCGCGGCCTGGAACCTCGAGAGCATGATCGTGTTCCGCATGCTGCAGGGCTTCACCGGCGGCGCCCTGATCCCGATGGCGATGACGCTCGTGATCACTCGCCTGCCCGCCAACAAGCGCGCGGCCGGCATGGCGATCTTCGGCCTGACCGCCACCCTGGCGCCGGCCATGGGCCCGACCCTGGGCGGCTATTTGTCCGAGCTGTACGGCTGGCCTTCGATCTTCTACATCAACTGGGTGCCGGGCGTGCTGCTGATCGCCGGCATCATGTATGGCCTGGACAAGGAAAAGGCCAATCTCAAGACCCTGGTCAACGCCGACTGGCTCGGCATCGGCCTGATGGCGATGGGCCTGGCCTGCCTGACCATCTTCCTGGAAGAGGGCAATTCGAAGGACTGGTTCGAGTCCGAGTTCATCGTGACTTTCGCCGCGCTGTCCCTGACCGGCATCCTGGGCTGGGTGGTGGTGAGCTTCTCGCGTCCCGATCCTTTCGTGAACCTGGCCCTGTACGGCCAGCGCAACTTCCTGGTCGCGACCATGCTGTCGGCGGTGACCGGCATGGGCTTGTACGGGTCCTCGTTCCTGCTGCCGCTCTACCTGGGCCAGATCGCCGGCTATACCCCGATGCAGATCGGCGAGGTGATCGCCTGGGTCGGCCTGCCGCAGCTGTTCGTGATGCCTTTCGCGGCCGCGCTGTCGTCCAAGGTCGACAACCGCATCCTGTGCTCCTTCGGCCTGCTGCTGTTCGGCGGCTCCTGCGTGATGAACGCCTTCATGGATGCGAGCACCGGCTACGACCAGCTGATGCTGACCCAGATCGTGCGCGCGATCGGCCAGCCCTTCGTGATGCTGACCCTGTCGAACTTCGCGATGTCCGGCCTGCCGCCGCGCGACATGCCTTCGGCCTCGAGCCTGTTCAACATGACCCGCAACCTGGGCGGCTCGATCGGCATCGCGCTGCTGGCCACCTCGCTGACGAACCGCGAGCACTTCCACTCGGCGCGCCTGGGCGAAGCCGTGTCGAACTACGCGCCGGCCACCCAGCAGCGCCTGGACCAGCTGACCCAGGGCTTCATCGCCAACGGCATGGACCCGGCCACGGCCGCGAACCAGGCGCTCGCCGTCATCGACCGCATCGTGCGGCGCGAATCCTATGTGATGGCCTACAACGACGGCTTCCTGATCATCGGCCTGGTGCTGATCGGCTGCATCGCGGCGATCTGGATGGCCGACAAGGTGAAGTCGCCGGGCGGCGCCTCGGGCGCACATTGAATACGAAAGCAGAGAACATGAAGAAGCCATTCGCACTGACCCTGATCGCCGCCTCGCTGGCGCTCGCAGGCTGCACCACCGTCGGTCCCGACTTCCAGGCACCGGCGGCGCCGACCGGGTCGGCCTTCCGCCACGCTGCCAACGGCGACACCGCGCGCCTGCCCGCCAGCTGGTGGACCGTGTTCGCCGATCCCACCCTCGACAGCCTGGAGCAGCGCGCCCTGCGCGACAACCCGGGCGTGCAGGCCGCCGCCCAGCGCCTGCTGCAGGCCCAGGCCCAGCTGGGCGTGGTGCGCGCCGGCCAGCTGCCGAGCGTCGCGGTCGGCGCCGGCATCTCGAATTCGCGCACCTCGAGCGAGACCTCGCAGGGCATCGCCCTGGGCCGCCGCTCGATCGAGGGCAACAACTTCAACGTCGGCGCTTCGCTGTCTTACGAGCTGGACCTGTGGGGCCGCGTGCGCCGCGTGGTCGAGGCGGCCGACGCGCAGGCGCTGGCCGCCCAGGATGACCGCGATGGGGTGATCCTGCTGCTCTCGAGCCAGGTGGCGTCCTCGTACTGGCAGCTGCGCGGCCTGGACGCCGAGCTGGCGATCCTGCGCGGCGCGCTCGACACCCGGCGCGAGGCGCAGGAGCTGGTCGAGGCGCGCTTCAAGGCCGGCCTGTCGAACGAACTGGATGTCTCGCGCGCCCGTATCGAGCGCGCCAACGCCGAAGCCGACCTGCACGAGGTGCAGCGCCAGCGCAACCTGGTCGAGCACGCGCTGGCGACCCTGGTCGGCGCCTCGCCGAGCGCGCCGCTGATGGCGGCGTCAAACAGCGCGCTGCCGCAGCCGCCGGCCATTCCGGTCGGCCTGCCGGCCAGCCTGATGGGGCAGCGTCCCGACCTGGCGGCCAGCGTGGCCCAGCTGCGCGCGGCGAACGCCCAGGTGGGCGTGGCCGAAGGCGCGTTCTACCCCTCGCTGTCGCTGACCGGTAACTTCGGCTTCGCCTCCGAGCACCTGCGCGACCTGGCCAGCGGCGGCGCGCGCCAGTTCTCGATCGGCCCGCTGGCGCTGTCGCTGCCGGTGTTCGACGCGGGCCGCAACCGCTCCAACCTGGCGCTGTCGAAGGCGCGCTACGAGGAAGCGGTGGCGAATCACCAAGGCAGGCTCCTGACGGCGCTGCGCGAAGTCGAGGATGCGCTGTCGGATGTGGAGCAGCGCCAGAAGCAGGGCGAGGTGCAGGCGCAGTCGCAGCAGGCCGCCAGCCGCGCCTTGCTGGTGGCGCAGGCGCGCTACGAGCGCGGCGTCTCGACCTACCTGGACGTGACCGACGCCCAGCGCAGCGCGCTGGCGGCGGACCGGGCGGCGGCGCAGATCCGCACCCAGCGCCTGCTGGCCACCGTGGCCGTGGCGCGCGCCATCGGCGGCGGGTGGGAGCAGGGGCCGGCGCTGGCGACGGTGCGTTGACGCGGGG
>NZ_JAGPWC010000139.1 GCF_018119405.1 Massilia sp. ST3 | reverse complement strand
CCGTCAAGAGCGAAAAGCTGGGCACCGCCGCGCCCAGTACCGACGTCAAGAAGGCGCCCTCGAAGCCGGTGCCGGCCGGCGCCTCGCCCGCCGTCGAGAAGAAGAACACGCCGGAAACGGCCAACAAGAAGTGATGGAGATCCGTTCGTCATGAAAATGGGAAGTTTGCCGGTCGCCATCATCATGCAGCGGCGCGCCGTGCGCCACCGGTGGGCCGACGACGCCTGGGCGGCAGTGGGTGTGGTGCCGGACCGCGGCAACCTGCCGCGTCTGCAGGTGCTGAGCGAAAGCCCGGACCGCGACTACTACCTCGTTTCCGGCCTGGAACTCGAGCTGTACACGGACGAGAACGACGGCTACTACGAGAACTGCATGGCGCCGGAATCCAAGGTGTTCGTGCTGTGGCGCATGGAAGAGGGCAAGGCGATCCCCGTGCGCGCCTCGGTCAGCTACATGGAAGGCACGCGCATGTTCGATTCCGGCGAATCCGCCGATGGGGTCGCGATGCCGGCCGAGGTCTATGCCTGGCTGGCGGACTACCTGCGCAAGCACTACACGCCGCGGCCGCGCAAGGGCCGCCAGCACGGATGAGCGGCAAGACGATGGCGGAAGAAGGCTTCCTGCGCCGCTGGTCGCGGCTCAAGTCCAGCGGGGGCGACGCGTCGCCCCAGGAGGCGCCGCCACCGGCGCCGCCGGCACTTGCGCGCACCAGCGGCGGGGTGGCCGACGAGGACGTGCAGGCGCTGCGCCCCTTGCCGACCATGGAGGACATAGCCGGCCTGAGCTTCGATTCCGACTATTCCGGCTTCGTGGCGCAAGGCGTGGACAAGGCCGTGCAGCGCCTGGCGCTCAAGAAGCTGTTCGCCGACCCGCATTTCAAGGTGATGGACGGCCTCGACATCTACATGGACGATTTCAATGTCGCCTCGCCGCTGGCCGCCGACATGCTGGCCGAGCTGCGCCACGCCGACAGCGCACTGCAGCGCGTGCTCGACGACGCGGCGCCGGAAGAGGGCGCCGGCGCGGCCGCGGCGGCTGCGCCCGAAGCGCAGGACGCGGTGACGCAACAAGAAGAAGACCGGCCGCAAGGGAATCCGCAAGAGAACCCACAAGGGAACGCATGAATATTCGACTCAACGACGGGGCGCCCGCCGACCCCGTCCGCAACGGGCGCGACGCCCTGGCGCGCCAGGCCGCGCTCGCCGCCCTGGAAGCCATGCCCGCCTTCGAGGCGGCGGTCACCGTCGACTACCGCTCCTCCGGGCGCGTGCTGGTGGTGGGGCCTTCCTCGCAGGCGCTGCCCTGGGCCGACCGCCTGGCCACGGTCCTGCCGGTGACCGCCATCCTGCTCGACGCGCCGGCGCCGGGCGCCGCGCGGCCCTATCCGGTGCACGTGGCGCGTGCCGTCGCCGTGGCCGGCTGGCTGGGGGCCTTCGAAGCGCGCTGGCAGGCCGCTGGCGAACCGCTGGGACGGGACAAGTTCGACCTGGTGCTGGACCTGTGCCCGGCGCGCCTGATCCCCACCCACCAGCAGCCGCACGGCTATTACGCGCCGGGCGAGGACGAGGCCGCGCGCGCGGCGGCGGCAGAGGCGCTGCTGGACATGGTGGGCGACTTCGAAAAGCCCAAGTACTTCAACTACAAGGAGCGGCTGTGTGCGCACAGCCGCAACGGCCGCCAGGGCTGCAATGCCTGCGTCGACATCTGCTCGGGCCAGGCGATCGCGGGCGACGGCGACCGCATCAAGGTCAATCCCTACCTGTGCGCCGGCTGCGGCGCCTGCACCACGGTCTGCCCGACCGGCGCGATCACCTACGCCTATCCGCCGGCCCAGCTGACCGGCAAGCGCATCCAGGCGGCCCTGCGCGCCTTCCGCGAGGCGGGCGGCGAGGAACCGGTGCTGCTGCTGCACGACGGCGGGCGCGGCGCGGCAATGCTGGCCGAGCTTGGCGCCGAGGCCCCGGGCCGCATCCTGGGCCTGAGCCTGCACCATGCGGCCGCCACCGGGATCGACGTCTGGCTGGCCGCGCTGGCCTATGGCGCGGCGGGCGTGGCCGTCCTGATGACGGATGAGCACGCTCCCCAGTACGTGGCCGCGCTCGGCGAGCAGATGGCGGTGGCCCAGGCCGTGGTCGACGGACTGGGCTATGCCGGCCCGCACTTTCAATTGCTGCGCGTCGATGCGCCCGACGAGCTGGCCCTGGCCCTGCGCCACGCGCCGCGCGGCGAAGTCCCGCGCGAGCCCGCCGTGTTCCACCTGGCCGCCGACAAGCGCAATACCCTCGACTACGCGCTCGACCACCTGCACCGCCACGCGCCGCAACGGCCGGAAGTGGTGGCGCTGCCCCCCGGGGCGCCGTTCGGCGCCCTGGCGATCGACCGCCAGGCCTGCAGCCTGTGCATGTCCTGCGTCGGCGCCTGCCCGTCGGCGGCCCTGCAGGACGGGCAGGGTCTGCCGCAGCTGCGCTTCATCGAGAAGAACTGCGTGCAGTGCGGACTGTGCGCCAGTACCTGCCCGGAAAACGCCATCACCCTGGTGCCGCAGCTGCGCTTCGGCGAGACCCGCATGCAGGCCGTGGTGCTCAACGAAAGCCAGCCCTTCCACTGCATCCGCTGCAGCAAGCCCTTCGGCACCCTGCAGATGGTCGAGAACATGCTTGGCCGCCTGGCCACGCACCCGGCCTTCGCCGGCAAGCTGGACCGCCTGCGCATGTGCGGCGACTGCCGGGTGATCGACATGATGGAGCCAAGCGACGAGATGAAGGTGACGGTGCTCAAGCGCGATTGATCGTAGGGGGGGGGGGCGGGGCCCCCCCCCCCCCGCCGGGGCCCCCCCCCCCC
>NZ_JAGPWC010000138.1 GCF_018119405.1 Massilia sp. ST3 | reverse complement strand
GGCGGTTTCCCGGGGTGGTTTTTTGCCCGTTGGGGCGCGCTCCTGCGCCCGCCGCGGCCCCCGCCGCCGCGCCGGCCCAGATCGCGGCCGCGCCCGCCGTCCCCACCAGAAAGGAATAAGCCATGGCGCACATTCCAGAACGACGCTCGCTGCGGCGCCGCCTGCGCCCGTACTTCGCCGTGTTCGACGGCCCGATGGCGCTGATCCTGTTCGTCCTGATGGCGATCAGCATGATCACGATGACCTCGGCGGGCGCCGATTTCCCGGACCGGGTCGAGCACCAGATCCGCAACTTCCTGCTGTCCTTCGCGATCATGTGGATCGCGGCGAACATTCCGCCGCAGACCCTGATGCGCCTCGCCGTGCCGATCTATACCTTCGGGGTCGCGCTCTTGATTGCCGTGGCCATGTTCGGCATCATCAAGAAGGGCGCGCGGCGCTGGCTGCACCTCGGCATCGATATCCAGCCTTCCGAGATCCTCAAGATCGCCATGCCCCTGATGCTGGCCTGGTATTTCCAGACCAAGGCCACGGTCGGCAACTGGAAGTCCTTCGCCGTCGCGGCGGTGCTGCTGCTGGTCCCCGTGATCCTGATCGCCAAGCAGCCCGACCTCGGCACCGCGCTGCTGGTGGCCGCCTCGGGCCTGTACGTGATCTTCCTGGCCGGCCTGGCGTGGAAGGCGATCATCGCGCTGGTGCTGGGCGCGGCGGCGATGCTGCCGATCGGCTGGTCGATGATGCACGACTACCAGCGCGAGCGGGTCATGACCCTGATCGACCCGACCTCCGACCCGCTGGGCAAGGGCTTCCACATCATCCAGTCGATCATCGCGATCGGCTCGGGCGGCGTGAGCGGCAAGGGATACATGAAGGGCACGCAAGGCTATCTCGAGTTCGTGCCGGAGCGCACCACCGACTTCGTGTTCTCCGTGTATTCCGAGGAATTCGGGCTGATCGGCAACCTGGTGCTGCTGTTCGTCTACCTGCTCCTGATCGGGCGCGGGCTGATGATCGCGGCGAATGCGCCGAACTCGTTCTCGCGCCTGCTGGCGGGGGCGATCACGATGATCTTCTTCACCTATGCGTTCGTGAACATGGGCATGGTGGCCGGCATTCTTCCCGTCGTCGGCGTGCCCTTGCCCTTCATGAGCTACGGCGGCACGGCCTTCATCACGCTCGGACTCGGCGCCGGCATATTGATGAGTATTCAAAGACACCGTAAACTCGTGCAGACGTAATAGATGGAGGACGACCGATGGCCGTTCGAAGGATTTATTCGGCGGCCCTTGCAGTTGCACTCCTGGCCGCCGGTTGCACGACCAAACCCGGCGGCGAGCACCGCAGCCTGATCCAGCTGATCCCGCTGCCCTGGCTGCACAAGCCGGCCCTGAAGCACGGCGAGGCGCCGGCCTTGCCGGCCGCCGAATCCAGCCTCGGCGGCTACCACAAGGACAGTGGCCAGGACGCGCAGGCGCAGGACGAGGCGCCGGTGGTGAAGTACGAACCCTACGCCAGGTGGGGCAACCGCCCGTACTCGGTGCTGGGGCAGACCTACACGCCGATCCTGCACGAGGATCCCTTCGTGCAGCGCGGCATGGCCAGCTGGTATGCGAACCGCTTCCACGGCCAGAAGACCACCTCGGGCGAGCCCTACGACAAGAACAAGATGACGGCGGCGCATCCGACCCTGCCGATCCCGTCCTATGCGCGCGTGACCAGCGTCGACTCCGGCAAATCGGTGATCGTGCGCATCAACGACCGCGGGCCTTTCCACGCCAGCCGCGTCATCGACGTGTCCTACACGGCCGCCCTCAAGCTCGGCCTGCTGGACAGGGGCAGCCATCAGGTCAAGGTCGAGCGCCTGTTCCCCGACGATCCATCCCGGATCGCGGCCGTGCGCCGCGCCGCGGCCTCGCAGGCGCAATCGGCGGCGCCGGAAATCGCGGCCATGGAGCTCGAAGACGGGGTGCGCTCGGACAGCGCGGCGCTCGCCCAGGCCACGCCAGGCTTCTACGTGCAGCTCGGCGCCTACAGCCGCGCGGGCGCGGCGGAAGCGATGAGCGCGAAACTGGCCAAGGCCGGGGTGGCGCTGGGGACGCTGGAGGTGGCGCCGGCGGGGGCGTCGCAGCGCCTGTACGGCGGGCCGTTCGCGACCCGGGCAGAAGCGGTGAAGGCGGCGCGCAAGGTGCCGAAGTCGTTCGGACTGAAGCCGCTCGTTGTCAAACGCTGACCGAGGGCTTCGGCAGCGTGCCGAATTAACGTGCTGTCAACTATCACCGCGTCGGCGGGAATCCGCCGACCCTACTCAGTCACGCGGTAGGGTTGGCGGCTTTGCCGCCGACGCGTCGATCGTTACCGGTTCCGTAATCGCGTCCGATGATGCAGCGGCCAACCGTTACCGCGCCGGGGAGCATTCCTGCAGCTGCGCGCCGGGGAAGGCCCTGGCGATGTCGGCGATGCGGGTGCGGGTCTCGGCGTCGATGTCGCGGAACTGGTAGGCGGCGCGGGTGCCCTGGGGGCCGCGCGGCAGGATGCGCACGCCGCGCACGCCCTGGCGGCCCAGGATGCCGGCCTGGGTCTGGGCCGCGGCCTCGGTCTTGAAGACGCCCAGCGAGATCGCGTACTTCATCGCCGATTCGCCCTGCATCACGAAGAAGTTCTCGATGCCGCGTTCCTTCAACTCCGCCGTACGGCGGTCCGCGCCTTCCTTGCCGCCGGCCGGCGGCAGGTAGACCATGTAGCTGCTCACTTCCTGGAACGGCACGCTGATGCGTGACTGGCGCTCGCCCAGGCCCAGGCGCGCCGTGCGGGTTTCGAAGCGGCGCGTGTCGCCGGCGGCGATCGGGCCGGCCTGCACGCAGGCCAGGGGCGCGGCGGCGGGCGTGGAAGAGGGCGCGGCCGGTTCTGCCGGTGCTTGCGCGGCCGGGGGGCCGGCGCCCGCCCCGGCCGTCGCCGCGGCCGCGCCCCCCCCCGCCCCGCGCGCCCCCCCGCAA
>NZ_JAGPWC010000137.1 GCF_018119405.1 Massilia sp. ST3 | reverse complement strand
GGCCTGCAACGCCATGCGCGCGAGACCCCTGCCAGGATCACCTTCACCTTCGTGCGCGAGGATGGCCGGGAGGAGTCGCTCGGCTTCGGCGAGCTGGCCGCGCGGGTCGACGCCCTGGCCGGCGGCCTGGCGGCGCTGGCCGGCCCCGGCGAACGGGCGCTGCTGCCGTACCCGCCCGGCCTGGCCTTCGTGGTGGCCTTCTTCGCCTGCCTGCGCGCCGGCCTGGTGGCGGTGCCGGTCCCGCTGCCGCGCAAGCACGGCGGCCCGCACTTCGCCGCCTTGCTGAGGGACGCCGGCCCGGCGCTGGTGCTGAGCACGCGCGAGGCCGCGCCGGCGCTCGCGCCGCTGCTCGGCCCGGGCGGCAAGGGCGAAGGAGAGCGGGACGGCAGGGCGCCTTGCCTGATCTGCACCGACGGCTTCGAAGCCGATTTCGCCGCTCCGGACGTGGCGCGCGCGGCGCTCGCCTTCATCCAGTACACCTCGGGATCGACGACCGCGCCGAAGGGAGTCGAGGTCACCCACGCCAACCTGGCCGCGAATGTGGAGGCGATCGGCGACGCCTTCGGCTTCCGGCAGGACAGCGTGATGGTGAGCTGGCTGCCGCCTTTCCACGACATGGGGCTGGTGGGCAGCATCGTGGCGCCCGCGGTGCTGGGCTTCCGCTCGGTGCTGATGGCGCCGGCCACCTTCCTGCGCCAGCCGCTGCGCTGGCTGGAGGCGGTCGCCGCCTACCGCGCGACCTGCGCCGGGGCGCCGGACTTCGCCTGGGACTTGTGTGCGCGCCGCTACCAGGCCGCACTGTCCGCCGCGCCCGGCCGGCCGCCGCTCGACCTGTCGGCACTGGAAGTGGCCTACAACGGGGCGGAACCGGTGCGCGCGGCCACCCTGCGCCGGGTGGCCCAGGCTTTCGCCGGCTGCGGGCTGCGGCCGGAAGCCTTGTTCGCGTGCTACGGCCTGGCCGAACACACCCTGCTGGCGGCGGGCGGGCCGCGCGGACGCGCTCCGCGCGTCCTGTGCGTCAGCAAGGCGCGGCTGGAGGCCGGCCAGGTGCGCGAAGCCGCCCACGGCGACGCCGACGCGCGCGAACTGGCCAGCTGCGGCCCGCCCGCGCCCGGCGTGGCGGTGCTGGCCGTCGATCCTGACAGCAGCCGCCCCGCCGGGCTGGGTCGGGTGGGCGAGATCTGGCTGGCGGGCGACTCGGTGGCGCGCGGCTATCGCAGCGGGCCTGGCGCAGGGAAGGAAAAAGGCGAGGCCGAGGTCTTCGGCGCACGCCTGGCCGACGGCGGCGGCCCCTGGCTGCGCACCGGCGACCTGGGCTTCGTGCGCGACGGCGAGCTCTATGTCACGGGCCGCCTGAAGGACCTGGTGATCGTCAATGGACGCAACATCTATCCGCAGGACGTCGAGGCGCTGGTCGAGGAGACCGCGGCCTTCCTGGAACCGAACCGCTGCGCGGCCTTCGCCCTGGATGAGGGCGGGCGCGAGCGCCTGGCGATCGTGCTGGAAGCCGACCGCCACCTGCTGCGGCTGGCCAGGAAGGGCGGCGGCGACGACGGCATTGCCCGGCTCGACACCCTGAGCCAGCGCCTGCGCACCGCCGTGGCGCGCCGATTCGGCATCGCGGTCGGCCTGCTGGCGTTCGTGCGGCCGGGCGGGTTTCCGCGCACGACCAGCGGCAAGGTACAGCGCGCGCGCTGCCGGGCGCTGGCCGCGGCCGGCGAACTGGACGTGGTGTATTCCTCGCACGAGGCCGCCGGCAGGATGACGCGCGACCCGCATCCCCAGCGCCGCAAGGACGATGCACCGGCGCCCGCCGCGAGCCGCGAACAGGCCGACGCCATGATCGCCTGGCTGCGCGGGTATGCGCCGCGCCGGCTGGACTCCCGCTTGATGGACGAGCGGCGCGGCATGCCGCCCCATGTGCTGCTCGATTTCGGCAACCGCGGCCTGCTCGGCCTGCAGGCGCCCCCCGGGCTGGGCGGCCGCGGGCTGGCCACGATCGACCTGCTGCGCGTGATGGAGCAGCTGGCCGCCATCGACCTCACCCTGGCGACCACGGTGGGCGTGCACAATGGACTGGGCTTGCGCCCGCTGCTGCGCTTCGGCGCGGAGCCCCTGCGTGCGAAGGTAGTCGCCGACCTGGCGAGCGGCCGCCAGCTGGCCGCTTTTGCCCTGACCGAACCGGCGGCGGGGGCCAATCCGCTGGCGATGCGCACCCGTGCGCTGCGCGTCGGCGGCGGCTGGCGCCTGGCCGGCGAGAAGCACCTGATCGGATTGGCCGGCTGGGCCGGCTGGATCACGGTGCTGGCGCGCGCGGTGGCGGAAGACGGCGCCGCGCTCGGGACCGTGGCGCTGATGGTGCCCGAGGATGCGCCCGGACTGCGCCAGGAGGCCGAGGCGCTGACCATGGGGATGCGGGCCATGGTGCAGAACGCGCTGCGTTTCGAGGACGTGTTCGTGCCGGACGCGCAGGTGCTGGGCCGGCCCGGCAGCGGCATGGAAGTGGCGCGCGACGCCATGGCCTTCGCGCGCCTGGGGATCGGCGCGCTGTGCGTGGGCGCGATGAAGCGTTGCGCCCAGCTGATGCTGCGCTATGCCGGCCGGCGCGAGGTCGCCGGCGGGCGCCTGGCCGACATCCCGGTTACCCTGGCGCGCCTGGATGCGCTGAGCTGCGCGGTCGCGGCGCTGGAAGGGCTGGTGCGGACCATCGCCGCGCTCGACGGGGGCGGCGCGCTGCCCCAGGAGGCCTGCATGGCCTGCAAGTGCGTGGCCTCGGAGCTGCTGTGGGAGGCGGCGGACGGGCTGGTGCAGCTGCTGGGCGGGCGCGGCTACCTGGAGCCGAACCTGGCGCCACAGCTGCTGCGCGACGCCCGCGTGATGCGCATCCTGGAGGGGCCGACCGAAGCCTTGTACGCCCACCTGGGCGCGGCGCAGGATGCCTGCCGCGAAGTCGTCGAGCGGGTCTTCGGCGGCCATGCGCTGCTTGCCGCCGTGTGCGAGGCGGTGCGCCGCGCGGGTGCCGACGCGGGCCACGGCGCTGGCGAGCTGTGGGCCTGGACCATGCTGGCCGCGGCCGCGCC
>NZ_JAGPWC010000136.1 GCF_018119405.1 Massilia sp. ST3 | reverse complement strand
AAACCCGCCAGGGTTAACGCAAGAGCTCAACAGTAATGTTGTTCGGGAACCTCATCAGGGTTCCGGCGCATGGCCTCGCAGATGTTGCGCATCCTGTAGCGGCGAGGCGCCGAACAGCCTGCGGTACTCGCGGCTGAACTGCGATGGGCTTTCGTATCCCACCTGATAGGCGACGCTCGCCGCCTCGAAGCTGCCGCTCATCAATAGCTTGCGCGCCTCCAGTAGCCGCACCTGCTTCTGGTATTGCAGTGGACTCATGACGGTGGCCGCCTTGAATCGTCGGTGCAGCACGGAGGCGCTCAGGTGGACCGTGTCGGCCAGGTCGGAGATCTTCAAAGGCTGGTCGTAATGCTCGCGGATCCAGGAAATGGCGCGGCTGACCGCATGCTCCCGCTGGCCACCCAATAATCCGCGGCTGAGCGTCAGCCCGCCGGGGGCCGTGATCAGGTGGTACATGATCTCCTGCTTGACGAGGCGGCCGAGCACGGTCAGGTCACGTGGCCGGTCGAGCAGGCGCAGCAAGCGCAGGAAGGTTTCCATCAGCGCGTCCGCCGCCGGCTCCACGGTGACGACCGGGACGTCCTCGCGTTCCGGCGGCACCGGCAATTGCATGTCCAGGATGAACGCTGCGACCTCCTTGGGATCGAGATCGATGCGAATGCCGAGGTAGGGAGCCGACGCACTTGCCTCCACGATACGGCCTGACACCGGCATCGCCGCGCCTGCCTGCACATAGCAGCCCGGCCCGTAGCGCAAGACCCGCTGGCCCACCAGCATCTCCTTCTCTCCTTGCACGATCAGGCAGGCGGACGGCTGCAAGATACCCCGGCCGGCGGCAGTGGGCGACAGACGGCGCACGAGGGTCAGCCACGGTAACCCCGTCGCCAGATCGTTCTCCCCTTCCGGTACGCCGGCAAAGCGAAGCACCATCTCCTTGCACAGCTGCGCAAGGATGTCGTGATCAAAGGATGTTGTCATAGCCAAGCAGGGCTTTGGGTTCGAGATATTGTTCAAGACCGAAGACACCGAATTCGCGCCCCCATCCGGATTGCTTGAATCCGCCGAAAGGCGCAACCGGCTCATCATACAAGCCATTGATGAAAACACGCCCGGCGACGATGCGCGAGGCCACGCGCCGGGCCCGCGCCAGGTCCGCGGAAAAGACATACGCGTGCAGTCCGTAGACCGTATCGTTGGCGATCCGCACCGCCTCTTCCTCGTCGTCATAGGCGATCACGGAGAGTACCGGTCCGAAGATTTCGTCACGCGCAATCGCCATGTCGTTGCTGACATTTCCGAAGACGGTAGGCCGCACGAAATAGCCGCGCTCACACTCTTCCGGGCGGCCGGGGCCGCCGGTAAGGACAAGCCCTCCCTCATCGATGCCGCGCCGGATATACGCTTGCACCCGCTCGTATTGCGTGCGCGTGACCATCGGACCGATGCAGGTGTCCTCGTCGCGGGGATCGCCAACGGTCAGATTCTTGAAGGCGGCGGCGATCGCTTCGTGCGCTTCATGCAGGCGGCTGCGCGGCACCAGCAAGCGCGATCCGGCAAGGCAAGCCTGCCCGCTGTTGAAGGTCGCCGCCGCAGCGGCAAGCGGCATGGCCTTCGCGAAGTCCGCATCGTCCAGCAGGATCGTGGGCGACTTGCCGCCCAGTTCGAGTGTCACGCGTTTCATGGTATCGACGGCGCCTCGTGCGATCGATTTGCCGACGGCGGTTGAGCCGGTAAACGAGATCTTGGCGATATCCGGGTGACGCACCAGTTCGGCGCCGACCGTATCGCCCTTCCCCGTCACGATATTGAAGAGGCCCGGCGGCAGTTCCGCGCGATGCAGGACGCGCGTCAGCAGTTCGGTCTGGCGCGCGCTGAGTTCGCTCGGCTTGATGACCGCGGTGCTGCCTGCCGCAATGGCCATCGACAGCTTGCTGCAGATGAAACCGTAGTTCGCGTTCCACGGCGTGATCAAGCCCACGACGCCCAGCGGCTCCATCACCACGCGCGCGCTTGCGATCTGCCGTTCGAACGGGTAATCGGCCAGCAAGCTGCGTGCGGAGGCGAACGATGCCGCGGCGCGCTTGGCCGTTGCCCGCGAAGTACGCACCGGGCCGCCGTACTCCTCGACCATGACGGCGGTCAGTTCCTCTTCGGACGCAGCGACGGCCTGGTACAGACGCTGCAGCCAGGTCATCCGCTGCTCGCGTGAGCTCCTTGCCAGCTCGCGATAGGCGGCGGCGGCGGCGTCGATGGCGCGGCGGGCGTCCACCTCATCGGCAAGCACTACGGAAGTCGCCGGCTCTTCGGATACCGGATCGAACAGCGTAAGAACTTCGCTGCCATGGGGCGTTTCGAAGCTGCCGTTAATATAGATGCTGTCCACCGTTTTCATGCCGCGCTCCTGGATAAATGATGTGTTCATCATAGGAGTGCTGCTGCAAAGGGCGGTATCAAGATGCTGGTGAAGGATTGCCTGATCCTGCCGAAAGCGCGGCGCCAGTTGGGTCGGGAAATGCCACACATCGCTTGCAAATAGCTAGCGTGCGACCTATATTGGATGCATGGATACGACTACCTCCCCCACCCCCGCCGCACCGGCGCTCGACGACCAGCTCTGCTTCGCGCTGTATTCGACCTCTCTCGCCATGATGCGCGTCTACCGCGGCTTGTTGCCCAAGCTAGGGCTTACTTACCCCCAGTACCTGGTGATGATGGTCTTGTGGGAGCAGGACCAGCTGACGGTCTCGGATATCGGCGAGCGCCTGTTCCTGGATTCGGCGACCCTGACGCCGCTCCTCAAGCGGATGGAGGCGCAGGGCCTGCTGCAGCGCGCGCGAGCGCGCAGCGACGAGCGGCAGGTCATCATTACCTTGACCGAGCAAGGCAATGCCCTGCGCAAGGAGGCGGCCGCCTTGATGCCTGCGGTGCTGTGTGCGACGCAATGCTCGATCGAAGAGGTCTCGAGCTTGCGCGACCAGCTTGTTGGGTTGAGGAAGAGCCTGAACAACAGCGCTGGGTGAACGGTTATGGCTTATTGATGCCGTCGCCAGGTGCAGGTCGAGAAGGCTGAGCTGAGCATCCTGTTTTGCTTGTGGATTGTGCTCTGCGAAGTTAACTTGGGTTCCGGCCGAGGGGGACGCCTAGTCCCGGGACGACGTGCTAGGACAGCCGGCCTCCTTGGTCGGAACCGAAGTTTGCTAGTGTACCGCCTGCGTCTTTTCAGACGTTCAAAGCAAAAAACCCCACCAGAT
>NZ_JAGPWC010000135.1 GCF_018119405.1 Massilia sp. ST3 | reverse complement strand
GCCGCGAGCTGGTTCTTCAGGCGCGCGGGTTCGCGCTCGCTGCCCGCGGGCGTGCCGAGGTAGCCGCGGCCGTAGGCGAACAGCAGGGCGTTCAGCCCCAGCAAAGCCCAGAAGACGAATTTCAGCACTTTCCTATCCTTGTCAGATGGCGGTCGCCGCCGCATGCAGGCCGACCAGCACGATATTATCGGCCAGGCGGTGCTTGACCTTGAGCGCGGGCGCAATATATGGCGCGGCGCCGCCGGACAGGATGCAGGCGGAAGCACCATGGCCCGCCACCGCGCGCTCGATCGCGCCGGCCTGGGCCGACAGGCAGCCGGAAACGATGGCATCGCCGGTATTGTCGCCGAACAGGGGCGGCGGGACCGCACCGGGACCGACCTGGGGCAGCTGGGCGGTATTGCGCGCCAGCGCGGCGGCCATCAGGCCCAGGCCGGGCAGGATCATCCCGCCCAGGAAGCGCCCGTCGGCGGTGACCGCGTCGACCGTGGTGGCGGTGCCGCAGGTGGCCACGACCAGGTCCTGGCCGGGCGCCAGCGCGCGCGCGCCGATGGCGGCGGCGAAGCGGTCGCAGCCCAGGCGCTCCGGCTCGCGGTAGCCGTTGCGCAGGCCCGCGCGCTCGGGCACCGAGGCGAACCATTCGACCGGCAAGCCCGGGTTGCCCTGCCGCAGGGCGGCGGCGATGCGTTCGCGCGCTTCCGGTCCCGCCACGTTCGACACCAGCGCGCGGGTGGCGCCCAGCGCCTGCCACTGGGCCGCGAGGCGCTCCATCTCGCTGTGCGGCGCCACGCCCTCGGCCTGCCACTGCCCCAGCGGCGCGCCGCCCTGGACCAGGGCCCACTTGATGCGGGTGTTGCCGGCGTCGACCAGCAGCAGGGCGCTCATGCCTTCACCCGCAGCGAGACGTCGCCCGCCAGCACCGGCACGCGGCCCTCCGCCGTATCGAGCAGCAGGCGGCCGCTGTCGTCCACGCCCGCGGCCAGGCCCTCCTGCACCACCTTGCCGGCGTCGAGCAGGACCACGGTCTCGCCTTGCCAGGCATGGCGCAGGTTCCAGCGCGCGCTGAAGGCGCCGAAGCCGCGCGCAGCGAATTCGCGCAAGGCGGCCGCCAGGCCGTCGAGCAGGGCCGCCATCAGGGTGTCGCGCTCCATGCGCGCCAGCCAGGGCACGCCGGCCGCGCTGCGCCCGAGGCGCGCTTCCATCTCGTCCGGCATCAGGAGATTCAGGCCGATGCCGATCACGGCCCAGACCCCGCCTCCCGGCGCATTCTGGGTCTCGACCAGGATGCCGGCCAGCTTGTCGCCGTCCTTGAGCACGTCGTTCGGCCATTTGAGCTGCACCTGGACGCCGAGCGCGGAGATGGTTTCCGCGAGCGCCACGCCGATCGCGAGCGGCAGCCCGGTCAAGGCCTGCGGGCCGCCCTCGAAGCGCCAGGCCAGCGAGAAGGTCAGCGAGCCTTCCGGCGAGGACAGCCAGCTGCGGCCGGCGCGTCCGCGGCCCGCGGTCTGGTGCTCGGCCACCAGCAGCAGCGGCGCGGCCAGGCTGGCCGCGCGCGCCAGCAGGTCGGCATTCGTGGAGCCGGTTTCACGGACCACGTCGACGGCCACCCCGCAGCGCGCCCGGGCGGCGATGTTCGCGGCGTTCATGCTTCCTCCTTGCGCTGCTTGGTCGGGGCGCGCGAGAACACGGCGTCGAACAAAGCGTTGGGCAGCAGGCGCAGCAGCCTGGCCACGAGGCCCATCTGCCAGGGCAGGACGCGGTAGCTGTCGCCGCGCGCGATGGCGGCAGCCGCCTGGGCGGCGAAGCGCTCGGCGCTCATCAGGAAAGGCATGGGAAAACGGTTGTTGCGGGTCATGGGAGTAGCGATGTAGCCGGGCGCGATGGTGACCACCCGGATGTTCGAGTCGTGCAGCTCCAGCCGCAGCGATTCGCAATAGCTGTGCACCGCAGCCTTCGAGGCGCAGTAGGCGCCGGCGCCGCGCATGCCGCGGATGCCCGCCACGCTGCCGATGCCCACCAGGCGGCAGGGACCGGCCTGGGTTTTCATGGCGGCGATGAAGGGCGCGAAGGTGGCGACCGTGGCGCCCACGTTGGTGGCGAACACGGCCTCGAAGACGGGCAGGTCCTGGGGCCGCTCGGTGAGCGTGCCGTGCGAGATGCCGGCGCTGGCGATGACGATGTCGGCGCCGCCGTGGGCCTGCAGGAAGTCGGCGGCCGCCTGGGCCAGTGCGGCATGGTCGCAGACGTCGAGCGGATAGATGCGGTGCCGGCCGGCGCCGGGGAGCGCGGCCGCGAGTTCGGCCAGCAGTTCGCGCCGGCGCGCGACCAGGCCGAGGACGGCGCCGCGTGCGGCGTATTCGTGCGCCAGGGCGGCGCCGATGCCGCTCGAGGCGCCGGTAATGAAGACCCGGTGCGCCTGTCCCGGCTGCCCGGTCATTGCTTGCCGGCTTTCGCCTTCGCGACCAGCTGGTCCATCACCTGCAAGGTGCCCTGGAACAGCTGGGTTTCGGACTGGCCGCCCTCGGCGCCTTCGGCCACCATGCCGGGCGAGGTCAGGAAGCGGCCGTCCACGGCCAGCATCGGCCAGTGGGTCACGCCGTAGTCCTGCATCAGGGTGGCGGCGCGGCGCAGCTTGGCCTGCACCCCGAAGGAACGGTAGGTCTCGATGAAGCGGGCGCGGTCGATGCCGGCGCGCGCCGCCCAGTCGAACACCTGCTCGTCGCTCGCCAGGCGCAGGCGCTCGACGTGCATGGCGGCGAAGGCCTTGGCGTGGTACTGCTCGAGCAGCCCGAGCGATTCGAGCGTGTAGAACAGGCGCTGCTGCGGCAGGACGCCGGCGTCGCGCGGCACGTGCACGCGCTTGAAGACGATGGCGTCGCCCTGCTTGCGCACCCACTCGGCCAGCAGCGGCTCGAAGGCGTAGCAGTGCGGGCAGTAATAGGCGAAGAACTCGATCACCTCGATCTTGCGCGGACCGGCGTCGGTCGGCTGGGGCGAGGGCAGGGTCTTGTACTCGACGCCATCCTTCGGCGCCGCGCTCGAGGCGAGGACGGGAGCCGCCAGGCTTGCCAGGCCGAGCAGGGTGGCGGTGCAGAACAGGCGGCGCAGGGCGTGCATGCGTTTCCTTATTTCTGGTTGCGGACGATGGCGACGTCGATGCCGCTGTCGAGCAGCTTGGCGCGCGCCTTGTTGACGGCTTCGACCTGGGTGTACGGCCCCACGCGCACGCGGTGCAGCACGCCCCCTTCGGTGTTGCGGTCCGAGATGGCCGCTTCGAAGCCGAGCAGGGCCAGCTTGGCGCGGGTGTTCTCGGCGTCGGACATCTCGCGGAAGGCGCCGGCCTGCAGGTAATAGATATAGCTGTCGGCGCCCGCGGACGGCGCCGG
>NZ_JAGPWC010000134.1 GCF_018119405.1 Massilia sp. ST3 | reverse complement strand
GCACCGGCTACACCTTGTCCTTCGACCTGCCGCTGCGCGAGGCGCGCGACGCCTTCGAACGCATGTACTTCGAACACCACCTGGGACGCGAAGGCGGCAGCATGACGCGCGTGGCCGAGAAGACCGGCCTGGAACGCACCCACCTGTACCGCAAGCTCAAGCAGCTGGGCGTCGAGCCGGGCAAGCTGGCCAAGAAAGGGCAGTGAAGGGCGCTGTGGTGGACAGCACCGCGGACGGCGCCGCGCACGGCGGCGTCCGCATGAGCGCGAAGGTCGCCACCACCCTGGTCACCGGCGATTCCGCCGGCGCGCGCGAAGACGCGATCGCGGCGCTGCTGGATGCAGCCCATGCCGCACGCGACGCCTTACCCGATTCGCATCGATCCTCCGGCGCCGGCCGTCGTGGCCTGGAGAGCGCCGTCATCCTCGAAGGCATGGCGGCGTCCTCAACGCCCCTCGTCTCCTCTCCCTCCCTCCAGGTCGTCCGCATCGCACCCGGGTGCCTGTGCTGCGACGGCAATCTGGTTTTGCGTGTAACATTGAATCGACTGCTGCGCCAGCGTCCCCAGCGTCTGTACATCGGCCTGGCGCGCAGCGAGCACCTTGATCAGTTGCGATCGTGGTTGCAAGACGCACCATACGATCAGCTGTTGGCGCTGAACCCGGTTCTCGACACCTGAACTCCCCGGCCGATAACCCCGGTTGTTCAAGGTCTCTTGAAATCGGTTCGGCCAGCCCCACCTCTTAAGCGAAGTGAAGAGCCCGCCGCCCGCCGCCGCGCGGCAGGTTTCACAAACTCTGATCGAGAGAAGGAGTCATCATGAACATGATCTACAACAGCGAACAGTACAGCGTCGTCGAGTTCGGTGTCGACCGTGAACTCGAGGCCCTGCGTTTCGGCGGCTTCGAGATCGTCGACAAGGCCGGCCGGCGCGAAGCGTTCATCGGCGGCAAACTGGCGCAATCGTTCCGGCGCGACGTCAACAACCTGATCGCCAGCGAACCGACCATGGAAGAAATCGACGACTTCCTGGGTTCCTACGATACCCTGATGAGCCAGCCGGTCGTCCTGCACTAAACAAACCGGCGCCATCGACCTTGTGCCGGGCGATGGCGCCGTTTGCATCGGCGGCATGGTAAGCTGCGCTCCATGTGTCAGCTACTTGGTATGAACTGCAATGTCCCGACCGACATTGTCTTCTCTTTCACCGGCTTCGCCCACCGCGGCGGCCGCACCGATACCCACCACGACGGCTGGGGCATCGCTTTCTTCGAAGGCGCGGGCGTGCGTCACTTCGTCGACCATCAAGCCGCCATCGCTTCGCCGATCGCCGAACTGATCAAGCGCTACCCGATCAAGTCCACCAACGTCATCGCCCACATCCGCAAGGCCACGCAGGGGAGAGTCGCGCTCGAGAACTGCCATCCCTTCGTGCGCGAGCTGTGGGGACGCTACTGGGTCTTCGCGCACAATGGCGACCTCAAGGAATTCCAGCCCGTGATCGACGGGCCCTTCCGCCCGGTGGGCAACACCGACAGCGAGCTGGCCTTCTGCTACCTGCTGCAATGCCTGCGCGCCGAATTCGGCGACACGCCGCCCGAACGCGCCGCCCTGCGCGCGGCGCTGGAGCGCCTGGTGCCCACGATCGCGGCCCACGGCACCTTCAACATGATGCTGTCCGACGGCACGGCCTTGTTCACCCATTGCTCGACCAAGCTGTGCTACGTGGTGCGCAAGTATCCGTTCGCGGCCGCCTGCCTGTCCGACGAAGACCTCTCGGTCGACTTTTCCCAGGTCACCACGCCCAACGACCGGGTCGCCATCATCGTCACCGAACCGCTGACCACCAACGAACAATGGACCCATTTCGCCCCCGGCGAACTGCTGATGTTCGTGGACGGCCTGCCACAATAACGGGCATTTTTGCTATAAAAAACATAAGCTTCCGACAATAAATTAATGCCATAAAACCACTAAAGGTTCCAAATGCGGTAAAGTATCCCCGTTCGCCGACAGAAAGAGACGAGATGACCGATTCCGCAAGCCTTGACCAGGCGTCGCAGCCGCTGCGCATGCGCAACTTCTACCTCGCGCGCCAGCCGGTCCTCGACCGCAACCAGGCGCTCTACGGCTACGAACTGCTGTTCCGCGGCAGCGCGCAAGGCGCAGCCGGCATCGATCCTTCGGCCACCGGCTCGGGCCTGTCGGCCAGCGCCAGCGTCATCCACCATGCTTCCCAGCTCGGCCTGCCGCGCGCCATCGGCGACGCCACCGCCTTCCTGAACGTGGACAAGGAAGTCCTGATGAGCGACATGTTCGCCTTCCTGCCGCGCGAACGGACGGTGCTGGAGATCGTGCGCTCGGTCGAGCCGGACGATGCCGTGATCCGCCGCATGACCGAGCTGGCCTCGCACGGCTTCCGCTTCGCCGCCGAGGCCTCGGCCCACGGCGCCTCGCTGGCGCGCCTGCTGCCGGTGATCGACTTCGTCAAGATGGACCTGCGCGAGCTGCCGGTGGTGACCCTGCTGTCGCTGGCGCCGCGCCTGCGCACCACGGGTAAGCGGCTGGTGGCGGAAAAGGTCGAGACCCACAACGAATACCGCACCTGCCTGGACATCGGCTTCGATTATTTCCAGGGCTATTATTTCGCCAAGCCCACCGTCATGACCGGCCGCAAGCTGTCGCCTTCGCAGACGACGGTGCTGGACCTGATGAACCTGGTGACCTCGGAAGCGGACAATACCGAGATCGAGAAGGTGGTCAAGCGCGAGGTGACCCTGGGCCTGAACCTGCTGCGCCTGGTGAATACGCCGGCCGTGGGGGCCACCCGCCGCATCGAGTCGATCAGCCAGGCCTTGATCCTGCTGGGCCGCCGCCAGCTGCAGCGCTGGCTGCAGATCCTGCTGTACGCCGAGCCGGGCGTGCGCGGCCACAGCCAGAGCCCGCTGCTGATGCTGGCCACCACGCGCGCGCGCCTGATGGAGCTGCTGGCCCAGCGCCTGCGCCCGGGCCAGCGCAATGTCGCCGACGTGGCCTTCACGGTCGGCATGATGTCGCTGATGGATACGCTGTTCTGCATCCCGATGCAGGATATCGTCGAGCAGATTCCCGTGATCGACGAGGTGCGCCACGCGCTGCTGGTGCGCAAGGGCTTCTTCGGCGAACTGCTGCGCCTGGCGGAATCGATCGAGCAGATGGACGACGCCAACGACGCCGTCATGCCGGCGCTGCACGAGCTGTCGCTCGACGGCGACGACCTGGCCGAGCTCGAGGTGTCGGCCTTCGAGTGGAGCGACAAGGTCGTTCGCTACGCGATCTAGTAGTCCTTATCGTTATCGGGACCGTTTTCGTTATCGGGACTGTTTGACGTAGGGTGGACGGGGGCCCCCGCCCCCCCAAAACGGAATAAAAACCACTACAAAAACC
>NZ_JAGPWC010000133.1 GCF_018119405.1 Massilia sp. ST3 | reverse complement strand
GGCGCGGGCGCGGCCGGCCTGGGCCAGCGCCGCGCGCCTGGCCGGGTCGGCATGCAGCGTACCCAGGGCTTCGGCCAGGGCCGCGTCCTCGAACCCGTCGGGCAGCAGGCACAGCGTGTCGGGCGGCAGGTCGGCGCTGGCGCCGTGGGCGTTGACGATGGCCGGCAGGCCGTGCATCAGGCAGTCGAGCACCGAGGCCGAGGTTTCGCCGCGGGTCTGGGCGCGCAGCTGCACCGCGCAGTCGCTGGCGGCCAGCCAGTCCTGGTAGGCGGCGGCGCTGACGAAGCCGGTGATGCGGATGCGTCCGGCGGCCGGGCTGGCGGCGATGCGGCGTTCCAGGTCGATGCCGTAGGGACCGGCGTCGTTGGCGCCGGCGAACACCAGGCGGCAGCGCGGGTCGGCCGCCAGCGGCGAGGCCAGGAAAGCGTCCAGCAGGCGGTGATTCAGCTTGGTCGCGCCCAGCATGCCGAAGCTGCTGACGATGTACTCGTCCGCGGCAATGCCCAGGCGCTCGCGCGCCGCGCGCCGCGCCGCGTCCGGGTCGGCGCCGGCGGCCACCTGGCCGCGCAGCAGCGGGATGGTGCGCCAGTCTCCAGCGCTGCCTGGGCCATACCATTGCTCGGCCAGGCGGCGCGAGAAATCGCTGTGGACGATCACGCCGGCGGCGCGGTCCAGCACTTCCTTGTTGCAGGGGTATTGCCAGATCGACGGATTGCGGCCCTGCTCGCGGTGCGCGCGCAGGCCGGTGTAGCCGTGCGAGGCGTACAGCGCCTGCAGGAAGGCCTCGGGGACGTCGCCGTCGCGCTCCATGTTGTCCAGCACGCCGCTCAGGAAGAAGTCGTGCAGCACCACCACGCCGGGATGCTGGCGCAGCAGGGCGAACATGTGCTTGTGCGCGTTCGAATTGCCGAAATGGTAGAGCACGCGGTCATAGGCCGCGCCATGGCGCAGGAAATACCCGGTGTCGCGCTGCGGGAAGCGCTGCAAGGCCGGGTCGGGCGTCGCGCCCGGGGTCAGCACCAGCTCCACGGCGTAGTGGCGTTCCAGTTCGAGCAGCAGTTCGGCGCTGTAGTCGGCGATGCCGGAATGCTCGGGCGGCAGCGGCGAGACCAGGGCCAGCGTGGGTTTGTCGGCGGCCGGGGCGGGCGCCGCCGCTGGCTGCGCTTGCAGCTCGAGGGCGCGCCAGAGTGCGGGCGCATCCTGGCCGCCGGCGGCCTGCACCAGCGCCGCGGCCGCGATCGCACCAAGCGGCGCGCTGTCGGCGTCGGCCTGGCGCATGCACAGGACGGCGTCCGGGGCCAGGGCCGCCAGGAAGCTGCTCCGCAGCGCAGCCGCGCTGTGGCGGCGCCATGGGTCGGAGGGCGCCGGCTGCGCATAGACATGGAAGCGCTCGGGCGGCAGCAGGCCGTCCAGCGCATGGCGCAGCACGTCGACGTCGGTCGGGTGGCGGCTGCTGACGGCCACGTGCACGGCATGGGGGCCGGGCGCGCGCAGCAGGGTTTTGGCCAGCGCCAGCAGCATGGCGCTGTCCGGCGGCAGGGCCGCCTGCGGCGCGTGGAAATCGATGATCAGGCGGTGGCTCATTCTCGGTGCGCTCGGTGTGTGTCGTAGGCGCGGCGCAGCTGCTCCAGGGCGTCGCGCGCCGATTGCGGCAGTTCGCGCAGGGATACCGGCACGTTGCCGTGCGCGGCGGCGCCGTCGGCGGTGGCCTGCTTGGCGGCGGCCAGGGTGCGCGCCACCCAGGCCTGCAGGCGGGGCGAACGCATCACCAGGGGCAGCACCGTGCGGCGCAGCGACTCGCGCGAGGTCAGCCAGCGCAGGGCGCGGCGCGCGGCGCCCTTGGCCTTGCGGCGGGCGATCCCGGCCATGCTGTCGGGGCCGCGGCGCATGATGAAGCGCAGCGGCGCGGTGATGCGCCACGAGGTGCTGTTCAGCATGGCGATCACGCGCTGTTCCATCTCCTTGCCCCAGGCCGCGCTCTCGTGCAGCTGCGCTTCCAGGGTCTGGTTCTGCAGGCGCAGCTGCTCGCCCTGCTGGGCCAGGGTGTCGGCCTGGCGCGCCGCCTGTTCGTACTGTTCCTGGATCGCGCGCGCGCTGCGCTCCATCCGGGCCGCCTGCTCCCAGCCCTGGGCCGCCTGCTCGCGCAGGGCGTCGATCTGGCGCCAGGCGTCTGCCAGGTGGTGCGGAATGAAATCGTCGAACACGTTGGGCTGGATGTCGAGCCGCGCCAGGAGCCCGGCGTGTTCCTCGGCCACGTAGTAGCGGTTCAGGCCGTCGAACCAGGCGTAGCGGTAGCGCTGGCCGGTCACCAGGTGTTCCCAGGACGCGTGGTTGGTGGCGCGGCTGTTCGGCAGGGTCGCCTCGATCACCAGCACCCAGGGGCGCCAGCGCGCGAAGTCCATCCCGCGCAGCACTTCGCCTTCGAAGCCTTCGACGTCGATCTTCAGGAAGTGGATCTCGCCCTTGACGTATTCGGCGCACACCGCGGCCAGGGTGCGCACCGGCACGGTGATTGCCGCGACCTCGTGGCCTTCGTTGCGGTGCAGTTCGGCCACCGACTCCTCGGGCGAGGCCCAGCCGCGTACGGCCGGCACGTCGTACAGGGTCAGTTCGCCCTCGCTGGCGCCGGCGGCGATCGCCAGGTTGATGTCGCGCGGACGCTGTTCCTGGAAGGCCTGGTGGTAGGAGGGCAGGGGCTCGATGCTGATGCCGCTCCAGCCGGCGTCGTAGAAGGCCTTGGTGACCGAATGCTCGACCGGATCGTTGGCGCCGACGTCGATGTAGTAGCCGTTCGGGACGTCGCCGAGGGCGCGCCACAGCAGCACGTCCTCGCCGTTCTGGGCGTAGGAGACGAAGCGCTTCATGCGGCTTTTTCCGCGAACAGGGCCGCCAGGGCGCTGCCGGTCAAGGCATCGTGGCGGCGCGCCAGGGCCGCGGCGGCCGAGGGCTTGTCGTACACCAGCAGCAGCGCCAGCATCTGGGCCAGCAGGTCCTGCGGATCGTCGATCCGGTCCGGCTCGCGCAGGAACATGGCGTCGCCCCAGCCGAGGCGGTCGCGCGACCGCGGGGCGCCAGGGTCGGCGCTGGCGTAGCGGCACAGCGAATGGAAGTCGAGCAGGTAGAAGCCGGCCTCGCGCAGCAGGACCTCGATCTCGGAGAACAGGGCCTGGCCGGCGTAGATCGGGGCGAAGGACACTTCGCAGTGGACCACGTTGGTGCGCGCCAGCACCTGGGGCGCGTGGCGCAGCACCGGCAGCTCGAAGCCCTGGATGTCGAGCTTGAGGAAGTCGACCGGGCCGGCGCCTTCCAGCACGTCGTCGAGGCGGCTGGTCGCCACCGCTTCGGTGCGCACGGTAGCCAGGTGGTCCAGGTCGCGCAGCTGGCTGGTCAGGGCGCGGTTGAAGGGCAGCAGCGACGAGGTAGCGTCGTCGTTGTTCATGTAGAAGGTCTGCGCCTGGCCGTCGCCGATGAAGGTCGGGTAGAGCGTGACCCGGCTGTCCGGATTGCGCCGGCGGCTGGCCTCGATCTTTTCCTGCTGCGGCTCGAAGCCGATGATGCGGTAGGGCAGGCCCTGGCGGGTCAGCGGGGCGTAGATGTGCTCCTCGGTCTCGAGCTCCTGGGCGCCGATGT
>NZ_JAGPWC010000132.1 GCF_018119405.1 Massilia sp. ST3 | reverse complement strand
GGTATCGGCCAGGCCCTGGTCGAACGCGACCTGGGCCGGGGTCCAGGCCAGCGAATAGACCAGTCCGGCGAGCACGAGGTTGAGCAGCAGGATGGGGCCGAGCAGCCACTTGAGCAGGCGCAGCCGGATGCTGGTCATCGGGTGGCGGAAGGCGTGGCGGGAGGAATGGCCGGCGGCGTGGAGGACGCACCGGCCGGATCGGCTTCCAGCAGGTAGCCGAAGCCGCGGATGGTGCGGATCGCCACCCCGGCGCCGTCGAGCTTGAGGCGCAGGCGCGAAACGTAGACCTCGACCGCGTTGCGGGTCAGGTCTTCGTCCCAGCCCAGGATGGCGTCGATGATCTGCTGCTTGGACACGACTCGCCCGGCATGCTGGAGCAGGTATTCGAGCACGCCCCATTCGCGCACCGACAGTTCGAGCGCGCGCTCGCCCACGCGGGCACGGCGGGTGGCGCTGTCCAGGGACAGCCCGCCGAGCGCCAGGATCGCGGGCTTGGGCGCATGGCGCCGCGCCAGGGCGCGGATGCGGGCGATCAGCTCGGCGGTGGCGAAAGGCTTGACCAGGTAGTCGTCGGCCCCGGTTTCCAGGCCGCGCACGCGGTCCTCGACGGCGTCGCGGGCGGTCAGCAGCAGGACCGGGATGGCCGCGCCGCGCGTGCGCAGGCGCCGCACGACTTCGAAGCCGTCGATGCCGGGCAGGCCGATGTCGAGCACCGCCACGTCGGGCGCGGGATGGTCCGGTACATTCCCCTGAAGCATCTGATCGGCGGCCAGGCCGTCGCGCGCGAGCGCCACCTGCATGCCCTGGGCTTGCAGCGCGCGCGTCAGGCCGTCGGCCAGGACGGCGTCGTCTTCCACCAGCAATACCTGCAGCCCCATGTCCTCGATATCGTTCTGTCTACAGGAAAGCGTCCATTATCGCCCAAATTTGTTGCCCAAACCAAACAAAAAGCCTGCATTTCGCCATCCTGTCTAGTAGGACTGGACTGACAAAACACAATGCATACAGCCTACATGGGTGCGACTGCTAATCTTATGTTCGGCACCGGACTATAGCTTTAATGTACACACATCGCGATGAGGCAACGAAATCCCCGGCCTCCAAGAGTCGCCCGTGAAGCACACGACAGTTAGTACGTTAGAGATCAAAGAGGACAACAAATGAACAACACTCAACTTGGTGGTGCCACGCAAAAAGCGAAGAACCAGCTCCCTGCCACGAGTGAGGAGATGAAATCCGCGTCCCGCCCCGTTGTCAGCTACAGCGGCACCCAGCAGAACGAACTGCTGGCCGCCCTCCCGCGCCAAGACCTGGAAACCCTGTTCGAGCACCTGGAACTCGTCCCTCTGCCATTCGGCAAGGAGTTGTTTGAGTATGGCAGCAAACTGGAATACGTGTATTTTCCGACGACCGCAATCGTGTCGCTGCTCTACGTAATGGAAGACGGCGCCACCACCGAGATCGCCGTGGTGGGCCATGAAGGCGTGGTCGGCGTGTCGCTGTTCATGGGCGAACGCGCCATGTGCAGCGCCGTGGTCCAGAGCGCCGGCTACGGCTACCGCCTCAAGACCCAGTACCTGCGCGACGCCTTCAACCGCGGCGGCGCCCTGCCCCAGCTCTTGATGCGCTACACCAACGCGCTGTTCGCCCAGATGGCCCAGAACGCCGTCGGCGGCCGCCACAGCTCGATCGAGCAAAAGCTCTGCCGCTGGCTGCTGGACCGCCTCGACCGTTCGCCGAGCAACGAACTGAAAGTGACCCAGGAACTGATTTCGATCATGCTGGGCGTGCGCCGCGAAAGCATCACCGCCGCCGCCGGCAAGCTGCAGGACGAAGGCCTGATCCAGTACCGCCGCGGCAACATCACCGTCCTCGACCGTGCAGGGCTGGAAGAATACGCCGGCGAATGCTACAAGGTCGCGAAGTCGGAATACGACCGCCTGCTCATGGATGTGGCGCGTTGAGTTTCAGGGGATCCGTCTCCGGCAAGGCCGGCGGCGGATCCTCGCCTCGCTGTGAAGGCAGCGGCGAGGCAGGCGTTCCGTCCCCACCGGGGGCTTGCGCGGGAATCCAGGCGCGCACACAAGTCCCGACCCCGTTCACTCCCCGCTCCACTTCCAGCGTTCCGCCCAGCAGCAAGGCGCGTTCGCGCATGCCCAGCAGGCCGTGCGATTTCGACTTGGTCATGGCGCCTTCAGGAATGCCGATGCCGTCGTCCGTGATTTCCAGGTCCCAGCCGTCTTCCTCGCGCGTCAGGTTGACGATCACCGAACGCGCCTTGGCGTACTTGGCGATATTGTTCAGGGCTTCCTGGGTGATGCGGAACAGGGCGATGGCTTGCATCGGCCCGGCGGCATCGGCGTCGCGCTCGACCAGGGCGTCGCAATCGAGCGAGGTGATGCGCGCATAATCGGCGCAATAGCTTTGCAGCGCGGCCGACAAGCCCATGTTGTCCAGCAGGCTGGGCCGCAGGTTCTCGATGATCCGGCGCTTGAGCTGGACCGTGTCGACCAGGGTGCGGCGCGCGCGCCCGAGCATGGCCGCCAGGTCCGGATGGGTGATGCGCAACTGCTCGCCCACCGTGGTCAGATCCATGCCGATGGCGGTCAGGTTGGCGCCCATCTCGTCGTGCAGCTCGCGCGCCAGGCGCGATTTTTCTTCTTCCGAGACCTTGATCAGGTGACGCGACAGCACCGACAGCTGCTCGGTGCGCTCGACCACCATCTGCTCGAGGTGCTCGTTCGAGGCCTGGAGCGCGCGCTCGGCCTGCAGGCGCAGCCGGAATGCGCGGCGGATCAGGTTATAGAACAGCAGGAGGACGATGATGGCGGCGGCGTTGATGCCCACACCGAGCAGCGCCGCGTGACGGTATTGTTCATAGAACGACGCGGTACGCGCGGCCAGCAGCTCGTTCTGTTCGCGCGTCATGATCACCACCTGCAGGCGGATCTCGTCCATGTCGGCGCGCTCGTCGGGCGCCGCGGCGATGGCCACGATGTCGACCAGACCGCCCTGGCGGTAGACCTCGAGCGCCTGGTGCATCAGGCCGAGCTTTTTCTGGACCAGGGCGCGCAGCTGGTTCAGGTTCTTCGCTTGCGAGGGGCTGTCGGCGAGCAGCACGCCGAGGGCGCGCAGCTGGTTGTCGATCTGCTGGGGCGCCGCGTGCAGCGGGCCGAGGTAGACATCGGAACCCGACAGGAAGTAACCGCGCAGTCCGCTTTCGGCGTCGGTGACGAGCAGGTTCAGGTATTGGAGTTCGTCCGACACGCGGGCGGTCTGGGCCTGCAGGGTATTGGCGGCGCGCAGGTCGTCCAGGTTACGCACCAGGAAGACGCCGTTGACGATCAGCAGAATGACGCAGGCCAGGCAAAGCAGGGTTTTGTTGAGCGGCAGGGTACGGACAGGCTTGTCGGCCCGGGCGGGTGAAGTGGTCATCCTGTGGCTTCCTTTCGCGCAACGTTGCCGTCGGTAGATTATAGACGGATGAGGAAAATGTTGCACCGCGAAATTCCCCGGCTGTAACTAAATGTTGCAACTAGGTTGCAGGACAAATACACAAATTGCGTACTAGTAATGCCATCCACGCAAGCAGCCAGTCAGGCGGCTTGACTGACGGCTTCAGTGAGCCATCTTACGCTCTTTCCATGTCGACGCATCGGTTACGCGCGGTACTGCGCTGTATCGATCAGGTAGCGGGACGCCTGGGTTGGCGGGTGGCGCGGCCGGCCATGCGCTGGCGCGGTGGAGCGCGCCAGGCCGAACGCCGGCGCGATGGATCAGCCGCCAACGATCACCGCGTCGGGGGGGGGGGCGCCCCCCCCCCCGGGGGGGGGGGGGGGGCGCGCGGGGGGGGGGGGGGGGCGGGGGGCGGGGGGGGGG
>NZ_JAGPWC010000131.1 GCF_018119405.1 Massilia sp. ST3 | reverse complement strand
CAGCGATACGCGACGAACTTGGATCCCGGCCTTCGCCGGAACGACGTTCATAAGCGGCGGAAGCTACCCGCTGCAGGATTTCGCCCTTCGGCTTCAAAACCGTCGTACGCGCCACTGGCGCCTACAACTTCCGGCGAAGGCCGGAACCCAAGTTCAACTACCGTTCCTGAGCCCGAACGCTCCTACGCGCGCCTGCCACCAATAGATCCAACGGGTGGACCGTATAGCCCTTATCGCTTGCTCGTTTCGCTCTCTCAACAGAGCGTACGAACATTCCTGTACGCCTGCGCTCATGATCAATCTCCGGGCCATCCCGCTCAGCAGGTTCCCAGGAATTCAACAAACCGATCAATCGTCGTGTTGCCCCCGCCGCACCAGCTCCATCGAAAAAATCGTCACCGTCCCGGCCCGCAGCAGATTCATTGAGGACACCAGCATGTCGGCCGCACCCTGGCCAGAAACCGTCGCCTCCGCGAGATCGAGCAAGAATCCTTCGCCCTCGACGTGACCCTCATTGTCGAAGTCGACCCTGAAGGCCAGCTTGACCCGCCAGGCCGAATCCGGCCTGGGTTGATACGGAATCGCGCCGGTCGAGGGTGCTCCCCTGAAAACATGCGTCATGGCCGCACTCCCCGAGCGCGGAGCATCAGCCTTGCGCCAAACAGATTGACGCCTAACCCAAGAATCACGAGCACGAAGGCGGCGACTTTCCACGGCTGCAGTCCCTCTTCCAGCACCAGGACCGACGAGGCCATGCCGAAGACCGGCACCAGGAGGGTCAGCGGCGCGATGCTCGCTGCCGGATACAGGGCCAGCAGCCGGCTCCATACCGCAAAGCCCAGCAGCGTGGTGGGATAGACCAGGTAGGCAAGGGCTGCCACCGTGCTCCATTCCATCCTTGCGATGCCGCCCGCGATGCGGGCAGGCCCTTCGACCAGCAGCGACAGCGCGAACATCGGGATCGGCACTACCAGGCTGCCCCAGACCACCAGTGCGAACATGTTCACTTTGCCCAGGCGCTTCGACAGCAGGTTCCCGCAGGCCCAGGCCAATGCCGCGAGGATCACGGCCAGCAAGCCAGGCGCCGACACGTCTCCTCCGAGATTCGCCGCGACCAGGGCGATACCTGAAAACGCCAGCACCGCACCGCCGATCTGGAAGCGGGTAGGGCGTTCGCCCAGCAGCCAAGCCGCGAGCCCGATCGTGATGAACGATTGCAGCTGCAGGCTCAGCGAAGCCAGGCCCGCCGAGACGCCAAGGTACATGCCGCCGAAAAGGAAAGCGAACTGCACCCCGAACATCACCAGCCCATAGGTAAGGATCATGCCGAACGGGACCTCCGGCCGCTTCACGAAGAAGACCGCGGGCAGTGCGGCCAGGGTGAAACGAAGAGCGCATAGCAGCAGTGGCGGCAGATCCTTCAGCCCAAGCTTGATAACAACGAAATTGAAGCCCCAGATGGCGACGATGCCGACGGCGGCAAGCAGGTGGCGCGGATGCATGGACAATTCCCGTGAACGAAAATCATCTTATAGCATCGTCTTGTCGAGGAAAAAAACGCTTTATACTCACCTTCTCTTGAATGCGATTCACACAATGAGTTCATCCCTTCCGCCGCTGCATACACTGCGCGCCTTCGAGGCCATCGGGCGCCTGCGCAGTTTTTCGCTGGCCGCGGGCGAACTGCACCTGACCCATAGCGCGATCAGCCACCAGATGCGCGCGCTCGAGTCCTCCCTGCAAACCTCCCTGATCGACCGCTCGCGCCGCGAAATCGCCTTGACCCCGCAAGGGCAGCAGTTCCTTGCCGTGGTGCGTCCGGTCTTGCGGCAGCTGACCGAGATCGCCGAGACCTTGCGCCACGCGGAGTCGCGGCGTTTGCGCATCAATGTGCTGCCATCGTTCGCGGCCAGGTGGCTGTTGCCGCGGCTGGGCGATTTCTTCGTGCGGCATTCGGACATCGACGTCGAGGTGGCCGCGACCCAGGCGGTGGTGGACCTGGGCGCGGCGGGCGCGCATCTCGCCATCCGCTACGGTAACGGGCAATGGCCGGGGACGCGCAGCGAACTGCTGTTTCACGAAACCCTGTTTCCGGTGGCGAGCCCCGCGTTCATCAAGCGGCATCGCATCCGGAGGATCGAGGATCTCCAGCGGGTCAACTTGTTGCGCGACGATTTCCATCCATGGGATGCGTTCCTGGCCGCGGCATTGCAGGATGCATCCCAGTGCCAGTTCGGTCCTGTCTATCGCGACTCGGCCCTGACCCTGCAGGCGGCGGAAAGCGGCCAAGGCGTCGCATTGGCCCGAAGCTGGCTTGCGGCCGACGCGCTGAAGGGCGGCAGCTTGTCCCGGATCGGAGCCTTGTCCCTCCCCGCGCAGTCGGCGTATTTCCTGGTCCATCCGCGCGATGCACTGACGTCCGCCGAGGTGAGCGAATTCATTGCGTGGCTACGGGCGCAAGCCGAAGTGACCCAGCTATACTGATCGTCCAATACTGAAGGGAGCTGCGATGAATGTCTATCTCGTGACAGTGGATACGCTCGCCGATTGGGAAATCGGTTACCTCACCGCGGAACTGAACAGCCGGCGGTTCTTCGCCGACCCCGCCATGGAGTTCAAGCTGCTGAAAGCCGGCATTGGCAAGGCCGAAGTCTCCAGCATGGGTGGGGCGCGCTATACGCCGGATGTCACGATCGACGCCATCCAGATGAAAGAAGGCGACCTGCTGCTCCTTCCCGGTTCCGACATATGGGATTCGCCGCAGGTAAGACCGGTGCTCGAATTCGCGGCGGAGGCGCTCGATCGCGGACGCCAGGTGGCCGCCATTTGCGGCGCCACGGTCGGCCTGGCCGGCGTGGGCGCCCTCGATCGCCGGCGGCATACCTCGAACGACCTCGAGTTTCTCAAGCAGACCTGCCCGCACTACCAGGGGGAAGCCCTGTATCGCAAGGAGCCGGCGGTACGCGGCGATAACCTGATCACGGCAACAGGTCTGGCGCCGCTCGAGTTCTCCCATGAAGTGCTGAAGATGCTGAAGGTGTGGCGGCCCGAAACCACCAAGGCCTGGTATCGCCTGTACAAGACCCGCCAGGAGCGCTGGTACCACGAGCTCGTCGCATCGATGGAGCCGCAGCCTGTTTGAGCGGGCAGTCGCCAATGCGCGATCGGCAAAATAAAAGCCCTGGCCACCGGCCAGGGCCTTCTCATCCGGCAGCCCGCCGAATGCAGCCGTACCGCACCGCGACCGGGCAGGAAAGCGAAAACGGATCCCGCGTTTCCTGCGTCACCGTCGCCAGCGCTTGAACGGCTGGGCCGACACTCGTCACCTTCTTTGCTCCCCCCGATTACCGAAGCCTCCGGCGACGGGTGTAGCCCAGTTCTACCCTTATGCGCATTGGGTAGTTGCCGACGTGACTACGACCACGGCAGCGCGAGTGGTTCCTCGGCGCTAGCCGGGCAAGGTCGTGTCGTCACGACGACAAGAGTCATTATCCGCTTGCAAAGCAACTCATCTGTTCGGAGCCACACATTTGGCTCAGCAGCCCTTGCTCCCGTTCGATAGCTTATGCGCCTTGCGAGGGACGACGTACCACAGTCCGGCCAGCAGGATCAGCGTGCCGATCGCAGCACCGATACTGACCGCGACGCGCGCTGACATGCCGGTCGTCGCCAGGTAGATCACCGTGAACATATCGAGCGCCAGGCCGATGGCGAGGGGGCAAAGCGCTCCACGGATCATTCGCGAGGCGAACTTGACCATCGTGTCGGTGGCGTGGCCCCGGCAGGTACGGTAATAGATGGCCGGTGTCATGACCATGGCGACCGAAACGATGACCATGACGAGTCCCGCCACATGGCATATCTTTGCGAATGTCGCCAGGTCTTCGAAGCGGTCGTTAAAGACTGCAATGGTCTGGAATCCAAAAAGGGCCTGGACCCCGGGAAGGATGACGCGCGCCTCTTCGATAATGTTGCGCATCTCCGCATCGATGTTGTTCGTTTCTGCTTGCTGATTTTCCATAGCTGAACAGTACGCCCAAAGTCCCCCACCATCAATGCGCGCACGCTTGAACCCACTATGGAACACGAAGGCCGGAATGCCAAGCGACGTGCGAGGAAGAGCCGCCGCCGAGTCGCAGCATGACAACATCGCCACTTGTGCACCAGGATTGCGTTTGCTATAGTTCTGTTCCCCCGACGCAAACGTCGCTGCTTGGCAGAGACGGATAGCGTAGGAGGAGAGG
>NZ_JAGPWC010000130.1 GCF_018119405.1 Massilia sp. ST3 | reverse complement strand
TTTATAACACACAGCACCCACCCCGCGCGGGCCGCGCGGGTGCCGCAACCGGCCGCGGCCGACGCCACCCCGGCGGAAGAGGGCGAGGCCGACGCGGCCAAGCCAGCGCGCAAGAAGTCGACCCGTCCCGCGCACAAGGCGCCGGCCCGCAAGCCGGCCGCGCGCGGACGCCGCCCGGCCAAGCCGAAAGCGGGTTCCGAGAACGGCTGACCCGGCGGCAGGACGCGCGTGCGCCGCACGCGCGCCGCCCCTGCAATAATGGACAGGCCTGCGACGGCGCAGGCGACGCCGCACCGACCGCCGAGGAGCCTGCCATGCGAGTGCCTGCCGGACTGTTGCTGTTGTTTGCCCTGAGCGGCCTGGCGGCGGCAGCGCCGCCGGCCGACCATCCCATCCTCGGCATCTGGCGTCTCAGCCTGCCCGAGCTGGGCTGCTCCGAGACCTACCGCTTCCGCGGCGACGGCACTACCCTGGTCACCAGTGCCGACGAAGTGTCCGAGAGCGAATTCAAGATTCCCGACAAGCCCAGCGCCAAGGGCTTCTACCGCCTGGAAGACCGCATCACCAAGGACAACGGCAAGAAGGATTGTTCCGGGGCGATCATGAAGGTCGGCACGCGGGCAACCAACTTCATCCGCTTCCACCCGTCCGGAGCGCTGTTCCTGATGTGCTCGGACGAAACGATGGAGTCCTGCATCGGTCCCTTCGAGCGCGTGAACGGCGAGGAAGCCTAGAACCTGACGGAATAGGTCTTGCCGCGTCGGCAATAGGCGGGGTCATCGCTTCGGTGTATATTGCTGTGCGAAACGACAACCCCATCCTGCCCCATGTCCCCGGTACTTCTCTTCATCATCCTCATCGCGTATTTCGCCTTGCTGCTCGGCGTCGCCTGGGCCACCTCGCGCAACGCCGACAACGACAGCTTTTTCATCGGTAACAAGAGCAGCAACTGGATGCTGGTCGCCTTCGGCATGGTCGGCACGACCCTCTCGGGCGCCACCTTCATCAGCGTGCCGGGCAACGTGGGCGCGGACGGCTTCGGCTACGCCCAGATCCTGATCGGCTACGTGATCGGCTACATCCTGGTGGCCTACCTGCTGCTGCCGCTCTACTACCGCCTGAAACTGACCTCGATCTACCACTACCTGGACGTGCGCCTGGGACGCCGCGCCTACCAGAGCGGCGCGGGCTTCTTCATCGTCTCGCGCCTGCTGGGCGCCACCGCGCGCCTTTACCTGGTCGTGAACATCCTGCAGGCGATCATCCTCGACAGCCTGGGCATCCCGTTCTGGATCACGACCCTGGTCATCCTGGCCATGATCCTGATGTACACCTACCAGGGCGGCGTCAAGACCATCGTCTGGACCGACACCCTGCAGACCAGCTGCATGCTGTTCGGCCTGTTCGCCTGCGTCTGGTTCCTGCTGAACGAACTGGGCATGTCGGTGCCCGAGAGCCTGGACGCGATGCGGTCGCAGGGCCTGTCGCGCATCTTCACCACGGACTTCGACAGCCCCAGCTTCTTCCTCAAGCAGATCGTGGCCGGCGCCTTCATCGTGCTGACCATGACCGGCATGGACCAGGAAATGATGCAGAAGACGATCTCGGTCAAGACGGTGGGCGACTCGCAGAAGAACCTGCTGACCCTGACGGGCGTGCTGGTGGTGGTGCTGATGGCCTTCCTGTTCCTGGGCGGGCTGCTGTACCTGTACGCCCCGAGCGTCGGCGTGAGCGCGACCGGCGACAAGATCTTCCCGGCGGTGGTGATGGGCCATTTGCCGGCCACGGTGCAGATCATCTTCCTGATCGCCCTGATTTCGGCCCTGTTCCCCAGCGCCGACGGCGCGATCACGGCCCTGACTTCGTCCTTCTGCATCGACATCCTGGGCATCAAGCGCCGCGAGGACCTGAGCGAAGCCGGCAAGGAGCGCCTGCGCCGCCACGTGCACCTGGGCTTCGCCTTCCTGTTCCTGCTGCTGGTGCTGGCCTTCAAGGCGGCCGACAACCCGAGCATGATCGTCGTGATCCTGAAGCTGGCCAGCTATACCTATGGCCCGCTGCTGGGCCTGTTCGCTTTCGGCATGATGACCACGCGCACCCTGACCGACCGCCTGGTGCCCTATGTGACGATTGGCGCACCGATTCTTTGCGCGCTCCTTGAGTACAATCAGGAATACCTGCTCGGCTCTTACCGACTCGGGCTGGAATTGCTCATGGTAAATGGCATACTCGTCTATGCCGGCTTGTTCGCGATTTCCCAGCGCGCACGGGCCGGAGCCGGACCGGCAGCCGTTGCCGCCTGATCGCACCACGTACATACATATCGGAGTTTCGATGGCCTTCAAGCCCTTCAGCGCCCTGCGGCGCGGCTTCAGCTGGTTGTGGGGCGCGCTCGACGCGACGCGCCGCACCTTCTTCAACCTCCTGTTCCTGCTCTTCCTTATCCTGCTGGCCTGGATGATCTTCGGCGGCAGCGGCGTCAAGCCGATCGGCAACAACACCGCCCTGGTGCTGGAGCTCAAGGGCGAGCTGGTCGAGCAGTACCAGACCACCCTGCGCGAAACCGTGCTCGACAGCGTCGGCGGCGACAGCAAGCGCACCGTGCGCCTGCGCGACGTGCTGCTGGTGCTGGACAAGGCCGCCAAGGACCCGAACATTTCCACCGTCGTGCTGCTGCTCGACGAGATGGACGGCGGCGGCCTGGCCATGCTGCGCGAATTCGGCGCCGGGGTCGACCGCGTCAAGGCCGCCGGCAAGAAGGTGGTGGCCTGGAGCGGCAACTACGACCAGAAGCGCTACCTGGTGGCCTCGCACGCCAACGAGGTCTACATGCACCCGATGGGCATGGTGATGATCGAAGGCTTCGGCCGCCACAAGAACTACTACCGCGACGCGCTCGACAAGCTGGGCGTGACGGTCAACCTGATGAAGGTCGGCACCTATAAAAGTTTCGCCGAGCCCTATATCGCCAACGGCCCGTCGGACGCCGCGCGCGAGGCCGACACCTTCCTCTACAACGCCCTGTGGTCCGGCTATACCGCCGAGGTCGAGAAGAACCGCAAGTTGAACGGCGGGGCGGTCGCGGCCTTCGTCGAGACGCTGCCGCAGCAGATGGAAGCGGCCGGCGGCAGCTTCTCGAAGGTGGCGCTGGCCAACAAGCTGGTCGACGGCCTCAAGACCCGCGACGAGATGCGCGAACTGCTGGTCAAGCGCGGCGTGTATGAGGAGGACATCAAGTCCTTCCGCCAGGTCGGCTTCTACGACTACCTGTCGCGCCACCCGCAGAAGCCTTTCGGCAGCGCGGTCGGCGTGATTGTCGCGGCGGGCAACATCACCGAGGGCACCGGCGGTCCAGGCGTGGTCGGCGGCCTGACCACGGCCAACCAGATCCGCCAGGCCCGCGAGGACGACGAGATCAAGGCCGTGGTGCTGCGCGTGGATTCGCCCGGCGGCAGCGCCTACGGCTCCGAGCTGATCCGCCGCGAACTGGAGCTCACGCGCGCCGCCGGCAAGCCAGTGGTGGTGTCGATGGGCAGCCTGGCGGCTTCGGGCGGCTACTGGATCTCGATGGCGGCCGACGAGGTGATCGCCGACCCCTATACCATCACCGGTTCGATCGGCGTGTTCGCCATCCTGCCCACCGCCGAGAAGGTGCGCGACAAGCTGGGCATCCATACCGACGGCGTGACCACCACCTGGCTGGCCGACGCCTACAACCCGCTGCGTCCGCTCGACCCGCGCTTCGGCCAGGTGGTCCAGAGCAGCATCAACCACGTCTACAGCGAGTTCACCACCAAGGCCGCGGCCGCGCGCAAGACCACGGTGGCCAGGATCGACGAAGTGGGGCAGGGCCGGGTCTGGACCGGCGCCCAGGCCAAGGAGCGCGGCCTGGTCGACCGCCTGGGCAGCTATGGCGACGCCCTGGATTCCGCCGCCCGCCGCGCCAAGCTGGGCGGCGACTACCGTGTGAGCTACGTCGAGCGTCCGGTGACGCGCGTCGAGCGCTTCCTGCAGCTGATGGGCGCCTCGGCCGCCCAGGCGGTCACGATCCAGGTCAAGCTCGGCCTGCTGGAGGAAGCCTTGCCGGCCGGCCCGTTGGCGCAAGTGGCCGAGGACATGGCCTTCCTGTCGGAGCTGACCAGGGAACGCCAGCCTTTCGCAGCGGTGACCCACTGCCTGTGCGGGCTCCCGTGAAAAGCCATGTAGCGAGTTTGTAACCGTTTCCTACAAGGGAAAAACGGGCGCGGAACAGGTTTCCGCGCCCGTTTTTCGTTTACCTCCCGTGAACATGCGCGGAACGGTGTAAATCGGTGTTAAGCCGCCCGTTTCACAGGCGGGATCGAGGTGCGCGCAATGTACGTTACGAAACATATCGCGCAAAAACACCATGCTACAGTCGACCGGACATCAGATGACATCAAGGCATTCTGGCCGGAAAGACAAGGAAGAGCATGGACGCCCCGACCACACCCCGACCACCCCTAACGCACGGCCCCGTACAGACGCCGCGCAAGCGCCGCGCCCGCATCGTCGGCAGCCTCGTCGCCATGCTGGCGATGATCGGCCTGGCGGTGCTGGCCTGGTACCTGACGCACCGTCCGGCCGCG
>NZ_JAGPWC010000013.1 GCF_018119405.1 Massilia sp. ST3 | reverse complement strand
GGGGGGGGGGGGGGCCCCCCCCCCCCAAACCCTACCGTTCCAGCAACTTGAGCGCTTCGCGCCGCATCACGTCCAGCATGCCGTCGCCGGGATTGCGCGCGCAGGCGGCCACGGTGGCGTCGAGCACCGGTCCCATGCCGGGGAAGGAGCGGCCCTTGCCGTCGCGGTGCAGGCTGTAGATCAGCTTGCCGATCGATTCGACCATCACCGGCATGCCGCGGATGTCGCGCTCGGGGAAGACGGCGGCCTGGTAGGCGGCGTCGACGTTGAAGTCGGCGCAGGTCTTGGCCGCGACGGTCGAGGCGTGGTCCTTGCGGAACAGGATTTTCACCAGGCCGCTGCGCGCGCCGCTGACCGGGGTCGCGGCGTCGCTGCGTTCGGCGATGCGGGCGGCCAGGGTGTCGAGTTCCGCCGAGCGCGAGGAGGAACGCACCAGCGCCGCGCGCCGGCCCTGTTCGTCGAGCGTGACCTCGACCAGGGCCTCGCCCTGCACGCCGCGGCGCGCCAGTTCGGCCGGGTAGGCGCCGTCGGCCGGATAGATCACCAGCTCGCGCCACACCGGCACCGTGGCCTGGGCCGCGGCCGATTGCTGGGCGCCTAGCAGGGCCAGCAGCAGCGACAGGCCCAGGACTGCCTTGCTGGTCATGCCGCGCCTCCCTGTGCCGTGCCTTCCTGTGCCGCGCGCTCTTCCCAGTAGCTGCGCAGCAGTCCGTAGAACACCGTGTCGGCATATTCCCCGTGCACCAGCCAGCGCTGCGGCATGTAGCCCTCCTTGCGGAAGCCCAGTTTTTCCAGCACCTTGCCCGAGGCGGCGTTGCGCGGGTCGATGTCGGCCTCGATCCGGTTCAGCTTGGCGGCGCGGAAGCCGTGGTCGAGGGCCGCGCCGATGGCTTCGCTCGCATAGCCCTTGCCCCAGTATGCGCTGGCCAGGGCGTAGCCCAGCTCGCAGCGGTTGTTCTGGTTGAAGAAGTGGTGCAGGTTGACGGTGCCGATCATCTCGCCCGTCTCCGCCAGCTCGATCGCGAAGCGGATATCGGTCTCGTCGCGATAGGCTTCCATGGCGCGCGCGATCGCGGTGTCGGCGAAGGAGATGTCGGTCCAGGGCTCGGCGCTCCAGTAGCGCACCACGGCCGGATCGGAAAAGACGGCGAACAGCGCGGGGGCATCCTGGTGAGTCAGGGGGCGCAGCACCAGGCGCGCGGTGGTGAGGACGGGGGTGGAATAGGTCGACATGTCTCGTTCTTGTCAATGTTTTAACCGCAAGCATACCATTCCTTGCGCGAAAAGTTGGCGCGGCGGACATGCTGATGCGTAACAACATGCTATCGATATCAACGATTGATGCTAATCAATATGGTCGTGTTCCGATTGCAAGGATGGCCATTATTGTTCACACTTTATCATTCCCCCTCGCGCAGCGATCACCTCACCGGTCAGCGCGGGGATGCCAAGGAGAAGTGCATGAACGAGTCCAGGCCCAGCTCGATGGCGTCCTTCTGGATGCCTTTTACGAATAACCGCGACTACAAGACCGACCCGCGCCTGCTGGTCTCGGCCGAAGGCATGTATTACCGCGACGTGGACGGCAGGCGCATCCTGGACGGCACCGCCGGGCTCTGGTGCGTTCCCTGCGGCCATGCCCAGCCCCTGATCACCGAGGCGATCGCCACCATGGCGGGCCAGCTCGACTTCGCCCCCACCTTCCAGATGGGCCACCCGGCCGCCTTCGACCTGGCCGAGGATTTGATGGCGTTCAGCGGCCACAAGTTCAGCCACGTGTTCTACACCAGCTCCGGCTCCGAAGCGGTCGACACCGCCCTCAAGATGGCGCTGGCCTACCACAAGGCGCGCGGGGAGGGCGGGCGCACCCGCCTGATCGGGCGCGAGCGCAGCTATCATGGCGTCGGCTTCGGCGGCCTGACGGTGGGCGGCATCGGCCCCAACCGCAAGCAGTTCGGTCCCCTGCTGCCGGGCGCCGATCACCTGCCGCACACCCACAACCTGCTCAAGAACGCCTTCTCGCGCGGCGAGCCGGACTTCGGCGTGGAACTCGCCGACGAGCTGGAACGCCTGGTGGCCCTGCACGACGCCTCCACCATCGCCGCCGTGATCATCGAACCGGTGTCCGGCTCCACCGGCGTGCTGGTGCCGCCGAAAGGCTATCTGAAGCGCCTGCGCGAGATCTGCGACAGGCACGGCATCCTCTTGATCTTCGACGAGGTGATCACCGGTTTCGGGCGCCTCGGCACGCCGTTCGCGGCCGATTACTTCGGCGTCGAGCCGGACCTGATGACGACCGCCAAGGGCATCACCAATGGCGCGGTGCCGATGGGCGCGGTGTTCTCCAAGCGCCACATCCACGACGCCTTCATGGACGCCCCGGCCGGCATCGAGCTGTTCCACGGCTACACCTATTCGGGCCACCCGCTGGCCTGCGCCGCGGCCCAGGCCACCCTGCGCGTGTTCCGCGAACAGGGCGTGATGGACAACGCGCGCGCGATCCAGCCTTATTTCGAGGATGCCCTGCACGCGCTGCGCGGCCTGCCGCACGTGATCGACCTGCGTTCGATCGGCATCGTGGCCGGCATCGAGCTCGAACCCATTCCGGCCAAGCCGGGTGCGCGCGGCTACAGCGCGCTGAAAAAAGCCTTCGCGGACGGCATCCTGATCCGCACCACGGGCGACATCATCGCGCTGTCGCCGCCCCTGATCCTGGAACGCCGGCACGTCGACGAACTGTTCGGCAAGCTGGCCACCCTCCTGAACAACCTGGACTAGAACGACGAGCGCAGCATGAACGACACATTGATCACTCATTACATCGGCGGCCAAGAAGTCAAGCGCCCAGACGCCCGCACGGCGGAGGTCTTCAACCCCGCGCGCGGCGAGGCCTGCGCGCGCGTGGCGCTGGCCGACGCCGGGGACGTGGACGCGGCGGTGGCCGCCGCCGGCGCGGCCTTTCCCGAATGGGCCGCCACGCCGCCGCTGGCGCGGGCGCGCGTACTGCTGACTTACCTGCAGCTGTGCCGTGCGCATGCCGACGAATTCGCGGCCATGGTCACGCGCGAGCACGGCAAGACCTTCGCCGACGCCAGGGGCGAGGTGGCGCGCGGCATCGAGGTGGTGGAATTCGCGGTCGGCATCCCGCAGCTGCTCAAGGGCGAGTTCAGCGACCAGGTGGCGCGCGGCATCGACGCCTGGTCGATGCGCCAGCCGCTGGGCGTGGTGGCCGGCATCACGCCTTTCAATTTCCCGGTGATGGTGCCGATGTGGATGTTCCCTGTGGCGATCGCCTGCGGCAATACCTTCGTCCTCAAGCCTTCCGAGCGCGCCCCCTCGGCTTCGCTGCTGCACGCGCGCCTGCTGAAGCAGGCCGGCCTGCCGGACGGCGTGTTCAACGTGGTGCAAGGCGACAAGGCGGCGGTCGATGCGCTGCTCGACCACCCGGGCGTCGAGGCCATCAGCTTCGTCGGCTCGACCCCGATCGCGGAATATATCTACGCCCGTGGTTCCGCGAACGGCAAGCGGGTGCAGGCCCTGGGCGGCGCCAAGAACCACATGGTAGTCATGCCCGACGCCGACATGGACATGGCGGTCGACGCCCTGGTCGGCGCCGCCTACGGTTCGGCGGGCGAGCGCTGCATGGCGATCTCGGTCGCCGTGGCGGTGGGCGAGGCGGGCGATCGCCTGGTGGCCGCGCTGGCCGAGCGCACGGCCGCGCTCAAGATCGGCGACGGCATGATGGAGGGCGCCGAGATGGGGCCGGTGATCACGCGCGCCGCCAAGGAACGCATCGAGCGCCTGATCGGCCAGGGCGTGGAGCAGGGCGCGGCCCTGGTGGTGGACGGGCGCGGGCACCAGGTGGCGGGCTGCGAGAACGGCTTCTTCGTGGGCGGCACCCTGTTCGACCACGTCCAGCCGTCGATGACGATCTACAAGGAAGAGATCTTCGGCCCGGTGCTGTGCGTGGTGCGCCTGCCGGATATCGGCAGCGCCGTGAAACTCATCAACGCCAACGAATACGGCAACGGCGTCGCCATCTTCACCCGCGACGGCGGAGTGGCGCGCGAATTCGTGCGCAAGATCGAGGTGGGCATGGTGGGCGTGAACGTGCCGCTGCCGGTGCCGATGGCCTTCAACAGCTTCGGCGGCTGGAAGCGCAGCCTGTTCGGCGACCACCACGCCTATGGCCCCGAAGGCGTGCGCTTCTACACCCGCCACAAGGCGGTGATGCAGCGCTGGCCGGACAGCGCAAGTGCTGGCCCGGAATTTGCATTCCCCCAGATGACCTAGACGGAAAGGATGTTCCGTCGGCGCCGCACTCTGCCCAAGGGTGCGAACCGGCCGCTCCACGGAGGCGGCCGGGTGTCCCAACTACAACTATAAGAGAGTGGCAGATGATGGAATCAGCAGAAACGGCGCTCGCGCCGGCAGTGCAGAAACTAGCGCCAAGGACCCCGGCGGCTTTCACCGGCAAGAAGATCGCGGTCGTCGGCGCGGGACCGGCCGGCATGGCCTGCGCCCATCGCCTGGCGATGCTGGGCAATGGCGTGACCGTGTACGAAGCGCGTTCGCACGAACGCATGCAGGCGGCGCCCCTGCTCATGCTGGAAGAGGAAGGCGCGCAGCAGGAACTCGAGCGCCTGACCTCCTCGGGCCGGGTGCGCATCGAGCATGGCTGCAAGCTGGGCGAGCAGGTCGACCTGGCGATGCTGCACCTGTCGCACGACGCCGTGTTCCTGGGCGTGGGACTGGCTGCGGGACGGGTGCTGTCCCTGACCGGCGACGACGCGCCCGGCCTGCTCGACGCCGGCCGGCACCTGGCGGCGGTGCACTGCACCGAAGACCTGCTGGCCTTGCCGGTGCCGCACCGCGCGATCGTGATCGGCGCGGCGCGCGGCGCGGTAGACATGGCTGCCCGCCTCAAGCGCCTCGGGGCGCACGACGTCACCCTGGTCTACCGCCATGGCCTGGAAGCGGATGGCTACGAGGAACAGACCGCGCGCGCCAGCTACGTGCGCCTGCGCGCCTGGGCCTCGCCGCTGGAAGTGCTGCGCGACGAGCGCGGTAGCGTGCAGGGGGTGCGGTTCGAGCAGACCCGCCTGCGCGACGGCCGCCTGGTCGATACCGGCGGCTTCACCGAGATCGCGGCCCACGCCGTGTTCAAGGCCGTGGGCCGGGCCGGCGACGAGCACTGCCAGCGCGACGACGCCGCCAGCCGGATCTCGCACGAAGGCGACCGCGTGCGCGTCGACCCCTGCCTGCGCACCGCGCTGCCCGGCATCTATGCCGGCGGCGATTGCGTGGCGCCGGGGCAGGGGATCGCCATGGCCCTGCGCCACGGCGCCCTGGCCGCGCACACGATCCATGCCGACCTGCAGTCCTGATGCCGTAACAGGGTGAGGCTGGAAGGTGGCGGCGCGCCTTGGGCGATTGCGCTACACTCGCGCGCACACCCGCCCAGGAGCACCGCCACGTGACCAGTCCGCCCGCCGCCGCCCACAAGGACCTCTGGAACCCTGACCTCGCGCCCACCACCGCCGCCCAGCGCACCTGGCGCTGGTACCACTTCGCCGCGCTGTGGGTCGGGATGGTGATGTGCATTCCCGCCTATACGCTCTCGGCCAGCCTGGTCGAGGCGGGCATGTCGGGCTGGCAGGCGGTGCTGACGGTGTTCCTGGCGAACGCCATCGTGCTGGTGCCCATGCTCCTGATCGGCCATGCGGGCGCCAGGTACGGCATCCCCTACGCGGTGCTGGCGCGCAGCTCCTTCGGCACCAGCGGCGCCAAACTGCCGGCGCTGATGCGCGCCATCGTGGCCTGCGGCTGGTACGGCATCCAGACCTGGTTCGGCGGCAGCATGATCTACACCCTGCTGGGCGTGATGAACGGCGCACCGGTCGGCGGCGAGCCGATTGCGGGGCTGGGCATCAACCTGGCGCAGCTGCTGTGCTTCCTGGCCTTCTGGGCCATCCAGCTTTACTTCATCGTGCACGGCATCGAGTCGATCCGCAAGCTCGAGACCTATACCGCGCCGCTGAAGATCGCGATCTGCTTCGTGCTGCTCTGGTGGGTCGATGAGCAGACCGGGGCGCGCGGCTTCGGCCCGCTGCTGGACCAGCCGTCGCAGTTCGTCGCGGGCGGCAGCAAGGAAGGGCAGTTCTGGACCGCCTTCTGGCCTTCGCTCACGGCCATGATCGGCTTCTGGGCCACGCTCGCCCTGAACATTCCCGACTTCACCCGCTTCGCGAAGTCGCAGCGCGACCAGGTGATCGGCCAGACGGTGGGCCTGCCGGTGCCCATGGGCCTGCTGGCCGCGCTGGCGGTGATCGTCACCTCGGCCACCGTGGTCTTGTACGGCAAGGCCCTGTGGGACCCGGTCGACCTGGCCGCGCGCATGACCGGCATCGCGGTGCTGGTGGCGCTGATCGTGCTGCTGGTCGACACGGTGAGCGTCAACCTGGCGGCCAATCTGGTGGGCCCCGCCTACGACTTCTCGGCGCTGGCGCCGCGCAGCATCAGCTACCGCACCGGCGGCTATATCACGGCCGGGCTGGCGCTGGCCATGATGCCCTGGAAGATCCTGGAGACGACCCAGAACTACATCTTCACCTGGCTGGTGGGCTACTCGGCCCTGCTGGGGCCGATCGCGGGCGTACTGATGGTCGACTACTACCTGGTGCGCGGGACGCGGCTGGACGTGGATCAGATGTACCGCCACGATGGCATCTATTCCTATCGCAGTGGTCTAATGCCCGGCTGGAACATGGCGGCCATCGCCGCCTTCGTGCTGGGCGTGCTGCCGAACATCCCGGGCTTCCTCAACGCCGCCTTCCCCAGCGCCTTCCCGGACGTGGGGCGGGCCTTCAAGACCATCTACACCTATGCCTGGTTCGTGGGCGTGGCGATCGCCGCCCTGGTCTACGGTCTCATGATGCGGCGCCACCGAGGCTAGCCGCCAGGCCGCGCAGCCATTGCGGCGCGCGCCGGGTTCCACACCAGGCGCAGCCGCTCGACCGAGGAAAAGCCCAGGTCTGCCACCTTGATGCCGACCAGCCCGTATTCCTGGGCGGCGAAGGCGGGCAGGTAGGCCAGCGCCCGGCCGGCGCGCACCAGGCCGAGCAGCACCTGCAGGTCGTCGGCCCAGTAGCGGATCGTGCGCGGCAGCAGGTCGTCGCGCCAGCCGTCGGAGCGGCTGCCGCGCGCCTGGCCGCAGAACAGGGAGCGCGCCGGCGAGGCGAAGGGATGGGCCAGCACGTCCTTGACGTCCACCGGCTTGCGCCGCCTGCCGGCCAGCGGATGGCTGCTTGCCGCGATCACGCCCAGGGCCAGCTCGCCAAGTGCCGTCGCTTCCCACTGGGGCGACCAGTGCGGGCTATCCAGGGCCTCGTCCGTCACCAGCGCCGCATGCAACTCGCCGCGCGCGAGCGCCGCCAGGGCGTCGCCTTCGAACAGGGGGTGCAGGTGCTGGCGCGCGCCGGGGTAGGGCTGCAGGGCATCGGCGATGCCGCCGCCGTGGCGCCACAGCAGCACGGCAGGCCCGCCGATGCGGCAATCCATGGCCGCGCTTTCCCCCTGCAGGTCGATGCGCGCCTGTTCCGCCAGGTCGAGCAGGACCCGGGCGCGCGCCAGCAGCATGGCGCCGCGCTCGTTCAGGACCAGCTGGCGCGTGCTGCGGTCGAACAGCGGCAGGCCGAGTTCCTCTTCGAGGCGCCTGAGGGCCTTGGACACGGCGGAAGGCGTCAAATGCAGCTCCGCGGCAGCCGCATGCAAGGAGTCGTGGCGCGCGACGACGGTGAAGACGCGCAGGTCGGGCAGGTTCATGTTTCCAATTGGGACACAAGAGATGAAAATTCGTTGCTTCTAAGGAAACGTGTTCCGGCGTACTATGCCCGACTTTCGATCCAGGAACAAGCCACCATGAATCCATTGCGCCGTGCGCTGCTGCTGCTTGGCTGCGCCATCTCCACCGGGGCCCTGGCCCATGATCCCAGCTACGGCTCGCACGGCATGGCCCTGTTCGGCGACAAGGACGGCCTGTACGCCTCGCACCTGCCGCTGTTCCGCGCGCCGCACGACGTCCAGGCCGTGCTGCAGGTGCGCCTGGCCGACGCGCGGCTCGACCGCGAGCTGCGGGCGCGCATGCAGGGCACGACGGCCTTGTGGACCATCGATCCCGAGCACTTCGAGCTGTCGCGCCTCGGCCCCGGCAGCGCCGCGCCGCTGCGCGGCTTCGGCGCCGATGTCTACAGCGGCCACTTCGAGCGCGGCGGCCAGCGCCTGTATGCGGGCGCCCGGTTCGTGGTCGAGAAGGTCGTCTACTTCCACCGTCTCGACCCGGCCATGCGCCAGCGTGCCGAGGCCGAATATCTGCCGGTAGGGAAGTACCTGTTCAAGCGCCTGGACAGCCGGCCCGACTACGACCACATCGTGAAGCTTGCCGCACCGGTGGCCGCGCCGATCACGATCCGCAAGCAAGGTTTGGGGAATCCCGAGGCCGCGCTCGGCCGCGGGGCGCCGGTCATCGGCAGCGTCTACTTCGAGACCGGCGACTTGCGCTGACGCGCCGGCCCAACATACCCGAACCCAAATCGCATGAAATGCCGTTAACTTAAAGAAAAGTAACTTTTCTTTTTGACAAAAGATCAGCCCAACCATACATTATGTTTTTTTTAATCAGTATGTACAGCGATGAAACTTCTTCCTGCCTTGGCACTGGTCCTCGCTTCCGCTTCGGCGCAAGCGACGGTGATCACTTATAACTTCTCCGGCGTGTTCGGGGCCCCGGTGCGCGCTTCGTTCGGGGGCGCAACGTCGCCGGAACCCGTGTTCCTGGATCTCGTCAAGGCGGGCGAGCAGTTCTCCGGCTCGTTCAGCTTCGACACCGACGCGGTTGCCACTTCCTACGCCGGCGACCCCTTCCGCTGGGCGACCTATGCCACCCAGGAGTTCAAGCTGCAAGGCTCGGCGGCCTTGAGTGCGGCCGTGCCGTCCTGGGGCGTGGGCAGCATCCAGGTCACCGACGACAACGATCCGTGGATGAGCGGCAATCCTGTCGACGAGCTGATCGCCACCGCCGGAGCCGCGCCGGACGGCCAGCACAACCTGTCCTTCGTGCTGCGCATGAACCCGGGCAGCAGCAATGCGTTCCACGATTTCCGCGTGCCGGCCGGCTTCAACGGTTTCACCGACGCGACGCTGTCGTTCTACCTGTTCCACTCCGAGGTATTCGTCTACGACATCGTCAACGCCCAGGTGAAGGTCAGCCTGGACGGCGCCCCGGCCGAAGTGCCGGAGCCGGCCACCGGCCTGCTGCTGCTGGCGGGCCTCGGCGGCCTGGCCGCGCTGCGCCGCCGCCGCTAAGTCCAGGCGGTCTCAGTCCGCGCCGGGCAGGGCGGCCGCGATGCGCGCAGCCAGCGCGCGCAGCTGCTCCATGTCCGCCTGCTCGACGGCATGGGGCCGCAGGGGCGCGGCATCGAGGCGCGGCACGATGTGGAAGTGCACGTGCGGTACGGTCTGGCCGGCCGCGCGTCCATTGAACTGGGCGATCATCACGCCCGGCGGATTCAAGGCCGCCTTCACCGCCGCCGCGATCCTTTGCGTGGTGCGCATGCAGGCCGCCGCGCTCTCCGGCGACAGCGCGAAGATCTCGGCCGCGCCTTCCTTCGGCAGCACCAGCACATGGCCTTCGGCCTGCGGCATGATGTCCATCATCGCCAGCGTCATGTCGTCTTCGTAGACCTTCACGCAGGGCAGCTCGCCGCGCAGGATTTTGGCGAACGGGTTCTGGGAATCGTAGCTCATGCTTGGTCCTGTCGAATAAGGGATAGGTTCAGGCCAGGCGGCGCAGGAAGTCGAGCAGCACCTGGCCCGCGATCTCGGCGTCGTCGGCCGTCATGGTCTCGAGCGGATTATGGCTGATGCCGCCGTTGCCGCAGCGCGTGAACAGCATCGCCACCTCGGTCACCTGGGCCATGCGCATGGCGTCGTGGCCGGCGCCGGAAGGCAGGTCGAAGCGCGGCAGGCCGGCGCGCACTAGCGCTTCGCCCAGCCCGTCCATCAGGCGCGGGGCGCAGGGCACGGCCTCGGCTTCCACCAGCTTCCACAATCGTTCTTCGATGCCGCGGCGCGCGCAGATGGCGCTGATGCCGGCCAGGATGTCGTCGACCGCCGCCAGGCGCTGGGCGTCGTCGGGCGCGCGGATGTCGAGCGACAGGCGGCAGGCGCCCGGCACCACGTTGACCGATCCGGCGGGCACCTCGAGCTGGCCAACCGTGCCAACCAGGGCGCCGCGCCCGGCGCAGCGCTGCTCGACCAGCAGCACGATCTCGGCTGCCGCCGCCGCCGCATCGCGGCGCATGCCCATCGGCGTGGTGCCGGCGTGGCTGGCCACGCCGGCCAGCTCGACCAGGTAGCGCGAGCTGCCGGCGATGGCCGTCACCACGCCCAGCGGCAGGCCGCGCTCCAGCAGCACCGGTCCCTGTTCGATGTGGACCTCGACGAAGCCGAGCAGCGAGGCCGGGTCGCGCGCGATGGCAGGAATGGCGGCCAGGTCGTGGCCCGCCGCCGCGAGGGCCGCGCGCATGCTGACGCCGTCCGCGTCTTCCTGCTCCAGCAGGGCAGGGTCGAAGCTGCCCGTGACCGCGCTGCTGCCCAGGAAGGTACTGCGGAAGCGCACCCCTTCCTCCTCGGCGAAGCCGATCACTTCCAGGTGGAAGGGCAGGCGCTCGCCGCGCTCGTTCAGGTGGCGCGCCAGGGCAATGGGCAGCAGGATGCCGAGCCGGCCGTCGTACTTGCCGCCGTTGCGCACCGTGTCGTAGTGCGAGCCGGTGATGAGCGTCTTCGCGTGGTCATCGGCGCAGGCATAGCGCCCGACCACGTTGCCGACCGCGTCGATCCGAGCGTCCATGCCGGCGGCGCGCATCCACTCCATGATCTGCGCGGCCGTGGCCCGGTGGGCCGGCGTCATGTAGGCGCAAGTGAGATCGGTATCGCTGTCGCTGATGGCGCCCAGGGTTTCGGCCCATTCCATCACTTGCGGACCGAAGGCCTGCTCCACGCCCAGCAGCTCCTTGAGGCGGATCTCGGCGATGCGGTGTACCTGGCGCAGGCACTCGCGCTGCTCGTCGGCGGGCTGGTTCTTCAGGCGCCGCGCGAAGGTTTCGATCACGGCGCGCCGCGTGAGCCCGCGTCCCGTCGGTCCTTTGACCGCCAGGATGAAGGGGAAGCCGAATTTCGCGTTGTACTGGGCGTTCAGGTCCTGCAGCGCCGTGTATTCCTCGGGCGTGCAGCGGTTCAGGCCCGAGCTGGCCTGCTCGCTGGTCGATTCGGCCGTCAGTTCGCCGGCGACCGCCGCCTTGCCGGCCAGTTCGGGGTGGGCGCGCAGCAGCGCCAGCTGCTCGTCCTGGGCCGCTTCGGTGACCACGGCCTGCAGGGCCAGCTTGAGCGCGGCCAGGCTGGCGAAGGGCCGGCGGACGGCGGCCCGCTCCGCGATCCAGGGAGAGTGTTCGTAGATGCCGCGCAGGCGCTCGACGAAAACGGGCGCATCGCAGGCATTGAGTTCGGTGAGTGTGGTCATGGCTGTCCGTCGTTCGAGCACTGGATGATAAATCCTGCAAGTCCCGCCTTTCATATGCCGTAACGCATAGCTCCTATTTTGGCACGGGCGCCGGCACCAGGGCCCGCGCCGCGCTGCTGACCTGGTCGCGCAGCCACTTGTGCTCGGTCGACTGGTGCACGCGCTGGTGCCACAGCTGGTAGAAGCGCATCGGCGGGAACTTGATCGGCACCGTGAAGCTCTTCAGGGGCAGGGTCTTTTCGTAGAAGCGGATGAACTGGCGCCCCGTCGTCAGCACCAGGTCGCTCTGGGTCAGCATATACGGGATCACGCCGAAGTAGGGCGACTCGACGGCCACCTTGCGCTGCATGCCTTGCCGCTCCAGGAAGGCGTCGATCACCCCATGGTAGCCCGGCAGCATCTGGGTCGGGGCGACGTGGGGCAGGCTCAGGTAGTCCTCGACCGTCATCGCGTCGAACGCCGTGCGCCGCGCGTAGGGGCTGTCGGCGCGCATCACGCAGGTGATCGGATCTTCGAACAGCTTGGAGATGTGCAGGTGGGGCGGCGGCTCGTCCCAGTTGGCGATCACCAGGTCCATCTCGCCGTCCGACAGCATGCGCAGGTAGTCCAGGCCCGGGCCCAGGCTGTGGATCACCACCTTGCTGTTGGGCGAATTGCGGCGCAGCGCGGCCACCACGTTGGGCAGGAACTGGATGTCGAGGTAGTCGGGGGCGGCGATGTGGAAGGTGCGCGCCGCCTGCTCGGGCACGAAGGGCGACTTCCTGACGAACAGGCCCTCGGCTTCGTCGAGGATGCGCTTGGCCGGGTTCAACAGGCTTTCGCCGTGCTGGGTGGGCACCATGCCCCGCGCGCCGCGCACCAGCAGCGGGTCGCCGGTGAGCTCGCGCAGCTTGCGCAGAGAGGCCGAGATCGAGGGCTGCGGCTGGTTCAGCTTGAGCGCCACGCGCGACACGTTCTTTTCGACCAGCAGCAGATACAGGATGCGGATCAGGTGCAGGTCGAGGTGCTGGGGCAGGCTGGACATCGTTGCGTATATCAAGATGGATATGTCGAATATACGCTAGTTTTCATGTTGCTGTTGTGGAATCGGTTTATTGTCGAAGCATTCCATCACCAGGAAGCTCTATGGACGTGTTCGGCTATTTGACACCCTATGCCCTCGAGTGGCTGAACCTGCTCGTGCGCTGGCTGCACATCATCACCGGCATCGCCTGGATCGGCGCTTCCTTCTATTTCGTCTGGCTCGACAACACCATCCGCCCGCCGGCGCCCGGCTCCGAGCTGGCGAACAAGGGCGTGTCGGGCGAGCTCTGGGCCGTGCACGGCGGCGGCTTCTACAACCCGCAAAAATACCTGGTGGCACCCGCCGAGCTGCCGAAGGAACTGCACTGGTTCAAGTGGGAAGCCTATTCGACCTGGCTGTCCGGCTTCGCGCTGCTGTTCATCGTCTATTACTTCAACGCCCAGGCCATGATGGTCGACCGCAGCGTGGCCGATTTGTCGAGCTGGCAGGCGGTGGGCATCGGCCTGGGCAGCCTGGTGCTGGGCTGGATCGTCTACGACCTGCTGTGCCGCTCGCCGCTGGGCAAGCGCGACCTGCCGGTGGGCGTGCTGATCTTCCTGTTCCTGCTCGCGTCGAGCTGGGTGCTGACCCATTTGCTGAGCGGCCGCGCCGCCTACCTGCATGTGGGCGCGATGATCGGCACCATGATGGTGGCCAACGTGGCGATGGTGATCATCCCCGGCCAGCGCAAGATGGTGAACGCCATGCTGGCCGGCCAGAAGCCCGATCCGGCCTACGGCATCCGGGCCAAGCAGCGCAGCGTCCACAACAATTACTTCACCTTGCCGGTGCTGTTCATCATGATCAGCAACCACTACGCCATGACCTACCGCCACGAGCATGCCTGGGCGGTGCTGGGCGTGATCATGCTGGCCGGCGTGCTGATTCGCCACTTCTTCAACCTGCGCCACAAGGGCCGCGTCGAATGGAAGTATCCGGCGGCGGGCGTCGCGCTGCTGCTCGGCCTGGCCGTGGCGCTCGCGCCGGAAGCGCCGGTGCAGGGAGCTGCGCAGGCCGACGTAAAGGCGCAGTTCGCCGCCGTGCGCACCATCGTCGACCAGCGCTGCGTGGCCTGCCATGCGCAGCAGCCCACCCAGCCGGGCTTCGCCGCGGCGCCCGCCGGCGTCATGCTGCACACCCCGGAACTCATCCACCAGAACGCCGCGCGCATCTACCAGCAGACGGTGCAGACCAAGGCGATGCCGCTGGCGAACCTCACCAACATGACCGATGCCGAACGCGCCCAGGTCGCGGCGTGGTTCGAAACCGGCGCCAAGACAGGGAACAACTAATGGACACGCAACTGCAGGAACGCCTGCTGCAATGGATCGACGCCCACTTCGACGAGGAAGTCGGCTTCCTCCAGCAGGTGGTGCGCATTCCAACCGATACCCCGCCGGGCAACAATGCGCCGCATGCGGAGCAGGTGGCCGCCATGCTGGGCGCCTTCGGCTGGCAGGCCGAGCAGCATGCGGTGCCGGAACAGCAGGTGCGCGACTACGGCATGGAGAGCATCACCAACCTGATCGTGCGCAGGCCCTATGGCGCGGGCGGCCCGACCCTGGCCCTGAACGCCCACGGCGACGTGGTGCCGCCGGGCGAGGGCTGGACCAGACCGCCCTACGGCGCGGTGGTCGAGGACGGCGTCCTGTACGGACGCGCGGCGGCGGTCTCGAAGAGCGACTTCGCCACCTACGTGTACGCGGTGCGCGCGCTGGAGGCCCTGGGCGTGCCCTTGAAAGGGGCGCTGGAGCTGCACTTCACCTACGACGAGGAATTCGGCGGCCTGCTGGGGCCGGGCTGGCTGCTCGAGCGGGGGCTGACCAAGCCGGACTACGTGATCGCCGCCGGCTTCGCCTACAACATCGTCACCGCCCACAACGCCTGCCTGCAGCTCGAGATCACGGTGCACGGCAAGGCCGGCCACGGCGCGATGCCGGAAACGGCGGTCGACGCGCTGCAGGCCGCGACCCGCATCCTGAACGCGATCTACGGCCAGCTTCCGGAACTGAAGAAGATCAAGAGCAAGGTGCCGGGCATAGATTCGCCGACCATGCTGGTGGGCCGCATCGACGGCGGCACCAATACCAATGTGGTGCCGGGCAAGGTGGTGATGAAGATGGACCGGCGCATGATTCCGGAAGAAGACCCGGTGGCGGTCGAAGCCGGGGTGAGGGCGCTGATCGAGGACGCGGTGCGCGATCTGCCCGGCATCCGGCTCGAGATCCGGCGCCTGCTGCTGTCGCACGCGCTGCGCCCGCTGCCGGGTTCCGAGCAGCTGGTGGCGAGCCTGCAGCGGCACGGCCGCGAGGTATTCAAGGAAGAGATCACGGCCCAGGGCACGCCGCTGTACGCCGATGCGCGCCTGTACGGCGAGCGCGGCATCCCGGCGGTGCTGTATGGCGCCGGGCCGCGCACGGTGCCGGAATCGAACGCCAAGAAGGCCGACGAGCGCCTGCAGCTGGACGACCTGCGCAAGGCCACCAAGGTGGTGGCGCTGACCCTGCTCGATTTCCTCGGGCCGTAGGGCTGAGCCGATTTATTTGTCGGCGTCGTCCGCGCCCGTGCGCGGCACGATCGCGAACTGCGGGCCGGCGCCGTAGTCCGGCTTGACGCTGCGCGCCATGAACTTGCGCCAGGCGCGCCGGCCTTCTTCGCCGAGGACGTCGGCGGCGTAGGCCAGGGCCGGCTGCATGTTCGACGGGAAGCCGGTTTCTTCGCTCGAATAGCCGGTCATTTCATCCGGCTTGAGCTTCAGGGCCGCGGCCATCGCGCCGCCGCCGCATTCCAGGTCCTTGATCTCCGGCGCATGGCTGGCGCGGAAGGCTTCGCCGATGGTCCGGTAATAGGGACTGGTGGCGCTGTCGCGCACCGTCAGGTTGTACATCGCGGCGGTGATCCAGCAGCTGCCTTCGCCCGTCATGCGCAGCACCGGGAACCTGGCTTTCCAGGCCAGCAGCGGGCGCGCCTTGGTGAAGCCCAGCTCCGCGATGTGGCCGATGGCCGAGGTGAAGAAGTCGTCCATCCACGGCGCCAGCGCGGTCTTGCGCTGGTAGGTGGCGGCGTAGCCGTTGACGATCACGTGCAAGCTGTTGGCCTGCGGGTTGCGCGGGTATTCCGCGTTGTACCAGTCCAGGTTGCTGTCCAGGATGCGCAGCAAATCCTTCTTGAGCGGATGCCCGTCCGGCGTGATGTAGGCCGCTTCCGCCAGCGTGCGCAGGCCCCAGGCCTGGCCGCGCACCTGCTCCGGCTTGAGCAGGCCCTTGGCATGCTCGCGGTAGGCCGGGTTCGAATTGAAGACGCTGTACATGGCCCAGAACTGCAGCTCTTCCAGGTAGTAGTGGTCGCCGGCCAGGAGGTAGGGCAGGTAGGCGAAGTTCGGCTGGTGCGAGACGTCCTGCCGGTTCGGCGTCTTGCAGGCGTCGGGACGGGCGCACTCCGGGAAGGCTTCGGACTTGCCGGTGGCCGGGTTGCGCGTGTCCTTGGGCGTGCCCATCAGGGTCATGTAGGGATAGTCGATCAGGCTGACCGGCAGGCCGCTACGGCGGTCGCGGTAGTGGATGGACCAGCTGCCGGCCAGGTCGGCGGTGGCGAAGGTGATTTCGCCGGCGCGCCGGTCCATGCCCAGCAGGTACATGGCGGCCCATCCGGGCAGCAGCCCGATGTCGGGGCGCCCGCCGGTGGTCGGCATGGCGCGCATGGCCTGGCCGACGCCCATCGGCTCGGTCTTCGGCCCCTTCCATGCCGCCACCATCTTGTCGAGGGTGCGGCCGTCGACCTGCACGCCGCGGTCGTAGTTGGGCAGCGCGCGCGTGTCGATCAGGTAGCCGGGATCGTGGCGTACGTGGACGGCCGCTTCGCCGCCCCACCAGAAGGTCTTGCGCCAGCGCGCGTGGTGGTAATGCTCGAGCCCCTCCCTGGTGTAGACCGGCGTGCCGCCGACCTCGACCTGGACGTCGTAGACGATGTTGCGGGGCGCCGGCTCGAAGGCCCAGTTGTTCTCCAGCGCGACGTCCACGCGCGCCCGGCCCAGGCCCGGGAACCAGCGCACGGCGAAGCGCGCCGCCAGGTGCGGGTGCGCTTCGCCGCCGGGGCCGAGCAGGGGCGTGGACAGCAGCCATTCGTGGGCGACCGGGCCGGCCAGCCAGGCCTGGGGCCTGGGGCCCGCCAGCAGCTTGTCGAGCGAGGCGCCATAGGGACGGCCCTCGACCATGGTCTTGACGCTGGCCGTCAGGCCGGCGCGCAGCAGGGCGGCCGGGGTGGCATCGCCTTTGGGGTCGCTTGCGGCGGGCGCCTTGTCGCCGTGTACCAGGCCAAGCGCGACCGGCTTGTTGCCGGGCGCGGGCACGATGCCCGAGATGACGGCGTGGCGCAGCGAGCCGTCGGGGTGGCTGGCCTTGACGTCGACCTGCAGCGGCACGCTGCCCCCATCCGCCAGGCGGCCCGCCAGGCGCGCTCCGCGTTCCACCACGCCGGGGGCGAAGACCTGGCCGAAGGTGACCGGGACCTTGTCGCCTGCAGAGGCCGGGCCGGCGCCTTCGATCCAGACGGTGGCGATGGCGCCCTGGACCGGGACCGGCTTGGCACGGCCGGCAGGCGGCGCGGACTTGGGTTGTGCAGGGGTGTCGGGCCTGGCCTTGGGATCGTCGCCGTAGCGGGCGTCGAGCACGCGTTGCCAGTCGAGTTTTGCGCCTTCGGGGAGGGACTGGGCGTGGGCCAGGGAGGAAAGAAGGACGAGGGTGAGGAAGTAGAACTTGGGTTCCGGCCTTCGCCGGAACGACGTTTCCAAGCCGCAGGCCGATGGCGCCACATCGGCCCGCTCCGTTCGCACGTCGTTCCGGCGAAGGCCGGAACCCAAGTTTCTCAGCAAACCACGCACCATCATCTCTACCCGTATAAACGAAAAAGGCGCCTCGAGGGCGCCTTTCATCTTACCGCGTTACTGCTTGAGCGTGCGCTCGAACAGCTTGTAGATGCGGCGGTACTGGTCGAACCAGGCTTCCGGCTGCACGTAGGCGTGGCGCTCCAGCGGGTAGCTGGCCAGCTCCCAGTTGTCCTTCTTGAGTTCGATCAGGCGCTGGGCCATGCGCACCGAGTCCTGGTAGAACACGTTGTCGTCGATCATGCCGTGCGAGATCAGGAGGTGGCCCTTGAGGTTCTCGGCGTACTCGATCGGCGACGAGACCTTGTAGGCCTGCGGGTCGACGTCCGGGGTGTTCAGGATGTTGGCGGTGTACTCGTGGTTGTAGGTGGTCCAGTCGGTCACCGGGCGCAGCGCGGCGCCGGACTTGAACACCTCGGGGGCGCGCATCAGGGCCATGAAGGTCATGAAGCCGCCGTAGCTGCCGCCGTAGACGCCGACGTTGGCGGCGTCGCCCTGGTGCTCCTTGACCATGTAGTTGACGCCGTCGATGTAGTCCTGCAGTTCCGGGGTGCCCATCTGGCGGTAGATCGCGTTGCGCCACTTGGCGCCGTAGCCCTTCGAGGCGCGGTAGTCCATGTCCAGCACCACGTAGCCCTTCTGCACCAGCAGGTTGTGGAACATCTGTTCACGGAAGTAGTTCGGGTAGCGCTTGCTGACGTTCTGCAGGTAGCCGGCGCCGTGCACGAACATCACGACCGGGTACTTCTTGCCCGCTTCCAGCTGGGCCGGGCGGTACAGCTTGGCCCAGACCGGGTCGCCGCCGGCGCTCGAGGGCACGGCCACGTACTGCGGCTCGATCCAGGTGCGCGCCTTGTAGTCCGCGCTGCGGGTGTCGGTCAGCTTGGTGGCGGCGCCGCCCGAGGCCGCGACGGTCGCGATCTGCACCGGGGTGTAGCTGGCCGACCAGTGCAGCAGCAGCTTGCTTTCATCCGGCGACAGGCGGAAGCGTTCCACGCCGTCGAGCTGGGTCACTTCGCGCACGGCGCCGGTCTTGCCGTTGACGGCGCAGACTTCGTAGTCGCCCGGATTGGCGCGGTTGCACATCACGTAGGCGGTGCCGCCGTCGCGGGTCCAGCGCACGTCCGAGGCTTCCCACTTGCCCTGGGTCAGTGCACGGGTGCTCCCGGTCGCGGCGTCGGCCGTGTACAGGTGCGAATAGCCGCTTTCCTCGGACAGGAACCACAGCGTGCGGTTGTCCGGCAGCCAGCCGAACTCGTTGTTGTCGTAGTTGACCCAGGCGCCGTCGGTCAGGCGGTGCAGCGGCTTGAGCCTGGCGCCCGCCAGGTCGACGGTGGCGATCCAGCGATCCTTGTTGTCGACCGAGCGCAACATGACGGCCACGCCGGCGCCGTTGGCGCTCCACGACACCGCCTCGGCGCCGTCGATCACGCGCACCGCGCGCTTGCCTTTCAGCGGATCGAGCTTGGCGGCGGCGCGCAGCGCGGCCAGCGGGTCCTGGTCCACGCCCGGCAGCACGTCGAAGGAGAGGTCCTGCACCTTGTTGGTGCGCAGGTCGACCAGCTTCAGTGCATGGCCGGCCGGCTGGTTGCGTCCCACGCGGGTGCGCTGGTCGTCGAATTCCTCGTAGCCCGACTCGGTCACGTAGCGCGGCATCTTGCCGACGCGGCCCTTGTCGCCGCCTTTGGGCGCGGTGGCGACGATCAGCCAGCGGCCGTCCGGCGACAGGCTGCTGCTTTCGATCTCGACCTTGTCGCCGAGGTAGACCGGGGCCGGGGCCATGCTCGGGTCGATGCGGCGCAGTTCCTCGGTGCGCAGGCGCATGGTGTCGCGCTCGTCCTTCTGGCGCTTGAGGGTGGCGATCAAGCGCAGCTGCATGGCGCGCAGCGCGTCGTCGTCGCTGGCCGCAGGGTCCTTGGCGGCGCGCGGCAGGGCGGCCGGGCCGGCGAGCTTGCTGGCGCGGTCCCACTGGTACCAGTCGTTGCCGACGCGGTACTGCACGCCGCGGCCGTCGGCGGCGAACTGCGCGGCGTCGACCTTGCCGGCGCCGCGCGTGATCTGGGCCAGCTCGCCGTTCTTCAGGTTGCGCTCGAACAGGTCGCCGTTGCGCAGCACCAGCATGCGGCTGTGGTCCGGGTTATACGAGACGTCCGGGCTGTCGATCTTGCCCAGTTCGGTGTCCGCCACCAGGCGCGGCTTGGCGCCGGCCTGGAAGGTGTCGCGCAGCGGCGAGCCGGTGCGCTTCTGCTTGTAGTAGACCTGCTTGCCGTCCCAGCTCCACCATGCGGCTTCCACCGGCGTGCCGATCCAGTCCGGATGGTCCATGGCCTGGTCGAGGGTGATGGGCGTGGAGGCCGCCGCCGGCAGCGCGATCAGCGCCGCGAGGATCGTGGGGAAGAAGGGTGGTCGCATCGTGATAGTGGTAAGTAGAGGTGAACGCAGTCTTGCCCGGTAAGGCGAGTGCATTCTAGCTCAGCCACTGCTTGCAGCGGGTCAAACCACGATGGTTTTTTTGCCGTAAAGACAAACGCCGATCACACGTATGTATGACCGGCGCTGGAGAGGATGCCGTGTTGCGCCGCAGCGCAGGCGGCAGACGCTCAGACGGCTTTGTACGGGCCTTTCGGCGGGCGCGGCAGGAACATGGCGACACGGCCCGCAATGACCAGCACGGCCAGGGCGACGCTGAGGTATTCGAGCGGGCTCATGAAGTTAGCCTCGCACCGAAGGCGCCCAGCCGCCGTGGGCGGCGTAGAGTTCTTGCGAAAAGCTACGGATGGCGGACAGGGCGGCGGTAAAGAAGTTGGTGGTAGCGGTCATGGGGATTCTCCGGTAAATACTGCGATGTTGCGTTGCAGTATAGAACGGGATTCGTCATAAACAAACTTTAGATTCGTGATCCCAGCGATACATGAAATGAATAATTGTTGCGCTGACCCTGCTCCAGATATGTGTTGCGCGAATGTCTTGCCACACGGCGCGTGAATAAGAAGGGCATCCTTTCATTCCAAGAATCAAGGTGGTGCGAATCTTGCATGACTGTTCGGCATGAAATCGCCAGACCGTGCTTCACCTCACCTGCGTATCGTCGTCGTGCTTCCCGCCACCGCCCCCGGCGCCGACCCGGACGCGCGCCATGCCGAGCAGGCCCGGCGCAGCGCCGCGCTGCGCATCGGCCTGCTGGAATCGGGCTACGACCTGGTCGCCTCGCTGCCGGCCGACGTTTTCCTGCCCGAGCGCATCGCCCAGCTGCAGCCGGACCTGATCATCGCCGACAGCGAGCTCGATGCGCGCGACATCCTCGAGCACATCGTGATCGCCACCCGCGACGAGCGCCGTCCGATCGTCCTGTTCACCGAGGACGACGCCCCGGCCAGCATGGATGCGGCGATGGCCGCCGGGGTCTCGGCCTACATCGTGGCGGGGCTGCAGCCGGAGCGGGTCAAGCCGGTGCTGGACGTGGCGCTGGCGCGCTTCCGGCGCGAACAGCAGCTGCTGGGCGAACTGTCCGACACGCGCCGCAAGCTGGCCGAGCGCAAGCTGGTGGACCGCGCCAAGGGCCTCCTGATGACGCGCCATGCGCTGAGCGAGGAGCAGGCCTACCAGCGCCTGCGCAGCCTGGCGATGAACAAGAACATGAAGCTGGCGGAGATCGCGCAGCGCATCCTCGACGTGGAAGACCTGCTGGGCTGAACGCCTGCGGGGAAAGGAAAACAATGAACCTGCCAGGTGGCGGCGCATGGGCCGCCGGATCGGACAAGCCCGAGATCGACACGATCCGGATCGGCTTCATGCCGCTGGCCGACTGCGCGCCGGTGGTGATGGCCTCGGTGCTGGGGCTGGACGAGAAGCACGGCGTGAAGTTCCGGCTCAGCCGCGAACTGTCCTGGACCGGCATGCGCGAGCGCCTGCTGGGCGGGGAGCTGGATGCGGCCCACGTGCTGTATGGGCTGCTGTACGGCGTCCACCTGGGCATCGGCAGCCGGCAGCAGCCGATGGCGGTGCTGATGAACCTGAACCAGAACGGCCAGAACATCACGCTCTCGCGCCGCCTGGCCGCCTTCGCGCACGACCCGGCCCTGCTGGAGCGGCTGCTGCACGAGGAGCGCCGCCGCCTGACCCTGGCGCACACCTTCCCGACCGGGAACCACGCGCTGTTCCTGTACTACTGGCTGGCGGCCGCCGGCATCGACCCGGTCGCCGACTGCCGGGTGGTGACCGTGCCCCCGGGCCAGATGGCGTCCAGCCTCGCGGCCGGGCACATGGACGGCTTCTGCGCCGGCGAGCCCTGGGGCCAGCGCGCACTGCGCGAGGGCACGGGGATCCTGGCCGCGTCCAGCGAACGGATCTGGCCGAACCACCCCGGCAAGGTGCTGGGCACGCGCGCCGATTTCGCCGACACCCATCCGCACGCCTGCCGCGCCATGGTCGCGGCCCTGCTGGAGGCCGCGCGCTGGCTGGACGCGGCGCGCGCCAACCGCGAGGCGGCGGCCGAGGCGCTGGCCAGCCCGGCCTATGTCAACGCCGGCCGCGAGCTGCTGGCCTACTGCCTGGCCGGACGCCATGCGGAGGGCGGTCACTGGCGCGGCCACAACGGCTTGCGCTTCTTTGCGGACGGCGAGACGAGCTTCCCCTGGCTGTCGGACGGGATGTGGTTCATGACCCAGCAGCGGCGCTGGGGCCTGTTGACGAGCGATCCGGACTACGCGGCGGTGGCGCGCGCGGTCAACCGCATCGACCTGTACCGCGCGGCGGCGGCGCAGAGCGGCACGCCGCTGCCGTCCGGCGAGATGCGCAGCTCGATCCTCATCGACGGCGTGCCCTGGGACGGCGCCGATCCGGCCGGGTATGCCGCCGCAGGCCGCGTGCGCACGCGCCAGGCGCTGTAAAGACGCACGCCCGTGCATCATTCTGGGGAATGGTGCACTGCAATGTAGCGCCATCGGTGAAGGTATCCGGGCGTTCCCCTCTGTGGCCAATGTGGCACGGCTCTTGCTCATACACCTGACAGGATCAATGGCGATCCACGGTATTTCACCGCCGGCCTAACGAGGGGCCGGCACTGGACAACGGCGTCCGCGGCTGCTGCCTTCCGGCAGACAGCGCGGACGCCTTTTTGTTTTCAAAGGAAGAAACATGGCCAGCAAAGCGGACAGCATCACGCTCTTCTCGTTCACCGGCGCGCCGATGCGCGCCTTCCACCTGACCTGGGTGGCCTTCTTCGTCTGCTTCTTCGCCTGGTTCGCCTGCGCACCGCTGATGCCGGTGATCAAGGGCGAATTCGGGCTGTCGATGGAACAGATCGCCAACATCAACATCGCCGCCGTCGCCATCACCATCTTCGTGCGCCTGCTGGTGGGCCCGCTGTGCGACCGCTTCGGCCCGCGCAAGACCTATACCGGCCTGCTGCTGCTGGGTTCCATCCCGGTGCTGGGGGTGGCCATGGCGCAGAGCTACGAAAGCTTCCTGCTGTTCCGCCTGGGGATCGGTGCGGTCGGCGCCAGCTTCGTGATCACCCAGTACCACACCTCCGTCATGTTCAGCCCGAAGATCGTCGGCACCGCCAACGCGGCCGCCGCCGGCTGGGGCAATGCGGGCGGCGGCGCGGCCCAGGCCCTGATGCCGCTGCTGCTGGGCGCCGTGGTGATGCTGGGCGTAAACGAGGCCCTGGGCTGGCGGGTGGCGCTGGTGGTGCCGGGCGTCCTGATGATCGTGATGGCCTGCGTCTACTGGCGCTACACCCAGGATTGCCCGGATGGTAACTACGAGGACCTGCGCAAGGCCGGCGCGATGCCGGAAGGTTCCAGCAAGGGCGGCTGGGCGAGCTTCGCGGCCGGCTGCCGCAACCACCGCGCCTGGCTGCTGTTCGTCACCTACGGCGCCTGCTTCGGCATCGAGATCTTCATCCACAACATCGCCGCCGTCTACTACGTCGAGCACTACGGCCTGTCGCTGGGCGCGGCCGGCCTGGCCGCCGGCAGCTTCGGCCTGCTGGCCCTGTTCGCCCGCGCCCTGGGCGGCTGGGTCTCGGACCGCGCCGCCCGCGCCGGCACCCTGAACAGCCGCATCACGGTGCTGTTCGTCCTGATGATCGGCGAGGGCCTGGGCCTGCTGTGGTTCGCCAACGCCGACGCCGTCGCCTTCGCCGTGATCGCCATGCTGGTCTTCGGCCTGTTCACCCACATGGCCTGCGGCGCGACCTACGCGCTGGTGCCCTTCGTGGCGCCCAAGGCCCTGGGCGGCGTGGCCGGCATCGTCGGCGCCGGCGGCAACGTCGGCGCGGTGGCCGCCGGCTTCCTGATGAAAGGCACGGGCGACGTGCGCCAGACCCTGGTGATCCTGAGCGTGCTGGTCCTGGCCTCGAGCATCTGCGCGATCGCCGCGCGCTTCACCATGACGGCCGCCGACAGCGCACCGGCCGCGACCCCGGCTTAGTTTGCAGCATAAAGGAGTAGAACATGCATATCGTCGTCATCGGCCACGGCATGGTGGGCCACAAATTCGTCGAAACCCTGGCCAAGGAAGCGCGCCCTGGGCTGCGCATCACGGTGCTGGGCGAGGAGCCGCGCCCGGCCTACGACCGGGTCCACCTGTCGGAATTCTTTGCCGGGAAGAGCGCGGACGCGCTGTCGCTGGTCGAACCGGGCTTCTTCGAGCGCGAGGATGTGGTCCTGCGCCTGAACACGAAGGTCGTCGCGGTCGACTGCGACGCCCGCAGCGTCAGCCTGGAGAACGGCGAGCAGGTGGCCTACGACAAGCTGGTGCTGGCCACCGGCTCCTACCCCTTCGTGCCGCCGGTGCCGGGCGCGGACCGCAAGGATTGCTTCGTCTACCGCACCATCGAGGACCTGGAAGCGATGCAGGAGTGCGGGGCCCGCTCGCGCACCGGCGTGGTGGTGGGCGGCGGCCTGCTCGGCCTTGAATGTGCGAAAGCGCTGCGTGACCTGGGCCTGGCCGCCCACGTGGTGGAGTTCGCGCCGCGCCTGATGGCGGTGCAGGTCGACGAGCCGGGCGCGCGCCTGCTGCGCGCCAAGATCGAGGAGCTGGGCGTGGGCGTGCACACCCAGAAGAACACGCTCGCCATCGTCGACGGCGAGGAGGGCACCCACCGCATGCAGTTCGCCGACGGCAGCCACCTGGACACGGACATGATCGTGTTCTCGGCCGGCATCCGTCCGCGCGACGAACTGGCGCGCAAGGCCGGGCTGGCGATCGGCTCGCGCGGCGGCATCGTGATCGACAACCGCTGCCTGACCACCGACCCGCATGTCTACGCGATCGGCGAGTGCGCCCTGTGGAACGGCCAGCTGTTCGGCCTGGTGGCGCCGGGCTACGACATGGCGCGCACGGCCGCGCGCCACATCCTCGGCACCGACGCGGACTTCGCCGGCGCCGACATGAGCACCAAGCTCAAACTGATGGGCGTGGACGTGGCCAGCATCGGCGACGCCCATGGCGCCACGCCGGGCTGCCGCAGCTACCAGTTCCTGGACGAGCGCAAGCAGGTCTACAGGAAAATCGTCACCTCCGAGTGCGGCAAGTACCTGCTGGGCGCGGTGCTGGTGGGCGACGCCGCTTCCTACGGTTCGCTGCTGCAGACGGTGCTCAACCGCATCGAGCTGCCCGAGGCGCCGGAGTTCCTGATCCTGCCGGACGGCGGCGGTCTCGAGCGTCCCGCCATCGGCGTCGACAAGCTCCCGGCCGGCGCCCAGATCTGTTCCTGCAACGACGTCTCGAAAGGCGCGCTGTGCGAGGCGGTGGCGGGCGGCGCCACCACGGTCGGCGCCCTGAAGAGCTGTACGAAAGCCGGTACGGCCTGCGGCGGCTGCGTCCCCCTCATGACCCAGGTGATGAACGCGGAGCTGAAGAAGCTGGGCGTGGCGGTGAACAACCACCTGTGCGAGCACTTTCCGTATTCGCGCCAGGAGCTCTACCACCTGGTGCGGGTGGAAGGCATCCAGAGCTTCGGCGCGCTCTTGGCCCGCCACGGCAAGGGCCTGGGCTGCGACATCTGCAAGCCGACCGTGGCCAATATCCTGGCCTCGGTCTGGAACGACTTCGTGTTGAAACCCAAGCATGCCAGCCTGCAGGATTCGAACGACTACTTCCTCGGCAACATCCAGAAGGACGGGACCTATTCCGTGGTGCCGCGCATGCCGGGCGGCGAAGTGACCGCCGACGGCCTGATCGCGGTGGGGCAGGTGGCCAAGAAGTACGGCCTGTACACCAAGATCACCGGCGGCCAGCGGGTCGACCTGTTCGGCGCCCGCGTGGAGCAGCTGCCCGCGATCTGGGAAGAGCTGATCGCGGCCGGCTTCGAATCCGGCCACGCCTACGGCAAGTCGCTGCGCACCGTGAAGTCCTGCGTCGGCTCGACCTGGTGCCGCTACGGCGTGGGCGACAGCGTCGGCTTCGCCATCGCCCTGGAAAACCGCTACAAGGGCCTGCGCGCGCCGCACAAGATCAAGTTCGGCGTCTCCGGCTGCACCCGCGAATGCGCGGAAGCCCAGGGCAAGGACGTTGGCCTGATCGCCACCGACAAGGGCTGGAACCTGTACGTGTGCGGCAACGGCGGCATGAAGCCGCGCCACGCGGAACTGATTGCGTCCGACCTGGACGACGCCACCGTGGTGCGCTACATCGACCGCTTCCTGATGTTCTACGTGCGCACCGCCGAGCGCCTGCAGCGCACCAGCGTGTGGCGCGAGAACCTCGAAGGCGGCCTGGATTACCTGAAGCAGGTCGTGATCGAGGACAAGCTGGGCATCGCCGAGGAGCTCGAGGCCCAGATGCGGCACGTGGTCGACACCTATGCCTGCGAATGGAAGGAAGCCGTCCTAGATCCGGCCGTGCGCCGCCGCTTCCGCCACTTCGTCAACAGCGAGCAGGGCGACAGCAATGTCGTGTTCGTGCCGGAGCGCGGCCAGATCCGCCCGGCCGACCCCGACGAGCGCCGCCGCGTCATTCCCATCGCCAGCGCAGCATAAGCACATTTCGAAGGAGGACTACCATGCACCGTGATCTTCAACTGGACAACTGGACCGCCATCTGCGCCATCGACGAGATCGTCCCCGACACCGGCGTGGCCGCGCTGCTGAACGGCCGCCAGGTGGCGGTGTTCCGCCTCGGCGAGCAGGAACCGCGCGTGTTCGCGATCGATAACTACGATCCGAACTCGGAAGCCGCCGTGCTCTCGCGCGGCCTGGTGGGCAGCATCGGCGAGCGCATCGTGGTCGCCTCGCCGATCTACAAGCAGCACTTCGACCTGCAGAGCGGCGAATGCCTGGAAGCGCCCGAGCGCTCGGTGGCCAGCTACCCGGCGCGCCTCGAAGGGGGCAAGGTATGGATCGCAGCGTAAAACAGAAACTGGTGGTGGTGGGCAACGGCATGGCCGGCATGCGCACCGTCGAGGAGCTGCTGGCGCTTGCGCCTGGCATGTACGACATCACCGTGTTCGGCGCCGAGCCGCGGGTGAACTACAACCGCATCATGCTCTCGCCCGTGCTGGCCGGCGAGAAGGCCTTCGAGGACATCGTGCTGCATACCCGCGCATGGTATGCGGAGCAGGGCATCGCCCTGCACGCGGGCGACCCGGTGGTGGCGATCGACCGCCAGCGCCGCAGGGTGCGCGCGGCGAGCGGCCGCGAGGTCGCCTACGACCGCCTGCTGCTGGCCACCGGCTCCCAGCCCTTCATCGTGCCGGTGCCGGGATCGCAACTGCCCGGCGTGGTGGGATTCCGCGACCTGGACGACGTCGAGACCATGCTGCGGGCCGCGCGCGCGGGCGGCCACGCGGTCGTGATCGGCGGCGGCCTGCTGGGCCTGGAAGCGGCCAACGGCCTGCTGCGACGCGGGATGCAGGTCACCGTGGTGCACCTGACCGGCAGCCTGCTCAACCAGCAGCTCGACGGCGATGCCTCGCTGCTGCTGAAGGCCGCCCTGGAATGCCGCGGCTTGCGCATCCAGCTCTCCAGCCAGACCGCCGCCATCCTGGGTGAGGAACGGGTCGAGGGCGTGCGCTTCGCCGACGGCGGTGAATGCGCGGCCGACCTGGTGGTGATGGCGGCCGGCGTGCGTCCCAATGTGGCGCTGGCGAAGGAAGCCGGCCTGCACGTCGAGCGCGCCATCGTGGTCGACGACACCCTGCAGACCTATGATCCGCGCATCTACGCGGTGGGCGAGTGCGTCCAGCACCGCAAGAACACCTTCGGCCTGGTGGCCCCGATCTGGGACCAGGCGCGCGTCTGCGCCGCCCACCTGGCCGGCCTGGGCCACCGCCGCTACGTGCAGCAGGCCACCGCCACCAAGCTGAAGGTCACCGGCATCGATTTGTACTCGGCCGGCGACATCGTCGGCGGCGCCGGCAGCGAAGACCTGGTGCTGCGCGACCGCCGTTCCGGCGTCTACAAGCGCCTGGTGCTGGCGGACAACCGCGTTACCGGCGCCGTGCTGTATGGCGACGTCTCGGACGGTCCCTGGTACTTCGAGCTGATCCAGCGGCGCGCCGACATCAGCGCCTTCCGCGACCGGCTGCTGTTCGGGCCGGCCCTGTGCGAAGCGGCCTAAAGGATCCATGATGGACATGCACCTCAAACCAGTCCGCACCACCTGTCCTTACTGCGGCGTGGGTTGCGGCATCAAGGCCACCCCGGCCGGCGGCGCCGGCGCGCTGATCGAAGGCGACGTCCTGCATCCGGCGAGCCGCGGCCGCTTGTGCGTCAAGGGCTCGGCCCTGGGCGAGACCCTGGACCTCGGCGGACGCCTGCTGCATCCTGCCGTCCGCGAGGAGGGCAGGCTGCGCCGAACCGGATGGGACGAGGCGCTCGACCGGGTGGCGCAGCGCTTTTCGGCCATCATCGCCGAGCACGGACCGGACGCGGTGGCGCTCTACGTCTCCGGCCAGCTGCTGACCGAGGACTACTACGTCGCCAACAAGTTCATGAAGGGCTATGTGGGCAGCGCCAACATCGACACCAACTCGCGCCTGTGCATGTCCTCCGCCGTGGCGGGACACAAGCGCGCTTTCGGCGAGGACGTGGTGCCCGGCTGCTACGAGGACTTCGAGGAAGCCGACCTGATCGTGCTGGTCGGCTCGAACGCCGCCTGGTGCCACCCGACCCTGTTCCAGCGCATTGCCAGGGCGAAGGAGGCGCGCCCGGAACTGCGCATCGTCGTGGTCGACCCGCGCCGCACCGCCACTTGCGAGCTGGCCGACCTGCATCTGCCGGTCAAGCCGGGCACCGACGTCTGGCTGTTCAACGGCCTGCTGAGCTATCTGGCGCGTCACGGTGTCGTTGATACGGGATTCGTTGCGGCCCATACCGAAGGCCTGGAAGGCGCGCTGGCCGTGGCCGGCGAAGAGGGCGCGGACCCCGACCTGGTGGCGCGCGCCTGCGGCCTCGACCCCATGCTGCTGCGCGAGTTCTACGCCTTGTTCGCCGCGACGGAAAAAACCGTCACCGCCTTTTCGATGGGCGTGAACCAGTCCAGCAGCGGCACCGACAAGGTCAACAGCATCATCAACTGCCATTTGCTGACCGGCCGCATCGGCAAGCCGGGCATGGGCCCGTTCTCGCTGACCGGCCAGCCGAACGCCATGGGCGGGCGCGAAGTGGGCGGCCTGGCCAATATGTTGGCGACCCACCTCGACATCGACAATGCCGCCCACCGCGAGGCCGTGCGCAGCTTCTGGGATGCGCCGCGCATCGCCGATAAACAGGGCCTGAAGGCGGTCGACCTGTTCCGCGCGGTGGAAGCAGGCACGGTGAAGGCGGTGTGGATCATGGCCACCAACCCGGTGGTCAGCCTGCCCGACGCCGACCAGGTGCGCCGTGCACTGGACGCCTGTGAACTGGTCGTGGTGTCCGACGTGGTGGGCGACACCGACACCGCCGCCTATGCCGACGTGCTGCTGCCGGCCCTGGCCTGGGGCGAGAAGGACGGCACGGTCACCAATTCCGAGCGCTGCATCTCGCGCCAGCGCGCCTTCCTGCCGGCGCCGGGCGAGGCGCGCGCCGACTGGCAGGCGTTGTGCGGCGTGGCCCAGCGCATGGGCTATGCCGGCTTCGAGTACCTCGGCGCGCACGAGATCTTCGACGAGCATGCGCGCCTCTCGGCCTGGCGCAATGCACCGGACGCGCTGCCGCGCGCCTTCCGCCTCGATCCGCTGGTGGGCATGGACCGCCTGGCCTACGATGCGCTGGAGCCCGTGCAGTGGCCACTGGCCAGCCGCACGACGGGGACGGCGCGCATGTTCGCGCAGGGCGGCTTCTCGCATCCGGGCGGGCGCGCGCGCTTCGTCCCGACCGCGCCACGCCTGCCGAAGGGCAAGCCAGGCGGCGAGTTCCCGCTGGCCCTGAACACCGGCCGCCTGCGCGACCAGTGGCACACGATGACGCGCACCGGCAAGTCGCCGCGCCTGGCCGGGCACGCGCCCGAACCCTTCGTCGACCTGCATCCGCACGATGCGCTGCTGGCCGGCGTGCGCGAGGGCGAGCTGGCGCGCGTGAGCAGCGCCTGGGGCGCGATGGTGGCGCGCGTGGTCCATGGCGGCGGCATCGCGCGCGGTTCGGTGTTCGTGCCGATCCACTGGAACGGCCAGACGGCGTCGGATGCGCGCGTCGGCGCCCTGGTCAACCCGGACGTCGACCCGGTCTCGGGCGAACCGGAGTTCAAGCACACCCCGGTGCGGGTGGAGCCCTTCGGCGTGGCCTGGCACGGCTTCATTCTCAGCCGCGAGGAGCTGGGACTGGAGCGTATCGCCAACTGGACGCTGGTGCGCGGCAGCGGCTTCGTGCGCTACGAACTGGGCGGGCGCGAAGCGGTCTCGCCCGAGCGCGCCCGCGCCCTGCTGGGGGCGGGCGAGGACGCCGACTGGATCGAATACGAGGACAAGGCGGAAGGCATGCTGCGCGCGGCCCTGGTGCTGGAGGGCCGCCTGCAGGCCTGCCTGTTCGTGTCGCGCCGCCCGGATTTACCCTCGCGCGCCTGGCTGGGCAGCCTGTTCGAGCTGGAAGCGCTGGGCCCGATGGAGCGCGCGACCCTGCTGGCGGCGCGCGCGCCCAAGCAGGGGCCGGACCCGGGGCCCACGGTCTGCTCCTGCTTCGGCGTGGGCCGCAACACCATCATGCTGGCGATACGGGACAAGGACCTGAAGACCTCGGGAGACGTCACCGCCTGCGTGCGCGCCGGCGGCAACTGCGGTTCATGCGTGCCCGAGATCCGCAAGCTGCTTGACGAGGTCCGCTGCGCCGAAGCCTGAGCCGCGGCGCAGCGGCCGCGCCTCAAGCCAGGGCCGGCTTGCAGTGTTCGCCGCGCGTCGCGGTGAGCACGGAGTCGACGCCGTACAGCGGCAGCTCCATGTAAGGGCGGGCCGTGGCGTGCACCGCAATCACGTAGGCCTGGCGTTCCTGCTTGTGGCGCAGCGCGATCTGGGCCACGAAGGCCGGCGCCAGCAGGCGCTGGGACTTGCGCCGGCCGGTGTCGAGGTAGCCGAACTGCATGAGAGCGTAGTCGATCACGTCCGCCGGCAACGGATCCCTGGCGCGGCCGAGCAGGCCGATCAGGCGTTCGACGACCTGGCGGATGGCCTGGTCCTGCCCGATGATGGGAGCGCTGTCCAGGACCTCGCCCAGCAGCGGACGCACGTTGACCGACAGCCCGTCGACACGGCCGTCGCCCGCCAGGGTGAGCGCGGCCGAGGCCGCGCCCAGCACGGGAATCCCTGCCACTGCGTGGCGCCAGGCCCCGGTGGCGCGCACCAGCAGCGGCTGCGACACGCGCTCCTCGCGGTCCGCGCCCTGCGCCTTGGTCTGCCACAGGCGCTCGAAGGCGAGGCTGCCGCCTTGTTCGCTCCAGGATGCCAGCTTCAGGCGCTCGGCGGCTTCGCCCAGGCGGCGCACCAATACGGCGGATTGCTCCAGGCGCTCGAAGGGCGCGGCGAAGGGCGCCAGGCCGGAACGGTATTCCAGCGCGCCCGAGGCATGGTAGACGGTGGCGCGCGCGCCTTCCGGCAGGTGGACCAGGCTGCGGTCGCCGCGATCGAGGACGTGGGCCCGGTCGGTGGGACAGGTGCCGCTTTCCTCGATCGTGTTCAGGAAGCGGTTGATGCGCGCCCGGGTCTCGTCGCGGGTGAGCTGGCGCAGCGCGACGATGTCGGCGCGCGCGGGGATGGCTGTGGCGCCGGGCTGGGCCGAAGACAGGCTCGCGCTCAGGCTCTTGGCCAGGCTGTCGGTCAGGTGTTGGTCGTTCATGGTCAGCCCTCCGTCCACATCCACAGGAGACATGCCTGCTGGGCAGGCGCCAGGTCGGGGTCGACGCTTCCTTCGCCCCACAGGTGGTCGCGGTTGAGGTAGGAGCGGTCCCAGCGAATATTGCCGCCGTTCCAGGTGGCCGCATCGCCGACGCACACGGTGATGGGATGGTTGTCGACCCACCAGTCCGAGACCCCGTTGTGCCAGGCGTGGCAGACGGTGTCGCCGTCCGTCAGCTTGTCGGCCACGTCTTCGCCGCACTCGTCGGTGGTGATGCCGTCCCACATGTTGCCCCAGGCGCCGCAGTAGATGTGCATGCGCGCGAAGATGTTCCACAGGCCGGTGACGCGGTTCAGGTCCACCGTCTCGCAGGAATAGGCCATCACCCACTCGTTGTTCCAGTCCTCGCCCAGCTGCCACCCGTTGGAATAGGTGCGCCAGTTGGTGCGCGCCGTGTCGTACAGCATGCGCGCGTTGCCGTTGGCTTCGTGGCCGCCGTGGGTCTCGATCCAGAACAGGTCGACGTTGTCGACCCAGTTGCGGTCGTCGCCGCCCTGGTCGAGGTCGCGGATGTCGGTTTCCCAGACGTCGGTGTTGGCCCAGTAGAACGAGCGCGTGTGGCCGGCGGAGCGCAGCTTCGCGTCGAAGCCGTTACTGCGGTTGAAGGTGTAGGTCAGGTCTCCCGCCGTGCTGATGCCGGCGGCGCGCGCATGATTGAAGTACCGGATTGCTTCCACTCCGAAACTCGCCATGGAGTTCTCCTTTCGTATCGGTGGGCTACGTTGACGTCCCGTCGCAGGCGCATCAGGCGGTAGCAAGCAATACAGTAGAGGGAGCGGACGAGCGGACTCTGGCGTAAGTTAAGAAAGGCGGCGGTTGGGGGGCGCCGCGGCAGGGCGGGGACACCGGGGCTTGCGTGGCGTCCAAGGGAAATGCACGCCCGGCATCGCTGCACGGGCGTGCGGGGATTCAGAAGGTTTCCCAGCCGTCGGCGTCGGCGGTGGCCGCCGCCTGGCGCTGGGGCGCGGACCTGGCCGCGTACAGTGGCTTCGCGGGCTTTGCGGTGGACAAGGCCTTCGGGCCCGAGCGTGCGCTTGCAAGCGGGGCCGCCGGGGCGGGCGCGGCCTGCGTGCCGTCGAGGCGGAACACGCTGACCGCATCGCTCAGGCGCGCCGCCTGCACCTGCATCGCTTCCGATGCGGCCGCCGCTTCCTCGACCAGGGCGGCATTCTGCTGGGTCACCTGGTCCATCGAGGCGATGGCCTGGTTGATCTGCTCGATGCCCACGGTCTGCTCCAGGCTGGCGGCGCTGATCTCGCTCATGATGTCGGTCACGCGCTTGACGCTGTCGACGATCTCGAGGATGGTGGCGCTGGCCGCGTCCACCTGCCGGCTGCCGTTCTCGACCTTGCTGGTCGAGTCTTCGATCAATCCCTTGATTTCCTTGGCGGCGCCGGCCGAGCGCTGGGCCAGGTTGCGCACCTCGGTCGCGACGACGGCGAAGCCGCGGCCCTGTTCGCCTGCGCGGGCCGCTTCCACGGCGGCGTTCAGCGCCAGGATGTTGGTCTGGAAGGCGATGCCGTCGATCACGCCGATGATGTCGCGGATCTTGCTGGCCGAGGCGCTGATATCGGCCATCGTGCCCATCACTTCGCCGATGGCGGCGCCGCCTTTCTGGGCCACGCTGGAAGCGGCATCGGCCATCAGGTTGGCCTGGCGCGCGTTGTCGGCGTTCTGCTTGACGGTGCCGGTCAGCTCTTCCATCGAGGAGGCGGTTTCTTCCAGCGAGCTGGCTTGTTCCTCGGTGCGCGAGGACAGGTCCTGGCTGCCGGCCGCGACCTGGGCCGAGCTTGACGCGATGGCGTCGGTGCCGCCGCGCACCTGGACGACGATGCCGGCCAGCTTGTCGCGCATGGCCTGCATGGCCGCCATCATGCTGGTGCTGTCGCCCGCCTTCACCTCGACCGGGGAGGCGAGGTCGCCGGCGGCGATGCGCGCCGCCACCTCGGCCGCATAGCGCGGCTCGCCGCCGAGCTGGCGCAGCAGGGTGCGGGTGATGGCGGCCGCGGCCAGCACGCCGGCCACCAGCGCCAGGCAGCTCAGGCCGATGCTCATGTTACGCGCCCGCTCATAGGCCAGCAGCGAAGCCTCGCCCGCTTCCTTGTTGAGCCTGCCTTCCAGGACGATCAGCGCATTGGTGGCGGCGATCCACTGGTCCTGCAGCACCTGCAGCTCGGTGGTCAGGACCCGGGTGCTTTCCTCGCTCTGGTTGGCCAGGCCGAGCTGGGTGGCCTTCGCCAGCACCGGCACGGCGGCCGCCTCGGCCGCCGCCACCTGGGCCAGCGCGGCCTTTTCCTCGGGCAGGGCGCCGGGCTGGTCGAACAGGGGCGCCAGCTCCTTCCAGGTCTTGGCGTAGGTGGCGGCTTCGTCGTTCATGGCGCGCTGCTGCGCCGCCATCGCCGCGGGATCGGTCAGCAGGCCGATGTTGCGGACCTGGATCGCGCGGTTGCGGATAGTGTCGATGAGGACGTTCGCCAGTTCCACGCGCAGGTTGTTGTCCGTAATCTGGCGCGTGCTGCCGCGCATATCGGCCATGCCGTAGAGGGCCCCGACGAGGATGACGCACAAGAGCCCGAGGACCAGGGCGAAGCCGGTGCCGAGCATGGTGCCTACTTTCATGTTCGAGAGTTTCATGATGATGTTCGAGGTGGGTTCGCAAAGGCGCTGGCGCGCAATTAATGCCATTCGGCAATAATAGAAATACTCTCGAAAACTCTCCGTGTCGATGGCGAACTGGCAAGGAACGGAAAAAGCCCGGATCGCCAGGCTTTTTGTCGCTAAGTTCTGTGAACTGCGGGCGCGTATTGTTGTGTTGCCGATACGTTGGCGGCAGTGCGCGCGCCGGACGGCGGCATGGGAAGAAAATATGGACCCGGAAACGAACAAGGCCCATCGATCGATGGGCCTTGCAAGTGCTCGCGTGAACAAGCGAATTCGTGGTCGGGGTGAGAGGATTCGAACCTCCGGCCTCTACGTCCCGAACGTAGCGCTCTACCGGGCTAAGCTACACCCCGACGGTTTGAGATGGCATTTCTGTCATCTCGGGAAGGCATTACTTTAGTCGCTTTAGTGGTTCCTGTCAACAGCGAAACTGCAGAGCTGCAAGAGGCTGCGTTTGTATTCGGTGTCCGGCAAGGCCTCGATGGCGCGGGCCGCGCGCTGCGCCGCCTGCTCGGCCTGGGTGCGGGTATATGCCAGGGCGCCGCTCGAGGTGACGGCCGCCAGCACGGCGTCGAAATGCTGTTCGTCGCCCTGTTCGATGCAGGTGCGCACCAGCTCGCGTTCTTCGCTGCTGCCATGTTCCATCAGCCAGATCAGGGGCAGGGTCGGCTTGCCTTCGCGCAGGTCGTCGCCCACGTTCTTGCCGATCTCGGCGGCGTCGCCCGCGTAGTCGAGCACGTCGTCGATCAGCTGGAAGGCGGTGCCCAGCGAGCGGCCGTATTCGCCGGCCGCGGAGATCTGCTCGTCGTTCGCGCCGGCCACCAGGGCGCCGAGCTCGGCCGCCGCCTCGAAAAGCTTGGCGGTCTTGGAGCGGATCACGTTCAGGTAGCTTTCCTCGGTCACGTCCGGGTCGTGCATGTTCAGCAGCTGCAGCACTTCGCCTTCCGCGATCACGTTGGTGGCGTCGGACAGGATGCGCATCACGCGCATGTTGTCGAGGCCGACCATCATCTGGAAGGAGCGCGAGTACAGGAAGTCGCCGACCAGCACCGAGGCGGCGTTGCCGAACAGGGCATTGGCGGTCTGGCGGCCACGGCGCATCGAGGATTCGTCGACCACGTCGTCGTGCAGCAGGGTCGCGGTGTGGATGAACTCCACCACCGCCGCCAGTTCATGGTGCGCCGTGCCGCGGTAGCCGTAGGCATTCGCCAGCAGCAGCACCAGCACCGGGCGGATGCGCTTGCCGCCGGCGCTGATGATGTATTCGGCGATCTGGTTCACCAGGCTCACTTCCGAATGCAGGCGCTGCCGGATCACCGTGTTGACGGCCTCCATGTCGGTCGCGATGGAGGAGGTGAGGGAGTGTTGTTGGGCGTGTGGGATAGCGGCTGACAAGGCGAACCTGCAATAGATAGACAGTGATGCGATGAGTTTTTATCAATTGCGGCGATTATACGATAAGCCAGCAGCGCCCGTCCTGCTCGGCGGCGCGCCCCTGCCGTTGGTCTGCTGCCACGCCGTCCGGCCGCCTGGATGTCACTTTGACGCGTGGCAGCAATTTATGTATAATCCTCTGTTCCCCGGCATCCAAGCAGTCCAGCGAGCAGTGTTGCGCTGGTGCGCCGTTGGGATTCTTTTAACATTTAACGAGGTTTCTCAATCATGTACGCGGTCATAAAAACCGGTGGCAAGCAATACAAAGTTGTCGCTGGCGAAAAACTCAAAGTAGAACAGATACCGGCAGACATTGGTTCCGAACTCACGATCGATCAGGTCCTCGCCGTTGGCGCGGGCGACAGCATCAAGTTTGGTGCTCCGCTGGTCGACGGTGCTTCGGTGCTGGTGAAAGTGGTTTCGCATGGTCGTCACGACAAGGTCCGTATCTTCAAGATGCGCCGTCGTAAGCACTACCAGAAGCGTCAGGGCCACCGCCAGAACTTCACCGAAATCCAGATCGTCTCGATCAACGGCTAATCGCCGTCCGGACACCCAGTCATAAGGAGCATTAGAAATGGCACACAAAAAAGGCGGCGGCACTACGCGAAACGGCCGTGATTCAGAAAGCAAACGCCTTGGCGTGAAGGTGTACGGCGGCCAGGCGATCAACGCCGGCGGCATCATCATCCGCCAGCGTGGTACCCCGGTGCGCGCAGGCGCCAACGTCGGTACCGGCAAGGACCACACCCTGTTCGCCCTGGTGGACGGCACGGTCAAGTTCGTCAAGCAAGGCGTGGGCTCGAAGCAGTTCGTGACCGTCGTTGCGAACGAAGCAGTCGCAGCGTAATTTACGCACGCGCCGCGACACGCGGCGCTCTTTGTAAGGCGCAAGCCTTCCATCGAAAGGCTCTGCCCACGGTAGGGCCTTTTTAGTTTTTTGGCGGTCACCATGAAGTTTATCGACGAAGCAAGAATTGAAGTCATCGCAGGCGACGGCGGCAACGGGTGCGCCTCGTTCCGTCGCGAGAAGTTCCGCCCATTCGGCGGGCCGGACGGCGGCGACGGCGGCAAGGGCGGCTCGATCTGGGTGGTCGCCGACCGTAACATCAACACCCTGGTGGACTTCCGCTACTCCAAGGTGCACAACGCCCGCAACGGCGAACCGGGCCGCGGCTCGGATTGCTACGGCAAGGGCGCGGAAGACGTCACCCTGCGCATGCCGGTGGGCACCCTGATCGTCGACGACGTCAACGGCGAGATCGTTGCCGACCTGACCGAGCATGGCCAGACCGAACTGCTGGCCAAGGGCGGCGAGGGCGGCTGGGGCAACATCCACTTCAAGACCTCGACCAACCGCGCGCCGCGCCAGAAGACCGAGGGCAAGGAAGGCGAGCGCCGCACCTTGCGCCTGGAGCTGAAGGTGCTGGCCGACGTGGGCCTGCTGGGCATGCCGAACGCGGGCAAGTCGACCTTCATCACCGCCGTCTCGAACGCCAAGCCGAAGATCGCCGACTACCCGTTTACGACCCTGCATCCGAACCTCGGCGTGGTGCGCGTGTCGCACGCGAAGAGCTTCGTGATCGCCGACATTCCGGGCCTGATCGAGGGCGCCGCCGAAGGCGCCGGCCTGGGCCACCAGTTCCTGCGCCACCTGTCGCGCACCGGCCTGCTGCTGCACATCGTCGATGTGGCGCCGATGGACGGCAAGACCGATCCGGTCAAGGAAGCCAAGGCCCTGGTCAAGGAACTCGAGAAGTACGACGCCGAGCTGCTCAACAAGCCGCGCTGGCTGGTGCTCAACAAGCTCGACGTGGTGCCGGAAGAAGAGCGCAAGAAGGTCGCCAAGGACTTCGTCAAGCGCATGGGCTTCAAGGGCCCGGTGTTCGAGATCTCGGCCCTGAACCGCGAAGGCTGCGAAGACCTGGTGCACGCGATCTATCAGTACCTGGAAGAAAAGCGCCACGTCGAACAGCGCGCCGAGGAAAAGCAGATGACCGAGGAAGCGCGCACCATCTCGTCCATCGATCCGGACGATCCCCGCTTCAAGATCCTTGAAGACTGATACCGCAGCGTCCTTGGCTGCGCCCGCGTCATCCAAGCGCGCCTGGTGGCGCGTCCAGCTGCTGCAGCTGGTCGCGACCACCAGTTCGCTGGCCGCGCTCGCGGCCATGCTCGACCCCGACCGCATCGCCACCTCGATGGGTCTGTTTCTCGTTGGCGTGAACGGCTACAGCCAGTTCTACGCCATCTACGTCGGAGTGCGCCTCGCCACCGCGGGGCTGGCTCTGCTGGCGTCCAGACAGGTTGACCAACCCGTCCTCGGCGACCTCACCGCAGTATTCCTCCTGGCCCAGCCGGCCGGCCGCCTGGTCGCAGCGTTTGCGATCGGCCTGCCCACGGGCGTATTATTTGTCGTCTGCGCGGTCGAGCTGCTGGCAGGACTCTCCCTGCTGGCCCTGCGGCCGCGAGGGAAAATCCTGTCGCCATGAACTCCGTCCTCCAGTCCTCCTCCCGCATCATCGTCAAGGTCGGCTCCTCGCTCGTCACGAACGAGGGCCAGGGCCTGGATCACACCGCCATCGCCCGCTGGGCGTCCCAGATCGCTGCCCTGCGCGCCCTCGGCAAGGAAGTCGTGCTGGTGTCTTCCGGCGCGATCGCCGAAGGCATGCTGCGCCTGGGCTTCGCCAGCCGCCCGACCGACATCCACGAGCTGCAGGCCTGCGCCGCCGTCGGCCAGATGGGCCTGGCCCAGATCTACGAAACCAGCTTCCGCACCCACGGCATCAAGACCGCCCAGGTGCTGCTGACCCATGCCGACCTGGCCGACCGCGAACGCTACCTGAACGCGCGCTCGACCCTCACCACCCTGCTGCGCCTGGGCGTGGTCCCGATCATCAACGAGAACGACACCGTGGTGACCGACGAGATCAAGTTCGGCGACAACGACACCCTCGGCGCCCTGGTCGCGAACCTGATCGAGGCCGACGCGCTGGTGATCCTGACCGACCAGCGCGGCCTGTTCTCCGCCGATCCGCGCAAGGACCCGCAAGCGCGGCTGATCGGCGAAGCCCGCGCCGGCGATCCGGCGCTGGAAGCCATGGCCGGCGGCGCCGGCAGCAGCATCGGGCGCGGCGGCATGCTGACCAAGGTGCTGGCCGCGCGCCGCGCCGCCCGCTCCGGCGCCCACACTGTGATCGCCTGGGGGCGCGAGGAAGACGTCCTGACCCGCCTGGCCCGGGGCGAGGCGATCGGCACCCAGCTCACCGCCGCCACCGGTCGCCTGACGGCGCGCCGCCAGTGGATGGTCGATCACCTGCATACCACCGGCGAGGTGGTGATCGACGCCGGCGCGGCTCAGAAGCTGACCCGAGAAGGCAAGTCGCTGCTGCCGATCGGGGTATTGGCGGTGAACGGCGAATTCGGCCGCGGCCAGGTGATCACCTGTGTCGATGAGGGCGGCCGGGCGCTGGCGCGCGGGCTGACCAACTACGCCAGCAGCGAGGTGCGCCGCATCATGCGCCACGCCTCGAGCGAGATCGAGGGCATCCTGGGCTTCGTCGAAGGCCCTGAATTGGTGCATCGCGATAACATGGTCCTGCTGTAGAAGGTGGGCACTTGCTCACACTGTGGGCTCGTTGCACGGCCGAGACAGTGGGTGAGAATGGGTGAGTATTTACAGCGATAAACTTTTTCCATGGTCGTGTAACTGGATAGACTGGAAGTATCGATTGTGCGGATGCACACTTACTTTACAGGGGATATCCATGAAATTGAGCCGCAAGCTGCCGCTTGGCTTTGCCGCCGTTACCTTGCTGGTTGCCTGCGCCGGTTTCTTCGGCGTGGCGCAGATGAACCGCTCGGTCGACAGCTACCGTACCGCCGTCACGCAGGCCGGCGAGGCGCAACGGGTGCAGTCCCTGCTGTCGGAGTTCCGCAAGCAGCTCCAGGAATGGAAGAACACCCTCCTGCGCGGCAAGGACGAAGAGCAGCGCAAGAAGTACTGGGACGCTTTCCAGAAAAGCGAAGCGGAGGTCGGCGGCCAGGTGAAAGCCTTGCAGGCCCGCCTGCCGGCTGGGGAAGTGCAGGAACTGGTCAGCCGTTTCGGCGCCGCCCACGCGGCCATGGGCCAGGATTACCGCCGCGGCTACGCCGACTTCACAGCCGCCGGTTTCGATCCCGCCGCGGGCGACGCCGCGGTCAAGGGCAAGGACCGTGCACCGGCCGAACTGCTGGACCAGGCCGAGAAAGCCATGTCCGCGCGCAGCGCCGCCAGCGCCGCCCAGGCCGGCGAACTCGGCGCCCGCGCCACCTTCCTGAGCTACCTGTTCATGCTGCTCGGTTCGGTAGCCGCGGTGGTGGCCGGCGTGCTGGTGTCGCGTTCGATCACCCGCCCGCTGGGCGAGGCCGTCGAAGCCGCCAAGAGCGTGGCGGCGGGCGACCTGCGCACCCAGATCAGCATCCGCAGCGACGACGAAACCGGCCAGCTGCTGCTGGCGCTGAAGGACATGTCCGCCAGCCTCAACCGCATCGTGCTGCAGGTGCGCGGGGGCGCCGAGACCATCGCCGTCGCTTCCGACGAGATCGCCCAGGGTAACCTCGACCTGTCCAGCCGTACCGAGATGCAGGCCGGCGCGCTCGAGGAAACCGCATCCTCGATGGAAGAACTGACCTCGACCGTGCAGCAGAATGCCGACAACGCGCGCCAGGCCAGCCAGCTGGCCGTGTCGGCGGTCGACGTGGCCGCCAGGGGCGGCAAGGTGGTCGAGCAGGTGGTCGACACCATGGCCTCGATCAATGCCTCGTCGCGCAAGATCGTCGACATCATCGGCGTCATCGACGGCATCGCCTTCCAGACCAATATCCTGGCGCTGAATGCGGCGGTCGAGGCCGCCCGTGCGGGCGAGCAGGGCCGCGGCTTCGCGGTGGTGGCGAGCGAGGTGCGCAACCTGGCGCAGCGCTCGGCCACCGCGGCCAAGGAAATCAAGGCCCTGATCGGCGAATCAAGCGAACGCGTGGAAGCCGGGAATCGCCTGGTCGGTGAAGCAGGCGCGACGATGAGCGAGATCGTCGACAGCGTGCGCCACGTGATGGACATCATTTCGGAAATCAGCGCCGCCAGCCAGGAGCAGGGCGCCGGCATCGCCCAAGTCAACGTGGCGATCGGCGAGATGGATTCGGCCACCCAGCAGAACGCGGCCCTGGTCGAGGAAGCGGCGGCGGCGGCCCAGTCGCTGCGCGAGCAGACCGTGGCCCTGACCGAGGTGGTCAGCGTGTTCAAGCTGGACGAGGCGCAAGCGTCTACCGCGCCGGCGACCACCAAGGCGCTGGCCGCGCCGCGCGCCCGTCCGGCGCTGCGCCGGGTGGCTTAGGCTTCGGCCGCCTGGGCCGCGGGATCGAGCACGCCGGCGGGCGCCGGCGTCTTGTCCTTGTACTCGCACAAGTCCACGATCAGGCAGTTCCAGCATTTCGGGCGCCGCGCCACGCAGGTGTAGCGTCCGTGCAGGATCAGCCAGTGGTGGGCGTCGTGCAGGAATTCCTTCGGTACGAACTTGAGCAGCTTCTGCTCGACGATGTCGACGTTCTTGCCCGGCGCGATCTTGGTGCGGTTGGCCACGCGGAAGATATGGGTGTCGACCGCCATGGTCGGCTCGCCGAAGGCGGTGTTCAGCACCACGTTGGCGGTCTTGCGGCCCACTCCGGGCAGCGATTCCAGGGCTTCGCGCGAAGGCGGCACCTCGCCGCCGTACTGCTCCACCAGGATCTGGCAGGTCGCCATCACGTTCTTGGCCTTGGTGTTGTACAGGCCGATCGTCGAGATGTAGGACTTCAATTCCTCCAGCCCCAAGTCCAGGATCTTTTGCGGCGTGTTTGCCACCGGATACAGGCGGCGCGTGGCCTTGTTGACGCCGACGTCGGTCGACTGGGCCGACAGCAGCACCGCGATCAGGAGCTCGAAGGGCGTCGTGAATTCGAGTTCGGTGGTGGGCTTGGGGTTGGCGGCGCGGAAGCGCGTGAAGATCTCGAGGCGTTTGGCAGGGTTCATCGGGACATCAATTCTTGTCGGCCGGCGGGGTGCCGGCGGCTTTCTGGCGCGCGCGTTCCATGGCGGCGGCGATGATGGCGCGCTTGCGTTCCTTCTCGGCCAGTTCTTCCGGCGTGTTGGCCGCCTCGGCCGTGACCGCGCGCATCTTTTCCAGGGCCTTGGCGGCCAGGCGCGCCTCGTTCTCCTCGCGTTCGCGCTGCAGGCGTTCGGCGCGGAAATCGTGGCGCGCGCGGGCGGCGTCGGCCGCCTCCTGCGACCAGGCGTCCCAGCCCGTTGCTTCGCCCGTCACGGGAACCATCGAGATGCAGTCGACCGGGCAGGGCGCCACGCACAGGTCGCAGCCGGTACACAGGCTGGGCAGGATGGTGTGCATCTGCTTGGCCGCGCCCAGAATGGCGTCCACCGGGCAGGCCTGGATGCACAGGGTGCAGCCGATGCATAGCGACTCGTCGATGAAGGCGACCGGACGCGGACGCTCGGCGCCGTTGGCCGGATTGATCGGGATCACCTTGCGGCCGGTGGCGGCGGCCAGGCGGCGCACGCCTTCCATGCCGCCCGGCGGGCACTGGTTGATCTCCGCCTCGCCGCGCGCGATCGCCTCCGCGTACGGGCGGCAGGCGGGATAGCCGCACTTGGTGCATTGCGTCTGCGGCAGCAGGTCTTCGATCTGGTCGGCGAGGGATTCGGTCACAGCGCTGGTCACGGCGGAGCGTTCATGGTAAAGCCGACATTATCCGCCAAAACCCCATGCGATGCGACGGCGCGGTCCGGTGCGCCGCCGGCGCAGCATTCCCGGCAGTATGGTGGCCGAGCGAACAGACGATTCGCGGCGTCCATGGTCTAGTGGGCGAAGACGAGAGAGAGAACCGAGGAGGGCGTTGAGATGAACGAGTTGATCGTACCGGTCTTGCTTGCCGCGCTCCTGTCGAGCGGCCCCGGGGCGCACGCGCAGCAGCGCTCCCACGGCGCGCCGCAGGCCGCGCTGCATGACGCCGGGGGGCAGCAAGGGGAAAAGGGCAAAGCGCGCTACCGCAGCGTGGAAAGCAATGGCGAACTCAAGCGCGGCGAGCAGCTGCCGCCGCGCTACCGCACCCATCACTATGTGATCGAGAACTGGCGCGCCCACAAGCTGAGCGAGCCGCCGCCGGGGCACCAGTGGGTGCAGGCGGGGGCCAGCTATGCGCTGGTGGCGATTGCGACGGGGGTGGTGACGGAGGTGGTGGTGGTGAGGTGAGCTAACACTGCTCTGGGAACTTGGGTCCCGGCCTGCGCCGGGACGACGTTGAGTGAGGGTGACAGTACGGAATCAGCCCGAATCCTGCCACTCGCCTAAAAACCGTCGTCCCCGCGCAGGCCGGGACCCAAGTTCGCAGCCTACCTTCAGCGCAAAAAAATGCCGCGATCTCGCGGCATTTTCCATTCCGCCGAACAGTTCAGCGATTCGCCTGAATAAACTCCGTAATCTTCGGACAAATAATCTCGCGCCAGCGGCGGCCCGAGAAGATGCCATAGTGCCCGCACTTCGGCGCCACGAACTTGAGGTGCTTATCCTTCGGAATCCCGCTGCACAGCTCGTGCGCCGCGCTGGTCTGGCCCAGGCCGGAGATATCGTCCAGCTCGCCTTCCACGGTCATCAGGGCCACCGTCTCGATGTCCTGCGGACGCACCAGCTGGCCGCCGACTTCCCAGGTGCCCTTGGGCAGGCGGTGTTCCTGGAACACAGTCTTGATGGTCTCGAGGTAGTACTCGGCCGGCATGTCCAGCACGGCGTTGTATTCGTCGTAGAACTGGCGGTGCGCCTCGGCCGAATCGTCGTCGCCGCGCACCAGGTGCTGGTAGAACTCGCGGTGGCTCTGGGCGTGGCGGCCCGGGTTCATCGCGATGAACCCCGCGTGCTGCAGGAAGCCCGGATAGACCTTGCGGCCGAAGCCCGGGTAGTTGCCCGGCACCGAATAGATCACGGTGTTCTCGAACCACGAGAAGGGCTTTTCGGTGGCCAGGTCGTTGACCGCGGTCGGCGACTTGCGCGGGTCGATCGGGCCGCCCATCATGGTCATGGTCTTCGGCAGCTTGGCATCCTTGTTGGACGCCATCAGCGAGATCGCGGCCAGCACCGGCACGGTCGGCTGGCACACCGAGATCACGTGCACGTCCGGGCCCAGCAAGCGGATGAAGTCCTGCACGTAATAGATGTAGTCGTGCAGGTGGAAGGGACCGCTCGAGAGCGGCACCATGCGCGCGTCGGTCCAGTCGGTGATGCAGACGTCGTGGTCGACCAGCAGGGCGCGCACGGTGTCGCGCAGCAGGGTGGCGTGGTGGCCCGACAGGGGCGCGACCACCAGCACCTTCGGCTGGTCCAGCGCTGCGAAGGCCTGGTCGCCCATGTCCTTCTTGAAATGCAGGAGCTTGCAGAACGGTTTTTCGACGACCGTGCGTTCCATGATGCCGACGTCTTCGCCTTTGATCTTGACCGAATGGATGCCGAAGGCCGGCTTTTCATAGTCCTTGCCCAAGCGGTACATCAGCTCGTAGCCGGCGGCGATACGCTGGGCGAAAGGGGTGTGCGCGAACGGCGAGACGGGGTTGGAGAATAGTTTCGAGGACGCATCGGCCCACTGCATCAGCGGGGTCAGGAAGGAGCGTTGCATCTCGTGCAGTTGGTAAAGCATAAATAAATCCTTCAGTGGACAGTGCGCGTCGCAATCGTTTGCGCGTAACTGCAATCAATTATATGGGATTGATTTACTTGTGGAAACAGTCGTTTTCAGTCGGCTGCAACGGTATGGTTCACTTGTAGCATATTTGTGCAGTGCGCTTCGGTGAGGCTCCCCACATAAGTTGACATGCCCGTGTTTGTAACGGGAAGTTTGTTGGGTGGGGGTTACTGAACGCACAAAAGGGGAGATTTGTGGTCTTCAGGCAAGCTTCGGTTCCGGCCTTCGCCGCAACGACGTGCTGAGGTAATGGCGACTGATGACTTGGCCACTTGCCTAAAACCGTCGTTCCGGCGACGGCCGGAACCCAAGTTCTTTGCGTACCAGGCAAAAAAAATGCCGCCCATCAGGGCGGCATGCTGGTCGGCTGAAACGACGTGTTTTAGTCGAACACCGGCGTCTCCACACCCAGGATCTTGTGCAGCTTCGGCGACGTGGTCGTGTACTGCATGTGGATCTTCTTGTCCGGGAAGATGTAGGGCGCGGCGCCGAAGGCGGCCAGCGCGGCTTCGTGGAAGCCCGACAGGATCAGCTTCTTCTTGCCCGGGTAGGTGTTGATGTCGCCCACGGCGAAGATGCCCGGCACGTTGGTCTCGAACTTCTCGGTGTCCATGACCTTCAGCTGGCGGCGCTCGATGTCCAGGCCCCACTCGGCGATCGGGCCCAGCTTCGGCGACAGGCCGAAGAAGACCAGCAGCATGTCCAGCGGCACGCGGCGGGTCACGCCGTCGGCGCCGGTCACCTTCACTTCGCTCAGCTTGCCGTCCTTCTCGTCGAAGCCGGTCACCTGGCCGGTGATCAGCTGCATCTCGTACTCGTCGCACAAGGCCTTCATCTTGGCGACCGAGGCCGGGGCGGCGCGGAAGTCTTCGCGGCGGTGCACCAGCACCACCGATTCGGCCTTGCCGACGAAGTTCAGGGCCCAGTCCAGGGCCGAGTCGCCGCCGCCGCAGATGACCAGGTTCTTGCCTTCGAACAGTGCCGGATCCTTGACGCGGTAGAACAGCTGCTCGTTGTCGAACTTGTCGATGCCGTCGACCTTCAGGGTACGCGCCTGGAAGGAACCGACGCCGGCGGCGATGAAGATGGTCTTGGTGATGAAACGGGTGCCGGTCGAGGTCTCGACGTTGAAACGGCTGTCTTCACGGCGCTGGACGGTGGTCACTTCCTGGCCCAGGTGGAAGGTCGGCTCGAAAGGCTCGATCTGCTTGAGCAGGTTGTCGGTCAGTTCCTGGCCGGTGCACACCGGCACGGCCGGGATGTCGTAGATCGGCTTGTCCGGGTACAGTTCCACGCACTGGCCGCCGACGGCCGGCAGCGAATCGATGACGTGGGCCTTGATTTCGAGAAGGCCGAGTTCGAAGACCTGGAACAGGCCGACCGGACCGGCGCCGATGATCACGGCGTCGGCTTCGATGGCGCCGGCGAACGAACTGTTGGGAGCGATGCTGCCCGCTTCGTGGGTGGCACTGATAGTCATGCTTACTTCCTGTGATTTTTGGATGGTGGGGCGATGGCAGGACGACGCTGCCATCGATGGCGACACCCTGCCGGCGCGGTCCGCTCAGGCGGACACGGGCGCCGTCCGCGTCAGCGGGCCAGTTGGCTCAGCTTGTCCTTGACGTCTTTCCATTCTTCCGCGTCGGGCAGGGCCGGCTTGGTCTTGGTGATCGACGGCCAGGAACGGGCCAGATCCGCATTGAGCTTGATAAATTGCTGCTGATCGCCAGGCACGTCCTCTTCGGCATAGATCGCATTCACCGGGCATTCGGCCACGCAAACGGCGCAGTCGATGCACTCGTCGGGGTCGATGGCAAGGAAATTCGGGCCTTCCCGGAAACAATCTACCGGGCATACATCGACGCAGTCGGTATAGCGACAACGGATGCACGATTCGGTGACAACGTGGGTCATAACAGTCCTATCAATGGTGGGGGTGTCGCGGCGCCGGGCGCTTCAAGGGAACGGGTGGGCCGGCGGGACATGCAAAGCACTGTATTTTAGGGCAATTCGGGTTTTCCTACAAATTAGGCTTATACACAATACACATAAGCAAATGAAGGGAAAACCGCGCCGTTGGCGCCAGAAAGCCGCACGAGCGTGCGTTTCCGCCTGGCACGATTGCCCCGTCCGGCGGCACCCGGACGGGGCGCCCGGGCCGTATCCGGCAGCGGGTCAAGCGGTGTTGCGCAAGCCGTCGAGCAGGGTTTGCCAGTCGCCGCCGCTGCCGTCCTCGCGCAGGAAGACCGTGTGGCAGCGCATGCCGTCCTCGACCGTGATTTCCCAGCGCGGCATGTCGGCGCCGACCGGGCAGCCCGGCTCGGCGCCGAAGAAATCGAGCCGGCGCAGCAGGTCTTCCAGGGCCGCGCCCTCGGGCCGGGCGGCGGTGTCGAGCTCGTAGGATTCGGCCAGGCCGGCGAAGCCGCCGCAGGCGCGCGCGCTGATCTTCATGACGCCGCCCCGTCCCTGCTCCTGTCCGCGCCATGGCGGCCGTGGGCCGCGCACCAGCGCGCCAGCGCCTGCGCCTCGCCGTCCAGCACCTGCCCGGCGCGGTGATATTCCGGCAGCTGCATGGTGCCGCAGCAGGCGTGGCGGTCCTGGCGCGCGCCGGGTTCGTCGCAGACACAGGGGGCGAGCCGGGTGCCGGGCCGGTAGTCCTCGGTGAGGGCGCCGCCGGCCTCGACCACGTCGCGGCGGCTGAACTGGTTGCGGATGAAGTTGGCGTAGACCGGCGGACGGCGGTCCTCGACCACCAGGCGGAGCATCTCGTTGACCACGTCGGCATAGCTGGCGGCGTCCCCGGGCGCCGCGATCAGGGCGCGCAGCAACAGGCCGCGCAGGTAGGCGGCAACCCGGTGCAGCACGGCGGCGTCGTCCTCGCGTCCCGGATCGCGTTCGTGGGCGAACAGGTCGGCCAGCACGTCGTAGACGGCGCCGGTGAAGACTTGGGAGATCGCATGCACCTGGGTGCCGGCCTCGCCCAGCCTGAGGTCGTTGTCGGCATTGCGCAGCCCGGTGGTCGAGCCCAGCGCCATCCCGAACTGCTCGGCGATGTCGGCCAGGAAGGACTTGTCGTGCAGGCGCGCCTTGGTCTGGGCCACCACCGCCTCGCACTGGTCGAGCTGGGACAGTGCCAGGAAGATCGCGGTCAGGTCGCCGAAGGCTTCGTGCAGGCCCCCGGTCTGGGGCGGGGCGTCGGCCAGCAGCCAGCGCGGCTTGAGGCCGTCGAGCACGGCGTGGGCGGTCTCGTGGGCCACGATGTCGAAGGAACGGCAGGTATAGACCCGCTCGGTGGCGCCGGTGGGAACGAAGTCGCCGAACTTGAGGCAGGCCTGGGCCCGGCTGTAGAAGGCGTTCATGACGTTCGGCAGGCCGTGCGGGTAGACCTGCAGCGGGCTAGTGTCGGTGCTGGTGTTCCATTGCCAGGGCAAGGGCATGGGCAGGCCGGCGGCGAGCAGGGCGCGCTGGTACATGGTCAGGGTCTGGCGCACCACGGCGAAGGTGTGCACGGCGTCGAACTGGGGCGTGTCGGGCTGGGTGACGAAGTCGCCGAAGGCGTTCGGCTCCACCGGCGCGATGCCCGGCTCGCCGGGCGCGATGCGGGCGTCGCGCGGGCCGGCCAGCACCACGCCGGGCAGGTAGGCGGGGCGAGTGCCGATCTCGCTCAACGAGGGGTCCTGCTTCCACATCAGCACGCGGGCACCGAAGGCGTGCGGCAGCGGCGGCGCCTCGGTCTGCGCTTCGTGGTCCGGTTCGGCCGGCGTTTCCAGCAGCTGGGCGGCGCGGTGCTGCTGGAGGTAGGGGGCGCTCGGGGTGGGGATGGCGCGCACCGGCGGCTGGGCGCGCTGCGGCGTCTCCAGCTCGTCGGGCAGCAGGGCGGATGGGTCCATGTCGGCTCCTTGCATGATCGGCTTGCGCTTCATGTTCGCGCGCCGGCCGGCTCAGGCATTGACACTCATCAATTGACGTTGCTCCAAGCCGCTGGATGAAGCGGGCTCTGGCATGACCCGCTTCCAGCTGGCATCATGGCGGATTGTCTTGCAATCGATTAGGAAGGAAAGCTTCAGATGGCGGAATTGAACATCGTCCAGCAGCACGCCCTGAGCCGCGATGCGGCGCGCACGGCGGCGGAACAGGTGGCGCAGCGCCTGGCGGCGGAATTCGGGCTGGCTTGCCGCTGGGACGGCGACGTGCTGCGTTTCGAGCGCAGCGGCGTGGATGGGGACTTGCGGCTGGAAGGGCAGAGCGCGGCGCTGCGCATCCGCCTGGGGATGCTGATGAGCGCATTCGCGCCGGCCATCGAGGCCAAGGTGACGGAAAAGATGCGCAAGGTCTTCGCTCCCGCCTGAGGGGAGCGAAGCCGGGCTGGAGGCGCGCCGGCAAGCGGCGCGCGGCCGCTCAGCCCTTCAGTTCCTCGATCAGGTCGATGTACTGCTGCTGGGCGTCTTCCTGCGAGGTGCCCGCCAGCGCCGCCCAGGCGTCGTACTTGGCGCGGTTGACGAAATCGGTCATGCCCGGACGCTCGCCGGTGGCGTCGCCCGCCGAACCCTGCTTGTACAGCGCGTAGATCTTCAGCAAGGTCATGTTGTCGGGACGCTCGGGCAGATTCTTCGAATCCTGCTGGGCCTGGTTGAACTGTTCCTGCAAGCTCATGGAAACTCCTGTGTGGTTGGTTGCTGTGTTTGCCATCAAGGCAAGGCGGCAGGCATCTTAGCGCAGCAGGATAGGGCGTACCGCCGAAACGGCCGCACTTTAGAGGGGAAGCTCAAATGAAAAGGGGCGCCAGGCGCCCCTTCCAGCACGATCAGACGCCGAGCAGGTCGACGTCGAAGATCAGGGTGGCGTTCGGCGGGATCACGCCGCCGGCGCCGCGCGCGCCGTAGCCGAGGCTGGCCGGGATGGTCAGGCGGCGCGAACCGCCGACCTTCATGCCCTGCACGCCTTCGTCCCAGCCGCGGATCACGTGGCCGGCGCCGAGCGCGAACTGGAATGGATCGTTGCGGTCCTTGCTCGAATCGAACTTGGCGCCCGGGGTGCCGTCGTCGTTGCGCAGCCAACCGGTGTAGTGCACGGTGACGTATTGGCCGGCCTTGGCTTCCGGGCCGTCGCCGACGACGGTGTCTTCGTACTGCAGGCCGGAATCAGTGGTAATGGTGGACATGGTCTTCCTTGTTGTTCATGTTGAACGGCGATTGTAGACCATGGGGCGGCAAGGCGTCACGCGCGCCGCGGGCCTCGCGCCCGATATGCGTAGAATGCGCCTATCGCCACCGACCGACGAGGAGTTCATGCCGCTTGTCCTTCGCCCCCGCATCCGCCCTGGAGTCCAGCCATGAAGGGCGTCGCCACCGCCTACCGGCGCGCACTGCGCGCCCAGTTCAGCGGCCGCATGCTGCTGCTCTCGGGCGCGCCGCTGCTGCTGTCGCTGCTGCTGTGGGGCGTGGTCCTGTGGTTCGGGCTGCAGCCGCTGCTGGACTGGCTGCACGCCCTGTTCTCCCAGTACGACGCCTTCGAGACCAGTTCCAACGTGCTCGCCACCCTGGGGCTGGGCGTGCTGAAGGTGGTGGTGGTGCCGCTGCTGGCGATCGCGCTGCTGCTGCCCCTGATGATCGGCTCCAGCCTGCTGTTCATGGGCGTGGCCGCGATGCCGGCCATCGAGCGCCACGTGGGCCGGCGGCAGTTCCCCAAGCTCGAGAAGAAAGAGGGCGGCAGCTTTGCCGGCAGCATCGCGGTGAACGTCGGCAGTTCGGCCGTGTTCGCCGTGCTGTGGCTGTTCACCCTGCCGCTGTACGCGATTCCGCCGCTGGCCTGGCTGGTGCAGGCCTGCCTGTGGGCCTGGGTGACCTCGCGCGTGATGAGCTACGACGCGCTGGCCGCGCACGCCAGCCGCGCCGAGCGCGAAGCGCTGATGCGCACGCGCCGCATGCCCCTGCTGGCGATCGGCCTGGCCACCGGGCTGGCCGGCGCGCTGCCGGGCATCGCCTGGATGGGCGGGGCGGTGCTGTCGGTGGTGCTCTTCCCCGTGCTGGCCATGCTCTCGCTGTGGCTCTACATCATGATCTTCCTGTTCGCAGGGCTCTGGTTCCAGTACTACTGCTTGCAGGCATTGGAAGAGTTGCGTACCGAGCCAGTGAGCACGATGGCGTGAATCCCATGTGCACGCATCGGCGGCGTCGCGCGTTGAAGCCATGGGCGGCCGCAAGCGGCGATGCCCTGGCGGTGGCACACTGGACGTTTCAGCTTCGGTAAACACGGGAGAGCGCATGGGCGGTTTCGGCCTGATCGTCGTCGGTGACGAGATCCTGTCCGGCAAGCGGCAGGACAAGCATTTTGCCAAGGTGGTCGAACTGCTGGCCGAGCGCGGCCTGCAGCTGTCGTGGGCCGAGTTCGTCGGCGACGATCCGCAGCGCCTCACGGCCAGCCTGCGCCGCAGCTTCGCCGGCGCAGACATCGTGTTTTCCTGCGGCGGCATCGGCGCCACGCCGGACGACCACACGCGCCAGTGCGCGGCCGCGGCGCTCGGCCTGCCCCTGCAGCTGCATCCGGAAGGCCGGCGCCATATCGAGGAGCGCATCCGCGAGACCGCGCGCGAGGCGGGCAGGGAGCCGGACTTCGCCGCGCCCGACAACCTGCAGCGCCTCAAGATGGCCGAGTTCCCGCAAGGCGCGGCGCTGATCCCGAATCCCTACAACCGCATCGCCGGCTTCTCGGTCATGCAGGGCGACGCGCCGCACCACTTCGTGCCCGGCTTCCCGGTGATGGCCTGGCCGATGATCGCCTGGGTGCTCGACACCCACTATGCCCACCTGTTCCATCGCGAGCCCTACAGCGAGCGGGCGCTGCTGGTCTACGAACAGGCGGAAGCCGCACTCACGCCCTTGATGGAGCGTTTGCAGCGCGAGCACGAGGGTGCACGGGTGTTCAGTTTGCCGAGCGTGGGCGATGCGCAGACGCGCCGCCATATCGAATTGGGAGTAAAGGGAAAACCGGACGCGGTGGCGGCGGCCTATGCCGCGATGTGCGCGGCGCTCGACAAGTTAGAAGCAGAGTATCGACCTTTATAAATAGGCATGTCGCGCGATTAACGCCTCGATGAGTCCGCCGTTGTTTTTTTGCGAAAATATTCCACGCACATCAAAATTGTTAAACCGTGTCTCGCGCGTGTCGTATTGATGTGGTGGAATATTACCTACGGACGGTGCCATCTGGAGTGAGATCGCATCGCCGATGCAAACGAACCAAATACCACTCAATCACTCGAACGGACCAGCAGCAACAGATGGCGAGCAGGTTGGCGGGGATTGCACGTAAAAACGATTCAGACCGGTTAAGCCATCATGGAAAGTATTCGCCGTTTCGGACGGCCCAGTAGTGTGTTCGATGTGTTCGGCAGGTGGCGCGACCGCCCCGCTGCCGCGGTGGCCGCTGCGCCCTCGACACCTGTTTTTGCCTCCGCCGGAGGCAACGACGTTCCCTTGTACGAAGCTTATCCCCACCTGGGCGGCGCCCCAGGCGGAGGCGGCGCCGACGCACCCGAGCCCAAGCCGCGCAAGCGCCGCTGGAAGCTCTGGCTGTTCTTCGGCTCGGCCTTGCTGGCGGCCCTGCTGGCCGCCTGGGCTGCGCTCGAGATGAAGACCTCGCGCCTGCAGGCCAAGATCTTCGCCGAGATGGCCGAGGACCTGAACTGGCGCGTGGAAAAGGGACCGAGTAACGCCATCCGCTTCCCGGCGGCCAGCCCCTACGACACCCGCCTCGGCTACGCCAGCATGCCGCAGTACCTCGAGAAGCTGCAGGGCCGCGAGTACGCGATCGCGGCCCAGGCGCGCATGTCGCCCAAGATGATCGAGTTCGCCGACCGCGGCCTGTACGCCACCTTCCACGAGAAGACCAAGGTCGGCCTCGAGATCCTCGATTGCCGCAGCCAGCCGCTGTTCGCCTCGCGCTTCCCGGAACGCTACTACCACCAGTTCGACGAGGCGCCCTCGCTGCTGGTGCAGAGCCTGCTGTTCATCGAGAACCGCGAGCTGCTCGACGCCAAGCATCCGAGCCGTAACCCGGCGGTCGAATGGGACCGCTTCTCGAAGGCCGTCTTCGACAAGTCCCTGTCCAGCATCGGCCTGGGCGGCGAAGGCCGCGTGGCCGGCGGCTCCACGCTCGCGACCCAGATCGAGAAGTACCGCCACTCGCCGGAAGGCCGCACCAGCTCGCTGTCCGACAAGCTGATCCAGATGGCCTCGGCCACCCTGCGCGCCTACCAGGACGGCGAAGACACCACCGGCGCGCGGCGCCGCATCGTGCTCGACTACCTGAACACGGTGCCGCTGTCGGCCAAGCCCGGCTATGGCGAAGTGAACGGCATCGGCGACGGCATGTGGGTCTGGTACGGCCGCGACTTCAAGCAGCTCACGCAGATGCTGAAAGGGCCGATGACCAGCCCCGAGGCCGTGCTGGCCTACAAGGAAGCGCTGTCGCTGATGATCGCCCAGCGCCGTCCCGCCTATTACCTGGGCGCGGGCGAGCAGGACCTCGAGACGCTCACCAACAGCCACCTGCGCGTGCTGGCCCAGGCCGGCGTGATCTCGCCTCAGCTGCGCGACGCCGCCCTGAGCGCCAAGCTGCACCCGGCCCAGGGCTCGGGCGTGGCGCCGCCGCCGGCCGATGCCTTCGTCTCGCGCAAGGCCGCCAACGCGGTGCGCAACCACCTCGGCAACCTGATCGGCGACCCGCGCCTGTACAACATCGACCGCCTCGACCTGTCGGTGGTCTCGACCCTGGACGCCCAGGTCCAGCAGGCCGTCACCGCGGCCCTGCGCAAGCTGACCGATCCGGGCCACGCGCAAGAGGCCGGCCTGACCGGCAAGGGCCTGCTCGGCAACGGCGATCCGGCCCAGGTGGTGTATAGCTTCACGCTCATGGAGCGCGGCGAGCACGTCAACTACCTGCGGGTCCAGACCGACAACTACGACCAGCCGCTCGACATCAACGAGGGCGCCAAGCTCGACCTGGGCTCCACGGCCAAGCTGCGCACCCTGGTGACCTACCTCGACATCGTCGACCAGCTGCACAAGCGCTACGAGCCGATGGACAAGATTGGCCTGATGGGCGTGAACGTCGATCCGAAAGACCGCATGTCGCTGTGGGCGATCGAGTACTTCCGCGCGCTGCCCGACGGCGCCGACCGCGGCCTGGCGCCGATGCTGGCGGCCGCGATGGAGCGCAAGTATTCGGCCAACCCGGGCGAAGCCTTCTTCACCGGCGGCGGCCTGCACACCTTCGGCAACTTCAGCAAGCTGGACAACAGCAAGATCATGACGGTCACCGAGGCGCTGCGCCAGTCGACCAACCTGGTCTTCGTGCGCATGATGCGCGACGTGGTGCGCTACTACATGTTCCAGCTGCCGGGCTCCTCGGCCCAGCTGCTGGCCGACGCCGACGATCCGCGCCGCGCCGAATACCTGTCGCGCTTCGCCGACCGCGAGGGCAAGGACTTCCTGGCCAAGTTCTGGAACAAGTACAAGGGCAAGACCCCGGCCGAGATCGAGACCATGCTGTTCTCGGGCGTGCGTCCGCTCGCGTCCAAGCTGGCCGCCGCGCACCGCACCGTGGTGCCGAACGCGACCATGGCCCAGTTCGGCGAGTTCATCGACAAGTCGCTGCCCTCGACCCACGACATGGACCCGGACCGCATCCCCAAGATGTACGAGATGTACGATCCGAAGAACATGTCGCTGGCCGACCGCGGCTACGTGGCCTCGGTGCACCCGCTCGAACTGTGGCTGGTGAGCTACCTGCGCACCCATCCGAAGGCCACCTGGACCGAGGTCACCAATGCCAGCGTCAAGGAACGCCAGGAAGTGTACTCGTGGCTGTTCAAGACCCATCGCAAGCATGCCCAGGACAAGCGCATCGCCGGCCTGCTGGAGGTCGAAGCCTTCCTCAAGATCCACGCGCAGTGGAAGAAGATGGGCTATCCCTTCGAGTCGCTGGTGCCGTCCTACGCCACCACCCTGGGCGCCTCGGCCGACCGTCCGGCCGCGCTCGCCGAGCTGATGGGCATCATCGTCAACGGCGGCGTGCGCAAGCCCGTGGAGCGCATCGACTCGCTGCACTTCGCCAAGGACACGCCTTACGAGACCCTGGTCAAGCGCAACAAGGGCGGCGGCAAGGAGCAGGTGCTGGCGCCCGAGGTGGCCCGCGCAGTGGCCGACGCCATCCAGGGCGTGGTCAGGGAAGGTACCGCCAAGCGCGTCAAGACCGCCTTCGTGCAGTCCGACGGCAGCGTGATCGCCGTGGGCGGCAAGACCGGCACCGGCGACCAGCGCTTCGAGGTCTATGCTAGAGGCGGCCGCGTGATCGAGTCGCGCTACGTGAACCGTTCGGCGACCTTCGTGTTCAACATCGGCGAGCGCTTCTTCGGCAGCATGACCGCCTACGTGCATGGTCCGCAGTCGGGCAACTACGACTTCACCAGCGCCTTGCCGGTGCAGCTGCTGGCGACCCTGGCGCCGAGCCTGATGCCGATGATCGAACCGGCGCCGGGCGGCGCGGGGCTGACGACGGTGCCGGGCCTGGTGCCGCCGCCGCCCAAGGCGCCGCCGGTGGTCCTGGGTCCTGACGGCACGCCGCTGCCGGCCCCCGCGCCGGTGGTGACCCGTCCGGTGGTGGTGGCCCGGCCGCCTTGCGTCCGCTAGTGCGGCCGCCGCCGGACGCGAAGCGCGGCGCCATGCGCCGCGCCGTTTCCAGGGTGCGCAGCTTCAGCATCGTGTCGCTGCGCGACCTGCTGGTCGCCTCCGGGCCGACCATCCTGATCGTGATCGCCGCCGTGGCCCTGGCCTACTGGTGGGTCGACCCGGCCCCGCCGCGCCACCTGGTGCTGGCCACCGGGCAGGAGAACAGCGCCTACGAGCAGTTCGGCAAGCAGTACGCCAGGCTGCTGGCGCGCGACGAGATCGCGGTCACCCTCCAGCCTTCGCTCGGCTCCCAGGACAATCTCGAGCGCCTGATCGCGGGCAAGGCCGACATCGCCTTCGTGCAGAGCGGCTCCACCGACGACGGCCAGGCCGCGCGCCATGGCCTGGTCTCGCTCGGCAGCCTGTTCACCGAGCCGGTCTGGCTGTTCCTGCGGACGGAAGCGAAGGTCGGCAAATTGACCGACCTGAAGGGCAAGCGCGTCAACCTGGGGCCGGAAGGCACGGGCGTGCCGCGCCTGTTCCGCCAGGTGCTGGCGGCCAACGGCGTCGAGCCCGAGCAGCTGCGCATCGGCATGCTGGCCAACACGCCGGCCACGGTGGAGCTGCTGGAAGGCCGCATCGACGGCCTCGTGTTCAGCTCGGCCCCGGAAGCGCCGCTGATCCAGATGCTCCTGCAGACCCCGGGCATCCAGCTGTTCGATTTCTCCCAGGCCGAGGCCTATACCCGGCGCCTGCCTTTCCTGACCCACGTGGTGCTGCCGCGCGGGATCGTCGACCTGGGCCGCAATATTCCGGCCCAGGACTACCACCTGATCGCGCCGACCGCGACCCTGGTGGCGCGCGAGGAACTGCATCCTGCGCTCGTAGGGCAGTTCGTGAAGGCGGCCTACGAGATCCATGGCGGAGCAGGGTGGTTCCAGCAGCAGGGACAGTTCCCTTCGCCGAAGTACACCGAGATCCCGGTGGCGAGCGAGGCCGCCCGCTACTACCGCGACGGGCCGCCTTTCCTGCAGCGCTATATGAGCTTCTGGCTGGCCAACCTGCTCGACCGGCTGGGCGTGATCGCGGTGGCCCTGGCGGCCCTCCTGATTCCGCTGTCGAAGATCGTGCCGCCGCTGTACGTGTGGCGGGTGCGTTCGCGTGTGTACCGCTGGTATGGCGAACTGCGGGCGGTGGAGCAGGCCATGGAAAGGGCGCAGGGAGAAGAGCGCGAAGCGGTGCGCCAGGACTTGCTGCACCGGCTGGACGATATCGAGGAGCGGGTGAACCACATCTCGATTCCGCTGGCGTTCGCGGATGCGTTATACGGGCTGCGCAGTCATATCAATATCGTGAGGCAGCGGATCGTGGCGGGGCCGGTGGTGGAGTAATTCGCGCTGGCGGCGTGCATGCAAGCTTGGGTTCCCGGCTTCGCGGGAATGACGTAATGAGGGCGCGTGTCGACATGGAATCGCGAGCCTGTACACTAAAAACCGTCATACGCGCCACTGGCGCCTCCGACTTCCCGCGAAGGCGGGAACAATGCCACTGGCATTGTTCCGCCCAAGGTTCTTAGCGAGCTACAAGCCTCGTTAAGCCCCCACCCACGGCAAGCCCTTCTTGCACCACCCCCCCAGCGTCTTGCGATGCCCCTCGGCGTCCTTGTCCCCCTCGAAGCCTTCCAGGATGTCATACGACTGCGCAAACCCGTGCTCGGTCGCCACCCGCGCGCTGTGGCGCGAGCGCACGCCGGAGCGGCACAGGAACAGCAGCACCTCGTCCTTGCGCGCCACCTTTTCCAGCTGCGCCCCGAAATCCGGATTCGGCACCCCGCCCGGATAAATCGCCCACTGCACCGCCGCATGCTGGGCGTCGGGAATCGCCACCCGCCCCACCCAGTCGCGCTCGGCATTCGTGCGCACGTCGACCAGTTTCACCTTCGGATCGGCCTGGAGCAGGGCGTAGGCCTCCTCCGGGGTCACGGCGCCCGCGTAGGGCTGGCCGGGCGCACGCTGGCGCGCAGCCTCTAAAATTTGTTCGGGAGTCATTTCGTAGGTCCGTTTTCGAGCATAAATGCGCGATGCACCATCCTGGATCAGTGTATCCTGCGCTGCCGTGGTGCATTTTGCATGGATTGCACCAATGTGGTGCGCCAAGGCCGCGATCGAATCGGACGGCCGTGCATCCGTTTAGGGCGATTTTATGGGTAAACTGGCCCGTTTCCAAAGAACGAATTATGCATTTGCTCATGCTTCAAGCTTGGCATGCTTCCTGCTTTAACAGAAAGCATGTTGTCGCTTCGCATCAGGCAAGGCACACACCTTTTCAACTAGGAGATTCCGAATGGCAAAGACCGCCGCAGACGTAGTGCAGATGGTTAAGGACAACGAAGTCAAGTTCGTTGATTTTCGCTTCGCCGATACCCGCGGCAAAGAACAGCACGTGACCGTGCCCGTGTCGCACTTCGACCTCGACAAATTCGAATCGGGCCACGCTTTCGACGGCTCGTCGATCGCCGGCTGGAAAGGTATCGAAGCCTCGGACATGCTCCTGATGCCGGACCCGAACACCGCGAACATCGACCCGTTCATGGAAGAAACCACCCTGTTCATGCAGTGCGACGTGGTGGAACCGTCGGACGGCAAGGGCTATGACCGCGACCCGCGCTCGATCGCCAAGCGCGCCGAAGCCTACCTGAAATCCTCGGGCATCGGCGACACCGCCTACTTCGGCCCGGAGCCGGAATTCTTCATCTTCGACTCGGTCCGCTGGAAGATCGACATGTCGGGCTGCTTCGTCAAGATCGACTCGGATGAAGCCTCGTGGTCGACCGACAAGGAAATCGAAGGCGGCAACAGCGGCCACCGTCCGACCGTCAAGGGCGGCTACTTCCCGGTCCCGCCGGTCGACAGCTTCCAGGACATGCGCTCGGAAATGTCGCTGATCCTCGAATCGATGGGCATCCCGGTCGAAGTGCACCACCACGAAGTGGCCGGCGCCGGCCAGAACGAACTCGGCACCCGCTTCTCGACCCTGGTCGAGCGCGCCGACTGGACCCAGAACCTGAAGTACGTGATCTGGAACGTGGCCCACAGCTACGGCAAGACCGCCACCTTCATGCCAAAGCCGATGGCCGGCGACAACGGTTCGGGCATGCACGTGCACCAGTCGATCTGGAAGGACGGCAAGAACCTGTTCGCAGGCGACGGCTACGCCGGCCTGTCGGAGACCGCGCTGTTCTACATCGGCGGCATCATCAAGCACGCCAAGGCCCTGAACGCGATCACCAACCCGGGCACCAACTCGTACAAGCGCCTGGTGCCGGGCTACGAAGCGCCGGTCAAGCTGGCCTACTCGGCCCGTAACCGTTCGGCATCGATCCGCATCCCGCACGTGGCGAACCCCAAAGGCCGCCGCATCGAAGTGCGCTTCCCGGACCCGCTGGCCAACGTCTACCTGTGCTTCGCCGCGCTGCTGATGGCCGGCCTGGACGGCATCCAGAACAAGATCCACCCGGGCGAAGCGGCGACCAAGGACCTGTACCACCTGCCGCCGGAAGAAGACAAGCTGATCCCGACCGTGTGCGCCTCGCTGGAAGAAGCGCTGGAAGCCCTGGACAAGGACCGCGAGTTCCTGACCCGCGGCGGCGTGTTCAGCGACAGCATGATCGACGCCTACCTCGACCTCAAGATGCAGGAAGTGCAGCGCATGCGCATGACCCCGCACCCGGCCGAATTCGACATGTACTACTCGTCGTAATCAGCCTGTCAAGGAAAGTGTTGCAGCCTGGCATCACAAGCTGTAATGCTGTGTAACAAAGACGGGGAAAGCCATGGCTTTCCCCGTGCTGTTTTCGGGATCGGGTATAGTCGGCGTGGACTAAAATGTGTGCACTTTTATTGTGCAGATCTGTTTCTGATGAGAATGACATTCACCCGCACCATCGCCCTGCTGGCCGTTGGCATCGCATTCAGCAACACCGCCGCCGCCCAGACCCCGGTCTATAAATGCATCGACGGCGAAGGCCGCGTCGAGTTCACCGACAGCAGCCGGAAGGGCTGCAAGCTGCTCGACCTCGGCTACACGCCGCCGGCGGCGCCGCGCGCCTCCGCGCCGATCCCGGCCGTGTCGACGCCCGCCGTGCGCCAGAGCAGTCCGCCCGCGGCCAGCGCGAGCCCGGCCAGCTTCCCGCGGGTCGACAGCGCCCAGCAGCGCGCGCGCGACGACGACCGGCGCGAGATCCTGCATGACGAACTGCGTTCCGAGGAAAAGAAATTGGCCGACCTGAAGCGCGATTTCAACAACGGCGAGCCCGAACGCCAGGGCAACGAGCGCAACTACGCCAAGTACCAGGAGCGCGTGTCCGGCATGCGCGACGACATCAACCGCAGCGAACGCAACGTCGAGGCGCTGCGGCGCGAGATCGCGAACCTCCGATGAACGCACACGGGGAGCCTGCGCGCGCAGCTGGTCCAAGCGCCGGCCCATTCGCCGGCCTGGATCTGCTGGCCTCGGCCGTGCTGCTCACCGACGGCGCCGGCCAGGTGCGCTACGCCAACCCGGCCGCGGAAAACCTCCTCGAACTCTCGCTCAAGTCCCTGCAGCGCTACAAGCTGCCCGACCTGTTCGCCAACGGCGCCGAACTGAGCGCCCTATGCGCCCAGGCGCTGGCCCACCAGTACGCCGACCTGCGCCAGGACCTGACCCTGCAGCGCGTGGGGCGCGAACCGCTGCACGTGAACAGCATCGTCAGCGCCCTCGGCGACAGCAACGGCGGCGAGCTCCTGATCGAGCTGCGCGAGAACGTGCAGCAGCTCAAGCTCGACCGCGAAGAGCGCATCCTCGACCAGAGCCAGGCCAACAAGGAACTGATCCGCAACCTGGCGCACGAGATCAAGAACCCGCTGGGCGGCATCCGCGGCGCGGCCCAGCTGCTGGAGCTCGAGCTCCCGCCCCACCACCTGGCCGACCTACAGGAATACACGCAAGTCATCATCAAGGAAGCCGATCGCCTGCAGACCCTGGTCGACCGCCTGCTGGCGCCCCATCGCAAACCCCACATCGTGGGCGACGTCAACATCCACGAAGTGTGCGAGCGGGTGCGCAGCCTGATCCTGGCCGAGTTCCCGCAAGGGCTCACGATCCGGCGCGACTACGACGCCTCGATTCCCGAATTCCGCGGCGACATGGAGCAGCTGATCCAGGTGGTCCTGAACATCGCCCACAACGCCGCCCAGGCCCTGGCCGGACGCATCGCCGCGGGCGACGCCGAGATCGTGCTGCGCACCCGCGTGGCGCGCCAGGTCACCCTGGCCAAGGTCCGTTACGGGCTGGCACTAGACTTGCATATCATCGACAATGGACCGGGCATCGCACCGGAGATCCGCGACCGCATCTTCTACCCGCTCGTCTCCGGGCGGGACGGCGGCAGCGGCCTGGGGCTGACCCTGGCGCAAACCTTCGTGCAGCAGCACCTGGGCGTGATCGAGTGCGAAAGCCGGCCTGGACTGACCGATTTCCGTATCCTGCTGCCCTTGCCATAAGCTTGCGGGCGCAGGACCGGGGCGGACGGTCCCCATTGAATCCATGTTGCGGGAAACACGAATACATGAAACCAATCTGGATTGTCGACGACGATGCATCGATCCGCTGGGTGCTGGAAAAAGCCCTGGCGCGCGAAAGCCTGGAGACCCGCAGCTTCGCCAACGCGCGCGACGCCCTCCTGGCCTTCGAGACGGAGACCCCGCAGGTGCTGGTGTCGGACATCCGCATGCCGGGCGAATCCGGCATCGACCTGCTGCAGGCGGTCAAGGCGCGCTATCCCGGCCTGCCGGTCATCATCATCACCGCCTTCTCCGACCTCGATTCGGCGGTCGCTTCCTTCCAGGGCGGCGCCTTCGATTACCTGGCGAAGCCCTTCGACATCGACAAGGCGGTGGCCCTGATCCGGCGCGCGCTGGAAGAGAGCCTGCGCGAGGCCAGCGTCGAGGCGGCGCCCGCCGAGACGCCCGAGATCCTGGGCCATGCGCCCGCCATGCAGGAGGTGTTCCGCGCCATCGGCCGCCTGTCGCAATCCAACGTGACGGTGCTGATCACGGGCGAGAGCGGCAGCGGCAAGGAGCTGGTGGCGCGCGCCCTGCACAAGCACAGCCCGCGCGCCCAGCAGCCCTTCATCGCCCTGAATACGGCGGCGATCCCGAAGGACCTGCTGGAGTCCGAGCTGTTCGGCCACGAGCGCGGCGCCTTCACCGGCGCCCAGGCGATGCGGCGCGGCCGCTTCGAGCAGGCGGAGGACGGCACCCTGTTCCTCGACGAGATCGGCGACATGCCTTTCGACCTGCAGACCCGCCTGCTGCGGGTGCTGTCCGACGGCCACTTCTACCGCGTCGGCGGGCACCAGCCGGTCAAGGCCAATGTGCGCGTGATCGCCGCCACCCACCAGAACCTGGAACAGCGCGTGCGCGACGGCCTGTTCCGCGAAGACCTGTACCACCGCCTGAACGTGATCCGCCTGCGCCTGCCGTCCCTGCGCGAGCGGCGCGAGGACATCCCCATCCTGGCGCGCCACTTCCTGGTGCAGAGTGCACGACAATTGGGCGTCGAGCCCAAGCGCATGAGCGAGCAGGCGATGCGCTTCCTGGCCGGGCTCGAGCTGCCGGGCAACGTGCGCCAGCTGGAAAACCTGTGCAACTGGATCACCGTGATGGCCCCTGGCCAGACGGTCGAGGTCAAGGACCTGCCGCGCGACCTGACCCAGGCAAGCCAGGGCCAGCAGGAAGCGGTGCCGCTGTCCCTGGGTGCGCCGGCCGCCGCGCCGGCCGGCTTCAACGGCGCAGCGGGCCAGCCGCAGGCGCCGGCGTCCTCGCCCGAAGGCTGGATCGGCCTGCTGGAGCTGCAGGCCGCCGGCATGCTCAGCGCCGGCCAGATGGACGTGATGGACGTGCTCGGGCGCCAGTTCGAGTCGGCCCTGATCCGCACCGCGCTCAAGCACACCCACGGGCGCAAGAACGACGCCGCGATGCGGCTCGGGATCGGCCGCAACACCATCACCCGCAAGATCGTGGAACTGGGGATCGACGGCGCGCGCGACGAGTAAGGGCGGGGAAAGGGGCCGAAAGGGGCCGATGGTGTAAGCTCATGCATCGGTCCATTTCGCCTGTTGAGTTACCCCATCCATGCTGATCAACTGTGTCGCCTACCAGGAAGGCAAGAAGCTGTCCGATGTCCCGGTCGAGGACATCAGCGAATACCTGAAACAACCCGACGCCTTCGTCTGGGTCGCGCTGCGCGATCCGGGCGCGGACGAGATCGCCGCCATGCAGGAGGAGTTCAGCCTGCACGAGCTGGCCATCGAGGATGCCGCGCGCGGGCACCAGCGCCCCAAGATGGAGGAATACGGCGAGAACGTGTTCATGGTCGCGCACATCGTCGAACTGCACGAGGACAAGCTGTGCGTCGGCCAGCTGGCCGTGTTCGCCGGCCGCAACTACGTGCTGTCGGTGCGGAGCGATTCGAAGCAGAGCTTCCTGGGCGTGCGCGCCCGCGCCGAGCGCGAGCCGCACCAGCTGCGCAAGGGCGCCGGCTTCGTGCTCTACGCCCTGGTCGACGCCGTGGTCGACCGCTATTTCCCGGTGGTCGACATGCTCGAGTCCGAGCTCGAATCGATCGAGGACCAGATCTTCGGCCAGCAGGGCAAGCAGCGCGCCAACGTCGAGCGCCTGTACGAGCTCAAGCGCAAGGCCCAGCAGCTGCGCCACGCCGTGATCCCCCTGATGGACGCCGTCGGCCGCTTGTACGGCGGACGCGTGCCCCAGGTGGTGGCCGAGACCCAGGAATACTTCCGCGACGTCCACGACCACCTGTTCCGCATCGCCGGCCGCCTGGACGCGGTGCGCGACACCATCAACACCGCGATCCAGGTGACCTTGTCGATGGTGGCGATCGAAGAGAACGACATCAGCAAGAAGCTGGCCTCTTATGCGGCGATCTTCGCGGTGTTCACCGCGTTCGCCGGAGTGTGGGGGATGAACTTCGAGTTCATGCCCGAGCTGAAATGGAAGTGGGGGTATCCGTTCGCGCTGGGGACGATGGTGCTGGTATGCGGGTATCTGTACTGGCGGTTCAAGAAGGCGGGGTGGATTTAGTACTACGTGCGTACGCAGCGGGAGCTACTCGCTGCCACGCCCCGCCGTCGCCGCGGCCCCCGCCGAGGCGAAGATCACCAGGAAGATCGCTCCCCATTGCAGCCCCGTCAGCCGCTCGCCCAGCATCACGAAACCCGCCAGCGCCGCCAGCGCCGGCCCGGCCGACACCAGGATCCCGAACACCCGCCGCGGCAGGCGCGCCAGCGCCATCATTTCAAGCGTGTAGGGAATCGCCGAGGACAGCAGCGCCACCAGGAAGCCGCCCGCCAGCATGGCCGGCGTGAAGAGCAGGGCGCCGGCCTGGGCCACGCCCACCGGCACCGCGAACAGGCTGGCCGCCAGCATGCCCCAGGCCACCGCCTCGGTGCCCTTGAGCGAGGACACGCGCTTGCCGAACACGATGTACATCGCCCAGCAGAAGGCCGCGCCCAGCGCATAGGCCACGCCGAGCGGATCCAGTCCCTTGCTGCCTTCCTCGAGCGGCAGCAGCAGCGCCAGGCCCAGTGCGGCGCAGGCCACCCAGGCGAAGTCGCGCGCGCGGCGCGAGGACATGATCACCACCGCCAGCGGGCCGGTGACCTCGATGGCGACCGCGATCCCGATCGGGATGCGCGAGAAGGCGCCGTAGATCAGCAAATTCATCAGGCCCAGCATGACGCCGTAGATGGCGAGGTTGCCGGCGTCCTGCCTGTTCGGCAGCGTGCGCCAGGGGCGTACGGCGGCCAGCAGCATGAGGGCGGCGAGGCCGACGCGCAGGGCGGTCACGCCGGCGCTGCCGACCACCGGGAACAGGCCCTTGGCCCAGGCGGCGCCGGCGTTCACCGAGACCATCGAGGCCAGAATCGCCAGGCCCGGCCCGAAGGCGCGCACGCCGCCCGCGGGCATCAAGCGGCCATTGCCAGTGCGACCGCCTCGGCGACCCGGATGCCGTCCACCGCGGCCGACATGATGCCGCCCGCGTAGCCCGCGCCTTCGCCGGCCGGGAACAGGCCGCGCGTGTTCAGGCTTTGCAGGTCGTGGTCGTTGCGCTTGATGCGGATCGGCGAGGACGTGCGGGTCTCCACGCCGGTCAGCACCGCGTCTTCCTTGTAGTAGCCCTTGATCTGCTTGTCGAAGGCGACGAAGGCCTCGCGCATGGCGCTGATCGCATACTCCGGCAGCGAGGGCGCCAGGTCGGTCAGGTGCACCGCCGGCCTGAAGGACGGGATCACGGAACCGAATTCCTTCGAGGGCACGCCGCGCACGAAGTCGCCCATCAGCTGGCCCGGCGCGTCGTAGTTGCCGCCGCCCAGCACGAAGGCGCGCGACTCCAGCTCGCGCTGGAAGGCGATGCCCGCCAGTGGGTGGCCCGGATAGTCCTCGGGGGTGATGCCGACCACGATGGCGCTGTTGGCGTTGCGTTCGTTGCGCGAATACTGGCTCATGCCGTTGGTGACCACGCGGCCTTCCTCGCTCGATGCGGCGACCACGGTGCCGCCCGGGCACATGCAGAAGCTGTACACGGAACGGCCGTTCGAGGCGTGGTGCACGATCTTGTAGTCGGCCGCGCCGAGCAGCTTGTTGCCGGCATTGGGGCCGAAGCGGCAGACGTCGATCAGGGATTGCGGGTGCTCGACCCGGAACCCGATCGAGAAGGGCTTGGCCTCGATGTAGACCCCGCGGTCGTAGAGCATCTGGAAGGTGTCGCGCGCGCTGTGGCCGATCGCGATGGTCAGGTGGCGGGTCGGAATCTCCTCGCCGCTGGCCAGGCGCACGCCCTGGACCTGGCGCACGCCGTTCTCTTCGCTCACCAGCACGTCCTCGACCCTTGATTCGAAGCGGATCTCGCCGCCCAGCGCCTCGATCTCGGCGCGGATCTGCTCGACCATCTTGACGAGGCGGAAGGTGCCGATGTGCGGCTTGCTCACGTACATGATCTCGTCCGGCGCGCCGGCCTTGACGAACTCGGTCAGCACCTTGCGGCCGTAGTGCTTGGGATCCTTGATCTGGCTGTACAGCTTGCCGTCCGAGAAGGTGCCGGCGCCGCCTTCGCCGAACTGCACGTTCGACTCGGTGTTCAGCTTGCGCTTGCGCCAGAAGCCGAAGGTGTCGACGGTGCGCTCGCGCACGACCTTGCCGCGCTCCAGCACGATCGGATTCAGGCCCATCTGCGCCAGGATCAGGGCCACGAACATGCCGCAAGGTCCCATGCCGATCACCACCGGGCGCGGCGTGCCCGCAGCCGGCCTGCCGGCCTCGACGAACTTGTAGCCGGTGTCGGGCGAGGGCATCACGTGCTGGTCCCTGGACAGGCGCGCCAGCACGGCGGCCTCGTCGCGCACCTGGGCGTCGATCGAGTAGATCAGAACGATGGCCGCCTTCTTGCGCGCATCGTAGCTGCGCTTGAACACGCTGAAGTCGATCAGGTCGGCATCCGTAATGCCCAGGCGGGCCAGGATGGCGGCGCGCAGGGCGGGTTCCGGATGGTTCAGGGGGAGCTTGAGTTCGTTAATTCGGAGCATGGGAGTGGTTGCTAGTGAGGCAACAAAAATAGGAAAGGCGAAACCGCTATTTTACCGGACTCCTTCCTGCAAGGAAAACCTTCAGCCTCTCCCCGCAAGGCGCCGGGAAGACACAATCTTGTCAATACATTACCAAAAATGTATGTACGTTTTTATGACGTAAATACGATGATCATAGTTAACTTTCGCGAAGATCGCGGATATTTACACCAAGTATTGATGATTCATAGAATCCGTTGTTTTTTGACAAATCGAATATCCGCTTCGTTGACACATGCATATGGCCCGTGATTCCATGCATATGCGCAACAAAGTTAACAAAAATTAATTTCCGTTGAGCGCATCCATTGGCAGTCGGGAGAAGCAATGGGTGGTCCGTGATTTGTAAAAATAACCACAGCTGGCTTGCCGCCAGCCATTAACTAGGAAAATCACATGATGTTTAGAAAGACAGTCCTGGCACGCGCGCTGACCATCGCGTTCGCCGCCTCCGTGGGCGCGGTTGCCGTATCCGGCAACGCCATCGCCGCGTCGAACTCGGCCGGCGACATCGTCGGCCGCGCCGCCGCCGGCACCGTGATCACCATCGAAAACAAGTCGATCGGTTTTTCGCGCACGCTGACGGTCAACCAGAAGGGCGACTACCAGATGACACAGCTGCCGCCGGGCAGCTACGTGGTGCGCGCCAAGCTGCCGAACGGCAGCACCGAGGAACGCCAGGTGGCGGTCCAGGCCGGGGAGGGCACCACCGCCAGCTTCGAAGCCGTGACCAATACCGTGGTCGTGACCGGCCGCGTTTCCCGTATCGACGTCAAGTCGCCGGAGTCGAGCATGGTCCTGAGCGAAGCCGCGATCGACCGCATCCCGGTCTCGCGCGACGTGACCGCCGTGGCCCTGCTGGCCCCGGGCGCGACCCGCGGCGACTCGCGTATCGGCCAGACCACCCTGCGCGCCGGTAACGTGCCTTCGCTGGGCGGCGCATCGCCGGCCGAGAACGTCTACTACATCAACGGCTTCAACGTCACCAACATGCTCAACGGCGTGGCCTTCAACCAGGTCCCGTTCGAAGCGATCGCGCAGCAGCAGGTCAAGACCGGCGGCTACGGCCCCGAGTACGGCCGTTCGCTGGGCGGCGTGCTGTCCGTGACCACGAAGCGCGGCACCAACGAGTGGAAGGGCGGCGCCAACGTCATCTGGACTCCGGCCGACATGCGCGCGAGCGAGATCTACCACGAGAAGAGCCCGAGCACCGGCCGCTGGATCCAGAGCGAGCGTCCGGGCGGCCTGGACGACCTGCAGATGAACGTCTGGGCCGGCGGCCCGGTCATCGAGGACAAGCTGTTCATCTTCGGCCTGGTCCAGGGCGCGGACATCGAGCGCAAGATCTACGGCGCCAGCACCCTGACCCAGTACAAGACCAACACCCCGCGCTTCCTGGTGAAGGCGGACTGGAACATCACCGACGAGAACCTGCTCGAATTGACCGCCTTCAGCGACAAGAGCAAGGACAAGGTCCGCACCTGGAAGCTGGCCACGCCGTACACCGAATCGCGTACCGAAGAGAAGCTGCCCGACGAATACACCATCGGCGGCGAGAACGTCATCGCCAAGTACACCTCGTGGCTGACCGACGACTTCACCATCTCGGCGCTGGCCGGCCTGGGCCGCTACAACAACGGCGAGAACATCGGCTCGGCAGCCTGCCCGTACACCACCGACAACCGCAGCTCGCCGACCCGCGTGCTGGGCTGCGCGACCGCGGCCTCGACCAACCGTCCCGACGCCAAGGACGAGCGCAAGGCCTTCCGTCTCGACGCCGAATGGAACCTGGGCGACCACGGCCTGCGCTTCGGCCTGGACAACGACGAATACGAAGTCATCAGCGGCAGCGTGAGCAGCGGCGGCGAGCGCGTCTATATCAAGACCGTTGCACCGGGTGGCCGCCTGTCGAGCGGCTATGTCAACGATACCGGCGCCGCCTTCGACTACGTCGAAGCGCGCCACTTCGAGAACGGCGGTTCGTTCACCACCAAGAACTCGGCCTACTACCTCGAAGACAACTGGCAGGTCACCAAGAACCTGGTGGCCAACATCGGTGTCCGCAGCGAGTCCTTCGAGAACCTGAACGCCGATGGCAAGACCTTCATCAAGGTCGACAACACCATCGCGCCGCGCCTCGGCCTGAGCTGGGACGTGCAGGGCAACCAGCAGACCAAGGTGTTCGCGAATGCCGGCCGCTACTACATTCCGGTGATGTCGAACACCAACGTGCGCCTGTCGGGCGCCGAACTGGACTACACCGACTTCTACCGCTACACCGGCAGCAACAGCAACGACGCCTTCCAGCGTCCGGGCCGCGGCGCCCAGCTGGGCGAGCGCGTGGTGGCCTCGAATGGCGAAGCCGGCGACCCGCGTTCGGTGGTGGATCCGGATATCGAACCGATGTACCAGGACGAGTTCATCCTGGGCGTGCAGCAGGCCCTGGCGAACCGCTGGTCCGTCGGTGCGAAAGTGACCTACCGTAAGCTCAAGCGCGTCATGGACGACATGTGCAACGGCCCGGGCGCACGCGACTGGGCGCTGGCCAACGGCTACACCGAAGACCAGGCCGGCATCATCGAAGGCGCGATCGACCACTGCTTCCTGTACAACCCGGGCGGCGACCTGACCGCCAACATCGATCTCGAAGACGGCAAGGGCCTGACCGCGGTCAAGATCCCGGCAGCCTCGCTCGGCTTTGCCCAGCCCGAGCGCAAGTACACCGCACTCGAATTCACCTTCGAGCGCGCGTGGGACGGCGTCTGGAACCTGCAGGGCTCCTATGTCTGGTCCAAGACCCGCGGCAACACCGAAGGCTACGTCAAGTCGGACATCGGCCAGGATGACGCCGGCATCAGCCAGGACTGGGATTACCCGGGCCTGATGGAAGGCTCGTACGGCGACCTGCCGAACGACCGCCGCCATACCCTGAAGCTGTTCGGCGCCTACCAGGCGACGCCGGAATGGCGTGTCGGCGCGAACCTGATCGTGCAGAGCGGCCGTCCGCTGAACTGCCTGGGCTACTACGCCGGCAACCTGGATGAAGTGTCGATCTTCTACGGCGCAGGCTCGTTCTGGTGCAATCGCCAGCTGAACCCGCGCGGCACCGTGGGCCGCCTCGAATGGACCCGTGAACTGGGCCTGCAGGCGACCTATACGCCGAAGTGGCTGAAGGGCACCACGTTCTCGGTCGACGTCCTGAACGTCTTCAACGAGCGCGGCGTGACCAGCGTGGAAGAAGCCGGCGAAAGCTCGCAGGGCAGCCCGAATCCGATCTACCTGCAGCCGATCGGTTACCAGCCTGGCCGCAGCTTCCGCTTCATGGCGCAATACGAGTTCTAATACGCGATCCGGCCGGATTCGTCCGGTCGTATTCGCCGGGCCGCCTTTCAGGCGGCCTTTTCTTTTACGGGTCCTTTTCCCCCTTGCATGGTGGAACTCGATGCCGGTGTTGTGTTCCTGCAACTAGCCTTTTGCGCTAACGAAATAGTGCAAATGCAGACCCGGTGCATATCCGATGCATACAAACAATCTTTCATTCGACCAAACCAAAACTACCGTGTTGCAATGCGGTAAGCGCGCAATCCTCTGTCAAGAAATGGGATTCTGGCGTCTTTTGTCTCCTTCTTGAGCTTGCATGGCAGGGAAGGTTCTGATTCTTGTTGCGATGCACCACAGACGTCCGGAACTACTTTTCCACAAATTAAAGTGTTGTTTTTCATACTAGGGCGAACTTGCGTTCCGTTGACACTTACGGTTTTGCTATGGTTTTATGTGTCCACTTAAATAATGTTTGGTTTAAAGGCAAACATTGGTTGAGAGTATCCGTCCTAATCGGCGGCTAGGAAAATAACGCCGCACCTAAAAAAGCGGCGGAAGCAGACGCAGTAATGGTCGTAAACGATCCTCCAACCCCGCCGGAAACGGCAGGTAGCGTGCAGCTGACGCTTCAGGTTTGAAGGAGACGCCTTGCGCTTGGGAAACCGGCGCGGGCACAAACCACTTCGAGAAAAAGCACAGAAGGAGAAGTATTCATGACGTTTAAGATGAAGTCGTTGCCATTCGCGGTCGCATGCGTGGTCGCCAGCGGCGCGCTGATCGGCGCTCCCGCGATGGCCCAGGACCAGGCGCCGGCCGCCCAGGCACCGCAGCGCGTGGTCGTGACCGGCTCGCTGATCAGCCGTTCGGACATCGAAACCCCGAGCCCGATCCAGGTGATCACCGCCGACGAAATGGTCAAGACCGGCAAGACCTCGGTCGCCGAGATCCTGGGTGAACTGGCCGCCAACGGCCAGGGCGCACTGGGCACCGGCTTCCCGGGCGCGTTCGCGAACGGCGCATCGGGCGTCTCGCTGCGCGGCCTGACCGTCGGCCTGACCCTGGTCCTGGTCGATGGCCACCGTGTTGCTTCCTACCCGCTGTCGGACGACGCCCAGCGCTCGTTCGTCGACGTCTCGAACATCCCGTTCGACCTGATCGACCGCGTCGAAGTCCTGAAGGGCGGCGCATCCTCGATCTACGGCTCGGACGCAGTCGCAGGCGTGGTCAACATCATCCTGAAGAAGAAGTTCAACGGCACCCGCCTGAACGCGGAAGCCGGCCATGCACAGCACGGCGGCGCGCGCACCAAGAAGGCCTCGATCACCTCGGGCTTCGGCGACCTGGACGAACAGGGCTTCAACGTCTTCGGCAGCATCGAGTACCGCGACCAGGAAGGCGTTCGCCTGTCGCAGCGCGATGACCGCGAATGGGCCAACGGCGACTACCGCTCGCGCGGTGGCTACGACCTGCGCCGCGGTGTCCCGACCGCACTGAACAACTTCCTGACCCCGGCCAGCTCGCCGTTCCTGTACACCCCGGGCGCCGGCGGTGCGAACAACCCGGCCAACTTCCAGTTCCTGGACCCGAGCTGCAACTACCAACTCTATCGCGCAGGCAACTGCATGGTGCGCGACGTCTGGTCGTGGATCGCCCCGCCGTCGGACAACCTCAACCTCCTGGTGGGCGCCACCAAGAAGCTGAACGACGACTGGACCCTGTCGATGAAGGCCTCGATGTTCGAGCGCCACAGCCAGAACAACCGCGGCACCCCGACCACCTTCTCGGCCAGCACCTTCGCCGGCTTCACGACCTATAACAACGGCGTGCTGACCCCGGGCGTGGGCCGTATCCCGAGCACCCTGCTGCCTGCCACCCACCCGCTGAACCGCCTGGGCGCACCTGCCCGCCTGTACGGCTACGTCACCGAAGCCGGCGCCGGCATCCAGTCGGACAACACTTCGCGCGCCACCCGCTTCGCCGCCGACCTGAACGGTAGCGCAATGGGCTGGGACATCAACGCCGCGCTCGGCTACAGCAAGGTCAAGACCGACATCACCTACTCGGGTTACGTCAACCGCGTGGCGCTGATCAACGCCGTCAACAACAACACCTTCAACCCACTGGGCGGCAACTCGCCTGGCATCCTCGCGCAAGTGGCGCCGGTCTTCGACAACACCCTCGAGTCGGACCTGACCTACTTCGACATCGCGGCCAGCCGCGACCTGATGCAACTGGGCGAAGGCCAGCTGAAGGCAGCGGCCGGCTTCCACTACCACGACAAGTCGCAGAACTCGCCGGCTTCGCCGCTGACCGCGAACGGCACCGTGGCCAACACCTCGGCCTTCGTCTTCGGCGAAGAAAAGAACACCGCCGTGTTCGCCGAACTGAGCGCGAACCCGATCAAGTCGCTGGAAATGAACCTGTCGGCGCGTTACGACCATTACGACACCTACGGCAACTCGTTCACCCCGTCGGCCAAGTTCAAGTGGTCGCCGAACAAGATGTTCGCGCTGCGCGGCTCCTTCGACAAGGGCTTCCGTGCACCGAACGCCTCGGAAGTGGGCAACGCCGGTTCGTTCTTCCTGTTTAACGGTATCGACGATCCGGTCCTGTGCGCTGACGGCAATATCAACACCCCGGGCAACGTGCCGGCGGCGTGCGGTATCCAGCCGACCTACGTGCAGACCACCGAAGCCGACGTGGAACCGGAAAAGGCCAAGAGCTACACCCTGGGTGTGATCGTGGAACCAATCCAGGGCCTGTCCGCAACCCTGGACTACTACCGCATCAAGATGACCGGCCAGATCACCTCGGCCGTGTCGGTGCCTGGCTTCACCCCGGACTGGGTGCGTAACCCGGCCGTCCCGACCGAGATCCGCGCCGCCGACGGCAGCCTGGTGGTCGGCACCCCGTCGGTCGGCTTCATCGCCTACGGTCCGACCCCGTACGTCAACCTGGGCGGCGTGGAAACCCACGGCCTGGAGCTGGACCTGTCCTACCGCCACCGCATGGGCGCCATGGGCAACCTGCGCACCAGCCTGAACTTCGCGCACACCTTCGGCTACGAGATCGACACCGGCACCGAGAAGATCCAGCTGGCAGGCACCCACGGTCCTTCGGCAGTCGGCGGCAACACCGGCAACCCGAAGAACCGCGCCAACTTCACCCTGGGCTGGGACCGTGGCCCGCTGGCCATCACCACCACCGTGAACTGGGTTGACAAGTACTCGGCACTCGACCCGTCGGTCGGCGCCAACGACTGCTCGACCGCAGCGCACGACGTGGGCGGCCGCACCATGTTCGACCTGAACGGCATGCCGGCTTCGTACTGCACCATCCGTTCGTTCACGACCACGAACCTGAACGTGACCTACAAGTTCAACGACAACCTGACCTTGAAGGGCTCGGTCCTGAACGTGTTCGACCGCGAACCGCCGATCGACGTCGCGACCTACGGCTCGGCAGGCAACAACCTGTCGCAGTACAACTCGGCAATGCACCAGGCCGGCGCCATCGGCCGTTCCTTCAGCCTGGGCCTGAACTACACGTTCTAAGCGCCTGAGTCATGCGGCGGCAGCGATGCCGCTGCAGCGAAGAGCACAAAGCCCGCTGACAGAGCGATCTGTCAGCGGGCTTTTTTTGTAGGGTGGACGGGTTTCCCGTCCACGCGTTCAAACATCGTCTCCCGGCCAGTGTGGGGAAAACGGCACCGCCAACTATCACCGCGTGGACGGGAGACCCGTCCACCCTACTATATATATGCAGCAGGCCTAGATGGCGCCCCAGGCCCCGGCCAAGATGGCCAGCGCCGCCAGCCCGGCGGTCTCGGTGCGGAGCACGCGCGGCCCCATCGAAAGCGACAGGGCGCCCGCCGCGATCGCCGCCTCTTCCTCCTGCGGGGTAAAGCCGCCCTCGGGACCGACCAGCAGGGTCGCGGCCTGCGCCGGCGTGGCCCGGGCCCAGGCCGCCAGCGACTGGGTGGCGCGCGGGCTGAGCAGGATGCGCGGACCCTCGCTGGAGGTCGCCAGCCATGGCTGCACATCCGCCAGCGGATGCAGCCGGGCCAGGCGGTTGCGTCCGCTCTGTTCGGAAGCGGCCACGATCACCCCCTGCCAGTGGGCCTGGCGCTTTTCCGCCCGTTCGCCCGACAGGCGCACCACGCTGCGCTGGGCCGCCAGCGGCTGGATTCCCGCCACGCCCAGTTCCACCGCCTTCTCGACGATCCAGTCCATCTTCGACCCCTCGGGCAGGCCCTGGGCCAGGGTGACGGGGTAGGGCGCCTCGGCCTCGACTTCTTCGAAGGCTTCCACCAGGGCGCTGGCGCGCCGCTTGCCGATCTCGGCGAGCGAAGCGCGGTACTGGCCGCCCTCGCCGTTGAACAGGGTGAGGGCGGCGCCCGGCTGCTGGCGCACCACGTGCAGGTGGTGGGCGACGGCCTCGGGGAGGTCGACGGTGGCGCCGGGAATCAGCGCCTGGGAAACGTAGAAGCGGGGCATGCGGTGGCTGTGTGGAATTGAACAAACTGCATTTTAATTCGGCAGCACCTCTGTCTGGTAGAATAACGGGCTACGGCCAGCGCGCCACCGCTTTCCCCATTCCCTGATCCAGCATCGTTAATTCATGAAATCTACGCAAACCACCACCCTGATGGCCAACGCGATCCGCGCGCTGGCGATGGACGCCGTCCAGAAAGCCAATTCGGGCCACCCGGGCATGCCGATGGGCATGGCCGAGATCGGCGTCGCGCTGTGGGACAAGCATTACCGCCACAACCCGGCCAATCCGGGCTGGTTCAACCGCGACCGCTTCCTGCTCTCGAACGGCCATGGCTCGATGCTGCATTATGCGATGCTGCACCTGGCCGGCTACGACCTGAGCATGGACGACCTGCGCGACTTCCGCCAGCTGCACTCGAAGACCGCGGGCCACCCGGAAGTGGGCATCACCCCGGGCGTGGAAACCACCACCGGCCCGCTGGGCCAGGGCATCGCGAACTCGGTCGGCATGGCGCTGGCCGAGTGGCTGCTGGGCTATGAATTCAACCGTCCGGGCTACGAAGTGGTCGACCACTACACCTACGCCTTCCTGGGCGACGGCTGCCTGATGGAAGGCATCTCGCACGAAGTCGCTTCGCTGGCCGGCACCCTGCGCCTGAACAAGCTGATCTGGCTGTACGACGACAACGGCATCTCGATCGACGGCCGCGTCGAAGGCTGGTTCACCGACGACACCCAGAAGCGCTTCGAAGCCTACGGCTGGAACGTGATCCCAAAGGTCGACGGCCACGACGTCGCCGCGGTCTCCGCCGCCATCGAGCAGGCCAAGCAATCGGACCGTCCGACCCTGATCTGCTGCAAGACCATCATCGGCAAGGGCGCCCCGAACCTGGAAGGCGGCGACAAGGTCCACGGCGCCCCGCTGGGCGACAAGGAAATCGCGGCCGTGCGCCAGCACCTGCTGTGGGACCCGATCCCCTTCGACATCCCGGGCGAAATCTACGAAGCCTGGGACGCGAAACAGCGCGGCGCCGCGGCTGAAGCCGAATGGAACACCTGCTTCGCCGCCTACCGCGAAGCCCACCCGCAGCTGGCCGCCGAATTCGAGCGCCGCATGAAGGGTGAACTGCCGGGCAACTTCAGCGAGGTGCTGGACGCCGCCGTCGCCGCCTGCGTCGAGAAGAAGGAAACCGTCGCCACCCGCAAGGCCTCGCAGAACGCGATCCAGGCGCTGGCCGCGACCCTGCCGGAATTCCTGGGCGGCTCGGCCGACCTGACCGGCTCGAACCTGACCAACTGGAAGGAATCGGTGGCGGTGCGTTCGGGCATCCCGGGCAACCACATCAACTACGGCGTGCGCGAATTCGGCATGGCCGCGATCCAGAACGGCGTCGCCCTGCACGGCGGTTTCATCCCCTTCGGCGCGACCTTCCTGACCTTCTCGGACTATAGCCGCAACGCGCTGCGCATGGCCGCGCTGATGAAGATCCGCTCGCTGTTCGTGTTCACCCACGACTCGATCGGCCTGGGCGAAGACGGCCCGACCCACCAGTCGATCGAGCACGTCTCGTCGCTGCGCCTGATCCCGAACCTGGACAACTGGCGTCCGTGCGACACCGTCGAATCGCAGGTGGCCTGGGGCGCCGCGGTCCAGCGCAAGGATGGCCCGTCGACCCTGATCTTCTCGCGCCAGAACCTGCCGTTCATGGAGCGTGACGCGGCCGCGATCGCCAACGTGGCCAAGGGCGGCTATGTGCTGCGCGACGCGCTTGAGCCCAAGGTGATCCTGATCGCCACCGGTTCGGAAGTCGAACTGGCGATGAAGGCCGCCGATGCGCTGGCGTCCGAAGGCGTGGCGGCCCGCGTGGTCTCGATGCCGTCGACCGATGTGTTCGAACGCCAGGATGCAGCCTACAAGGCCCAGGTCCTGCCGCGCGGTATCCCGCGCGTCGCGATCGAAGCCGGCGTGACCGACTTCTGGTACAAGTACGTGGGCCTGGAAGGCGCCGTGGTCGGCATCGACACCTTCGGCGAATCGGCGCCGGCGCCGGTGCTGTTCAAGCACTTCGGCTTCACCGTCGAAAACGTCGTGGCGAAAGCCAAGGCCGTCATCGCCGGCTAAGCGTTTCATGGGGCTGCCTGCGGGCGGCCCTGTTTGTATTCAGACCAGCATGTGCGTTGTGAAAAAAAGTTTTTTTCTAATCAGGAGCAAAGCATGACGATCAAGGTAGCAATCAACGGTTATGGCCGCATCGGCCGCAACATCCTGCGCGCTTTCTACGAAGGCGGCAAGAAGCAAGACATCCAGATCGTGGCGATCAACGATCTCGGCAACGCCGAATCGAACGCCCACCTGACCCGCTACGACACCGCCCACGGCAAGTTCCCGGGCACCGTCACGGTCGAAGGCGACAACATGATCGTCAACGGCGACAAGATCCGCGTGTTCGCGCAGCGTAACCCGGCCGAGATCCCGTGGGGCGAGCTGGGCGTGGACGTGGTGCTCGAGTGCACCGGCTTCTTCACCACCAAGGAAAAGGCCTCGGCCCACCTGAAGGGCGGCGCCAAGAAGGTCATCATCTCGGCTCCGGGCGGCAAGGATGTCGACGCCACCATCGTGTACGGCGTCAACCAGGACGTGCTGAAGTCGACCGACACCGTGATTTCGAACGCATCCTGCACCACCAACTGCCTGGCCCCGCTGGTCAAGCCCCTGCACGACGCCATCGGCCTGGAAACCGGCCTGATGACCACCGTGCACGCCTACACCAACGACCAGGTGCTGACCGACGTGATGCACGAAGACCTGCGCCGCGCCCGTTCGGCCACCCAGTCGATGATCCCGACCAAGACCGGCGCCGCCGCCGCGGTCGGCCTGGTGCTGCCTGAGCTGAACGGCAAGCTGGACGGCTTCGCGATCCGCGTGCCGACCATCAACGTGTCGATCGTCGACCTGTCCTTCATCGCCAAGCGCGACACCACCGTCGACGAAGTCAACGCCCTGATGAAGTCCGCGTCGGAAGGCGCCCTGAAAGGCATCCTGACCTACAACACCGACCCGCTGGTCTCGGTGGACTTCAACCACAACCCGGCATCGTCGAACTTCGACGCCACCCTGACCAAGGTCTCGGGCCGCCTGGTGAAGGTCTCGTCCTGGTACGACAACGAGTGGGGCTTCTCGAACCGCATGCTCGACACCACCGTCGCGCTGATGAACGCGAAGTAATCCGCTGCGCCTTGCGGCGCTGATGCAAGGCTCGAAACGGCCCGGTCGCTGCAAGCACCGGGCCGTTTCCATTTGGGAGGGCGTACAGGCCGGCGCGAGCGCCGCGAGGGCGCGCCGACCCCTCAAGGGTAGCGGCGACGCATTTCCGCATCACTTGATGCGCGCCACATATGCCGAAAAAATAATCATGTCCGACGCAGGAAAAATCATTGCGCCTGATCAATGCTTACTTTAGATTGTTGGAACACTAATCCTCTTCGATCCTTGCTCATGCTGCAAACTTCTACGCTGCGCCCTGCCAAGGGCGTCAACTTCGGACTGGCCGCGTTTCTCGGGGTGCCGGGGATCTACGACCTCATCGAGGGGGGCGTGCTTGGCAACCATGCCGAGGCCATCTACGGGGCCGGCAGGGTCCTGTGCGCGATTTTTTTGATCGGAAGCACACTGCAGCCGTCCGCGTCGTCCTCCGGGCGGTCACGCCTGGTGATGGCGATCCTGGGCTACGCCGGCATCATGATCGGCACGGCCGGGCTCATGATGAAACACCAGATCTTCCCGGGCTGACTCCGGTTCGGTGGGTGGCGCTTTCTACTTCATAAACTGGTGTGGCTTCACCGGTCATCTCCAGCGCCCTGTGTCCTTCTCCTCGCTAATTAAGACGTTTAATTTGTGTCGAATCGGCGCAGAGATTTCTTGCGCATGAATATCGTGAATCCCGGTTATATCGGGATTGCATACAATTGCGGAATCGTGAAAAAAGGTTTGCGAATTATTTTTATCGAATAGACGTGCGAAAACGAATGCAATAATATCGTCAGTGGAGACAGGGAAACATTCATTGCGTTTGGCGCATTATTGTTGCATTCCGAATTCCGTATCGAAACTATTAATTCAAAAACTGGAGAAAAAAATGGAACAACTGAACATGGTTGAAGTGGAACAGGTTTCGGGTGGCTGGATCGCCGCCGCGATCGCCGCAGTATCCCTCGCGATGACCGCGGTCGATGCCTACGACGACTTCATGGAAGGCTGGAACTCGGTCGGCAATACCTGCCGCCGCTGATCTGCGATATTGGAGAATAGAGATGACTGAACTGAATCTGCAAGAAGTCGAAGAAGTCGGCGGTGCGAGCTTCTGGGGCCGTGTTGGCGCCTGGCTGCACGAATTCGCGAATGATACGAACTGCGGCAATGTGCCGGAGGAAGTATTCAATCGCGAACGCGCAATGCTGTAATAGCGCCCGCGCGGAGAAAATCCGGCCAGCTGGCCGGATTTTTTTTTGCCTCCCTGATTCATATCGCAATGGTTGAATGATTATCGGGGCGGATATAAGCATGGATCGGGCAGAATCATATGCCTGCAATGACTTTACGGAAGGCCGGAACCCGGTTATCGTGTTGAGCGGCAAAACAAGCAGCCTGATTATCTACGGCTCGAGAGCTCGGTATGATCGGCATGGTCCGTACGAGGTTCCAGCATTCACTCGCGAACCTGCCATGCTGCAGACGCTCGCCGAGCGGGGCAAAAAAATCCGGCCATCGGCCGGATTTTTTTGCATTCAGGCTCAGCGCTTGGGCCAGGGCGTCAGGATCTCGAAGCCATTGCGCGTCACCGCGATCATGTGCTCCCACTGCGCCGACAGCGAGCCGTCGCGCGTCTTCACGGTCCAGCCGTCCTCGAGCTGGATCACGTCTTCCTTGCCCATATTGATCATCGGCTCGACGGTGAAGGTCATGCCTTCCTTGAGCAGCAGGCCGGTATTGGGACGGCCATAGTGCAGCACCTGCGGTTCCTCATGGTAGACGCGGCCGATGCCATGGCCGCAGTAGTCGCGCACCACCGAGTAGCCGGCGGCCTCCGCCAGCTTCTGGATCGCATGGCCGACGTCGCCCAGGCGCGCGCCGGGGCGCACCGCGCGGATCCCCGCCATCATCGCGTCGAAGGTCGTGTCGACCAGCTTCTTCGCCTCGGGGGATGGGGTGCCGGCGAAATACATGCGGCTGGTGTCGCCGTGCCAGCCATCCTTGATCACGGTGACGTCGATGTTGACGATGTCGCCATCCTGGAGCACTTCCTGCTCGCTCGGGATGCCGTGGCAGACCACCCCGTTGACGGACGTGCACAGGGTCTTGGGAAAGCCGTGGTAGCCGACGTTGGCCGGCGTGGCCTTCTGCACCTTGCGGATATAGTCGTTGCAGCGGCGGTCGAGCTCCTCGGTCGAGACACCCGGCTTGACGTATTCGCCGATCATTTCCAGCACTTCGGCTGCCAGGCGGCCGGCCACGCGCATCTTGGCCAGGTCCTTGTCGTTCTTGAATTTGATGGTCATCGCTGCAAAAAAGAGCGCCGGCGCGCGGCCGGCAAAGCGTCATCATACCGCGTCCGGGCGCGGCGCGTGGACGGGCAGGGCGCGCCGCCATGAAAAAATGCCCGCCAGGCGAACCTGGCGGGCATTCGGTCGAGCTTCAGGCAAGCCCTTGCGGGCTCGTCCGATTAGAACGACTGGCTGTAGCGGACGTAGAAGAAGCGGTCCAGCGACAGGTCGGCGTCCACGGAGGAAGCGTCAGCCTGGGTTTCGTACACAATACGCGGCTTCTTGTCGAAGACGTTGTTGATACCGAACAGGATGCGGCCGTTCCACGAGGTCTTGTAGCCGACGCTCATGTCATGGATGGTGACCGAACCCAGCTTGTTCGCGCCGGTACCCCAGCTCGACTCGCGCTCAGGCATGTTGCACTCGGTTTCCGAATCCCAGCACTGGTCCTTGACCGGGCTGTAGTAACGGAAGCCCCAGGTGGCGCTCCAGTTGCCCAGTGCCCAATCCAGGTTGGTGTTCGACTTCACGCGGTTGTAGAAGTACTCGCCAACGTACTCGTTCCAGTCCGAGTCGGCGCCGCTGCGGGTGCGGAACTTGTCGACGTACGAGGTTTCGTTACGCACGCTGAACTGGCCGTAGGCGGTACGCGGCAGGCGGTAGTTGATCGCCAGGTCCAGGCCTTCGGTTTCCATCTCACCCAGGTTGGCGTTGCCGCGCGACAGGGTGGTGATCTGGCCGGTGAGCGGGTCACGCTTGATCACGCTGCAGAAGTTGGCGCTGCCTTCGATGAAGCACTCGTTGGCCACGTAGGTTGCGCCGATCGCGGTGATGCGGTTCTCGATCTTGATGTTGTACCAGTCCAGGCCGACGCTGAAGTTCGGCAGGAACGACGGGCTGTACACGAAGCCGGCGGTCTTGGTGATCGCGGTTTCCGGCTGCAGGAAGCGGTTGCCGGCGCCCGAGTTGAAGGCGACCAGCGACTGGGTGCCGTTGGTGCTCGTGATCGGGGTGCCTGCCTGGCCCAGCTGGCGGTAGGTCGCGGTGGTGCCCGAAGCGATGCAACGCGCCAGGACGGCCGGGTCTTGCGACGCTTCGCCGAAGCGGGTGTCGCACGGATCCAGGAAGGTGTCGAACGACTGCGAGCCGCCGCCGAAGGTGTCGCCCAGGGTCGGGGCGCGGAAGCCCTCAGCCCAGGTACCACGGAACAGCACGTCCTTGACCGGCTTGTACATGAAGCTGGCCTTGCTGTTGTTGGCCACGCCGAAGTTGCTGTAGTCCGAGTGACGGGTCGCCAGGTTGAAGCTCAGCAGTTCAGCGAAAGGCTGGGCCTTCAGGACCGGGATGTTCAGCTCGGCGTACGCCTCGCGCACGGTGTAGCGGCCGAAGGTCGGCTTGCCTGCCAGGTTGGTCGAGTAGCCCGACTGCTCGAAGATGCCAGGAACTTCCTGGCCCTTGACTTCGCGGTGTTCGATACCGACCGCCAGGCCCAGGGCGCCGGCCGGCAGCTGGAACAGTTCGCCGGCGATGTCGGCGGTGGCGCTGTTGATGGTCGAGCCGTAGGCGTTCTGGTCAAGCGAGTTGACATAGGCCAGGGCTTCCGGGGTCGAGGCCGACGGGCCGCCCAGGATGTCCCACGGGGTGCACGATGCCAGGGCGATCGGGTTGGCCGCGGTGCCGCACTGCACGACGCCGTTGGCGTTCAGGAAGGACGGGCCCAGGGCCTTCTTCAGGTTCAGCAGGTTGATGTTGCCGGTACCCGATTGCGAACCCGAGACCTTGTTGTGGTTGTAGCCGGCGCTCCAGTTCCACGCCAGGTTACGCACCGAGAACTCGCCTTCCAGGGTTGCATCGATGTGCAGGGTGCGGTTTTCGTTGTCGGTGATACGCGGCATCTCGATGGTGCGGCGCTGGAAGAACAGGTCACGGCCCAGGCCGGCACCAGCAACCTGGTTACCGTACGGGTTGTAGTAGCTGTCCTTGTCGATGTAGACCGGGTAGCCAGCCTGCGAGGTCGACTGCAGCGGGTAGCCGGCGATCTGCGAGGTCGACTGGCGCTGCGAGTACATCGCCGTGGTTTTCAGGCGCATGTCTTTCGGCAGCGCGATTTCGCCTTTGACGAACAGGGTGTCGAGCTTGTTCGGCGACAGCAGGTGCATGTCCTGGCTCGAGTTGTACTTGTCTTCCGGTGCGCCGGTGTAGGCGTGGTAGCTGTTCGGGTCGCGCGAGTTGGCGCCGACGCCCTTGCCGTCGTAGGTGCCGGTGTGGTTCAGGATGCGGTTGAAGCCGCCCTGCGCCGCGTTGGTCAGCGAGCCGCCGGCCGAGTTGACCGGGGTGATGCGGCCCCATGGCGACGCGCCCAGGCCGTCGAACGGGTGGGCAGGACCGTAGGTGGTCGAGGTGATGGCGCGGGTCGACGGCCACACGGTGCCTTGTTCGGTGTGCGACAGGCCGAACATCACGGAGGCCTTGTCGTCGCCTGCGCCGTAGCTCAGCGAGAAGTCCTTGTTCTTGCCGTCGTTCTTTTCGTTCTGGCCGGTGTACAGGGACAGCTGGCCGCCCTGCATGTTCTTCTTCAGGATGATGTTGATCACGCCTGCGATCGCGTCGGAACCGTAGATCGACGAAGCGCCGTCCTTCAGGATTTCCATGCGTTCGATCATCGACGACGGGATGGTCGACAGGTCGGTGTAGCCATCGACGGTCTGGGTCCAGCGCTTGCCGTCCACCAGGACCAGCAGGCGGTTCGAGCCCAGGTTGCGCAGGCTGACGTACTGGCCGCCGGCTTCGGCGTTCGAGGTCAGGGCGCCACTGCGGCTGAAGTCAGGCGCGCCGGCCGACGACAGGTTGTTCAGGATGTCGCCAACGGTGACCAGACCGGTTTTCTGGATCTGTTCCTGGCTCATGATCTGGATCGGCTGCGCCGTTTCCAGGTCGACCTGGCGGATACGCGAACCGGTAACTTCGACGCGCTGCATCGGCTGGGCTGCTTCTTGAGCAACCGCGGCGTGCATGCCGAGGGTCATGCCGCCCAGGCAGATCGCGCGGATCGAGCGGGACAAGAGTGTTTCCATCATGTTGCAAAACTCCTAGGGTGAAATCGTAGCGGCACTGAACATCAGCACTGCCGCCGGAAATGTCGTCAAGCGACTCGCTGAAACTAACGCCAACTTTTGGTACGGCGTATTTTCAAGCCAGCAATAAAAACATTCGGGCTTGTGCACTGTCAATGCATATGTTGTACAGATATGGATGTGTTGCAGAAATGCGTAAATACCAATTGACGCACGGCAAAATATTGACCATTTGGTCAATTGTCGTTCTAAAGAGAAAACAGGTGCCGGGCTTGCGCGGAAAGCGTTTTGCCGGCAATTAAATTGCTTAGAAGAATACCATTGCGCTCAACCGCAGCTGTTGACCTCTTCGCAACAAAACAGACCAGATTTTCCCAAGAGCAATAGTTGCTTAAAGGAAATATGTCCTGCTTGCGTCGCAATTAAATGCTGCATAGCAGCATAATCGGCCAAAGAAAAGATGGGGTCCGCGCCACGAAAGACACAAAAACCGGCCCGCTGCCGTCAATACGCGGCTGGCCCCTACGCGGCTGTCTCAGGGAAGCAGGCTTGCCAAAGCCGCAAGACGCTGGCGGGGTGCTGGCCTACCAGGGCAGGCTCGACCCGGGCCTTGTCCTGGCCCTGGAGGCGAACCTGGTGCTGCAGCTTGCGCATCGCGCGGTAGGCATCGGCGACCTGGGCCGCCAGGGTGGCATCGATCAGGCCAAGTTCTCCGCATCGGTGGAGTAGAGCGATATTGCCGGCATTTGCCGTTAGTTGCGGATAGGCGCTGGCGTGACGCAGGACCAGGTACTGGACGATGAACTCGATGTCGATCATCCCGCCCGGATCCTGCTTCAGGTCGAACAGGTCGCCGCGGTTGAGGTTGGCGTCGCGCATGCGGCGGCGCATGTCCGTCACTTCCTGCTTGAGCTCGGCCTCGCGGCCGCTGCGGTCCTTGCGCAGCACCTGTTCGCGGATCGCTTCGAAGCGGGCGCCGATGGCGGCGTCGCCGGCGCAGAAGCGGGCGCGCGTCAGGGCCTGGTGTTCCCACAGCCAGGCCGCATTGTCCTGGTAGCGCTCGAAGGCCGCCAGCGAGGACACCAGCATGCCGCTGGCGCCGTCCGGGCGCAGCGCGATGTCGACGTCGAACAGGATGCCGGCCGCGGTGTGGGCCGTCATCCAGGTGATGAAGCGCTGGGCCAGCTTGGCGTAGTTCATGGGCGCATCCTGGTCCTCGTCCTCGAACAGGAAGATCACGTCGAGGTCGGAGACATAGCCCAGTTCCTTGCCGCCCAGCTTGCCGTAGGCGATGACGGCGAAGCGCGGCTCCTCGCGGTGGCGGGTGGCGACGGTGCGCCAGGCGTGCCGGATGGCGGCGCCGACGATGGTGTCGGCCAGGGCCGACAGGTGGTCCGCCAGGCGCTCGACCGAGAGCTCGCCGGCCAGGTCCAGGGCCAGCAGCCGGAACAGCTGGGCGTGGTGGGCTTCGCGCAGGATGTCGAGCTGGCGCTCGGTGTCGCCCTGGGCCTCGTTCAGCTGCTGTTCGAGGCTGGCGGCCAGCTGGGGCAGGTCCTCGGCGCCGTTGTTGCGGTCGTCGAGCAGCTCGTCGAGCAGGATCGGGTGCTGGGTCAGGAAGGTGGCCGCCCAGCCGCTGGCATTGATCATGCGGATCACGCGCTCCAGCGTGTGCGGGTATTCGGTCAGCAGCGACAGGTAGGCCGAGCGGCGCGCGATGGCCTCGAAGAAGTCGAGCAGGCGGCCCAGGGTGGCGGCGTGGCTGCCGACGCCGGCCTCGCGCACCACGGTGGCGATCTGGGGCAAGGCGGCGTCGAGCAGGGTCAGGAGGCGCAGGCGGCTGGCGTCCGGCAGGCTGGCCAGGCGCGGGCCCTGCAGGGTGGCCACCACCCGCGCGGCGCCGCCTTGGGCGTCGTCGAAGCCCAGCTGGGCCAGGCGCGCGCCCAGGGCTTCGCGGTTCTCCGGGTCGTCGGCCAGCACCGGCGCGTCCGGATCGGCGCCTTCGTTCTTGTCGCTCTTGTCGGCGAAGATCGCGTCGAACTGGGCGGCCACGAAGGCGCGCTGCTCCTCCATGCGCGCCAGCAGGGTGGCTTCGTCCGGCAAGCCCATCATGCGCGCGACCAGCTGTCGGTCGGCCTCGTTCGCGGGCAGGGTGTGGGTCTGGGCGTCTTCCAGGTATTGCAGGCGGTGCTCGAGCCGGCGCAGGAAGGTGTAGGCCTCCAGCAGCTGCCCGACCGTGTCCGGCGGCAGCAGTTCGCGCTCGGCCAGCAGGCGCAGGGTGGCCCGGGTCGAGCGTTCGCGCAGGGCCGGGTCGCGACCGCCGCGGATCAGCTGGAACACCTGGGCCAGGAACTCGATCTCGCGGATCCCGCCGCGCCCCAGCTTGACGTTGTGGCTGCGCTCGGGATGCAGGCGCTCCTGGCGCTTGACCTCGGCCCGGATCTGGGCGTGCATGTTGCGGATCGCGTCGATCACGCCGAAATCCAGGTAGCGCCGGAACACGAAGGGCCGCACGATCGCGTCCAGCGCCGCGATGTCCTCCGGCAGGCCGGTGACGGCGCGCGCCTTGACCCAGGCATAGCGTTCCCACTCGCGCCCCTGGACGATCAGGTATTCCTCGACCATGGCCAGGCTGGCCGCCAGCGGCCCGGACTTGCCGTTCGGGCGCAGCGCCATGTCGACCCGGAAGGTGAAGCCGTCCTCGATCACCTCGGACAGGGCGGCGATCAGGCGCTTGCCCAGGCGTACGAAGAATTCATGGTTCGACAGCTGGCGCTGGCCGGGGCCGGCCGCGGTCTCGCCGTCTTCCGGGTAGACGAAGATCAGGTCGATGTCCGAGGACACGTTCAGCTCGCCGCCGCCCTGCTTGCCCATGGCCAGCACCATCATGTACTGCGGGCGCCCGGACTCCTCGCCGACCGGCTCGCCGTGGGCCGCCGCCAGTTCGGCGTGCAGGGCCTCGGCGTGGTAGCGGATGGCGAAGTCGGCGAAGGCCGTCATGGCCGTCACCACCTCGTCCAGCTCGGCGCGCCCGTCGAGGTCGCGTTCGATGATGGCGCAGACCAGCAGGTTGCGCACCCGGCGCATGGCGCGTTCCGGCGGCAGGCCGGCGGCCAGCTCGCGCGCCAACAGGGCGCGGAAATCCGCCTCGGCCAGCGATAATCGGGTCAGCTCGGCCAGTTGCGCGGCCCGGGTGGGGGCGGCATCGAGCCAGCGTTGGAAGAAGCGCGACGCGTACGCCGGAGAAGCAGGGTTCATCAGTCCATCCGAGAAAGTGTTGCGTTCCGGCAGGCGGTGCGATGCGGTAGAATGGCCCGCCATGCTGCCTGGGGTCAGCATGATGGTAAGGTAGACGCCGCGACTGTTGCAAGCGATCTGTTACTAAAGAATTAATTCGGAAGCGGCGGCAGGACGCGGGCGCAAGGCCGCGGCCTGCCGCACTTCCTCACGGCGAGCCTTTTGTTGAGCACTTTGATGGACAACCAGGAACCGCAGGCCGCGCCTGCGCACCTGCCGCTTGCCGTGCGCTGGCGGCGGCTGCGCGCCGCCTATCGGGTCGCCAACCTGGCTTCGCACCATGTGCTCGGCTTCGCCATCAAGCTGTTCCTGCTGGTTTATTTCTCCCTCGCCCTGCTGTTCCTGGTGCTGCGCTACGCGGTGCTGCCCAACATCGACATGTACAAGGGCGACATCGAGCGCGCCGCCAGCCGCGCGCTCGGCGGCCGGGTGACGATCGCCGCCATCGACGCCTCCTGGAAGGGCTTGCGCCCGGCCCTGGCCCTGAGCGACGTGCGCCTGCACGACCGCGCCGGGCGCCAGGCGCTGGCGCTGCCCGGCGTCTCGGCGACCCTGTCGTGGTGGACCGTGGCGGCCTTCGAGCCGCGCCTGGAGCAGCTCGAGATCCGCAACCCTGAACTGAGCGTGCGCCGCGGGCGCGACGGCGTGTTCGAGGTGGCCGGCGTGCGCCTGGACCCGAAGAGCGGGGACAAGGGCGGCGCCGACTGGCTGTTCCGCCAGCGCGAGATCGTGATCCGCGGCGGGCGCGTGGACTGGACCGACGAGCTGCGCGGACGCGCAACCCTGCGCCTGGAGGGCGTCACCTTCGCCCTGCTGAACCGCTGGGGCACCCACCACGCGGCCCTGCGCGCGACCCCGCCCGCCGCGCTCGGCCGGCCGATCGAGCTGCGCGCCCAGTTCCGCCACCGCTTTGGCGCGCGTCCCTCCGACATCACCCGCTGGAAAGGCGAGCTGTACGCCGAACTGCGCGACGCCGACCTGGCGGCCTGGAAGCGCCACATCGACTACCCGGTCCAGCTGACCCGCGGCCGTGGCTCGCTGCGCGCCTGGCTCAGCGTCGACCAGGCGCGCCTGGCCGGCTTCACCGCCGACCTGGCCCTGGCCGGGGTCGCCGCGCGCCTGGGCAAGGACGCGGCCCCGCTCGAACTGGCGCGCGTGAGCGGACGCCTGTCCGCACGCGAAGAAATGATCGCGGGCAAGGAGGACGGCAAGCCGACCTTCGGCGCCCATGGCCACACGGTCAGCCTGGAAAACCTGGCGGTGGTCACGCGCGACGGCCGCGCGCTGCCCCCCGCCACCCTGGAGGAAAGCTGGCGCCCGGCGCGCGCCGGCCGTCCCGAGCAGGGCAGCCTGAGCGCGCGCCACCTCGACCTGGGCGCACTGGCCGTGCTGGCCCAGTCGATGCCGATCACCCCCTTGCAGCGCCAGCTGCTGGCCGATTATTCGCCGCGCGGCCGCCTGGTCGACGTCACCGCCGAGTGGGAAGGGCGCCTGCCGAACGTGAGCGGCTACCGCATCCGCGGCGAGGTCGAAGGCCTGGGCCTGAATCCCCAGCCGGCGCGCGCGGCCCAGCCTGCCCGCCCCGGCGTGGCGGCGGTGGCGGCGCGCGCGGCGATCCCCGGTTTCGATAACCTCAGCGGCAGCATCGACGCCACCGAGCGCGGCGGTTCGGTCGACCTGGACGCGAGCACGACCGCCCTGCACATGCCGGCCTGGTTCGCCGAGCCCAGCATGGCCTTCGACCGCCTGCTGCTGAAGGCGCGCTGGAACTACGAGCCGGCGCGCCAGCTGCTGGTCGAGGTCGAGAACCTCGAGTTCCATCAAGGGGCGTTCAACGCCAGGCTGGCGGGACGCCACCTGCTCCCGCTCGAGCCCGGCCATGGCCCAGGGCATGCCGATTTCACGGGCAAGCTCGACGGCTTCGAGATCGGCCAGGTGGGGCGCTTCCTGCCCCTGGCCACGCCCGAGAACCTGCGCCACTGGCTGACCGGCGCGCTGCAGGGCGGGCGCCTGCGCGACACCAGCCTGCGCCTGCGCGGCGACCTGGCCGACTTCCCTTTCCGCGCCAGCAACCTGGCCGAACGCGCGCGCGGCGAGTTCCACGTCGGCGGCCGCCTGGAAAACGCGCGCCTGGAGTATGCCCCCGGACACCGCCATCCGGACGGCGCGCCGCTGTGGCCGCTGGCCGAGCAGATCAACGGCCGCATCGAATTCGACCGCGCGCGCATGGAGATCCGCGGCGACACCCTGCGCACGCTGGGCGTGGCGCTGTCGAAGGTGAAGGCGGTGATTCCCGACCTCGGCGCGCACGATCAGATGATGCTCGAGATCGACGGCATGGCCGCCGGTCCGCTGCAGGAGTTCCTGCGCTATGTGGCGGTGACGCCGGTGCTGGAATGGATCGGCCACTTCACCGAGGAGACGCGCGCCAGCGGCAATGCGCGCCTGGGCCTGAAGCTGCGCATGCCGCTGCACCACCTGCCGGACACCAAGGTCCAGGGCAGCCTGCAGCTGCTGGGCAACGACGTCAGCCTGTTCCCGGAACTGCCGCCGCTGCAGGCGGCCCTGGGCCGGATCGACTTCTTCGAGCGCGGCGTCAGCCTGAACGGCGTGGGCGCCAGCTTCCTGGGCGGCCCGCTGGGCGTGTCGGGCGGCACCCAGCGCGACGGCGGCATCGTGATCCGCCTGGGCGGCACCCTGTCGGCCGAGGGCATGCGCCGCACCGCCCCGATGCCGGAACTGGCGCGCCTGGCCCAGCGGCTGTCGGGCAGCACGCGCTACACCGGCGCGGTGGTGGTGAAGGACGGCCGCCGCACGGTGACCCTGGATTCCAGCCTGGCGGGCCTGGGTGTGGAACTGCCGGCGCCGCTCAACAAGCCGCAGGCCGACAGCCTGCCGCTGCATTTCAGCCTGGCCGGCGAGCCGGCCGTGGGCGGCGTGGGCCGCGACGAGATCCGCGTCGGCCTGGGCCAGGGCCTGGCGGCGCGCTACCTGCGCGAGAAGCAGGGACGCGGGCCCTGGCTGGTGACGCGCGGCGGCATCGGCGTCAACGTGCCGGCGCCGGAACCGGACAGTGGACTGATGCTCAACGTGAACATGAAGACGCTCAACGTCGACCAGTGGATCGCGGCCGGGCGCGCGATCGCCGGCGAGGATGCTCCGGCGAGCGGGACGGGCGCCGGCGGTGGCGGCGTGGCCCAGTACATCCTGCCGTCCTACCTGTCCGGACGGGTGTCGGAAATGACGGTCGGCGAGCGCAAGCTGGCCGACGTGGTGGCCGGCGTCACCCACCTGCGCGACACCTGGCAGGCCAGCATCCATGCGCGCCAGGCGATCGGCTACCTGACCTGGGCCGACGCTTCCAGCGGGGTGGGCAAGGTCACGGCGCGCCTGGCCTCGCTCGTGATCCCGCCCTCGGCCGAGGCCGAGGTCAAGGACCTGCTGGAATCGAACCGGGGCGCCAGCGCCACCATCCCCTCGCTCGACATCGTGGCCGAGCATTTCGAACTGTTCGACAAGCGCCTGGGCCGGCTGGAACTGCAGGCCAGCAATGTGCAAGCCCTGGCCGGACGCGAATGGCGCATCGAGCGCCTGGCGATCGAGAATCCGGACGGCCAGCTCAAGGCCAACGGCCGCTGGCTGACCAAGGACGGCAAGAGCAATACCAGCCTCAACTTCTCGCTCGACATCGATGACGCCGGGCGCTTGCTGGACCGCCTTGGCTTCCCGGAAACTCTGCGCCGCGGCAAGGGTAAGATGTCGGGCGATATTTCCTGGGCGGGCTTGCCGTACGCGATGGACATTCCCAGCCTGTCGGGCCAGATCGAGATGAACGTGGAGTCCGGCCAGTTCCTGAAGCAGGACCCGGGCGCCGCCAAGCTGCTGGGCGTGCTCAGCCTGCAGGCCCTGCCGCGCTTGCTCAAGCTCGATTTCCACGACGTGTTCTCGGAGGGCCTGGCCTTCGACGGCATCAGCGCCAACGCCATGATCCAGCGCGGCGTGCTGCGCACCGACAACCTCAAGATGCATGGCGTGGCCGCCACCGTGCTGATGGACGGCACCGCCGACATCGCCAACGAATCGACCAACCTGCGCGTGGTCGTGATTCCCGAATTCAACCTGGGTACCGGCCCACTGGTCTATGGCCTGGCGGTGAATCCGGTGATCGGCCTGGGCGGCTTCCTGGCCCAGCTCTTCCTGCGCGCGCCGGTGATGAAGGCGCTCACTTACCAGATGCAGGTCACGGGACCGTGGAAGTCCCCGACCATCACCAAGCTCGACAACCCGCCGCCCGCGGCAGCCGCCGCCGCCGCGGTCACGCGCTCCGCCGCGCGCCCCACCGCAAAAAAGGACTGAGATGACGAAGATCGCCGCAGTGCAAATGGTTTCCACTCCCCGGGTCAGCGACAACCTGGCCACGGTGCGCCGCCTGGTGGGCGAGGCCGTCGCCGAAGGCGCCGAGCTGGTGGCGCTGCCCGAGTACTGGCCGATCATGGGCATGAGCGACCTGGACAAGGTGGGACACGCGGAACAGCCGGGCCATGGCCCGATCCAGGACTGCATGGCCGGGCTGGCGCGCGAGCACGGCGTCTGGCTGATCGGCGGCACCCTGCCGCTGGTGTCGCCCCAGGACGGCAAGGTGCTCAATACCACCCTGGTCTACGACCCGCAGGGCCAGGCCGTGAGCCGCTACGACAAGATCCACCTGTTCGGCTTCAACAAGGGCAGCGAATCCTACGACGAGGCGCGCACCATCGTGCCGGGCGAGACCATCGGCGCCTTCGATGCGCCTTTCGGGCGGGTCGGCCTGTCGATCTGCTACGACCTGCGCTTCCCGGAGCTGTTCCGCGCGATGGGCGAGTGCGCCCTGATCGTGGTGCCGGCCGCGTTTACCCATACCACCGGCCGCGCGCACTGGGAAGTGCTGCTGCGCGCGCGCGCCATCGAGAACCAGTGCTACGTGCTGGCCGCGGCCCAGGGCGGCCTGCACGACAACGGCCGCCGCACCTTCGGCCACAGCATGCTGGTCGACCCCTGGGGCGAAGTGAAAGCGGTGTTGCCGGAAGGCGAGGGCGTGGTGTGCGGCGCGCTCGATCCGGCTTTCCTGGCCGGGGTGCGCGAGAGCCTGCCGGCGTTGAAGCACCGCAAGATGTAAGACTGGCGCGGGCTCGCCTCGCGTCCGATACGATGCACCCGGATATGGCACAATGCCCATTCCAACCGAGAGACCGAACGCAAAATGACTCCATTCGAACCGAACCTTTCCTCCATCGCCGTCGCCCGCGACGTGCTGTTGACGCCCTTCGGCCTCGACGAGGGCAAGCTGCTGCGCGCGCTGGGTACGATGTTCACGCACAAGGTGGACTACGCCGACCTGTATTTCCAGTTCACGAAAAGCGAAGGCTGGAGCCTGGAAGAGGGCATCGTCAAGACCGGCAGCTTCTCGATCGACCAGGGCGTCGGCGTGCGCGCCATCTCGGGCGACAAGACCGCCTTTTCCTATTCCGATGAAATCTCCGAGCGCGCGCTGCTGGATGCGGCCAGCGCCACCCGCACCATCGCGCGCGCCGGCGCCGGCCGCGTGAAGATCGCGGGCGCCACCCGCCCGACCGGCGGCCGCTCGCTCTACCTGCCGCACGATCCGCTGGCCTCGCTCGACGCCACCGAGAAGGTGCGCCTGCTGGAACGCGTCGAGAAGATGGCGCGCGCCAAGGATCCGCGCGTGGTCCAGGTGATGGCCGGCCTGGCCGCCGAATACGACGTGGTGCTGGTGGTGCGCAGCGACGGCGTGCTGGCCGCCGACATCCGTCCGCTGGTGCGCGTGTCGCTGACCGTGATCGCCGAACAGGACGGCCGCCGCGAAGTCGGCTCCTCCGGCGGCGGCGGGCGCTACGACTACGGCTACTTCACCGACGAGATCCTCGACTTCTACGCCACCGAGGCGGTCAAGTCGGCCTGCGTCAACCTGGAGGCGCGCCCGGCGCCGGCCGGTCCGATGACCATCGTGCTGGGACCGGGCTGGCCCGGCGTGCTGCTGCACGAGGCGGTCGGCCACGGCCTGGAAGGCGACTTCAACCGCAAGGGCTCGTCCTCGTATGCCGGCATGATCGGCCAGCGCGTCGCCGCCAAGGGCGTGACCGTGGTCGACGACGGCACCATCAAGGACCGCCGCGGCTCGCTCAACATGGACGACGAGGGCAACCCGACCCAGTGCACGACCCTGATCGAGGACGGCATCCTGAAGGGCTACATCCAGGACACGATGAACGCGCGCCTGATGAAGATGCCGGTCACCGGCAACGCGCGCCGCGAGTCCTTCGCCCACCTGCCGATGCCGCGCATGACCAATACCTACATGCTGGCCGGCGACAAGGACCCACAGGAGATCCTGGAGTCGGTCAAGAACGGCCTGTACGCGGTCAATTTCGGCGGCGGCCAGGTCGACATCACCAACGGCAAGTTCGTGTTCTCGGCCAGCGAAGCCTACATGATCGAGAACGGCAAGATCAGCTATCCGGTCAAGGGCGCCACCCTGATCGGCAACGGCCCGGACGTGATGAACCGCATCTCGATGATCGGCAACGACATGAAGCTGGACACCGGCGTCGGCGTGTGCGGCAAGGAAGGCCAGAGCGTGCCCGTGGGCGTGGGACAGCCGACCCTGCGCATCGATGGCGTGACGGTGGGCGGCACGGCCTGAGTCGCAGACTGCGGCTGATCGTAGGGTTGGCGGCTATGCCGCCGACGCGGCGATCGTTGTCGGCTCCGATACCGCGCCGGATGATCTCGCTGCAAACCATCGACGCGTGGGGGGGGGGGCCCCCCCCCCCCCCGGGGGCCGGGGGGGG
>NZ_JAGPWC010000129.1 GCF_018119405.1 Massilia sp. ST3 | reverse complement strand
TCGGGGGCGCCGCGAAAGTAGGCTCCGGGGGCTGCGCGCCCGTAACGCGCGCAGCCGCAGCTGCGCCAGAGCCATGAGGTGAAGGTGGCGCCCCAGCGCGACTTCCGCCCCGAGCTGAAGCCCGATTCGCTGGCCCTGGCCCTGCTGGGCGCGGCCAATGCCGTGGCGCGGGTGCGCGCCGGCGCCGCGCTGCCCCAGGCCTTGAGCGGGGTGTTCGCCGCCTACGACGCGGCGCCGCAGGCGCGCGGCGCGATCCAGGACATCGCCTACCGCACGATGCGCCAGCTGGGCCGCACCGAGGTCCTGCTCGGCCTGATGACCAGCAAGGCGCCGGAACCGGCCATGCTGGGCGGCCTGCTGCAGGCCGCGCTGGCCTTGCTCGACCCGCCGGAAGGCACGGCGCCCCCGTACGAAGCCTTCACCGTGGTCGACCAGGCCGTGACCGCCGCCGCCGCCCATCCGGACTTCGCCCACGCCAAGGCCATGGTCAACGCGGTGCTGCGCCGCTTCCTGCGCGAGCGCGCCGAACTGGTCCAGGAAGCCCTGCGCCAGCCGCTGGCGCGCTGGAACTACCCGCAATGGTGGATCGACGCCACCCGCGCGGCCTACCCGCAGGACTGGGAACGCATCCTCGCCGAGGGCAACGCCCATCCGCCCCTGACCCTGCGCGTCAACCGCAGGAAGACCGGCGTCGATGCCTACCTGCGTACGCTCGAGGAAGCCGGCATCGCCGCCGAACAGGTCGGACCAGCCGCGGTGCGCCTGGCCCAGGCCATCAACGTCAGCCAGATCCCGGGCTTCCACGAGGGCGTGGTCTCGGTCCAGGACGCGGGCGCCCAGCTGGCCGCCTCCCTGCTCGACCTGAAGGACGGCATGCGCGTGCTGGACGCCTGTGCGGCGCCGGGCGGCAAGAGCGGCCATATCCTGGAGACGGCCGACGTCGACCTGACCTCGGTGGATGCCGACCCGGTGCGCCTGGCGCGGGTGGGGGACAACCTGGGCCGCCTCGGCCTGCGGGCGAAGCTGGTCGCGGCCGAGGCCCAGGCCGACGGTTGGTGGGATGGCCAAGCCTTTGACCGTATCCTGGCCGACGTGCCGTGCACGGCCTCCGGTATCGTCCGGCGCCACCCGGACATCCGCTGGCTGCGCCGCAAGTCCGACACACTCCAACTTGCAACACTTTCCTCTGAAATACTCGACAAGCTTTGGCAGATGTTGCTTCCCAATGGTAAATTGTTGTTCGTGACATGTTCGCTCTGGCCCCAGGAATCGGAGGCGCAGGCGGCCGCTTTTGCGGTGCGCCACAATGCCCTTCGGCTTGACGCGCCGGGCCAACTGCTGCCAGCCAGCGGTGCCGGGCAGGATCATGACGGTTTGTTCTACGCCCTGTTCCAGAAGAGCGCGCAGTAACGGTCGACACCATGTTGCGCTCCCCGAACGATACGCTCAATTTTTAAGGCTCCGGCTCACTTGTGACGTTACGATTTTTACGCCTCCTCGCTTGCCAGCTGATGCTGGTCTTCGCGTGCGCGACGGCGCAGGCGGCCGACGGGATCGAGATCACCAAGGCCGCCATCGAAGCCAGCGAAGACGGCTACCGTCTCGACACGGCCTATGCATTCGACCTGAACCACGGACTCAAGGACGCCATCCAGCATGGCGTGCAGCTGCATTTCACCACCGAGATCGAGCTGACCCGGCCGCGCTGGTGGTGGCGCGACGAAAAGGCGGTGTCCGAGCGGCGCACGATCCGCATCTCCTACGATGTATTGACGCGCCAGTACTATGTGCACGTGGTCGGCAGCCAGCAGCTGGGCGGCTTCCAGCAAAGCTTCCAGACCCTGGACGAGGCCATGTTCCTGATCCGGCGCCCGAACCGCTGGCTGATCGCCCCGCGCGGCGCGCTCAAGCGCGGCGAAGTCTATAACGTCTCGCTGCGCATGTTCATGGACCGCGAGTACCTGCAAAAACCCCTGCAGGTCAATGCCTTCAACGATTCCGACTGGCGCCTGGCCTCGAACAAGAAGTCCTTCACCTACCGTGCGGAGTAAATCGGTCAATCAGGCGCTGCGCTACGCGCTCGTCGTCGGCGGCGCGGTCGTCTCCATCCTGCTGTTCCTGCTCGCTTCGGCGTCGGACAACTCGGGCTTCTTCGACCGCTACTATGGCTGGCTGCTCGGGCTGAACGCCGCGATGGCCTTCCTGCTCCTGATCCTGGTGATCGTGGCGCTGGCGCGCCTGTATTCGCGCTACAAGGCCGGCAAGTTCGGCTCGCGGCTGATGGCCAGGCTGGTCCTGCTATTCGCCGGCATCGGCATCCTGCCCGGCCTGGTCATCTTCATGGTCTCGGTGCAGTTCGTGTCGCACTCGATCGAGTCCTGGTTCGACGTCAAGATCGAGGCGGCGCTCGAGTCCGGCCTGAACCTGGGCCATGCCGCCCTCGACGAAGCCCTGGTGGAACTGGGCGCGACCGGCCAGACGGCGGCCGCGGCCCTGGCGGGGCAGAACGACACCATGGCCCAGACCGTCCTGACGCGCCTGCTGGCCGACACCAGCGGCCTGCAAAGCGCCATGCTGGTCGACGCCGAGGGCGACATCGTCTCGATCGCGGCCGAGGAGCGCCGTCCGGACCTGGCGGCCGACGCGCCCAATGCGCAGATGCTCAAGGCCGCCGCGATTCCCGGCGGCTATGCGCGCGCCGAGGGCGGCATCGACCGCGACTTCCGCGAACAGGCCGAAGCGCCGACCGGGTTGGACGCGGCCACCGGCCTGCGCCTGCGGGTGGTGCTGGCGGTGCCCGAACCGCCCGGCGTGGCGCCGCGCTACCTGCAGCTGCTGCAGTCGGTGCCGGTCAACCTGGCGTCCAACGCCGAGGTGCTGAGCACCGCCTATACCGAATACCGGCAACGCTTCGCGGCCCGCACCGGGCTGCGCAAGATGTACATCGAGACCCTGACCTTGACCCTGCTGCTGGCGATCTTCGGCGCCATCGGCAGCGCCTTCCTGATCGCGGGTAACCTGGCCCAGCCGCTGCTGGTGCTGGCCGAGGGCACCCAGGCGGTGGCCGAGGGCGACCTGTCGCCGCGTCCGATCGTCGAGACCAGCGACGAGCTGGGCACCCTGACCCAGTCCTTCAACGCCATGACCGGACAGCTGTTCGAGGCGCGCAGCGCCGTCGAGCGCAACCGCGCCGCGCTGCAAAGCGCCAAGGCCCACCTGGAATCGGTGCTGGGCAACATGTCGGCGGGCGTGATCGTGCTCGACGCCGACGGCACCGTGGTGAACTCGAACGACGCGGCCTACCGCATCCTGCAGGTGGAGCCGGGCGCGCTGGCCGGGCCCCTGAACCGCATCGCCGGCCTGGACCATTTCTCGAACTGCATCACGCGCGCCTTTTCGGCGCAGAACGCGCACACGGCCGCGGGCAGCGGACGCAAGCGCGCCCACTGGCAGCAGCAGATCGAAATCCCGCGCCGTCCGGGCGGCGACGAGCATGACCACGACATCACCCTGCTGGCGCGCGGCTCGCGCCTGCCGGTGGGGGCGGGCAGCGGCTTCATCGTGGTGTTCGACGATATCTCGGACGTGATCTCGGGCCAGCGCTCGGTGGCCTGGGGCGAGGTGGCGCGGCGCCTGGCGCACGAGATCAAGAACCCGCTGACGCCGATCCAGCTGGCGGCCGAGCGCATGCAGATGAAGCTCGAGGGCAGCCTGCCGCCGGCCCAGGCCGAGCTGCTGCGCAAGGGCACCAATACCATCGTCAACCAGGTCGACGCGATGAAGCGGATGGTAGACGATTTCCGCGACTACGCGCGCACGCCGCCGGCGGTGCTGCAGCCGCTCGACCTGAACGACCTGATCGACGAGATCCTGCGCCTCTACCTGGCCGAGGACGGGTCGGACATCATCCATGCCGCGCTGGCGCCGAACCTGCCGCGCGTGATGGGCGACCCGACCCAGATGCGCCAGGTGATCCACAACCTGATCCAGAACGCGCAGGACGCGCTGATCGACCGCGGGACCTGCGATCCGCCGGCGCGCGTCGATGTCACCACCGAAGCCATCCACTACGAAGGCGCGGACGGCTCGGCCGGCACCGCGGTGCGCCTGGCGATCGTCGACAACGGCCCCGGTTTCGCCCCGCGCATCCTGGCGCACGCCTTCGAACCCTATGTCACCACCAAGGTCCGCGGCACCGGCCTGGGGCTGCCGATGGTCAAGAAAATCGTGGATGAGCACGGTGGCCGGATCGACGTCGCCAACCGGACGGACGGATGTGGCGCGGCCATATTCATTTTGCTGCTAAAGTTGGCCCCTGAGATCGGCACCGAGACGAACTTGGCCGAAGTGTAAAAGACGCATAGAATCACGCTAATAACGGGTAGGAGCTCCCGCGTCCAGCAAAGCCTTCAGTGCAGGGCGCATCGCCGAAGGCAGTACTCGAGTACGGCAAGACGATGCAGGCCGCCGTGAAGGGCTTGGCAGGCGCGCTAAAAGATCAGGAAGGCAATAAGATGGCGAACATACTCGTAGTCGATGATGAAATGGGCATCCGGGAGCTCCTGTCGGAGATTCTCGGCGATGAAGGCCATGCCATCACCCTGGCCGAGAATGCGCAGCAGGCGCGCGAAGCGCGCGCGGCCGGCGCGCCGGACCTGGTGCTGCTGGACATCTGGATGCCGGACACCGATGGGGTGACCCTGCTCAAGGAATGGCAGCGCGACGGCCTGCTGACGATGCCGGTCATTATGATGTCCGGCCACGCCACGATCGATACCGCCGTCGAGGCCACCCGCATCGGCGCCCTGAATTTCCTCGAAAAACCGATCGCGCTGCAGAAGCTGCTGAAGGCCGTGCAGCAGGGCTTGTCGCGCGCCCAGGAAGTGGGGCGCGCCCCCCGGGTGGCCAGTGGGTTTT
>NZ_JAGPWC010000128.1 GCF_018119405.1 Massilia sp. ST3 | reverse complement strand
ATCGCCGGCGTCGCGCCCGACGCGCGGCTGATGGCGCTGCGCGCCTGCTGGGAAACGGAGGGCAAGGCGGCGCGCTGCAGCAGTTTTACCTTGGGCAAGGCCCTGAACTTCGCGCTGATGCACGAGGCCCGCATCATCAACCTGAGCCTGGGCGGGCCGCCCGACCGCCTGCTGCAGGCCTTGCTGGACGCAGCCCTGGCGCGCGGCATCCTGGTCGTGGGCGCCATCGACCCGCAGCGGCCTGGCGGCGGCTTTCCGGCCTCGCATCCCGGCGTGATCGCGGCAAGCGCCGCCGCCGCGCCCGCCGCCGACATCCCCACCAGCCTGCCTGGCGGACGCTGGGGCTTCGTCTCGGGCTCGTCCTATGCGGCGGCCCACGTCAGCGGCCTGGCCGCGCTGCTGGTGCAGTTGCGCCCGGGTACCGATGGGGCGGTGCTGCGCGAGGCCTTGCGCGTCCGCGCGGGCGTGGCGCGGCACGAAACCGCAGAGCCGGACCGCGACGCCGCTGAAATTTCCAGAGCTGCTAGTATGGACGCATGCGCGCTGCTGGCGCGTGCCGCCGGAACCTGCGTCTGCCCATGCTCCCTGCGCTCCGCCACCGTCACCGCCGCCTCTGCCCAGGCACCCGCGCCCTGCGCGGCGCCCTTGCATCCGTCCTGCTGAGCGCCGCCTCCGTGGCGCAGGCCCAGACCAGCGCCAACTTGTCCCTGGTCTCCGACTACGCGGTGCGCGGCCTGTCCCTCAGCGACGGCCGTCCCGCCGCCCAGCTGCGCGTCGGCTACGACAGCCCGTCCGGCTGGTATGCGGGCGGCTTCGTGTCCTCCGTGCATCCAGCCTATAGTCCGGCCCAGGCCCAGCTGATCGCCTATGGCGGTTATGCGCGCAGGACGGCTTCCGGGATGAGCTGGGATGTGGGCGCCAGCCGCACCAGCTTCGTGCACGACGCGCGCTACGACTACCACGAGCTGCATGCCGGCCTGGCGTTGGAACGCGGCAACCTGCGCGCCAATTATTCGCCGGATTACTACGGCGCCGGCCGCGGCGTCTATCTCGAGTGGAACGGCGTTCATCCGCTGGGCGAGCGCTGGGGCCTGGTGGGCCACGCCGGCGTGCTGCGCCGCATCGAAGCCTATGGCCACGATGGCGGGCCCGCGCGCATCGACCTGCGCCTGGGACTGGCGCATGACGCCGGCCCGTGCACGATGCAGCTGGCCTGGGTGGCGCGCCAGCGCGACCGGCTGGCGGCCGCGCCGCGCGCGCGGGCGCTGACGGCCAGCGTCAGCTTTGCCTTCTGAGGGTGCAAGAGAACCTTTCGGGGACGGCGGGGGATTAACGGCGGTAAGCGTTCCCCACCCACCCGACAGGAGCCATCATGCACATCCATCAACGCGCGGCCGCCTTGTTCAAGGCCGGCCTGCTGGGCGCCAGCTTCGCCGCCGCAGCGGTCTCCTGCGGCGGCGGCAGCGACCCCAACGAAATGACCGTCACGCCGCCTCCCACGCCGTCCATCAGCAGCGCCTATACCGTGACCTCGCTGGTGACCGAGGCCGCCGGCGGCGCCGCCAACACCGACCCGCGGCTGCTGAACGCCTGGGGCATCGCCTTCAATCCCACCGGCTTTGTCTGGGTGTCGAACGAGGGCAGCTCCACTTCCACCCTGTACGACGGCAACGGCGTACCCCAGACCCTGGTGGTCGCGATCCCGGCCGGCGCCGGCGGCCCCGCCCGGCCCACCGGCATCGTCTTCAACGGCAGCCAGGACTTCAAGGTGACCCAGAACGGCGTCACCGGCGCCAGCCCCTTCGTGTTCGCCGGCCTCGGGGGCACGATCTCGGGCTGGTCGCCCGCTGTAAACCGGACCAACGCGGTGACGGCCGTGGATACCGGCGCCAACGGTGCTTTCTATACCGGCCTGGCAATCGGCAGCTCGGCGGGCGCGAATTTCCTGTATGCCGCCGACTTCCGCCGCGGCGGCATCGACGTCTACGACGCGGCGTTCCAGAAAGTGACCCTGCCCGGCGGCGGCTTCGTCGACCCCGGCCTGCCCGCCAACTACGCGCCCTTCGGGGTGCAGGCGGTGGGCGACCGCGTCTACGTGAGCTATGCGCAGCGCGCCGCCAACGGCACCGACCGCGTGCCGGGCGCCGGCCTGGGCCTGGTCAATGTGTTCTCGACCGGCGGCGGCTTCGTCGGGCGCCTGGTCAACACCGGCGGCGCGCTCAACGCGCCCTGGGGCATGGCGATCGCGCCCGCCGATTTCGGCGAGGCCAGCAACATGCTGCTGGTGGCCAACCGGGGCGACGGCAGGATCAACGTCTTCAGTCCCCATGACGGCAGGATGATCGGGACCCTGGCGCGCGCCGACCGCACGCCCATCGTGATCGACGGCCTGTACGGCATCGCCTTCGGCAACGGCGTGCAAGCCCAGTCGCGCAACGCCCTGTTCTTCACGGCCGGCCCGGGCAATGGCGCGCGCGGCCTGTACGGCCGCATCCAGCTGCAGTAGCCGGGCGCCGAGGTGGAGCGGCCATCATGTCCCTGCGGCGACGCGCTTTCCGGGATGCCAAGGGCGCGCTTTTCGCGCAGCCGCTAGAATGCTTTTCCGACCCGTTTCGCTACGCGGCCGCCGCGGCGGCCGCGTATCCGCACCCAGGAGAAGCCATGGCAGAGCAATCGCCCTACGTCCCACCGAAAGTCTGGACCCCCGCCGCCTCCGGCGGCGCCTTCGCCAACATCAACCGCCCCGTCGCCGGCGCCACCCACGAGAAGGCGCTCCCGGTCGGCAAGCATCCGCTCCAGCTGTATTCGCTGGGCACGCCCAACGGCGTCAAGGTCACGATCATGCTGGAAGAGCTGCTGGCCCTCGGCCACGCGGGCGCCGAGTACGACGCCTGGCTGATCCGCATCAACGAGGGCGACCAGTTCTCCAGCGGCTTCGTCGAGATCAACCCGAATTCGAAGATCCCTGCCCTGGTGGACCGCAGCGGCCAGGAGCCGCTGCGCGTGTTCGAGTCCGGCTCGATCCTGCTCTACCTGGCCGAGAAGTTCGGCGCCTTCCTCCCCACCGATATCCGGGCGCGCACCGAGACCCTGAACTGGCTGTTCTGGCAGATGGGTTCCGCGCCTTTCGTGGGCGGCGGCTTCGGGCATTTCTATGCGTATGCACCGGAAAAGCTGGAGTATCCGATCAACCGCTACACGATGGAAACCAAGCGCCAGCTCGACGTGCTCGACCGCCAGCTGGCCAACCACCGCTTCGTGGCGGGCGATGACTACACGATCGCCGACATGGCGATCTGGCCCTGGTATGGCGGGATGGTGCGCGGCGAGGCCTATGACGCGGCCGAATTCCTGGCGGCGCACGAATACACGCATGTCGTGCGCTGGGCCGAGGAGATCGCGGCGCGGCCGGCGGTGATCCGCGGGCGCAAGGTCAACCGGGTGCGCGGCAAGCCGGAGGAGCAGGTGGCGGAGCGGCACCAGGCCTCGGACCTCGATTGATGCAGGGTGGGCGGCTAGCGCTTTGCCACGATGTTATAGCGCACCTCCAGCTCGTCCTGCACCGACAGCAGCCCGCCGCCGATCGAGAACGGCGTGATCCCGAAATCGGTTTGTTTCAGGCGCGCTGTTCCACGCGCGCTCACCTGCGCCGCGTCGACCTGGACCACGGCCGGCAGATCCAGCGAACGCGTGACGCCGTGCAGCGTGATGGCGGCGCGCAGGCGGCCGTCCGGCAGCCGTGCCGCATGCAGCACCACCACCGGATAGCGCCGCGCCTCCAGCACCGGACCGAGCATGTTCCTGCGCGTGCCCTCGACTGCCTGTGGCGACGGCCGTGTGGCGACGCCGGCCTCACGCAGCAGTTGCGGCTCGTCGACGGTCATCTGGTCGGCGCGAAATGAGATGTCGGCGCGGTCCGCTTTGGGCGAGACATGGCCTGCCAGGGTGTGGCTGGCCACCAGGTGGTCGTGCCCGAGCCACGCCATCAGGCCCGCGCGGCGCACCGTGACTGCGATGAACGAGGCGCCCGGATCGACGGCGTAGGCGGCCGCCCCGGACGGCCCTGCCCGGTACCTGTCTGGTTCGGCTGCTGGACCGGGCCCTGGGGACGCCCGCTCTGTCGGCGCTTGTCCACAGGCGGCCAGCAGCAAGGGCAATGCAAGGAAGCGCTTCATGTCGGCTGGACCAGCGGCGTCGGATTTCTTCAGGACCCAGTGTACGGCGCGGTTCGCCCTGGAAGCAAATGAACGGTGATCAGGCGCCTCAGGTCGGCGAGAGCATGTAGCCCGCGCCGCGCACCGTCTTGATCAGCGACTTGGCCCGTCCCAGCGCCTTGCGCAGGCGCAGCACGTGGACGTCGACGGTGCGCTGGTCGAGGGTGTCGGGGGTGTCCCACAGGTGGGCCAGCAGCTGGGCGCGCGAAAACACCTGGCCCGGGTGGCACAGCAGGAAGCGCAGCAGCCGGTATTCGGCATGGCGCACCTCGACCTTGTGGCTGCCCACGCGCACGCTGCAGCTGAGCGGGTCGAGCACCAGGCGGCCGGAGCGCAGCAGGCGCGATTCCAGGCCTTCGTCGGGCGGATGGGGAATGAATTCGGGGGCCGGCGCCGCGGGCGCTTCGTGCGGATCGCGTTCGCCCTCGGCGCAATCGGCCGCCAGCAGGATCACGGGACGCTCGCGCAGGCGGCGGTCGCCGCGCAGGCGCGCCAGCAGGCGCATGCCGCCTTCCTGGCGCAGCATCGATTCCTGGAGCAGCAGTTCGGGGCGCTCGCGCCCGATGAAGTCCCAGGCCTGCGCCAAGCTCGGCACGCTATGCCAGATCCACTCGTCCTCGTGCAGCGAGAACTTGAGCAGCTCGGCGATTGCCGGCTTGTCGTCGACCACCAGGACGATGGTGTTGGCCGTTGTCATGGGAAGCCCGGTGGTAGGGTTGGCGGCTTCGCCGCCGACGCGGTGGTGCTTGGCGGCGCCGGCATCGCGCCGGATGATCTTGCGGCTAACTATCACCGCGTGGGGGG
>NZ_JAGPWC010000127.1 GCF_018119405.1 Massilia sp. ST3 | reverse complement strand
CCCAAACAAACCCCTCCCCCCCCCCTCCCCGGGGGGGCGCCCCACCCCCCCCAACCCTACCGTCGCGAGTTCGTCGACCGTGCTGTGCTTCGGCGTGGCGTCTTCGTGGAACAGATCCGCCAAATACTCGCACAGGTCGTCTGCCGCGATATCCGCAGGGACGATGAAATCGGCAGGCCGGCGCTTGCCTTCCGCGCCCAGGTACCAGGCCTGCCACTTCCCTTCCGCCCCGCTCACTGCCACCAGGGTGCCGAACACGTTGAAGCGGAATTCCACCGCTTACTCCACCGCCTTGACCATCGACTCGATCACCTTCTTGGCGTCGCCGAAGACCATCATCGTATTGGGCTGGTAGAACAGGTCGTTGTCCAGGCCCGCGTAGCCCGAGGCCATCGAACGCTTGTTGACGATGATGCTCTTGGCTTTATAGGCCTCCAGGATGGGCATGCCGGCGATCGGCGACTTGGGATCCTTGGCCGCCGGGTTCACCACGTCGTTCGCGCCCAGCACCAGCACCACGTCGGTCTGGCCGAATTCGCCGTTGATGTCCTCCATTTCGGCCACCTGGTCGTAGGGCACCTCGGCCTCGGCCAGCAGCACGTTCATGTGGCCCGGCATGCGCCCCGCCACCGGATGGATCGCGTAGCGCACCTGCACGCCGTGTTCCGTCAGCTTGTCGACCAGTTCCTTCACTGAATGCTGGGCGCGCGCCACCGCCAGGCCGTAGCCCGGGACGATGATCACGCTTTCCGCGTTCTGCATGATGAAGGCCGCGTCTTCCGCCGATCCCGACTTGACCGGGCGCTGCTCCTTGGCGCCGCCGGTGTCGGCGGATGCCTCGCCGCCGAAGCCGCCCAGGATCACGTTGAAGAAGGAACGGTTCATCGCCTTGCACATGATGTACGAGAGGATCGCGCCGCTCGAGCCCACCAGCGAACCGGCGATGATCAGCATCGAGTTGTTCAGCGAGAAGCCGATGCCCGCCGCCGCCCAGCCCGAGTAGGAGTTCAACATCGACACCACCACCGGCATGTCGGCGCCACCGATCGGGATGATGATCAGGACGCCCAGCACGAAGGACAGCGCGGCCATGATCACGAACGGGGTCCAGGCCGGCTCGATTCCGTCGGCGAAGCAGAACACCAGGCCCAGCGCGATGATGGCGATCGCCAGCACCAGGTTCAGGATGTGCTGGCCGGCGAAGCGCACCGGCGCGCCCTGGAACAGGCGGAATTTATACTTGCCCGACAGCTTGCCGAAGGCGATCACGGAACCGGAGAAGGTCACCGCGCCGACGAAGGTGCCGATGAAGAGCTCGAGCCGGTTCCCGAAGGGCAGCGGCGTGGTGCGGGTGGCGATGTTGAAGGCCCAGGGCTCGGACACGGCGGCCACCGCGATGCAGACGGCGGCCAGGCCGATCAGCGAGTGCATGGCCGCGACCAGTTCCGGCATCTTGGTCATCTCGACCCGCTTGGCGGCGACCGCGCCGATGGCGCCGCCCACCACCACGCCCAGCAGCACCAGGGGGAAGCCCATGCCGCCGCTGGTAGCCAGCTCGGCCTGCAGCTTGAAGATCAGGGCGACGGTGGTGAGCACCGCGATCGCCATGCCGGCGATGCCGAAGGTGTTGCCCATGCGTGCGCTGCTCGGGGAGGACAGGCCCTTGAGCGCCTGGATGAAGCAGACCGAGGCGACCAGGTAGAGCAGCGTGACGACGTTCATGCTGATGAAGTTCATGCTCCTCCCTCCTTCTTGGCGCCGCCCTTGTCCTTCTTCTTGAACATCTCCAGCATGCGCTGGGTGACCATGAAGCCGCCGAACACGTTGACGGCGGCCAGCGCCACCGCGACCGTGCCCGCGACCTGGCCGGTGAGGCCTTCGGTGAGGCCGGCGGCCAGCATGGCGCCGACGATGATGATGGCAGAGATGGCGTTGGTGACCGCCATCAGGGGCGTGTGCAGCGCCGGGGTGACGGTCCAGACCACGTGGTAGCCGACGTAGATCGCCAGCACGAAGATGATCAGGTTGATGATGGTATGGCTGATTTCCATGCTTCCCTCTTATTTACGCAGCACTTCGCCGTTCGCGCACACCAGGGTGGCGCGCACGATCTCGTCTTCGCGGTCGATGAAGAACTTGTCTTCCTTGTCGATCACCAGCTTGAGGAAGTCGAGCACGTTGCGGGCGTACAGGGCCGAAGCATCCGCCGCGACCAGGGCCGCCAGGTTCGGCTCGCCGATGATGTGCACGCCGTGCTTGACCACGGTCTTGCCCAGCTCCGTGAGCGGGCAGTTGCCGCCCTGCTCGACCGCCATGTCGACGATCACCGAGCCCGGCTTCATGGCCTTGACCGTGTCTTCGGAAATCAGCACCGGCGCCTTGCGGCCCGGGATCAGGGCGGTGGTGATGATGATGTCGGCCTGCCTGGCGCGCTCGTGGACCAGCTCGGCCTGGCGGCGCATCCAGTCGGCGGGCATCGGGCGCGCATAGCCGCCCTCGCCCTTGGCGATCTCGCGTTCCTCGTCGGTCAGGTAGGGCACGTCGATGAACTTGGCGCCCAGCGACTCGACCTGCTCCTTCACCGGCGGACGCACGTCCGAGGCCTCGATCACGGCGCCCAGGCGCTTGGCGGTGGCGATCGCCTGCAGGCCGGCCACGCCCACGCCCATGATCAGGACGCGCGCGGCCTTGACCGTGCCGGCGGCGGTCATCAGCATGGGCATGAAGCGTCCGTAGGTGTTGGCGGCCAGCATCACGGCCTTGTAGCCGGCGATGTTGGCCTGGGACGACAGCACGTCCATCGATTGCGCCCGCGTGATGCGCGGCGCCGCTTCCAGGGCGAAGGCCGTGATGCCGCTGGCGGCCAGCAGCCCGGTGTTGTCGGCATCAAAAGGATTCAGCATGCCGACCAGCACCGCGCCCTGCTTCATCTGGGCGCGCTCCCCGTCGTTCGGGCTGCGTACCTTGAGCACCATGTCGGCGCCCAGTGCCGTTGCCGCATCGACAATGCTCGCTCCGGCCGCCTCATAGGCCGCGTCCGGTACCGACGCCTGGACGCCGGCGCCGCTCTGCACCAGGACCTGGTGCTTGGCGGCCAGTTTCTTGACGGTTTCCGGGGTTGCTGCCACCCGGGTTTCGCCCGGCCGGGTCTCGGCCGGTATGCCTATCCTCATGAATCCCCCCAAGCTTTGGAATGAACTGTCTTCCAATCTATCATGTAATTACGACCATTGCTCTAGAATAAATATTCTTCAAACAACATGGGATTGTGGCGAGGAGTTTGCTTGCGAACCAGTCGAATTGCCGTAGAGTTTGTGGTAAATCAAGCCAAATTAGCGACAAGCAAGCGTACTGAAGAGGTCGTTGCTGAGCAGAGCTGCCTTAGGTCAAGGTAGAATGTCGGCTCATTTTCAAGGACAGGCATGACCGATATCTTCAAACCATCAGTTACCGTGGCCGCGATCATCGAACGCGATGGCCGTTTCCTGCTGATCGAGGAGGAGACCAGCGAAGGCATCAAGCTGAACCAGCCGGCCGGCCACCTCGACCCGCACGAGTCCCTCGAGCAGGCGGTGGTGCGCGAGGCGCTGGAGGAAACCGCGCACGAGTTCATCCCGCGCGCGCTGGTGGGCATGTACATGTCGCGCTATCACTCGAAGTCGCGCGGCACCGATGTGACTTACCTGCGCTTCACCTTTTGCGGCGAACCCGGGCGCCAGCTCGACCAGCCGCTGGACGAGGGCATCCTGCGCACCTTGTGGATGACGCGCGACGAAATCGCCGCCACCGCCGAGCGCCACCGCAGCCCCATCGTGCTGCAGTGCGTCGACGACTACCTGGCCGGCCACCGCACCCCGCTGCACCTGCTGTACACCCATCCGTCGGTGTTCGAGGGTGGCATTTAAAGAATACGGAAACACCATGAGCAAGAAAAAAGTCGTGATCGGGATGTCGGGCGGCGTCGACTCCTCGGTCGCGGCGTGGATGCTGAAGGAACAGGGCTATGAAGTGATCGGCCTGTTCATGAAGAACTGGGAAGACGACGACGATTCCGAGTACTGCTCCACGCGCCAGGACTGGATCGACGCGGCCAGCGTGGCCGACGTGGTCGGCGTGGACATCGAGGCCGTCAACTTCGCCGCCGAATACAAGGACCGCGTGTTCGCGGAATTCCTGCGCGAGTACCAGGCCGGCCGCACGCCCAACCCGGACGTGCTGTGCAACGCCGAGATCAAGTTCAAGGCCTTCCTCGACCATGCGATGAAGCTGGGCGCCGACCTGATCGCGACCGGCCACTATGCGCGCGTGCGCCAGAACGGCGCCAGGTTCGAGCTGCTCAAGGCGCTCGACAGCACGAAGGACCAGAGCTACTTCCTGCACCGCCTGAACCAGGCGCAGCTCTCGAAGTCGCTGTTCCCGCTGGGCGAGATCGCCAAGACCGAGGTGCGCAAGATCGCCGAGAAGCTCAAGCTGCCGAACGCGGCGAAGAAGGACTCGACCGGCATCTGCTTCATCGGCGAGCGCCCCTTCCGCGACTTCCTGAACCGCTACCTGTCGTACAAGCCGGGCCCGATGAAGCTCGACGACGGCACCGTGGTCGGCGAGCACGTCGGCCTGTCCTTCTACACCCTGGGCCAGCGCAAGGGCATCGGCATCGGCGGCCTCAAGTCGCGCAAGAACGCCGACGGCACCAGCGAACCCTGGTTCGTGGCGCGCAAGGACATCGAGCAGAACACCCTCTACATCGTGCAGGGCCACGACCATCCCTGGCTGCTGTCGAAGCGCCTGGAAGCCGGCCAGGCCAGCTGGATCGCCGGCGAGGCGCCGGAGCCGCGCGCGCTGTCCGCCAAGACGCGCTACCGCCAGGCCGACGTGGCCTGCAGCGTCCAGGCGCAAGGCCTGGACCGCTTCGCGCTCGACTTCGCCGAGCCGCAGTGGGCGGTGACGCCGGGGCAGTCGGCCGTGCTGTATGACGGCGACGTCTGCCTGGGTGGCGGGATCATCGACAGCAAGTCGGGTATCTGATCCGTAGGGTTGGCGGCGCCGCCGCCCACCCGGGGGCAGGCCACAGCG
>NZ_JAGPWC010000126.1 GCF_018119405.1 Massilia sp. ST3 | reverse complement strand
GCATCTCGCAGTGGTCTTGCAAGCTCATCCTTGAACTTAGTGCAGATCGCCATACCGGGGTCGAAACCTGGCTGGTCGCGCTGCGCCATCAGGTGTGCGCACGCGTTGTTTGCATGACAGGTATATTGCTCGGTTGGACGGCAGGCTCCGGGATCACGGGTGCGCCGTCAAACCATTGGAGACGACATGAAGCAAGACGCCTTACGCTGGACACCGCTGGCCGCAGCCCTTTCGGCCGCCTTTGCCTGCTGGCCGCTGCTTGCGGCGGCGGACGAACCGGCCAGCGCCCCCAGCGTCGTGGTGGTCAGCGCGACCCGCGCCGAACACACGAGTTTCGACCTGCCGGCCTCGATCGATGTGGTCGACGCCGCATCGATCCGCGACACGCAGCCGCGCGTGAACGCGTCCGAGGCCCTGGCGGCAGTGCCGGGCCTGGTCGCGCGCGACCGCCAGAACTACGCCCAGGACCTGCAGATCTCCTCGCGCGGCTTCGGCGCGCGCTCGGCCTTCGGCGTGCGCGGCGTGCGTCTGGTCGCGGACGGCATCCCGGCCACCATGCCCGATGGCCAGGGCCAGGCCGCCACCTTCAACCTCGACATGGCCGAGCGCATCGAAGTGCTGCGCGGTCCCTTCTCCGCCTTGTACGGCAACCACTCGGGCGGCGTGGTGCAGCTGTTCACGCGCGATCCACAAGGCGCGCCGGCAATCGAGGCGAGCTTCGCGGCCGGCAGCGATGGCTTGCGCAAGCTCGATGTCAATGCCGGCGGCCGCAGCGGCGGCATCGGCTACCTGCTGGACGCTTCGCGCTTCGAGACCGACGGCTACCGCGACCACAGCGCCGCGACGCGCGATCAGGCCTACGCCAAGCTGGTCGTCGAACCGTCCACCAGCAGCCGCCTGACCGTCACCGCCAGCGGCCTGCGCCAGGACGACACACAAGACCCGCTCGGCGTCACCTGGACGAGCTACCAGACCGACCGGCGCGCAGGCGAGATCGACACCACCGATCCCCAGACGCCGCGCCGCAGCTTCGCCGAGCGCTACGACACCCGCAAGAGCATCGACCACCAGCAGGCCGGTCTCGCCTGGGAAAGCCGCTTCGGGCCGGACCGCCTGCAGTTGACCGCTTGGGGAGGCAACCGCCGCGTGATCCAGTACCAGTCCTTCTCGCGCGGCTTCCAGGCTCCAAGCAGCCACTCGGGCGGCGTGATCGACTTCGACCGCGATTTTTACGGCGTGGATGCGAACTGGCGCGTCGTACGCGAACTGGCCGGCGGCACGGTGCGCGCCACCCTTGGCCTGGAGTTCGCGCGTTCGCGCGACGCGCGCCAGGGCTTCGAGAACTTTGTCGGCAATACCTTCGGCCTCAAGGGCAATCTGCGCCGCGACGAACAGAACGATGTCGAGAATGTCGACCCGTATGTGCAGGTGCAATGGGAGCGCGGCCCCTGGGTCGTGAGCGGCGGCCTGCGCCACAGCCGCGTGAAGTTCGACGTGCGCGACCGCTTCCTGTCCAACGGCGACGACAGCGGCGGCGTCGACTACCGTCACACGACGCCGCTGGCGGGCGTGCTGTACAAGGTCTCCCCTGCCTTGAACGTGTACGCCAGCGCGGCGCGCGGCTTCGAGACGCCGACCCTGAACGAGTCCTTCTATTCCGGCGCCGGCGCTGGCTTCAACTTCGGCCTGGCGCCGGCGGTTGGCACCCACCTCGAGGCGGGCCTGAAAGCCATGCCAATCGAAGGCCTAAGGATGAATGCCGCCTTGTTCCAGGTACGCACCAAGGACGAGCTGGTGGTCGACAGCTCATCGGGCGGGCGCACCAGCTACCGCAATGCGAGCGCCACCCTGCGCCAGGGCGCCGAACTGTCGCTCGACGCCGAGCTGGGCGCCGGCTGGAGTGCGCGCATGGCCTTGAGCGCCCTGCATGCCATCTACGACGAAGGTTTCGGCGCAGTGCCTAGAGGCAGCCGCCTGCCGGGCATTCCGAAGACCAGCTTCTACGGTGAATTCGGCTGGAAGGATGCGGCGGACCGCTTCGGCGCAGCGCTCGAGACCATCGCCAACAGCCGTGTCTATGCGGACGACGCCAACGCCGCCACGCCGGCGCCCGGCTACGGCATCGTGAACGCCCGGGTCCAGGCCAGCCAGCAGGCGGGAGGATGGAAGCTGAAGCAGTTCGCACGCCTGAACAACCTGTTCGACCGCGAGTATGTAGGCTCGGTCATCGTCGGCGAGAGTAACCGCCGCTATTACGAAGCGGCGCCAGGGCGCAACTGGATACTGGGTGTGAGCGCCCAGTACCAGTTCTAGAACCAATACGGCTTACGGCAGATTCACTTGTCCGGAAGCGCCACGTTCGGGTACAGCTTGCGCAGGGCCGCCGTCACGGCGGGAACGAGCACCGCTTCGACTTCGCGCGTCGCCGCGCCCAGGTCGGGCGCGGCGCGCACCGCCTGCCACAGGCGTACCTGGTCGACGGCGGCTAGTGCGCCTTCGGCTTCCGCCTGCCAAAATGGCGGCGCCTCGCTCTCGACATAGTTGCCGCGGCCGCGGCCGAAGTGGGCCACCGCGAGATAGCGCAGGATCGCGCCGACCAGCAGCGTCTGCAGGAAGGGATCGGCGAACTGCACGCTGGCGCGGTCGCGGTCCTGCCGCTGGTTGAAGCCCCAGGCGGCGCCGGCCATCGTCAGGCCGCCGACGATGGCGCCCAGCAGCGCGCCGGCGCCCATGGTCAGGCCCCCCGCCATGGCGTCCGCCGACAGGCCGGTAGCGGCGCCGGAGACGACGGCGCCCAGCAGGCCGGCCTGTGCCTTGTCCACCGGCGCGCGCACGGCGAAGTTTTCGCGCACGCGGGCGTTGATGGTCAGCGCCTGGCCTGGATCGATGCGGTGCAGCGACAGCATGCGCGCGGTGGCGTGATTGATGCCGTCCTCGAGGCGCGCCACCAGGGCCGCCATCGCCAGCTCCTGCCGGCGCTGTTCGTCCTTGTCGATGCCGACCGCCTTGAGAGCGCTGCGCAGCATGCCGCGCTCCGTCTGCGGCAGGGGCTCGCTGTCGCGCGCCGCGGCGGCCAGCTGTTCGGCGCTGGTATGCAGGGCATTACTGAAACGCTCGCGGTTGCGCGCGGTCCATGCGGCCAGCAGGCGCGCATAGCCAGGCTGTCGGGCTGGCGCGATCAATGGCGTCAACGCTTCGTAGAACACGTGCTCGTGCACCCAGCAGCGGGCGAAGGCGTCGAGCGGAAGCACCTCCTTCACGACAGGATACTGGGCCAGGTACTGCTTCCAGCGCTGCTGCTCGCCCTGCTCCTGCGCGCCCGTACGCGGCGGCCCCATCTGGTTGAGCAGCACGACCACCGGCTTGCCGAGCCATTCCAGGATCTTCATCTCGGCCGGCAAATAGCCGGCGTCCTGGGGCGACTCGGACGAGTTGACCAGATAGAGCACGACGTCCGCCTCGTCGCGCGCGGCGCGCAAGGCCTGCTGGCTGAGCCAGAATGGACGGTCGCGGTAGCGGTCGAAGACTTCGCGCAGCAGCCAGCCGATCGGATTGCCGGCCATGGCCAGGCGCTTGAGCAGACGCACCGAATCGCCGAAGCCGGGCGTGTCCCACAGCACGAGCTGGTCGCCCGCCTCGCTTTCGACCAGAGGGTGGGCCTCGGCGAATTCCGTGACGTGGGCGGCGTCGCGCACTTCGCCGACATCCATGCCGACCAGGGTGCGCGCCAGGGTCGTCTTGCCGTTGTTCGTATGCGAGACGAGCGCGAACTGGATGTTCACCGGCTCGCTCATCGCAGCTCCGGCAGCTTGAGACCCGCGCCGAATTCGAGCGGATGCTTGTCGGGCTGGAGCAGGTTGACCACATGGGCGGGCGCACCGTGGAAGCTGCAGAACTGGCGCCATAGAGCGCTGCGCTCGAGGACCCGCGCTTCGCTGCCGGGCTGCTCGCCGATGCGCTCGACAAAGGCCGATTCGTCGAGCAGGACGGCGACGCCGCGCGGGACGCGCTTGGACAGGTAGTCCAGGAAAGCGCCGTGGTTTTCCTTTTCCGGTGTCGCCGCGAGGCTGAACAGCACTGCGGTAACGGTCACGCCGCCTTCATCCAGCACGGTGTCGCGCAGCGCATCCTTCGGCTCCACGCCATAACCGGCCGTCGGGCGCAGCTGCACGCGCGCCTGCCCGCCGAGGGTGGAGGCGGCGAGCGCCCACAGGCCGCGGTCGCGCGCTTCGTCGAGCGTGTAGCTGTAGGGGATCACGCGCAGCAGCGCGGGAGCGCCGGCGCCGATGCTGTCGGCCAGCTTGCGGAAATAAGGCTGGTCCAGGTCGAGCGGGAAGCGCCGCTTCAATCGTCCGGCGCGCATGCCGGCAAAGATGGCCAGGACCAGACGCGGGAGCACGACCAGCAGCAGGAGGGTCGCGGCGTACAGATGGACCCAGCGCTCGCCGCCGGCGATCGTGCCGCCACTGCCGAAGCGCAGCTGTTCGATCTCGGCCAGCGAGAATCCCTGCAGGAAGGGAAAGACATTCATCGCCGGCAGGAACAGCCAGGACAACAGGGTGTGCACCTGGCGCCCATCGAGGAAGGTGCTTTCCCAACCCGTGACGTATTGCGTCAGCATGCCGCGCGCGTAGAGCGAGGCGATGGCGCCGAGCGCGAAGCCGGCCGCGGCGAGGTGGAAGCTCCGCGCCAGGCGTGCGCGCGTGAGGGGTTCGCTCAGCACCGCCCAGTCGGCAAGGTAGTGGGCGACGCCGTCGCCCAGGGCGGACGGGAGCTTGCGCGGGACGGCGGCCTTGCCGACGCTGAGGCGGTGCAGCAAGGGGCTGCCGGTCTTGCGCTTGCGCGGGATGACGGCCCATACCAGCATCCCCAGGTAGACCAGCAGGTTCCAGGCGATGATCAGGAGCAGCGGCGCGGACAGGAGGTCGACGCGGTGCGGATCGGCGATGCGGTCGAGCGCGGCGCCGGTGAGGAAGGCGATGAAGGGAAGCGCGGCCCAGATGCCGGTCATGCCCGGCCGCCGGCGTACGAAGGCGGCAAAGGCGGGAGTGCGCTCGCTCAGGCGCTTGATGATCTGCTCGGCGCGCTGCTGCAGGAAATGATGCTGGGTCACCGCGGTCTTGCTGTCGGATGCCTGCCAGGCGGCCAGCTCGCGCGCGCTGCGGGTGGCGTACTTGCGGTCATCGTCGCTCAGCACGGTGTGGGCAACGTCGGCGGTTTCGATGGCGCGCACCAGCACGACATTGCGTGCGACCTGTTCGTTCATGCTTTCCCTGTGGATGAATTGACAATGCGGTGAGTGCATTGTGCCTCAGTTTGAGCGGTCCGGCAGGCCGGGAACGTGCGTCCCCGCTTCGTGAACGCGATTGTCCAGCGCAGGAAACAAAAAACCCGGGATGGTCCCGGGTTCGGATCATGCGCTGCCTGGTCAGCTGCGCGAGCCCTTGCGGCTTCGCTTGCTGCCGTAGTCGGAGGCCGGCTGATTCACATTGTTCTGGGGGATGGCTTCGGCACTGGACTGGCGCGACCCGGAGCTGCCGAGCGAGGACTGCTGGGAACCGCCGGGCTGGTTCTGCTCAATGCCGGTGGCTTCCTGCAGTTGGCCAAGGCGATCCTGCTCGCCGCGCGCCTGCATCCGCTGCGCCTGCTGGCGCGCGCTCCAGGCGCCATGCTGGGTTCCGACGCCGTTACGGCTGCCGTTGTTCAGGTCGGACTGCATCGATCCCATGCTCGCTTTGGGGAAAGGCGTGTCGGGCCCGCCCGGCATGACGTAGCCAGGCGCCCTGCTCTGCAGGCTGCCCTCGGCGACGGTCACGACTTTCGGCTTGTGGATGCCGCGGGCGCGGTTGTCACCGCCTTTGACCTTCTCTTTCGATTTCATGATCGCTCCTCTGCTTGCTCAACGAATGGATCGATCATGCGCGCAGCCGTCTCAGGTCTGTATAGGAGAAGGTTTCGCGGGCGTGTAGGAATGTCCGCACGCTCTGTTGAGAGAGCGGGACGGTAAGCGATTGCGGCTATACGGCCCATGTTTATGAGAGCGTGTTAGCGGTAGGTGTGCGTATGAACGCTTGGTTCGCGAACGCGGGTTGAACTTGGGTTCCGGCCTTCGACGGTTTTGAAGTTGAAGGTCGATACCCTGTGGCGAATAGCTCCCGATGCCTCAGCACGTCATCCCGGCGAAGGCCGGGATCCAAGTTCGTCGCGTATCGCTGCGTCATTTCGGCCGCCCAAAGCAAAAAACCCCACCAGATTCATCTGGTGGGGTTCT
>NZ_JAGPWC010000125.1 GCF_018119405.1 Massilia sp. ST3 | reverse complement strand
CGCCCCCCCCCCCCCGCTTTGGGGGGGGGGGGGGGGCCCCCCCCCCAAACCCTACGGTTTACACTTGTGCTGCGATCAAATCTGCGCTCTCTGGATCGTTCACGCGGATCGCCTCGATGAACACCTGCAGCGAGGACCCGCAGGCGAACACCAGCACATCGCCCGGCCGGCACAGCGACAGGCCCAGGCGGATCGCATTCCCCACCTCGATCTCGCGGTGCAAGGTGTCGCTCATGCCCACCACGTCCTGCGCCCCTTCCAGGATCAGGTCCACCGCCTCGCCCACCGGGCGCCCGCGGCTCTGCGATTCGTACACCACCAGCTCGTCGAAGCGCTCGCCGCACACCTCGCCGATCTCGTGCAGGTCGCTGTCGCGGCGATCGCCCGGCGCGGTGACGATGCCCACCAGCTGGCCCGGCAGCATGGCGCGCGCCATCTCGGCGATGCCGGCATAGGCCGCGGCATTGTGCGCGTAGTCGACGATCACGGTCACGCCGCGCACATCGAACATGTTGGTGCGCAGCGGGTTGGTGCGGCCGTTCGATTCGAATGTCGACAGGCCGGTGGCGATCTGCATGTGGGTCAGGCCGGAGGCCATCAGGGCGGCCGCCGCGGCCAGGCTGTTGGCGATGTTGAAGCGCGCCAGCCCCCCGAAGGCGACCGGCATGCTCTCCACCTTGACCAGGGCCTGGTGGCGGGTGCCGTCGGCGACGACCAGGGCGCCGTCCTGCAGGTAGACCCCGCGCCCGCCGTCTTCCAGGTGCTTGAGCAGCACCGGATTCTCGGCGTCCATCGAGAAGAACACGATCTCCGTGCCCGGCTTGACGCGGCGCGCCATGGCCACGCACAGCGCGTCCTCGGCGTTCAGCACCGCCGCCTTGGAGGCCGACAGGGCCACCACCGCCTTGACCTGGGCCAGGTCCTCGATGGTGTCGACACCGTCCAGTCCCAGGTGGTCCGGAGCCACGTTCAGCACCACGCCGACGTCGCAGCGATCAAATGCCAGGCCGCGCTTGAGCAGGCCGCCGCGCGCCGTCTCCAGCACCGCGAACTCGACGTCCGGCGCCGATAGCACGGTGCGTGCCGACCAGTAGCCGGTGCAGTCGCCCTTGACGATCTGCCTGCCGTCGATGAACACGCCCTCGGTGGTGCTCACGCCCGTCACCAGGCCGGCCATGCGCACCGTGTGCGCGATCAGCAAGGTGGTGGTGGTCTTGCCGTTGGTGCCCGTCACCGCCACCAGCGGGATGCGCCCATCCGAGTCGCCCATCAGGCCCTGGACGATGGCGTCGCCCGCGTTGCGCGGCGTGCCGCTAGAGGGGTACTCGTGCATGCGGATGCCTGGCGCCGCGTTGACCTCGATCACCGCGCCGCGCTGGGCCGCGAGCGGCTCGGCGATGTCGCGGCAGACGATGTCGATCCCGGCCACGTCCAGGCCGATCTTGGCGGCCGCCCGCACGCACAGGGCGCGTGTCGATTCGGGCAGCAGGTCGGTCACGTCCTCGGCGGTGCCGCCAGTCGACAGGTTGGCGTTGCCGCGCAGCTCGGCCGTGGCGCCGGCCGGCAGCACCGAGTCGACCGTGTAGCCCTGGCGCGCCAGCATGTCGGCCGCGTGTTCATCGAGCGCGATCTGGGTCAGGATGTTGCTGTGGCCGGCCCCGCGCGCCGGGTTGCGGTTCTCGATCTCGACCAGCTCGCGCACCGTCAGCTGGCCGTCACCCGTCACGTGGGCCGGGCGGCGGCAGGAAGCGGCGGCGACCTTCCCGCCCGCCACCAGCACGCGGTAGTCGCGTCCCTCGACATGGCGCTCGACGATGATCTTGCGGCCGTATTCGCGCGCGAACTCGAAGGCGCGCGCCACGTCGTCCGGGGTGCGGCAGTCGACGCTGACGCCCTTGCCCTGGTTGGCGTCGAGCGGCTTGACGGTAACCGGCGCCTTCAGACGCGCCGCGACGCGCTGGGCCGCCGTCAGGGTGGTCACGGTGTCGCCTTCGGGCACGGGCACGCCCGCTTCCTTGAGCAGGACCTTGGTCAGCTGCTTGTCGCTCGCGATCTTGGCCGCAATGAAGCTGGTGTCGCCGGTGGTGGTGGCGCGCAGGCGCTTCTGCTTGACGCCCCAGCCGAGCAGGAACAGGTTGGCGTCCTCGGTGATGCGCTGGACCGGAATGCCGCGCTCGTGCGCCGCCGCCAGCACCGAGGCGGTGCTGGTGCCGATGGCGTAGCGGGCGGCGATCTCGCGCAGCTCGTCCAGCCGCGGCGCGATTGCGAAGGCTTCGCCGCGGGCCAATGCGCCGACCAGGTCGACCGCCAGCTGGAAGGCCGGCTGGGCCAGCTTTTCGCAGGCGTAGACGCAGACGATGCGGAACTGGCCCGGATGGCCTGCCACGGGACGGGTGCGGCCATAGCTGGCGGGCGCGCCGGCCTGGGTCTGGAGGTCGAGGGTCACGTGTTCGACCACCCGCCCCAGATAGGTGCCCTCGCGCAGGCGCTGGGCGAAACCGCCCGGCTGGCCGGTCGGCAGCAGCTGGCCTTGCAGCGAAGGGAGCGCTTCCAGCAAGGCCTCGTTAAACCCCGGGAGCTCGCGGGTCGAGCGACCGTACAGGTCTTCCAGGTCGAGCACGGAAAGCAGGCAGGGGGAATCGGCGTGGACGTTCGGGCCACGCAGGAAACGTTGTTCGAGGATTTGCACCTGTAAGTCCTTGTCGTATCAATGCGGTTCTATCGTTCAATCGCAGAAAGGGCGCCCGCGGACGCCCTTCCCTTGCACAGCGCCGGCGGCTCAGGCGTCGAACAACTGCGTGTACATGCGGGTGGCCATCAGGCCGGCCGCGGTATGGTGCACCTCGGGCGACATCAGCCTGGCCAGCAGGTCCATCGCCTCCTGCTTGCCGCTGGCCGCCGCCACCTGCTGCTCCAGCAGGCGCAATTCATTGTCCGGCTCTTCCAGGCGCGGATGGCGCCGGATTAGGCCGCGTTCCGGGAAGGCGATGCCGCGCTCGGCATGCTGGCCCAGGGTGTCGAGGGTGCGCTGGCGGGCGCGATGGGTCAGCACGCGCGCGGCCGCCGCGGAGCCCTCGCCTTCGGGCGCGCTCATGATCCAGTCGCGCAGCACCTGCTGCTCGTAGGCGCTGAAGACGCCGAACATCTCGGCGCGCTCGCCGTGCACCAGGCGCCAGAAGCGGCTGTGCTCGGGATCCTCGCCGCGCTTGATCCAGCCGGCCTTCTCCAGCGCGGCCAGGAAGTCCGGGATGCGCGCCGGCTCGGCCAGCCAGTCGTTGACGGAACGGCCGGCCACGCGGCAGTAATCCGAGTGCATGTTCTTGCCGACGCTGCTTTTCGCGGCCAGGATATTCACCAGCTCGGCCTGCAGGTCGAATTCGGCGATCACCGAGGTGGTGCTCGCGCCCAGCTCGTTCAGGCGGTAGCCGTCCAGCACGCGGCGGTAGAAGGCGTCGCGGTCGCCCACGCGCGGCATCAGGTCCGCCAGGGCCTGGACCGCCTTGCGGGCGTGGCCGCTGGCCGCGTTGTCGACCGTGACGTGCAGGGTGAAATAATAGGGATCGATACCCAGTTCGTTCAGCTCGTAGGAGGTGATGAGCAGGTGCAGCGGCAGCTGCTCGTAGCCGAGGTTGTAGCCGATGACTTCGGGCAGGAAGCGCTCCGCGTGGTGGCCCAGCACGAGCTGGATCGCGCCCTGCAGGAAATGCTGGTCGTCCAGGCCTTCCCAGCCTTCGCAGCCGTGGGTGGCCAGCAGCTTGCGGTAGATGGTGACGTGGTTCTTGTCCGGCACGCCTTCGCCCAGCTCTTCCAGGTAGGTCTTGATCAGGGGATGGTAGGCCTGGTTGTCCCACTGGCGCAGCAGGCCGTACAGCCAGGCGCCGTCGACCAGCTTGGTGGGCGCGACGCCCTTGATGAAGTACAGCGCATGGGCCCGGCAGCTGAAGTAGCGGCGCGGGGCGCCGGCCTTGCGCGCGGCCAGGTACTCGCGGTACTGGGCGCCGACGGCGTCGGTGCGCTGCTCGACCCAGCCCGGCAGTTCGGCCAGGGTCGACGGCAGGTCGGCCGGCAGGCTGGACGCGACCGCGATCTGCTGGCGCAGGAAGTCCTGGGCCTGGTCGGGGATCGATGCCGGATCGGCATACAGCGAGAAATACACGTTCTTCGCGCGCTCTTCCGCGGCCGTGCCTTGTGGGACGGCGCTGATCGGAGCTTCGGCTAACAGCATCTGGTTCATGTCGGATTCTGCGTGGTTCTTGAGGACGATACGGACATTATCCGGACTGGTCTGTTGCACGAGAATCGGTAGTCGCGCTGCGAGGATGTAAGAAAAAGATTACAAAAAAATAACAAACTGTTATCCCCGGCATGTCCTTGGCCGGCCTGCGCGGCTCAGCCGCCCTGCTGGTCGACGCCGCGCCTTGCCTCGCCGCCTTCCGGATCGCCCTTGGCGGCCGCTTCCTCGACCTGCTTCGCCTGCTTATCGACCGTTTGCGGCGGCAGCGGCGGGATGTTCGGATCGGCCAGCACTTCCAGCACGAAGGGGCGGCGTGCGCTCAAAGCCCGGTCCCACGCGGCGCCAAGCTGTTCCGGATCCTCGACGCGCTCGCCCTCGAGGCCCAGCATGCGGGCGTAGGCGGCATACGAAAAATCGGGCAGTTCCTGGGAGTCCGTGAACTTCGGTTCGCCTTGCATGCCGCGTTGCTCCCAGGTGACGAAGTTCAGGTCGCGGTTGTTGAGCACCAGAACCACGAAGCGCTGGTCAGGCCAGCGCGCACAGTAGCGCGCCACCGTGATCAGGCAATTAATGCCGTTCATCTGCATGGCGCCATCGCCCGCCAGGGCGACCACGGGCCGCTCCGGATGGGCCATCTTGGCGGCGAAAGCATAAGGCAAGGCCGAGCCCATGGTCGCCAGGCCGCCGGACAGCGAGGCCAGCATGCCCTCCTTCACACTCAGGTGCAACGCGTACCAGGCCGCCACCGAACCCGAGTCGCCGGCCAGGATCGCATCGCCTGGGAGGCGGGGCGACAGTTCGCTGAAGGCGCGCTGCGGGTTGACCGGCTTGCCCGGCAGCCGCGCCCGTTCCGCGAGCCGGGCGCGGCTCTCGCGCACATCCCGCTCGATGCGTTCGCGCCAGGCGCGGTCGGTCTTGCGCCGCAGGAGCGGAATCAAGGCCCGCAGGCTGGCGCGCGCGTCGCCCACGAGATTGAGTTCCATCGGATAGCGCAGCCCCAGCATGCGAGCGTCGATGTCGATCTGGACGCCGCGCGCCTGCCCTTCCGGCGGCAGGAATTCGGCATACGGGAAGCTCGATCCCACCATCAGCAGCGTATCGCAGTCCTTCATCATGTCTTCGCTGGCCCTGGTGCCGATCACGCCGATGGCGCCAGTGCAGAACGGCAGGTCGTCGGAAACCACGGCCTTGCCGAGCAAGGCCTTGGCGATGCCCGCGCCCAGCAGTTCGGCCACTTCGGCCAGCTCGGCGGCCGCGCCGTGGGCGCCGGCGCCGGCCAGGATCGCCACCCGGCTGCCGCTGTTGAGCACCTCCGCCGCGGCCTGCAAGGCCTCGAACGGCGGCACCGGCAAATGCCGCGCCGCGCCGATGCCGGAAAAGGTCCGGCCGTGCTCGCGCGGCGGGGCCGGCACGGCATCCTGCTCCTGCAGGTCGTTGGGCACGATCACGCAGGTGACGCAACGCTCGGCCAGCGCGATGCGCAGCGCGCGGTCGACCAGGTGGCGCAGCTGTTCGGGCGTGGTGGCCATGTGCACGTATTCGCCGGCCACGTCCTTGAACAGCGACACCAGGTCGACTTCCTGCTGGTAGCTGGCGCCGAGCGCGGCCCGTTGCTGCTGGCCGACGATGGCCACCACCGGCTGGTGGTCGAGCTTGGCGTCGTACAGCCCGTTCAGCAGGTGGATCGCGCCCGGCCCCGAGGTCGCCAGGCAGACGCCCGCCTCGTCCGTGTACTTCGCATGGCCGCAGGCCATGAAGGCGGCCATCTCCTCGTGCCGGGCCTGGACGAATTCGATCGCGTCCTGGCGCCCGAATGCGGCCAGGATGCCGTTGATCCCGTCGCCGGGGTAACCGTAGATGCGGCGTACGCCCCATAGCGCCAGCCGCTCCAGGAGAAAATCGCCGACCGTCGCCATTCCGGCCTCCTTGAGTCATGCAGGGAAGCTGCACTCTAGGACCAAACAGGACGGCCGACTGTGCGTCAGCGCGCACAAGCGCCTGGATTACAGCTGCGCGCCGAGCGAGACGTCCGCGACCAGCTGGCCGCCCGACAGGCGCACCGGCACCGCGCCGCGGCCGAGCATGCGCGCCACCGCATGGTCGCCGTCGCCGGCGCGCACGTCCACCGCGCGCACGGCTTCGGGCACCAGCAGGACTTCGAAGCCCTCCTCGATCCCGTCGAGGACGGTGTTCAGCACGCAGTAGTCGGTGGCCAGGCCGCACACGGCGAGGCGCGAGACCCCGCGCCGGCGCAGCGCGTCGCCCAGGCCGGTGCCGCTGAAGGCGGAATAGGCGTCGGTATCGGCGCGGTCGGCCTTCGAGACGACGACGGCGTCCTCGGGCAGGTGCAGCGCGCCGGAGAAGCGCGCGCCGTCGGAACCGGCGACGCAGTGCGGCGGCCAGGGTCCGCCCTGGGCGGCGAAGGAGCAATGGTCGTGGGGATGCCAGTCGCGCGAGGCGTACACTGGCAGGCCGCGTACGCGGTAGAGGTCGATGAGCTGGTTGATCGGCGCGATGACGCGGTCGCCAAGGGGTACCGCAAGGCTGCCGCCCGGCAGGAAGTCGAGCTGCAGGTCGACGATCAGGAGGGCGTCGGCCTGACCAAGCACGATGGCGCTCATGGAAGGTCTCCGTGTGACCGGGGCGCGCCGGGGTGGCGCGCCCACGGCCTCCAGCTTAACACGGTGCAGGAGCGGCGGGGGGCGCGGCGCGGGGGGGGGGGGGGGGGGGGGGGCCGCCCGGGGGGGGGGGGGGGGCGCCC
>NZ_JAGPWC010000124.1 GCF_018119405.1 Massilia sp. ST3 | reverse complement strand
CCGAGCCCGCCCACCCCCCCCCCCGCCGCGGCCCCCCGGGGGGGGGGGGGCCCCCCCCCCCAACCCTACAAGAAAGGGCTCCGTCTGGAGCCCTTGTTCTTTAGATCGCCGCGGCTTCGATTTGCCGCGCCAGCTCCGGCCTGGTCGGCCTGATGGCCTCGGTCAGTTCGGAGATCGACGACCCGCAACCGAACACCAGCACGTCCCCAGGCTGGCACAGCGACAGTCCGAGCCGGATCGCACGGTGCACGTCCAGTTCGATGCGCATGCTTTCCTGGTCGACCCGTCCCAGCCTTGCCCCGCGCGCCAGCAGCGCGGCGGTCTCGCCTACCGCGCGGCCGCGGTTCTCGGTCTCGTAGATCACCAGCTCGTCGAAGCCCGCCGCGCAGGTGCGTCCGACGTCGACCAGGTCGGCGTCGCGCCGGTCGCCGGGCGCCGCCACCACGCCGACCAGGCGTCCCGGGGTCATGGCGCGGGCGGTCTCGGCGAGGGCGGCGTAGGCCGCCGGATTGTGGGCGTAGTCGACGATCACGGTCACGCCGTCGACGTCGAACAGGTTCGAGCGCAGCGGATTATGCTTGCTGTCCGAGACGAAGCTGCGCAGGCCGGCTGCGATTTCCTCGTTGCCGAAACCCGAAGCCGTGAGGGCGGCGGCGGCGGCCATCGCATTGGCGATGTTGTAGCGCGCCCGGCCCTCGAGCGACACCGGCATGTCGCGCACGTCCAGCAGGGCCTCGTGGCGCGCGCCGTTGGCCAGCACCATGGTCGAATCCTGCAGGTAGACCGCGCGTCCGCCGTGCTCGACATGGCGCAGCAGCACCGGATCTTCAGCGTCGAGCGCAAAATAGATCACCTCGACCTCGGCGTCCAGTTCGTCCGCCATCTTCACGCACCAGCTGTCCTCGGCGTTCAGCACCACCGCGCGCCTGGCCTGCTTGGCGATCACGGCCTTCACCTTGGCCAGGTCCTCGATGGTGTCGATCCCGTCCAGGCCCAGGTGGTCGGCCGAGACGTTCAGCACCACCGAGACGTCGCAGCGGTCGAAGGCCAGGCCGCGCTTGAGGATGCCGCCGCGCGCCGTTTCCAGCACGGCGAAGTCGACGTCCGGCGCCGACAGCACGCTGCGCGCCGAGTGGTAGCCGGTGCAGTCGCCCTCGCGCAGCAGCTGGCCCTGTACATAAACCCCATTGGTGGTGGTCACGCCGTCGCGCAGGCCGGCAGTGCGCACCGTATGGCCGATCAGGAGGCTGGTGGTGGTCTTGCCGTTGGTGCCGGTGACCGCCACCACGGGGATGCGGCCGTCGCACTGGCCGAACAGCGCCTCGACGATGGCGTCGCCGGCGTCGCGCGGCGTGCCGCGGCTCGGGTACTGGTGCATGCGGATGCCCGGAGCGGCGTTGACTTCGATGATGCCGCCTTTCTGCTCGCGCAGCGGCTGGGCGATGTCGCGGCAGATGATGTCGATGCCGGCCACGTCCAGGCCGATGGTGCGGGCGGCCCGGATGCAGATCTCGCGCGTTTCCTCGGTCAGCAGGTCGGTCACGTCCTCCGCGGTGCCGCCGGTCGACAGGTTGGCGTTGCCGCGCAGGTCGGCGTGGACGCCTTCCGGCAGCACGGTGTCGAGGTCGTAGCCTTGCTTGGCCAGGGTTTCCAGGGCCAGGGCGTCGAGCGGGATCTTGGTCAGGATGTTGGTGTGGCCGTCGCCGCGGGCGGGATTGCGGTTTTCCAGTTCCACCAGTTCGCGGATGCTGGAGCGGCCGTCGCCGGTGACGCAGGGCGGACGGCGCCAGGACGCGGCGGCGATCTTGCCGCCCGTGACCAGCACGCGGTAGTCGCGGCCTTCGAGATAGTCCTCGACGATCACGTGGCGGCTGTAGCGGCGCGCATGTTCGTAGGCGCGCGCGACATCCTCGGGCGTGCGGCAGTCGACGGTGACGCCCTTGCCCTGGTTGGCGTCGAGCGGCTTGACCGTGACGGCGCCGTCCAGGCGGCGCGCCACGCGCTGGGCCTGTTCCAGGCTGGTGACCGTGTCGCCGCCCGGCACCGGCACGCCGGCCTGCTCGAGCAGGGTCTTGGTCAGCTGCTTGTCGCTGGCGATGCCGACCGCGATCGAGTTGGTCGCGCCGGTGACCGTGGCCTGCAGGCGCTGCTGGCGGCTGCCCCAGCCGAGCTGGAACAGGTTGGCCTCGTCCGTCAGGCGCAGCGCCGGGATGCCGCGGCGCTGCGCGGCGGCCAGCACCGCGCCGGTGCTGGTGCCGATCGCGTGGCGTTCGGCCAGCTCGCGCAGTTCGGCCAGCGCGTCGTCCAGGCCATAGGCGCGCCCTTCGGCCACCGCATCCAGCAGGTCGGCGGCGGCTTCCAGGGCGGCCACCGCTACCTGTTCGATGGCATAGCCGCACACGACGCGGCGGCTTGCTGCGGCGTCGCGGATGGGCAGGGTGAGGCTGAATGCGCCGGGCGCGCCGGCAAGGCGCTGCAGCTCCGTCATGACCGGCTCGAGGGCGTCGACGCTCAAGGCATCGTCGGCCAGGCGCACGGCGGCTTCGGCGGGGAAGGCGGGGAGCAGTTCGAGCAGGCGGGCGGCGAAGCCCTGTTTGGGACCGGCGCCGTCCTCGACCACTGCCATGAGGCAGGGGCTGGCGGCATACAGGTTCGGGCCGCGCAACATGCGTTTTTGCTTGATTCTCATGAAATCGGGTTCCGTTTGGTGACGTTTTCCAGGAAGTCCAGCAGCGGGGCCGGCAGCTTGGCGCCTTGTGGGCCCTCGCTGCCCGGCAGGCGGTAGCTGCTGCCGGCGGGCAGCAGGTGCAGCCGGACGTCGATCAATTCGGGCGTGTCGCGGTCGGCGATGTCGGACACGTTGGTGATCATGGTGCGGCCGTCGACGATGGTGACGGCCCCTTCGCCGATCACTTCGATCCCGACGCCGCGCTCGACGATCAGGGCGGTGTCCTCGTCAATGCCGATGCCCTGCAAATAGGGATTTTGGGCAACCACAGTCAGCAGGCGCGAGAGACGCTGGCGTTCCGAGAAATGCTGGTCGATCACGACCCGGTGCAGAAAACCGAGGCCGGCGCCCAGGCTAACCGAGCCTTTCTCGGGCAGCAGGTCGGTCCGGCCCTGCGCCAGCATGTGGCCGGACATCGCCGAGGCGCCCGCGCTGGTGCCGCCGATGGTGGCGCCGCGCAGCTTGAGGGCCGCATGCATCTCGGCGTCCAGCGCCGTGCCGCCGATCAGGGCGAGCAAGCGCCGCTGGTCGCCGCCGGTCATGAAGATGCCGTCGGCCTCGGCCACCTGGCGCACGAACTCGGGGCTGTTGGCGTCCTGGCGGCTGTTCAGTTCCAGGTGGCTGCGGCGGGTCACGCCCAGGTCCGCGAAGGCCTCGTCGTACATGTCCCACATCTTGTCGGCGATCCGGCTGGCGGCGGTGATGACCACGATGTTGGCCCCGGGGCCGCCGGCCAGCTCGACGAAGCGCGACAGGATGGTCTTGCCATGCTCGCGGTCCTCGTGGCCGCCGATGATGACCAAGTGGCCGTTGGAGGTTGGTGCCGGCGCGTCGGTCATCGCTGGGTCATCCTTGCCTGGGGCATGTCGCGGTTGCTGCAGGCGCCGGCATCGTTGCGGCTGACCGCGATCAGGCCGACCGCCACGTCCTTGTCGAACAGGTCGATGCCGCGCCGCAGGGCCTGGGCCAGCGGCTCGCCCGCCGCGATCCAGTCGTAGACGGTGCGCGCCAACAGGTGGCGCACGATATGCTCGCCGATGCCGGTGGCGCAGACCGCGCCTTGCGGCCCGGCGTAGAAGCCGCTGCCGATGATCGGGCTGTCACCCACGCGGCCCAGCAGCGCGGGCGCCGAGCCGCCGGTCGAGGTGGCGACGGCGAAATGGCCGTCGGCCCCGCGCACCACGGCGCCCACGGTGTCGCAGGCGGTGGCGTCGGGCAGCTGCAGCGGGCTGTTGTAGTTCCAGGTGCGCGCGAAGATCGCGTTGTCCACGCCCGGCATCACCGGCACCGAGCCGGCCATCTGGGCCATCAGCTTGCGGTGCTCGGCGCGCTGGCGCTCGGTGACGGGACGGCTGGCCGGCAGGCCGATGGCGCGCGCGAAACGCTGGGCGCCTTCGCCGGCCAGCATCCAGTGCGGCGTGTCGGCGATGGCGCGCGCCAGCAGCACCGGGTTCTTCACGTCCTGGACGCAGGCCACGGCGCCCAGGCGTCCGCGGGTATCCATGATCGAGGCGTCCATCTCGATCGTGGCGCCGTCCAGGCCCAGCACCGAGCCGCTGCCGGCGTTCAGGCGGCCGTCGTCCTCGAGCGCGGTGACCGCGACAATGGCGGCGTCGAGCGCGTCGCCGTTGATTTCCAGTTGCGCCAGGGCGCGCCGCGCCGCCAGCACGCAGGCTTCCTCGTGGTCGCAGGATGCGCCGGCGCCGCCGTGCACCACGACGGCGCCGGCTTGTTTGGGGTGACTCATGCTGTCTTTCTTCCTCTGCATTCTTGTTATGGGCGCGGCCAGATCGTGGCCGCGCCGGGTGATGCAAATTATGCAAGACGGCGCACGCGCACCATATCGGTTGCGCCGCCGTGTGCATGTAAGAGCGTGCTTACAGGGAATTGATCAGCGAGCGAATTCAGGCCAGCAGCGAGCCGGGCCGCAGCGCCTGGCGCAGCTGGGCCGCCAGTTCCAGGCGCGCGGCCGGAACCAGGAAGCGGCCGACCTCGGCGCGCTGGCCGCGCGCCTCGAGCACGACCAGGGTGCGCATGCCGAGGTCGGCCAAGGTGACGCGGGTGTGGCGGGGATCGAGGCGCAGCTCGCTGCTGTGCACGCCGTCGTGGCGCTGCACCAGCAGGCAGCCGTCTGCGAGGCGCAGGCATTCCCGGTCCAGGGCGTGGCGGGCGTAATAGTAGAGCGCGGCGCCGACCGCCGCGCTTTCGACCAGGGCGAAGGCCAGCACCATCCAGGCGCCGCGCAGCGTGAACACCAGGGCGATGCCGAGCGTGGCCGCGCTCAGCAGGGCGTAGACGAGCAGCGCCTGGCGCGGGCTCAGCGAGCAGTTGCGTTTCATGCACCACTCGCGTGCAGGGAACGCGAGCGCCGCTCCGCCTGCGGCGGGAGCGGGCAAACCGGCTTCGAGCTCATCCATGCCGCCTCCGTGGTCGATTCGACATGCTTGATGATACCGCCATTGGCGCTGTCGGGCGCGAGCGACAGCGCGGCGGGGGGGGAGGATACAAGCGTCCGCTAATCTGGTACGATACCGCCCCCTCCCATGCAAAGGTTCGTATGACGCACGCTTGCGGCGTTGACTTCGGCACGTCCAATTCCACCGTCGGCTGGCTGCGCCCCGATGCCGGTCCCGGCGCCCGCCATTCCGCGGCCGGGTCCCTGCTCACGCTCGAGGACGGCAAGCCGACCCTGCCGTCCGTCGTGTTCTTCAATGCCGACGACGAGCGGGTCAGCTATGGACGCGAGGCCCTGGCCGAATACCTCGAAGGTTACGAAGGCCGCCTGATGCGCTCGCTCAAGAGCCTGCTGGGCACCAGCCTGATCGACGGCCAGACCGAGGTCGCCGGCCGCGCGCTGCCTTTCCGTTCCCTGCTGGCCCAGTTCATCGGCGAACTCAAGCGGCGCGCAGAGCGCCAGGCCGGCCGGTCCTTCGAGCAGGCCGTGTTCGGCCGCCCGGTGTTCTTCATCGACGGCGACCCGGACGCCGATCGCCTGGCCGAGGACACGCTGGCCGAGGTGGCGCGCTCGGTGGGCTTCCGCGAGGTGAGCTTCCAGTTCGAGCCGATCGCCGCCGCCTTCGACTACGAAGCGGGCATCGAGCGCGAGGAACTGGTCCTGATCGCCGACATCGGCGGCGGCACCTCCGACTTCTCGCTGGTGCGCCTCGGGCCGGAGCGCGCCGGGCGCCTCGACCGGCGCGAGGACATCCTGGCCAACGGCGGCGTCCACATCGGCGGCACCGATTTCGACAAGTACCTGAGCCTGGCCACCGTGATGCCGCTGCTGGGCTATGGCAGCAGTCTGCTGTCGGGCGCGGCCATCCCCTCGAGCTATTACTTCAACCTGGCCACCTGGCATACGATCAACCAGGCCTATACGCGCAAGAGCCAGGCCCAGCTGGCCGACCTGGCGCGCGACGCGGCCGAGCCGCGCAAGATCGCGCGCCTGCAGAACCTGATCGAGGACCGCGCCGGCCACTGGCTGGCGATCCAGGTCGAGGCCGCCAAGATCGGGCTCTCGGGCGCCGAGCAGGTGCACCTGGAACTGGAGCGCCTGTCGCCGCCGGAAGACCTGCTGGTGTTGCGCAGCCAGTTCGAAGCCGCCATCGGCCAGCTGGTCGACAGCGTCGGCGCCACCGTGAGCGCGCTGTTCGCCGAGGCCGGGATCGGCCCGGAGGACGTCGATACGGTATTCTTTACCGGCGGCTCGAGCGGCGTCGGGCTGCTGCGCGAACGCATCGGCGCCCTGGTGCCGGACGCGCGGCGGGTCGAGGGCGACCTGTTCGGCAGCATCGGCGCGGGCCTGGCGCTGGACGCCAGGCGCAAGTTCGGATAGCAGAGAGTAAGGGAACAAGCATGAGTATCTATGAGCGTCCGATCGTGATGCTGGACTTCGAGACCACGGGCCTGTCGCCCGACATGGGCGACCGCATCACGGAAGTGGCGGCGCTGCGCATCGTCGGCGGCGAGATCACGGATCGCTATGTCTCGCTGGTGAACTGCGGGGTGCGCATCCCGTCCTTCATCACCGCGCTGACCGGGATCACCCAGGAGATGGTCGACGGGGCGCCGCCGGCGCGCCAGGTGGTGCCCGAGCTGCTGGACTTCATCGGCGCCGACGTGCTGTCCGCCCACAACGCCAGCTTCGACGAGAAATTCCTGAAAGCCGAAGGCGCGCGCCTGGGCCGCGCCACCTCGCACGCCGCGCTGGTGTGCTCGCTCAAGCTCTCGCGCCGCCTGTATCCCGGCCTGGTGAGCTACAAGCTGGGCCAGCTCTCGCGCCAGCTCGGCATCGCCTTCCGCGGCACCGCCCACCGGGCCGAGGCCGACGCCGAAGTGGCTGCCGAAGTGCTGCTGCACGCCGCGCGCCACCTGGGCCGCACCTGCGGCCTGGAGCAGGTTGCCCCCGACCTGCTGGTCTCGATCAACAAGGTCGCGGCCGCCAAGATCCCCGTCTTCCTCGACAAGTACGCGGCCACCGTACGCGAGCGCGCGGCGGCGCTCTAGGGCCTCGCCACCCCTGGATCGTGCGGGCCCGCGTCCTGCACGATTGTGCCCACGCAAACCCCGGCCTCCCCGCTGTACTTACAATTTTAGCAAGTGGATGGCCTCGCTTGCGCGGGCCGGCGCTTCCGCCGCGGCCCCGGATCCTGGCCGCCCTGCCGATACCGACACCACCGCAAAGGGGACCTGGATGCGCCGCGAGAACGCCGCCCGCGAGGGCTATGACACCTACCTGTGGTTCCACCGCGCCGCACTCGGCGGCGATCCCTACGCCCAGTTCAACCTTGCACTGCTGACCCTGCGCGGCGAGTCGGTCGAGCGCGACGACGAGCGCGGCGCGCTGCTGATGATGCGCGCCGCCCAGCAGGGCCTGGCCTATGCCCAGAGCCAGTTGGGTGCGCTGTACTACAACGGCCGCGGGGTGCCGCGCAGCGCCGAGCTGGCCGCGGTCTGGTTCCGCCGCGCCGCCGAGCAGGGCGACCGCTCCGCGCAGTACAACCTGGGCCTGCTGTACCGGCGCGGGCGCGGAGTGCGCCAGTCGCACGACTGCGCGCTGGGCTGGTTCTGGCGTGCGGCCGAGCAGGGCATGGCGCGCGCCCAGAGCTACCTGGGCGAATGCTACCTGCATGGCCTGGGCGCCGCGGTCAGCTATCCGCTGGCCATGGCCTGGTTCCGCAAGGCGGCGCTGCAGGGCTTTCCGCATGCCCAGCTCCAGCTGGCCCTGATGTACGAGCGCGGGCACGGCATCGACCCCAGCCCCTCGCAGGCCCTGTACTGGTTCCGCCACGCGGCGGCGGCCGGCGATCCGGTGGCCCAGCGCCACCTGGGCCTGGCGTATGCGCAAGGGCAGGGCGTGCGCGCCGATCCGGTCTGCGCCCGCCACTGGCT
>NZ_JAGPWC010000123.1 GCF_018119405.1 Massilia sp. ST3 | reverse complement strand
GGGTTCGGTGAATCCACGGCCGGCTATCACCGCGGGGGGGGGGGGGGGGGGCGCGCCGCCCGGGGGGCGGGGGGGGGGGGGGGGGGGGCCCCCCCGGGGGGGGGGGCCCCGACGGTGTAACAGTGGCTTTGCTGAACGCAGGCGGCGCTTATGCGCGCTCGCCCACCCAGCCCGCGACGCCGGCCAGCGCCGCCGGCAGGCCCGACGGGTCGGTGCCGCCCGCCTGGGCCATGTCCGGACGGCCGCCGCCCTTGCCGCCCACCTGCTGGGCGACGAAGTTCACCAGCTCGCCGGCCTTGACCTTGGCGGTGGCGTCCTTGGTCACGCCCGCGATCAGGCTCACCTTGCCCTCCTGGACGCTGGCCAGCACGATGGCGGCGGTCTTGAGCTTGTCCTTCAGCTTGTCCATGGTCTCGCGCAGCGCGGTGACGTCGGCGCCTTCCATGGTCGCAGCCAGCACCTTGATGCCGTTCACGTCCACCGCCTTGGTCACCAGCTCGTCGCCCTGGCCGGCGGCCAGCTTCGACTTGAGCGCCGCCACTTCCTTCTCCAGCGCCTTGACCTGGTCCTGTACCTGGCCGATGCGGCTCGGCAGCTCGTCGGCGCTGGTCTTGAGCGCGCCCGCGGCTTCGTTCAGCTTGCGGGTGATGGACTGCACCAGCGCCAGCGCGCCCTCGCCCGTCACGGCTTCGATACGGCGGATGCCCGCCGCCACGCCGCCTTCCGAGACGATCTTGAACAGGCCGATGTCCCCGGTGCGGGTCACGTGCACGCCGCCGCACAGCTCTTTCGAGGAGCCGATGTCGAGCACGCGCACGGTGTCGCCGTACTTCTCGCCGAACAGGGCCATCGCGCCGTGCTTGACGGCGTCGTCGAAGGACATGTGGTGCGACTGGGTGGCGTGGTTCTCGAGGATCTCGCGGTTGACGATGGCTTCGACCTTGGCGATTTCCTCGGCCGTCACCGCGCTCGGGTGGCTGAAGTCGAAGCGGGTCTTGTCGGCGTCGACCAGCGAGCCCTTCTGCTGCACGTGGCTGCCCAGCACTTCGCGCAGGGCCTTGTGCATCAGGTGGGTGGCCGAGTGGTTGCGGATGGTGCGCGCGCGCTTGACGGTGTCGACTTGCGCGTCGACGGTGTCGCCGACCTTCAGCGAGCCTTCGCGCAGCACGCCGTGGTGGCCGAACACGTCGGCCTGGATCTTCAGCGTGTCGTCCACCTGGAACAGGCCGCCGGCGGCGCGGATCTCGCCCTGGTCGCCCACCTGGCCGCCCGATTCGGCGTAGAACGGGGTAGTGTCGAGCACCACGATGCCCGGCTGGCCGGCCTTCAGTTCCTGCACCGCCACGCCTTCGCTGTACAGCGCCAGCACGTGGGTATTGTGGGTCAGCGATTCATAGCCGACGAACTTGGTCTTCTCGCCCGCGTACTCGACATTGGCGGCCATCTTGAACTTGCCGGCCGCGCGCGCCGTCTGCTTCTGCTGCTCCATGGCGGCCGTGAAGCCCGCCTCGTCCAGGGTCACGTTGCGCTCGCGGCAGATGTCCGCGGTCAGGTCCAGCGGGAAGCCGTAGGTGTCGTACAGGGTAAAGGCGGTGGCGCCGTCCAGGTTCTTCGGATCCTTGGCCAGCTGGGCTTCCAGGATCTTCATGCCGTTTTCCAGGGTCTCGCCGAAACGCTCTTCCTCGGCCTTGAGCACCTGGGCCACGCGATCTTTCGCCTCGCGCAGTTCCGGATAGGCCTCGCCCATCTCGATGTCCAGGTCGGCCACCAGCTTGTGGAAGAAGGGCTTGGTCTGGCCCAGCTTGTGGCCATGGCGCAGCGCGCGGCGGATGATGCGGCGCAGGACGTAGCCGTGGCCTTCGCTGCTCGGGATGATGCCGTCGACGATCAGGAAGGAGGCAGCGCGGATGTGGTCGGCGATGACCTTGAGCGAGTTGTTGTTCAGGTCGGCCGCGCCGGTTTCGCGGGCGGCGGCCTTGATCAGTGCCTGGAACAGGTCGATCTCGTAGTTGCTGTGCACGTGCTGCAGCACGGCGGCCAGGCGCTCCATGCCCATGCCGGTGTCGATCGAGGGCTTCGGCAGCGGGGTCAGGGTGCCCGATTCGTCGCGGTTGAACTGCATGAAAACCAGGTTCCAGACTTCGATGAAGCGGTCGCCGTCTTCCTCGGCCGAGCCGGGGGGGCCGCCCCAGATGTCGGCGCCGTGGTCATAGAAGATCTCGGTGCACGGGCCGCAGGGGCCGGTATCGGCCATCTGCCAGAAGTTGTCCGATGCGTAGCGGGCGCCCTTGTTGTCGCCGATGCGGATGATGCGCTCTTTCGGCACGCCGATCTCGTTGGCCCAGATGTCGTAGGCCTCGTCGTCCTCGAAATAGACGGTCACGGTCAGCTTCTCGGCCGGGAGCAGGTAAACCTTGGTCAGCAGCTCCCAGGCGAAATTGATGGCGTCGCGCTTGAAGTAGTCGCCGAAGCTGAAGTTGCCCAGCATTTCGAAGAAGGTGTGGTGGCGCGCGGTGTAGCCGACGTTTTCCAGGTCATTGTGCTTGCCGCCCGCGCGCACGCAACGCTGCACCGTGGTGGCGCGCTTGTACGGACGGGTATCCAGGCCCAGGAACACATCCTTGAACTGCACCATCCCGCTGTTGGTCAACAGCATGGTCGGGTCGTTGCCCGGCACCAGCGGGCTGGAGCGGACGATGGTGTGGCCTTTGGACTCAAAGAACTTGAGAAACTTTTCGCGGATTTCGGAGGATTTCATGTCGTGGGGGCGGAAGAAGGCAGCATTCTGTATAAAGAAAGGATTATAGCCTAGCTGCTTGGGGGAATATTAGTCCAGCGATATTGACGTTCAGGAGGGACTGGACGGGCTGGTGGCGGGCGGCGGACCCAAGTTTGCCCGAACAGCTGAAACGATTGCGTTTACCGCAACAAGGACAAAACCGCCCTCGGCTGGCTATTCGCCTGCGCCAGCATCGCCGACGCCGCCTGCTGCAGGATCTGGCTGCGCGTCAGCCCCGCCGTGCTGGTGGCGTAGTCGACGCCCTCGATGCGCTCGCGCGCCGCGGACAGGTTCTGGGAATTGGTGTGCAGGGCATTCGCGGCCAGGTCGAGCCGGTTGCTGGACGCCCCCGCCACCACCCGCCGCTGGTTGACGAACTCCAGCGCCTGGTCGATGTGCAGCAGCGCCACCGACGAGCGGTCCATGTCGAGGTCGGCCAGGCCCAGGGCGGCCGCGTTCATGGCCGAGAACTCGATGTCGATCAGGTCCCCCGCCCCGTCGCCGGCCTGGACCTGCACCCGGCGCACGCCGGTGGCGCCGCCCAGCTCGGGATACTCGACATCGAAGCCCGCCAGGCCGTCGCTGGCATTGTTGGTGCCGGTGTCGGCCACCACCGCCCTGCCGTCGCGCGAGGCGCCGCCGTCGGCGTCCAGGCCGCCGATCGCTCCGGTGTCGGCATTGGCCAGGTTCATCTTGGTGTCGATGAAGTTTTCGCCATTCGCCCCGAAGTCGGCCATGAAGGCGGCGGCGGTGGCGTACACGCCGCCGCTGACCGCGTTCAGCGCCTGGTCGAGGTTGTCCGACTGGTGGGTAGTCAGGTGCTGCATCACGCCCTTGATGCCGCCCTCCACGCCCAGGTCCTTCATGCGGTCGTGCAGGTAGCGGCTGGCGGCGTAGGCGCCCTCGTAGCTGAAGGTGCCGCCGGAGATCGCGGCCACCAGCGCCCCCGACCCGCCGCCCACGGCGCCGGCCAGGCGCTCGTCCGCGCCCTGGATCAGTTCCGCCGTGCCCTCGATGAACCACTGGGGCAGCGACTGGAAGTTCATGGTGCGCGACATGATGGCGTGCGCCATCTCGTGGGCGACGACGCGGTCGCTGTAGAACGGCGCGCCGCCGCCATCGGGCGTCGTGGCCGTGCCGAAATCGGCCATGTCGATGTTGAGGTGGATGTTGGTGAACTTGCCGCCCGAGTAGGCGCCCGAGACCGAGGCCAGCACGTTGGACGCGCCGTCGGTCGTGTCGAGGTTGACGATCATCTTGGCGCCGTCCGCCTGCAGGCCGTAGTACTGCTTGACCATGTCCTCGGCCGAGCTCAGCCAGCCGGACTTCAGGCCGTCGATCACCACCCGCTTGCGCTCGTCGCCGCCGATGCTGGTCTTGTCCTGGGCGAACACGGCCTCGCCATTGAACTTGGTGTCCGTGCCGACCTGGGTAATGTGGTTGAGCAGCTGCACCGCCTCCTTCTGCAGGGCGGCCTTGTCGCCGTCGGAATAGCTGCCATTGCCCGCCGCCACCGCCAGCTCGCGCAGGCGCTGCAGGCTGTCGGTCACGCTCGCCATGGCGCTGTCGGCGACCTGCAGCATCGAGGTCGCGTCGTTGATGCTGCGGATGGCCTGGCTGATGCCGCGCTGCCCCGAGGCCATGCGCGCGGCGATGGCTTGCCCGGCCGGGTCGTCGGCGGCCCCGCCGATGCGCACGCCGGTGGTCAGGCGCGAGATCAGCTTGGCCTGGTCCTTCACGTGCGCGTCGAAATTACGCTGCGCGTTCAGGGAAAGCGGATTGGTATTGATTGACAATGACATTGTTGCCATACCCAAGGGGTGGTTGTCTGTATTTAACGACAACCTGTCAAAATTCTTGAGCGCCGGAAAGGTTTATTTGTGCGCGAGGGCAAAATCGGCCGGGATCAGGTCGATGCGGTCGGTGCAGAAGGCGTCCACGCCCCATGCCAGCAGCTCGCGGGCGCGCACGGGATCGTTGACCGTGTAGCAGAACAGGCCGAAGCCGGCCGCCTTCACCGCCTGCGCCTGTTCCGGCGTGAGGTGACGGTGGCTGGCGTGGATCGCGACGGCTTCGACCGAGCGCGCAACGCTCTCCCAGCCCGGCGCCAGGCGCTCCATCAGGCAAGCGCGCGGCACGGCCGGCGCGGCCTCCATGGCCGCCTCCAGCGCAGCATGGCTGAACGAGGACAGCAGCGGCACCCGGGCCAGCGCCGCCCCGCCCTGCTCCAGCTCGCCGGCATACATGGCCGCCGCGATGCGCGCCACCGCCGCGCCGGTGGCGCGCTCGAAGCCGGGCGCGGGCTTGATCTCCATGTTCATCCACACGCCGTGCGCCTTGCAGCACTGCGCGAACTCGACGAAGAGCGGCACCGGCTCGCCGCGGAAGCCGCGCCCGAACCAGCTTCCCGCATCCATGGCGGCCAGCTCGCGGGCGTCGTAGTCGAACACGTTCCCGCTGCCGTTCACGGTGCGGCCCAGGGCGGCGTCGTGCATGACCACCGGCACGCCGTCGCGCGCCAGCATGATGTCGAACTCGATCGCCCGGAAGCCGTGCTCCATGCCGCGGCGCAGGCCGGCATAGGTGTTCTCCGGCGCCAGGGTGCCGCCGCCGCGGTGGGCCAGGATCCGGGGGTAAGGCCACATGCGCCGCTCCTTGATATGAATCAGACTTGGATGATCAGACTCGAGACTCGCCGAACTGCCGCGACAGCCACACGAACAGGGCCAGGTTCAGCGCCACCGTCAGCTGGAATTTCCACTGGAACGAGGCCTTGGCCGTCTTGTGGCGCAGCCATTGCTGGGCCAGCAGCCCTCCCGGCCAGCCGCCTGCCAGCCCCAGCGCCAGCAGGGTGAGCTCGGGCGTGCGCCAGGCTTTCGTGCGCGCGGCCGACTTGTCGAGTGCATAGGCGACGAAACAGGTCAGGCTGGTCACCAGGTAGGCCGCGCCCACCAGCGGCGGCAAGGCCCAGGCGACGGTGGCGAACAGGTAGAACCCGGCGAACAGGATCAGGGGAAGATAAGGCATGGCGACAGCTTACGATTCCCCATCGCGAATGTCCATATGGCAAAAAAGCACGGACTTTGCGGCGTCACCGTTCGTTAACGAACAGAGAAAAGCATGTCAAGACGCCTACGCTCGACCTTCATCCCCGCAACGGCAGGAGAACGACATGGCTTTTGATCTAGGAAACCTGTTACAGCAATACCTCGGCGGCGCGGCCAATGCGAACCAGGGAAATCCCGAGGACGATTTCGACCGCGTGGCCCAAAGCGCCCCGCGCGAGCAGGTGGCCCAGGGCGTGGCCGGCGCGCTGCGCTCGGACCAGACCCCGCCCTTTCCGCAAATGGTGAGCCAGCTGTTCGGGCAAGGCAATCCCAACCAGCGCGCCGGCATGCTGAACCAGATCCTGGCCACCCTCGGCCCGACCGTACTGGCCCAGCTCGGCAACGGCGGGCTCGGCAACCTGTTCGGCGGCCGCACGCCGACCCAGGTGACGCCGGAACAGGCCTCGCAAGTCTCGCCCGAACAGGTGCGCGACCTGGCGGAGAAGGCGGAACAGCAGAATCCGGGCATCGTCGACCGCATGGGCGACTTCTATGCCGAGAACCCGACCCTGGTCAAGGCCATCGGCGGCGCGGCGCTGGCGATCGCGCTCGGCCACATGGCGCAAGGCATGCGCCGGCAGTGAACGGTGAGCAGTGCAGCGACTGGCCTATCCAATCAACAACAACAGCGAGGACATCATGGGCATTCTGAGTAATATCTTCCACAAGATCTTCCCGGGTTCGGCGCCGAAGGCGACCGCCCCTGCAGCTCCGGCGCAGAAACCGGCGGCGCCGGCGCCAGCCGCTCCGGCCGCCCCGCAGGCGCAGCCGCAAGCCCAGGCGGCGCCGGCCGCGGCGCCGATGCAGCAGGTCGACGTCGAGCAGATCCTGAACGACATGCAGAAGTCGGCCGGCCAGCAGCTGAACTGGCGCACCTCCATCGTCGATCTGCTCAAGCTGCTCGGCCTGGACAGCAGCCTGGCCGCGCGCAAGGAGCTGGCGGCCGAGCTGAACTATTCCGGCGACACCAGCGATTCCGCCACCATGAACATCTGGCTGCACCGCCAGGTCATGAACAAGCTGGCGGCCAACGGCGGAAAGGTGCCTGCCGACCTGCGCGACTGAGGATGCTAGTCGGCCAGGGTGGTATTGGCCGCCGTCCCGCACGAGAAGCAGAAGCGCGCAAACGCGTTCTTGCGCGTGCTGCAGCAGCCGCAGCGGTCGAACAGGCCGATGCCGCAGTGCGGGCAGAAGTCGATACTGCTGTCCTTCATGTCGACCGGGCGCTCGCAGCCCGGGCACACGCTCTTGGCCAGGCGCGCCAGCGCCAGGTCGTAGCGCATGGTCTGGCGCCGCTCGGTGTCGGGCAGCGCCTCGGCCGCCTTCTGGCGCGCCAGGTAGTCCTGCAGCCAGCGGATCGCGTAGCGCCCCACCACGAAGGTAATGACGATGCCGACCAGGTAGCGCACGTAGCCGCCATAGCTGGGCAGGTAGGGCACCAGCTCCACGAAGAAGGCGAACAGCGCGAACAGGATGAAGCCCCAGGCGAAGGGCCAGTCGGGGCTCTTGCGCTTGTGCTTGAACAGCCAGGCGGCGACCAGCAGCAGCGGCAGGGTCAGCGCCAGGCGGTACAGGAAGACGCGCAACTCCTTGGCCCTGGACGCCTCGTAGAACGCCTGCCTGGCCGGCTCCTCGAGCCGCGCCAGGCGCATCTGCGCGCGCTCGGCGGCCTGGGTGGCGTCGAGCATGGCCTGCTGCTCCTGTTCCACCGCCCCCAGCGCCTTGCGCTCATCGAGCTCGAGGGCGTCGAGGGCCCGGGTACGGGCCACCAGCTCGGGATCCTGGTCGGGGCGCGCCGTGGCCTGGCGCGTGGCCAGCCAGTTGTCGAAGGTGGCGCGCGAGGTGCGCGTGTTGGATTGGGCGACCGTGTGCTTTTGCGAGGCCTGCTCAAACCGCTCGCGGGCCGCCTCCTGCCTGGCGCTGGCCTGGGCCAGCTCGGCGCGCGCCGCGCCCAGCTGGGCCGGGTCCATGAACTGCTCGACGGTGAGCGGGTCTTCGACGTCCCACAGGTTCCCGACCACCAGGCTGCCCAGGCCGATCAGGAAACCGGCGAACACGAAGGCCACCAGCCACAGGGCGCGCTGCAGCCATTTCTCGGTCAGGCGCAAGCCTTTGTTCATTGGAGACTCCTCTCATGATGATCGAGTCGCCAGTGTGCCATCGGGAATGTGGGGCGGCCAGCGCCTTGCGCAAGGGATACGGCCTGCGCTACGCGGGGTACCGTGGGGCGATACCGGGGTCGGAGGTAATGCGTGCGTTGGACGCGTGGACGGGGAACCCGTCCACCCTACAGCGG
>NZ_JAGPWC010000122.1 GCF_018119405.1 Massilia sp. ST3 | reverse complement strand
GGCCCCCCCCCCCCCCCCCCACCCTACGAAAACGCGGCCGTATCAAGCCGCGTCTGGAGGTTCTTTTTACTCCGAACGGTAGTTCGGAGCTTCCTTGGTGATCTGCACGTCGTGCACGTGCGATTCGCGCATGCCCGCCGAGGTGATCTCGACGAACTCGGCGCGTTCGCGCAGTTCGTCGATGGTGGCGCAGCCGCAGTAGCCCATCGACTGGCGCACGCCGCCGATCAGCTGGAAGATGATCGCCAGCACGCTGCCTTTATAGGCGACGCGGCCTTCGATGCCTTCCGGAACGAACTTGTCGGCCTTGCTTGATGCTTCCTGGAAGTAGCGGTCGGCCGAACCTTCGGCCATCGCGCCCAGGCTGCCCATGCCGCGGTAGGATTTATAGCTGCGGCCCTGGTACAGGATGACTTCGCCCGGCGCTTCCTCGGTGCCGGCGAACATGCTGCCCATCATGACGGTGTTCGCGCCGGCAGCCAGCGCCTTCGAGATGTCGCCCGAGTAGCGGATGCCGCCGTCGGCGATGCAGGGCACGCCGGTGCCGGCCAGGGCTTCCGCCACATTCGAGATCGCGGTGATCTGGGGCACGCCCACGCCGGCCACGATACGGGTGGTGCAGATCGAGCCGGGGCCGATGCCGACCTTGACCGCGTCCGCACCGTGCTCGACCAGCGCCTTGGCGGCGGCGGCCGTGGCGATGTTGCCGCCGATGACGTCAACGTGGGGGTAGCGTTCCTTGATCCATTTCACGCGGTCCAGGATGCCTTGCGAGTGGCCGTGGGCGGTGTCGACCACCAGCACGTCCACGCCGGCCGCAACCAGCAGTTCGATGCGCTCCTCGTCGCGCTGGCCCACGCCCACGGCCGCGCCAACCAGCAGCTTGCCCTGCGAATCCTTCGAGGCCAGCGGGTGTTCGTGCGACTTCTGGATGTCCTTGACGGTGATCAGGCCGCGCAGCTCGAAGTTGTCGTTGACGACCAGCACGCGCTCCAGGCGGTGCTTGTTCATCAGGCGCTTGGCTTCTAGAGTGTCCGCGTCCTCCTTGACGGTCACCAGCTTCTCGCGCGGGGTCATCTTGGCGCGCGCTTCCGCGTCCAGGTCCTCTTCGAAACGCAGGTCGCGGTTGGTGATGATGCCCACCACCTGGTTGCCCTCGACCACCGGGAAGCCGCTGATGCCGTGCTGTTGCGACAGCGCCAGCACTTCGCGGATCTTCATGGTCGGCGGGATCGTGATCGGATCGCGCAGCACGCCTGCCTCGAAACGCTTGACTCGGGCTACTTCGCGGGCCTGGTCGGCCGGGCGCAGGTTCTTGTGGATGATGCCGATGCCGCCTTCCTGGGCCATCGCGATCGCGAGGCGCGACTCGGTGACGGTGTCCATCGCCGCCGACAGCAGCGGAATGTTCAGCGTGATGTTCCGGGTCAGCTTGGTACGCAGGGAGGTTTGGGCCGGAAGAACGTTGGAGTAGGCCGGGACGAGCAGCACGTCATCGAAGGTGAGTGCTTTTTGGAGGAGACGCATAGTATTTTCCTATAGGCGCAAAAGTGAATTATACAGAAAGTCGCAAATCCCGTCGCAGGGGAGCCCAAAAATTTCTCTCGACGGTGAGTTTTGGAATTGACTTCCTGCGCGCGGCATGGCGAAATCCAGGTGCCCATCAAGGAAACACATCATGCCTACCAGCACTTCTTTGCGCCACGCCGGCGCCGCCCTGCTCTTCTTCGCCGCCAGCCTCGCCCACGCGCAATACGTGTGGATCGACGCCAACGGGACGCGGCAGTATTCGGACCGCCCGCCGCCGTCCGGCACGCCGCCGCACAAGATCCTGAAGGCGCCCGGCCGCCTGGCCACCGCACCGACGCCGGAGGCCAAGGCCGAGGCCGCGAAGCCGGCGGAGGCATCGAAGCGCGCGCCCACCCTGGCCGAACGCGAGGCGGCCTACAAGGAGAGGATCAGGCAGCGCGAAGAACAGGAGCGCAAGAGCGCGGACGAGTCGGCCCGCAAGCGCGACCTGGCCGCGCGTTGCGAAGCGGCGCGCGATGCGCGCGCCCAGCTGGCGTCCGGCATCCGGATCCGCCGCTTCGATGCGAACGGCGACCAGGGCTATATGACGGATGAGGAAAAGGCCGCGCGCACGGCCCAGGTAAACCAGGTATTGAAGGACTGTCCTTAGGACGCAGCTTCAGCCGGCGGCGCGGCGTTCTGCTCTTTCTTGGCGGCGCGCTTGCGGCGCGAATCCTTCGGATCCGCCACCAGCGGGCGGTAGATCTCGATCCGGTCGCGCTCGCGCAGCACGGTGTCGAGCGTCTTCTTCTTGGCGTAGATGCCGACCGGCTGGGTGGTCAGGTTAATTTCAGGAAAGTCTTGCAGCACCCCGCTCTGCTCGATTGCCTCGCCGATGGTGGTGCCGGGCGCCACCTGCATGGGACGGATCCATTCCTGCTGCGCATGGGCGTAGCAGACGTAAACCTGGACCGTCTCACTCATAGATCGCCTCCGCCCGCTTGCAAAAGGAATCGACCATGCTGTTGGCGATCATGCCGAACACCGGGCCGATGATCTGTTCCAGGATGATGCTCGAGAACTCGTAGTGCAGGTCGAAGTCGATCTTGCAGGCGTCGGCGCGCAGGGACTTGAAGGTCCACGTGCCTTCCAGCATCTTGAACGGCCCGTCGACCAGGTGCATCTTCATCTGGGTCGGACGCTGGTTGTGGTTGGACGTGGTGAAGCTCTGCTTGACGCCGTGGAAGTTGATGGACAGGGAAGCCACCAGTTTCTCGTCGGTGCGCTCGATGATGTTCACGCCGCCGCACCAGGGAAGAAACTTCGGATAATCTTCCACCTTCGCCACCAGGTCGAACATCTGTTCCGCGCTATACCCGAGGAAAACTGATTTGTGTACTACTGCCATTGGTCAACCGTTTGTTATGATGTTGGTTAAGTTGCATATGTCGCCACACGGGCGCGATGGCAGTAGTTTAACCGACACGCGAATTTTCGCTATTTCATGAGTATCGCAGACAATAAAAAAGCATTTTTCGACTACTTCATCGAGGACCGCTACGAAGCCGGCCTGGTGCTGGAAGGTTGGGAAGTCAAGGCCATCCGCGAAGGCCGGGTGCAGATCAAGGAAGCCTATGTGATGGTGCGCAACGGGGAACTGTTCCTGTTCGGCGCCCACGTCAGCTCGCTCCCCACCGCCTCGGCCTGGAGCCATCCGGAAGCGCTGCGCACGCGCAAGCTGCTGCTGCACCGCGCCGAGATCGACAAGCTCGTCGGCAAGGTCGAGCGCTCGGGCTATACGCTCGTGCCGCTCAACCTGCATTTCAAGAAGGGACGCGTGAAGTGCGAGATCGGCCTGGCCAAGGGCAAGAAGCAGCACGACAAGCGCAATACGGAGAAGGACCGCGACGCCAAGCGCGAGGTGGCGGCGGCGATGAAGCAGCACCGGCGTTGATTGATCGTAGGGTCGGCGGCTTTGCCGCTGACGCGGTGATGGTTGGCTGCGAGATCATCCGGCGCGGAATCGGAGGCGCCAACGATCGCCGCGGCGGCGGGAAACCCGCCGACCCTACAGTTTTGCCACGCCCGCCGGCACGGCGCTGCGCACCGACGCGCGCCACGCCGCGAAGCTCAGCACCAGCCCCACCGCCACGCCCAGCGCCAGCTTGAGCGCACTGCCGAACAGCAGCGGCGCCACCAGCCCCGACACCAGGGCAAACGACATCATCTGGATGAAGCCCACCATCGAGGCCGCCAGCCCGCGGTTGTTGGGGAACAGGCCCATCGCCGTCAGCTGGATCGCCGGCATCGCCACCGCCAGGCCGAAGGTGTAGACGAACAGCGGCAGCACCGCCCACGGCACCATGGCCGGGAACAGCAGGTTGTAGCCCACGTTCAGCACCGCCGCCAGGCCCATCACCGCAAAGCCGATCCACTTCAGGCGCGCCGCCGGCATTTTCGATGCGCGCTTGCCGCCCCAGGCCGAGCCGATCACCATGCCGCCGATCAGGGGAATGAACATCCAGGCGAAGGCCGTCTCCGGCAGGCCCAGGATCTCCATCACGAAGTTGGCGGCCGAGCCGATGTACAGCGACAGGCCGCCGAAGGCCATGCCCACCGCCAGCGACAACAGCACGAACTGGGGATTGCGCAGCACCATCAGGTAATTGCGGGCGATGGTCACCGGGTGGAACACCTGGCGCTTCTCGCGCGGCAGGCTCTCGGGCAGCAGGCGCAGGCAAAGCACGATCATCGCCGTGCCGAAGATGGCCAGGAACACGAAGGTCGAGCGCCAGCCGAAGCTCACGTGCAGCCAGCCGCCCAGGACCGGCGCGATGGCCGGCGCCAGCCCGAACACCATCATGATGTGCGACATGATCTTCTGCGCCTGCGGGCCGGCGAAGCGGTCCTGGACGATGGCCTGGCCGATCACCGAGCCTGCGCCGGCGGACAGGCCCTGCAGGGCGCGGCAAGCCAGCAGCGCGCCGAAGGTGGGGGCGAAGGCGGCGCCGACCGAGGCTACGGTGTAGACAGAGAGCGCTACCAGGATCACCGGACGGCGGCCGAAGGAATCCGACAGGGTCCCGTAGAACAGCATCATGAAGGCGAAGCAGAACAGGAAGACGCTCAGGGTCTGCTGCACCGCCACCGGGCCGACGCCGAATTCGGCGCCGATCGCCGGCATGGAGGGAAGATAGGTGTCGATCGCCAGCGCCCCGATCATGCCGAGGCAGGCGAGAATGACGGTCAAGAGTCGTTGCATGTGCAATGCCTTTCCAGATAAAACCGGCACCGCAGCGTGCAGAATCCCGGGCCCGGGATTTTACTTTATTTCACAGAATTAATTTTCCGCCGCATCGGCGCGCAGCGACTTGCCGAATCGGCCGGGGCGCGGCATCCAGTTGCCCTGGTAGTCGGCCGAGACCAGGATGCGCTCGGCGCGCCCGATCAGCTTGTCGCGCGGAACCAGGCCGATGACCCGCGAGTCGCCGCTGTCGTCGCGGTTATCGCCCAGCATCAGGTAGTGGTCGGCGGGGATGCGCACCGGGCCGAAGTTGCGCAGCGCAAGCTTCTGGGGCAGCACCTGGATGCGCTGGCGCGTCCCGCCGACGGTCTCGTCCATGCGCACCGCCTCCAGCTCGGCGCCGTGCGAGCGCTCGCGCGTCACTTCGGCCACCTGGTACTTGCCCGGCACGCCGTTGATGATCAGCTGCTCGTTGCGCATCTCGATCACGTCGCCCGGCAGCGCCAGCACGCGCTTGATCAGGCGGGTCTTGTCCGGCTGGGGCGAGGTGAAGGTCACCACGTCTCCCCTATTCGGCTCGCCAAGGCGCGCCACGATCACATCAGTCAGTGGTATCTTCAGGTCGAAGGCCAGCCGGTTGACGAAGACCACGTCGCCCTCCAGCAGGTTCGGCCGCATCGAGGCCGAAGGAATCGGATTCCAGTCGGCGACCGCGGTGCGGAACACGCCGAACAGGCACAGGAACAGGATGAAGCCCTTGTTGGCGCGCAGCAGGTCTTTCACGGTGAACCCCTTGTTGTCTTGGTAGAGCTGTCTTTATACGCCGGCATTCTTTAACGATGCTTAAAGATTAACTCCTGGAGTAACGCTCCTTCCTTTGGCTGAGCCGATCGTGGATGTCACCAAGTTGTCATATCTTCCATCTACACTGCCTGCGCGACTACTCAAACGCAGACACATGGACATGAAAACCAGGGCCATCGAGGCTGAGCTCAAGCAACTCCCCGATGGCGGCGCCTTCCTCAACCGCGAACTCTCCCTGCTGGAGTTCAACCGCCGCGTGCTGGCCCAGGCCGAGGATCCCTCGATTCCGCTGCTGGAACGCCTGCGTTTCCTGTGCATCGTCTGCAGCAACCTGGACGAATTCTTCGAAGTGCGGGTGGCCAGCCTGCTGGCCCAGTACCAGTTCGAGCACCCGCGCGACCATGCCCATGGCGGCCTGCCCGACCACCTGGCCGCCACCCTGGAACGCGCCAGCGCCGAGTGCCGGCACCTGATCGCGCGCCAGTACAGCCTGTTCAACAACGAGATCGCGCCCCAGCTGTCCGAGCACGGCATCCACCTGCTGCGCCGCAGCGACCGCAACGCCGCCCAGCGCGCCTGGGTCAAGCAGTTCTTCGACCGCGAGGTGCGGCCGCTGCTGACCCCGATCGGCCTGGACCCGGCCCATCCGTTCCCGCGCGTGATCAACAAGAGCCTGAACTTCATCGTCGAACTGGCGGGCAAGGACGCCTTCGGACGCGGCACCGGCATCGCCATCATGAAGGCGCCGCGCGTGCTGCCGCGGGTGATCCGCCTTCCGGACGAACTCTCCGACAAGAAAGGCGCGTCCTACTGCCTGCTGTCCTCGGTAATCCAGGCCCACATGGCCGACCTGTTCACGGGGCGCGAAGTGGTGTCCTATTCCCAGTTCCGCGTCACCCGCAACAGTGACCTGTGGGTGGACGAGGAAGAGGTCAAGAACCTGCGCCAGGCGCTGCAGAGCGAGCTCCATAGCCGCAACTACGGCTTCGCGGTGCGCCTCGAAGTGGCGCGCGCCTGTCCCGAGCACCTGTCCGCCTTCCTGCTCGACCAATTCAGCATCGACCGCTCGCGCCTGTTCACCGTGGACGGCCCGGTCAACCTGGGGCGCCTGCTGGAGGTGGTCAACACCAACAACCAGCCGGAGCTCAAGTTCCCGCCTTTCGTTGCCGGCTATCCGCCCAAGCTGGCCGCCCCCGACATCTTCGCCACCCTGCGTAAAGGCGACGTGCTGCTGCACCATCCCTACGAAACCTTCCAGCCGGTGATCGATTTCATCCAGAGCGCGGCGAACGACCCCTGCGTGGTGGCGATCAAGCAGACCATCTACCGGGCCGGCATGAACTCGGAGCTGATGGAGGCCCTGATCGGCGCCGCCCGGCGCGGCAAGGAAGTCACGGTGATCGTGGAACTGATGGCGCGCTTCGACGAGGAAGCCAACATCAACTGGGCCGAGAAGCTGGAGCAGGCCGGCGCCCAGGTGGTGTACGGCGTGGTCGGCCTCAAGACCCACGCCAAGATGGCCCTGGTGCTGCGGCGCGAGCCCAGCGGCCTGCGCCGCTACGCCCACCTCGGCACCGGCAACTACAATCCCACCACGGCCAAGTTCTACACCGACTTCGGCCTGCTCACGGCGGACGCCGGCCTGACCGCCGACGTCAACGAGGTCTTCATCCACCTCACCAGCATGACGCGTCCCAAGCAGCTGACCAGCATCTGGCTGGCGCCCTTCTCGCTGCAGAAGGAACTGGTGCGCGCGATCCGCAACGAGGCCGAGCTGGCGCGGGCCGGCAAGGCGGGACGGATCATCGCCAAGATGAACTCGCTCACCGACGAATCGGTCATCAAGGCCTTGTACGACGCATCCCAGGCCGGCGTGCGGATCGACCTGATCGTGCGCGGCGCCTGCTCGCTGCGCCCCGGCGTAAAGGACCTGTCTGACAACATCAAGGTGCGCTCGATCGTAGGCCGCTTCCTGGAGCACACCCGGGTGTTCTACTTCCGCAACAACCTGCAGCACGACATCTGGCTGAGCAGCGCCGACTGGATGAACCGCAACCTGTTCCGGCGCGTGGAGATCGCCTTCCCGGTCCACTCGCCCGCGCTCAAGCGGCGCGTGATGCGCGAGGGCCTGCATCCCTACCTGAAGGACAACGTCGATGCCTGGGAACTGGCCAGCGACGGCCGCTACCGCCGCCGCAAGGCGCGCGGCAACCAGAAAACCCTGAGCGCCCAGCAAACCCTGATGGACATGCTGGGCGACGCCCACCGCCCGGCCAAGGAGAACGAGCATGGAACTGATCCTGTGGCGCCACGCTGAGGCCGAGCCGGCGCCGCCGGATGGCGACGACAGCGCGCGCGCGCTGACCTCCAAGGGCCAGCGCCACGCCGCCCGCGTGGGCGCCTGGCTGAACCGGGTGCTGCCCGCGGATTGCCGCATCCTGACCAGCCCCGCCAAGCGCTGTACGCAAACCGTCAAGGCGCTGGGGCGACGCTATGAAGTGGCCGAGGCGCTGGGCACGGAATCGGATGCGGAAGCCATCATCCAGGCCTGCGGCTGGCCCGGGCACCGCCAGCCGGTGCTGGTCGTCGGCCACCAGCCGCTGCTCGGGCAGGTGGCGTCCTCGGTGCTGTGCGGGCGCAAGCAGGACTGGCGGATCCGCAAGGCGGGGGTGTTCTGGATCGAGCACAAGGGGGCCGATGGGATTCCGTATATCCGCCTGGTGGCGGGGCCGGATTTGATCGGCAAGCTGCGTTAATTTGATTGTCAGCCCGAAGACCGTGGGCCCCCCGCCCGCGGGGGGGGGGGGGGTTGGGGGGGGGGGGGGCGCCCGCCGC
>NZ_JAGPWC010000121.1 GCF_018119405.1 Massilia sp. ST3 | reverse complement strand
CGCCCTCGCCTCGGCCTCTGCACTTGCCTGGGCGGCGCGCTGCTCGGCCAGCGCGCGCTGGCGCCGTTCTTCCTCGACCTGGCGCTGGGCCGCCTGAGCCGCCGCTTCGTCGGCCGCCGCGCGTTCGCGCGCGTGCTGCGCCGCCACCGCCTCGGCCTCCAGGCGCGCCTGCACCTGCTGGCTCGCCTCCTCCTCGGCACGGGCGCGTTCCGCCGCCACCTCGCGCAGCTTGCGGTCGGCCTCGATGCGCGCCTCGGTCGCCGCCAGGATGCGGGTCTCGGCCTCGCGCCGCGCTTCGGCGCCGGCCGCGGCGCGCTGTTCCAGCCGCTCGCGGTGGGTGGCGGCGTCGCGTAGCTCCTTCTCCGTTTCCAAACGCATGCGCAGCGACTGGGCCGCCACGCGCTCGGACTCGGCCTGGGCCAGCGCGATCGCCTCGCGTTCCTGTTCGATGTGGGCCAGCGCGCGCGCCTCTTCCAGGGCGCGCGCCTCGGCCGCCGCGCGCTGGAAGGCGGAGGCCAGCGCCACCTGGTCGGCGCGTTCGCGCTGCAGGGCCAGTTCCAGGGCCTCGGCTTCGGCTTCGGCCAGTTTCTCGGCGGTGGCGCGCGCCGCCTTCTCGGCCCGCTCGCGCTCGCGCGCCAGGATCGCCACGCGCGCGTCGGCGCTGGCGTTGTGCAGCACTTCTTCCTTGGCCGCCTCCACCGCCGCCATGCGCTCGGCCGCCTGCAGGCGCGCCTGTTCGGTCTGGACCAGCAGCTCGTCGGCGGCGCGCGCCGCCTTGGCCGCCATTTCGGTCTGGGCCTCGATCTGGGCGGTGGCGCGGCGCCGCACTTCCTCTTCGGAACGGGCGCGTGCCTCGGCCGCCACGCGGATTTCGGTTTCGGTCTTGACCCGCGCGCGCAGCTCGGCGGTTTCGTTACGGATGGCTTCCAGCCGTTCGGCGGACGCCTGGGCCGCGGCGCGCAGGGATTCCAGGCGGTCGCGGTTGGCGGCGATCGCCTCCTCGGAGGCCTGGGCATTGGCCAGGGCCGCGGCGGCCGCCGCCGCGTCCATCGCGGCGCGCTCTTCCGCCAGCGTGCGGGCGCGGTTCTCGGCGTGGGCGCGGCTTTCGGCGGCGACATTCGCCTTGGCTTCGGCTTCCACGCGCGCGATGGCTTCCTGGATCTCGCGCATGTCGAGCGGCCCGCGTCCGCCCCCCTTCGCGGCCGCCGCTTGACCGGCAGACGCGCCGGACGGCTCGTCGCCCGGCGGCAGCACGCTGCCGGCGTGCGACAGGTCGATCATGAAATCGGTGTCGTCTGGTTTGGACGGGGTGGGTTGCTTGGGTTCCATGGCCGTTCTCGATGCGGTCCCGGGAGCGGGACGGTTCCAGCCGATTATCCGGGAAATCGCGCCGGCGTGCCACGCGGAACTGAACGGTGTTGTCTGCTCAGTTCATTGTTCGGATCGCACTAGGATCTGTCTGACTGAGCGCCGAGGCGACAAGATAATTGTTGGCGCATGGTAGGGTGGACGGGTTCCCCGTCCACGCGGGGATAGTTTGCAGCGAGATCATCCCGCACGAAAGCGGAGCCTCTATCACCGCGTGGACGGCAAAGCCGTCCACCCTACGAAATAGGCTAGCTGCGGCGCAGACTCAGCCAGACAGACCCTAGACGGGCCACAGCGGCGGCTCATCCATCAATGCCACCTGCTCGCGCAGCTCCAGGATCCGATCCTGCCAGTAGCGCTGGGTGTTAAACCATGGGAACGCCACCGGAAAGGCCGGATCGTCCCAGCGCGAGGCCAGCCAGGCCGAATAATGGATCAGGCGCAGGGTGCGCAGCGCCTCCACCAGGTAGAGCTGGCGCGGGTGGAATTCGCAGAAGTCCTCGTAGCCGGCCAGCACGTCGCTCATCTGGCCCACCATTTCCTGGCGCTCGCCCGACAGCAGCATCCACAGGTCCTGCACCGCCGGCCCCATGCGGCTGTCGTCGAAGTCGACGAAGTGCGGGCCGTCCGGGGTCCACAGCACGTTGCCGCCGTGGCAGTCGCCGTGCAGGCGCAGCAGGGGGAGTTCCCCCGCACGCTCGTAGCAGCGTTCGACCCCGGCCAGCGCCTGCTCGACCACGCTGGACCAGGTCGTCAGCAGCTCGGGCGGCAGGAAATCGTGGCTGCGCAGGTAGTCGTAGGGATCGCGCCCGAAGGTCTGGGCGTCGAGCGTCGGCCGCTCCACAAAGGGTTTGGCGGCGCCGACGGCATGGATGCGGCCGATGAAGCGCCCGATCCATTCCAGGGTCGCCGGGTCGCCCAGCTCGGGTGCGCGGCCGCCGCGGCGCGGGAAGACGGCGAAACGGAAGCCCGCGAACGCATGCAGGCCGCGGCCCCCGATCACCTGGGCCGGCACCACCGGCACCTCCTGCGCCGCCAGCTCGCTGACGAATGCATGCTCTTCCAGGATCGCGGCATCGCTCCAGCGCTCCGGGCGGTAGAACTTGGCGACCACCGGCGGCCCCTCCTCCATCCCGACCTGGTAGACGCGGTTTTCGTAGCTGTTGAGCGCCAGCAGGCGGCCGTCGCCGTACAGGCCGACGCTCTCGAGCGCCTCCAGAACAAGCTGGGGGTCGAGACGGGAGAACGGATGGGTTTCAGGAAGAGGTGTAGTCATGCCCGCATTGTAAGGCGGCGTCCCGGATCGCGTGCAGCAATCCGGGGTAGGTCCGCGCGACGATTTTTCTGCCGGCGCGCGGCATAGGCGTTACACTGGCGCCTTCAACGCAACAAGAGTCTTTCCATGCACCTCGACCAGCCCCTCTCCGAAAAAGAATTCGACGAACTCGACCAGTTCCTCCTGTCCGACCGTTGCTCCGACGACGCGATGACGATGGACACCCTGCACGGCTACCTGACCGCCATCGCGATCGGGCCCGAGTCCATCATGCCGGCCGAGTGGCTGCCGCGCGTCTGGGGCGAGGACGGCGCCAGCACGCCCAAGTGGAAGAACGGCCGCGAGGAAGAACGCATCGTCAACCTCATCATGCGCTTCATGAACGAAGTGCTGGTCACTTTCGAGGTGGCGCCCAAGGAATTCGAGCCGCTGTTCTGCGAACACGAACACCAGGGCAAGACCCTGATCGACGCTGAGGCCTGGTGCTGGGGCTTCTGGGAAGGGATGGAACTGCGTCCCGGCTCCTGGGACGCGATCTGGGATTCCGAGGTGGGCGAGCTGATGCGCCCTATCTACCTGCTGGGCGCGGACGAGATCGACGAAGAAGAACTGCCGGAAGTCGAGGATCCCGCCAAGGCACACCAGCTGGCGCTGGAGATCGAAGCCAACCTGCCGGCCATCCACCGCTGGTGGGCGCCGCGCCGCAAGCCGGGCGTGGAAACCGTGCGCCGCGAGGAGCCGAAGGTCGGTCGCAACGACGATTGTCCGTGCGGCAGCGGGAAGAAGTACAAGAAGTGCTGCGGGGCCGAGAGCGCGTGATGTCCGAAGGCGGCGCATTGATTCACGCGCCGGTTGAACGCGCCGGCGGCGGAGCCGCCAACCCTACCGTAGGGTGGGCGGGTCTCCCGCCCACGCGGTGATCGCTACCGTTTAAACCGTCGCACCGGCCGATCGGGCCTACGCCGCCCGCTCCATCACCGCCCCATGCAGGGCCGCCAGCACTTCCGCCGGCCCCGTCATCCCCGCCAGCCTGCCCATCGCATCCACCACCGGCACCCGCGCCAGCCCATGGCGGGTCGCCAATGCCGCCGCCTCGGTCGCCGGCCGCGCGGCATCGATCGCCACACCCGCCGTCATCAGGTCGCCCACGCGCTGTTGCGCCTCGCGCCTGCCCGCCAGGCTCACCAGCGCCAGCCTGGCGCGCGAACCGAGCGAGCGCATCTCCGCTTCCGAGGCGGCGCGCAGCAGCTGGGCCTGGGTCAGCAGCCCGAGCAGCCGCCCTTCCCCATCCACCACCGGCAGCGCCGGCACACCGTGGCGCAGCAACTGCTCGCGCGCGCTCGAGAGCAGCTGGTCCGGGGCCAGGCGCGCCACCGGCGCCACGCTGACGTCGCCGGCGCGCAGGCCGCGCGCGCGGCGCCCGGCCGCGTGCTGCTCGGCGTCGTGGACGATGGTCGCCAGGTCTTCGCGGCTGACGTCGAGCGGCTCGCCGAAGTGTTCCAGCGCGGCGTCGATGTCCTCGTCGTCCACCACCGAGGGCTTGACCGGCGCATGGGCGTGGTGCGCGCCGGTCAGGCGGTTGTACACCAGCGCCGCCAGCACCAGCAGCACCGCGTTCAGGCCCACCGGCGCCAGCGCGAAGGCGAAGCCGGCCTCGCGCACGGCATCGCCGCCCAGCACGGCCGTCATCGCCGCCGCGCCGCCGGGCGGGTGCAGGCAGCGCAGCAGGAACATCATCGCGATCGCCAGGCCACCGGCCAGCGGCGCGGCCACCATCGGTTCCGGCACCAGCTGGGCGCAGGCGACGCCGGTCAGGGCCGACACCACGTTGCCGCCGATGACGGACCAGGGCTGGGCCAGCGGGCTGGCCGGCACGCAGAACAGTAGGACGGCCGAGGCCGCCATGGGCGCGACCAGCCAGGCGATATGGGCGCCCGGCGCGGCCCAGCCCAGGGCGGCCTGGCTGAGCAGGCCCGACAGCATCAGGCCGACCACGGCGCCGAGGGCGGCGCGGGCTTGGGCGGTGGGAGGAAGGGAAACCGGTTGCGGCAGGCGACGGCGTAGGCGGGAAGCGACGTGGATCAGCATTGCGCAAAAGTTGGACGGAAAATACTTCTATTAGACCACACGCACGCTAACAGTGCACGATTGTCCAGGCCGGTGCGTCCTGCTCTGCCGTGGTGCGTTTGCGTTACAGCAAACCGGCAGCCAACCATGCATTCAAAAATGCAATGATGTAAGATATGCAACGCTCCGCCGAGTGCACAACCATCACAAGGATCCTGAAAAATGATGCGCTTCCAACGCCACGCCGTGACCGCCCTCGCCGCCGCTGCCGCCGCGGCCTGCTTCGCCACCCCTGCCCTGGCCGCTGCGCCGATGGTCAAGACCCCGGCCCCGGGTTACTACCGGGTCATGCTGGGCGACTTCGAAATCACCCCGCTGTCCGACGGCACCGTCGACCTGCCGGTCGAGCAGCTGCTGGCCGACAAGCCGGAAAAGACCAAGGCCACCCTGGCCAGGCAGCACCTGAAGACCCCGCTCGAAACCTCGGATAACGCCTACCTGGTCAATACCGGCAGCAAGCTGGTGCTGATCGACACCGGCGCCGGCAGCTTCTTCGGCCCGACCCTGGGCCGGCTGGTCGCCAACATGAAGGCCGCCGGCTACAGCCCTGAGCAGGTGGACGAGATCTACATCACCCACTTCCATGGCGACCACATCGGCGGCCTGGTGAACAATGCGCAGATCGTGTTTCCGAACGCCGTGCTGCGCGCCCACAAGCACGAAGCCGATCAATTCTTGAATCCGGAAAATATCGACAAGATCAAGGACACCGACACCTTCAAGGGCTTCACTGCCGCCGTCCAGCCGTACATCAAGGCGGGTAAATTCAAGCCCTTCGACGGCGACGCCGAGCTGGTCCCGGGCATCCGCGCCCAGGGTACCGGCGCCCACACCCCGGGCCACACCACCTACATGGTCGAGAGCAAGGGCCAGAAGCTGCTGCTGATCGGCGACCTGATCCACGTGGCCGCGGTGCAGATGGCCGAGCCGAAGGTGACGATTTCCTTCGACAGCGACCAGAAGGCCGCTGCGGCCGCACGTAAGAAAGCCTTCGACGCCGCGGCCAAGGGCGGCTACCTGATCGGCGGCGCCCACTTGCAATTCCCCGGCCTGGGCCACCTGGCCACCGAGGGCAAGGGCTACCGCTTCATCCCGGTGAACTTCACGCAGATGCGCTGAGATCGGCCGGCGCCGCGGTCGCCGTCGATATAGGCGGCGCGGCGCGCACGCCGTCCAGCACCGCCAGCAGATGGTCGAAGTTGACCGGCTTGACCAGGTGGTGCTGGAAACCCGCCGCGAGGGCCTCTTCGCGGTCCTGCTGCTGGCCGTAGCCGGTCACCGCCACCAGCAGCGCTTCGCGTGTTTCAGGCTGCGCGCGCAGGCGCCGCGCCAGTTCCTTGCCGTCCATCTCGGGCAGGCCGATGTCGAGCAGGCAGACCTCCGGACGCACGCTGCGCGCGCGGTCCAGCGCCCGCAGCGAATCGTGTTCGATCACCACTTCGTGGCCGTGCGAGGCCAGCAGCATGCCGAGCATCTCGGCCGCATCGGCGTTGTCGTCCACCACCAGCACCTTCAGCCGCGCCGCCGACGCTGCTTCCAGCGCCTCCAGCGCCGGCAAGTCCTCGGGCAGCAGGGCCTCGTGTTCGAGCGGCAGGGTGATCACGAAGGTGCTGCCCTTGCCCAGCCCCGGACTGGTGCAGCCCACGGTGCCGCCGTGCAGCTCCACCAGGTGCTTGACCAGGGCCAGGCCCAGCCCCAGGCCGCCCTGCGAACGGTCGGAGGAACGTTCGGCCTGGGTGAACAGGTCGAACACGCGCCCGGTCAGCTCGCGGTCCATGCCGATGCCTTCGTCGCGCACCGACAGCACCAGGCGCGGGCCGAGGCATTCCGCGCGCAGGTCGATCTGGCGCCCTTCCGGGGTGTACTTGCTGGCGTTGCCCAGCACGTTGGCCACCACCTGCACCAGGCGCGCCTTGTCGCCCAGGACCACGGCGCCGTGCGGCGGCAGGCGCACCGCCAGCTGCTGGCGGCGCGCGTCGATCATCGGCCGTACCTGCTCCACCGCTTCATCGACCACCACGCGCGCGTCGACCGCGACCCGCGCCAGGGTGATCAGGCCGCGCGTCACGCGCGAAACGTCGAGCAGGTCGTCCACCAGGCGCGTCATGTGGCGCACCTGGCGGCCGATGATGGTGCTGCTCTGCTGCACCCGGGCCTCGTCCATGGCGCCCAGCTTGAGCAGCTCGGCGGCGGCGCTGATCGGCGCCAGCGGGTTGCGCAGCTCGTGCGCCAGCATGGCCAGGAATTCGTCCTTGCGGCGGTCGGCCTCCATCAGCTTGTCCTCGGCCAGCTTGCGGTCGGTGATGTCGCGGAAGAAGGAGGCGATGCCGCCGTCCTGGGTCGGATAGGCGCGGATCTCGGACCACACCCGGCGCCCGCCCGGGAACACACGGCAGTACTCGGCGCTGCCGGCGCTGCGGCTGCGCATCACGTCGCGGTACATGCGCCCGCCCTCGGTGTCGAGCGACTCGGGGAAGATCTCCCAGTGGTTGCGGCCGATGACCTGGTCCGCCTCCATGCCGCAGATGCGCAGGCCTTCGGCGTTCATCTGCAGGATGGTCCAGTTGCGGTCGAACAGGGCAAAGCCCTCGGCGATGGCGTCGAAGATGTAGCGGCTGCGGTCGCGCTCCTTGCGCAGCTCGGCCTGGGCGCGCACCGCCTCGGCGGCCGACCAGGTGCGCTCGGCCACGTCGCGCGCCAGGCGGGCGTCGTGGTCGCTCCAGTGGCGCGGGTGCGGGGTGTGGATGGCCAGGCAGGCGGTCAGGCGGCCGCGCTTGACCAGCGGGACCGCCAGCAGCGCGCCGATGCGCTCGTTCACATAGGTGCTGCGAAAGCCCGCCGTGCGCACGTCGCGCGCGCTGTCGTCGATGCGCACCACGCTGCCGGCGCGCAGTTCGGCGGCGATCGCCGGGCTGAAGTCGGCCAGCTGGAACTGCGGGCGCGCGGCCAGGGTGCGGCCGTCCTGGCTCCACAGGTGCGGCACGCTGAAATGCCCCAGCGCGTCGTCCATCTCGGCGTACAGCACCCGCGCGGCGCGCAGCTCGCGTCCCAGCAGGCCGCTGGCCGTTTCGATCACTTCCTCGGGATGCAGCAGCGGGCGCAGCGCGTCCGAGACGCGCAGCTCGAAGGCGGCGCGGCGTTCGGCCAGCACGCGGCCGGTGGTTTCGATGCAGGTACAGAACAGGCCGGCGATCTCGCCGCCGGCGCCGTGCAGGGGCGCGAAGGAAAAGGTAAAGGTGGCGCGCTCGGGATAGCCATGGCGGCGCAGGGTCAGTTCCATGTCCTCGTGGTAGACCGGCTTGCCCGAGAGGGCGCGGTCGACCATCGGCACCAGGTAGGGCCAGACTTCCGGCCACACGTCGGACAGGCGCGCGCCCAGCACGTTCGGGTGGCGCTCGCCCAGCAGCGGAATGGTGGCGTCGTTGTACAGGAAGACGAGCTCGGGGCCCCAGGCGACGAACATGGGGAAGGACGAGTGCAGCATCATGTCGACCGCGGTCTTCAGGGCCTGCGGCCAGGTGGCGATGGGGCCGAGGGTGGTGGCGGGCCAGTCATGGCGGCGCAGCAGGGCCGGCATCTGGCTGTCTACCCCGGGACCGGTGGGCGTGAACGGGACCATGCCCTTGATTGTCGCACAACTTTTCGTTAAGGCTGCGGCAATTTTTTGGGGTGGTTCGCGGGGGAAGGAGACATGGGTGGGGGGTGGCGAACTTGGGTCCCCCCCCGGGGGGGGGGGGGGGGGGGGTGGGGGGGCCCGCCGGGGGGGGTGGGG
>NZ_JAGPWC010000120.1 GCF_018119405.1 Massilia sp. ST3 | reverse complement strand
CCCTCCCCCCAAACCCCCGCCCCCCCGCCCACGCCCGGGACCCAAGTTCGCACCGCAGCCAACAAACAAAAAGCCCGCCCTGCTTCACGCACGGACGGGCTTTCATCAGCAATGACGAAGAATTACTTCAGCCAGAGCCGCATCGAATCCCACGCACGGCCAAAGATGCTCGCCTCCTGCACCTCTTCCAACGCCACCACCGGCAGCACCAGCAGCGGCTTCCCGTCCGCCATCATCTTCAGCGTGCCGACCTGGCCGTTCAGGGCCAGCGGCGCGACCAGCGGATCCTTACGCTCGAGCACCGGCTTGAGCTTGCCCGCCACGCCCTTTGGCACGGTCACCAGCACGTCGCGGGTGAAGCCGATCTTCACGTTCGATTGCGAACCCTTCCACACTTCCGGGGTGGCGATCGGCTGGCCCTTGGCGTACAGCTTGACGGTGTCGAAGTTCTGGAAGCCCCAGTTCAGCAGCTTCTGGCTTTCCTGGGTACGCACGGCGTCCGAGCTGGTGCCCAGCACGACCGAGATCAGGCGGCGCTGGCCGGTGGTGCCGTTCGGGCGGCGCGCCGAGGCGATCATGCTGTAGCCCGAGGAATCGGTGTGGCCGGTCTTCATGCCGTCCACGGTCGGGTCCAGCCACAGCAGGCGGTTGCGGTTCTGCTGGGTGATCTTGTTATACGTGAACTGCTTGACCGAGTCGATCTTGTAGAACTCGGGGAAGTCGCGGATCACGGTGGTCGCCAGGGTCGCCAGGTCTTGCGCGGTCGAGTAGTTGTTCGCGTCCGGCAGGCCGTGCGGATTGGCGAAGCGGGTGTTCTTCATGCCCATGCGCTGGGCTTCGCGGTTCATCAGCGTCACGAAGGTGCCTTCGTCGCCGGCCACGGCTTCCGCCAGCGCCACGGCGGCGTCATTGCCCGACTGGACCATCAGGCCATGCAGCAGGTCGTTCACCGACACCGGGGTGGCCGGATCGATGAACATCTTGGAGCTCGAACCATCGACCTTCCAGGCGCGGGTCGAGACGGTCACCATCTGGTTCAGCGCCAGGCGCTTGTCCCGGATCGCGGCGAAGGTCACGTAGGCCGTCATGACCTTGGTGAGCGAGGCCGGTTCGATGCGCGCGTGCGGATCCTGCGAGGCGATGACCTGGCCGCTCGTCGCATCGAGCAGCAGCCACGATTTGGCGGCGATCGCCGGGGCCGGCACGGTTTGCGCGCTGGCCGAAACCATCACCAGGCTGGCGGCAAAGGCCGCGAACAGTTTTTTCATGGGAGTGTGTCGTCAATCAGTAGGTGGTAAAGCGCAAGGCAATGCTTCAGAGCATTGCCTCAAGAGAAGTCAAACATTATAGGACAGTGTTACGCCGAAATGTTCACCGCCGCCACATTTGTGCAACGAGATTTTTAATGTGGCCGAGCTTGCGATGGAAAAAATGGTCGGCGCCGGGGATCACGATCACCGGGATGTCGAGCGGGCGCGCCCAGTCATACACTTCCTGCAAGGTGATCGTATCGTCAAGTTCGCCGTGGATCAGGATGGTGTCTTGGGGCACCGGCGGCATCGGCCACTTGCCGGCCGCGGCGCCGACCAGCACCAGGCGCTCGGCCGGGCGGTCCTCGGCGGTCAGGCGCTGCTGGAACTGGGCCTGCACGAAGGTGCCGAAGGAGAAGCCGGTCAGTGTCACGGGCAGGTCAGGATAGCGCTCGCGCATGTGCGCGTACATGATGGCCATGTCGTCCACTTCGCCCTTGCCATCGTCATGCACGCCCTCGGACTCGCCCACGCCGCGGAAATTGAAGCGCGCCGCGGCATAGCCCATGTTGACGAAGGTGCGCGCCAGGGTCTGGGCCACCTTGTTTTCCATGGTGCCGCCGTACAGCGGGTGCGGGTGGGCCACCAGCGCGATGCCGCGCGGTTCGCTATCGGGGAGGTCGAGCAGGCATTGCATCTTGCCGGCGTGGCCGTCCAGGGTGAACTTGTGCGAATGGATATTCATTGTCCTTCTTGCTAAATCGAATCTGGATTAAATCTTGAGGCGCTCGACGGGTTTGCCGCCGATGAGGTGCTGGTCGATGATGTCGTCGATGTCGGCATTGTCCACATAGGTGTACCAGGTGCCTTCGGGATAGACCACCACCACCGGACCTTCCTCGCAGCGGTCGAGGCAGCCGGACTGGTTGATGCGCACCTTACCCTCGCCGCTCAGGTTGAGTTCCTTGATGCGCTTCTTGGCGTGCTTTTGCGCCTTCTCGGCGCCGCACTTGCCGCAGCTCTGGCGTGCATCCTTGCCCTCGCGCTCGTTCATGCAGAAAAACACGTGGTACTGATAAAACTGTTTGTCGTCCGTCATGGTGTTCTCGTCGAAAAGATGGCGCGCGCCAAAGCGCAATGATAACCCTTGTTACTGGCGATTGAGTTTATGAGAGGGCAGCACCAGGAACCAGAGCGCGAAAAACGGCCACATCAGGGAAAGGAACTGGGCCGCGCCATTAAAGTTCAGGAATTTTCCCTGCACCCAGCCCTGCAGGGTCGAAGAGAAATACGGGTTGACGGGAATCGTATTGACGACGATGAGGCTGAGCACCAGGGTGACCACGGCCAGCCGGCGCTGGGCCACCTGGGGCGCGAACACCAGGCCCGACAGCATGATCAGGCCAATCAGGAAACCGCCTTCCGCGCCCGGCGTCACCCACACGAAGGCGTTATCGGGCCGGAACAGCAGCGAGCTGGCCAGCGATTTTACGACCAGGGTCGCCGCCAGCAGGGCCAGCATCAGCGAAAAGCGCGGCGCGCCCCGGCGCACCAGGCACATCAGGGTCAGCGCCGCTCCCGTCATGCCGCAGGCGGTGATGATGGTCTCGGACAGCCAGTACTGCTCCACGCTCATGATGGCGCCGGGACGCAGCCTGGCGACCAGGTCGATGTCCTCGTCCAGCCACTTCGACAGCCAGCCGGAAATGACGGGCAGCACCTGGCCGTGGCCGAACAGGTAGCTCTGGGGGTAGATCTGGGCCAGGGGCCACAGGGCCACCAGCACCAGGCCCTGGCTGGCGTGGGGCGCAAACCAGCGCCGCCGCAGCTGGAACAGGCGGCTGCGGTCGAGCAGCACCGGCGCCCACAGGGCGCCCAGGATGGCGCCGATCAGGCAGCCGCCGGCATTGGTGAGGAAGTCGAGGTTCGAGGGCACGCGGCTGGGCAAGTAGCTCTGCACCGCCTCCATCGTGCCCGACACCAGCGCGCCGGCCAGGGCCGCCACCAGCACCGCCCAGACGCCGCGGATGCGCGGGTAGAGCGACAGCACCAGCAGGATGCCGAAGGGGATGTAGCCGACGATGTTGACGGTGACGTCGAAGCCGGTCCAGTAGCGCTGCTTGACCAGGTTCAGGAAGGCGAAGGGCGGCACGCCGCTGTCGCGCCAGCCGGAAAACGGATACCAGCTGGCGTAGACGATCAGCAGCAGGAAGGCCAGCAGCGTGGCGCGCGAGATCGGCGAGCCGCGCGGGCGGCCCGCGACATCCGGCTCGGTCATTTGCGCACGGTCTGCGGCGCCAGGGTCGCCAGCCAGGCCTGGATGTCGGCCGCGGCGGCGTCCAGGCTGCCGGCCAGCGCCCGCGCGCCGCCCGCGGCATCGGCGCTGCCGGCCGGCGTCGTGTGCGAGAACGTGCGCTGGTCGACCAGGCGGTGCTCGTTGAACACCGAGGCGCGCAGCACCAGCCGGCCTTCGCTCTGCGCCACGCCCGAGAAGCTGTGCATCAGCTCGTCGACTTCCATGCGCAGGATCGGCACGCCGGTCGAGGCGTCGGTGGCGGACAGCACCTTCATGCCCGACTGCGACAGGCGGGCCTTGATGCGCTGGGTCACCAGGGCCAGCGGGTTGCCGCTCCAGCGGCTGTTGGCATAGGTGCGCGCCTGCAGGGCGTCGGCGTAGTTCAGGCGGTAGTACATGCGCTCGTTGTCGAGGATGGCGGCGCCGGTGGCGTCCATCACGACGATGGCGGGCAGGGCCGGCGCCGTGGCGGCGGCCTGGGAAGCCGGCAGCGCCGGACCGAAGTCGAACACAGTCGACGGCGTCGAATTCTTGCTGCTGGCGCAGCCGGCCAGGATGGCGGCGCAGGCAAGGAGAGGCAGGAGGCGCTGTGCGTTCAATGGTGCGTTCAAGATGGTCCTCATTTGGTCGGGGGCGCGAAGCCCGGCTCACCGGGGCCGGGCTGCTCGCCCGGCGCGCCGAACAGGATGCTCTGCGGGCGCTCGGACAGCGAATTGGCGGTGCGGCGCACGGCGCGCAGCGACAGGCGCGCTTCGTCGGTCATCTGCACCACGTGCGGCAGGGTTTCCAGTTCCAGCTCGCTGGTGGCGGCCTGCAGCGAGCCGATGGCCGTGTTCAGGCGCTCCACCGGGCCGTCCGGCGACTGCAGGCGGACGGCCAGCTGGTCGTAGTTCTTGATCATGCTGTTGGCGCTGCCGGCCACGGTGTCGAAGGAATCGAGGCTGTGTTCCAGCTTGGCGCTGAGCTGCGGCAGGCGCTCGATGGTCGGCTCCAGCTTCTGCGGGATGGCGGCATAGGCGTCGGCCGCCTTGCCGATGCTGTCGAACGCCCCGATGATGGTCTGCTGGTTTTCGGGGCCGACGATCTTGGCAATGCTGTCGGTGATCTGCTCGGTCTTTTCCAGGATCGCCAGGCCGCGCTTTTCCAGCATGTCGAGCAGGCCCGGGCGCAGCGGGATGCGCGCGGTCTGGTCGGGGGCCGTCTTGAGGCGCGGCGAGCCGGTGCGATCGTCGTCGAGCTGGATGAAGGCGATCCCGGTCACGCCCTGGTAGCCGAGGGTGGCGAAGGTGGTGGTGGTGACCGGCGAATTCTCGTCGACGGACAGTTTGATGAGGATCTGGCCGGTGACGCGCGGATCGAACACGATCTCGTCCACGCGCCCCACTTCCAGCCCGCGGTAGCGCACCGTGGCCTGCGGATTGAGGCCGGGGATCGACTGGGTGGTGACGATTTCGTAGGGGACGAAATCGGTCTTGTCGCGATTGAGCCAGAGGCCGACCAGCACCGCCGCAACCAGGAGCGCGATCGTGAACACGCCGGTCATCAGGGCATAGGACCTGTTTTCCATATCAAGTCTCCGAATCGTTCTGGGCCTGGCGCTCTTCGAGCACTTCCAGCGCCCGCTGGCCGCGCGGGCCCAGGAAAAAGTGTTTGATGAACGGATGGTCGACGCGCAGCACGTCGCACGACGGACCGACCGCCAGCACGTGCTTCTCGGCCAGCACCGCGATGCGCGAGGACAGGGCGAACAGCGTGTCGAGGTCGTGGGTGACCATCACCACCGTGAGCTTGAGCTCGCGGTGCAGGGTCTGGATCAGGGCCACGAAGGCATCCGACAGATCGGGATCGAGGCCCGCGGTGGGCTCGTCCAGGAACAATAACTGAGGTTCCAGCGCCAGGGCGCGCGCCAGGGCGGCGCGCTTGACCATCCCGCCCGACAAATCGGACGGCATCTTGTTGGCGTGCTCGGGGCCGAGGCCCACCATGTCCATCTTGAGCAGCACGGCGTCGCGGATCACGTCCTCGGGCAGGGCGCGCAGCTCGCGCATCGGCAGGGCGATGTTGTCGAACACGGTCAGGGCCGAGTACAGGGCGCCCTGCTGGAACAGCATGCCCCAGTGGTTGCGCATGCGCTGCAGGTCTTCCGGCTCGGCCGCGCTGATGTCCTCGCCGAACACGTGCACCGTGCCTTCCGAGGGGCGCTCCAGGCCCAGCATCTGGCGCAGCAGCACGGTCTTGCCGGTGCCGGAACCGCCGACGATGGTCAGGATCTCGCCCGCGTAAATATCGAGGTTCAGGTCCTGGTGCACCACGGTGCGCCCGAAGCGCGTCCACAGCTTGCGGATCTGGACCACCGGCGCGCCGACTTCCTCCTCGGGGCGCATGTTGAGGCGCTGGGGGCCGCGGTTCGTGTTCGGCATCAGAACCCCACTCCGCTGAAGATGATCGCGTACACCGCGTCGGCCAGGATCACCACCGTGATCGCGGTGACCACCGAGGTGGTGGTGCCGCGGCCCAGGCTTTCGGTGTTGGCCTTGATGCGCAGCCCGAAGTGGCAGGCGATCAGCGCGATCAGCACGCCGAAGGTCACGCCCTTGAGCAGGCCGATGGTGTAGTTCACGTAGGGCACGGCGTCCGGCAGCTTCTGGATGAAGTAGCGGAAGGACAGGTTCAGCTCGATCTTGGCCGAGACCATGCCGCCGATCAGGGCCATGGCGTCGGTCCACACCACCAGCAATGGCATCGAGATCGCCAGCGCGATCACCTTGGGCATGATCAGGCGGTAGCCATGCGAGATGCCCATCACCAGCATGGCGTCGAGTTCCTCCGTCACCCGCATCACGCCCAGCTGCGCCGTGATCGAGGAGCCGGAGCGGCCGGCCACCAGGATCGCGGCCAGCATGGGGCCGAGTTCGCGGATCACGGCCATGCCGAGGATGTTGACCAGGTAGATGTCGCCACCGAACATGCGCAGCTGCTGCGAGGATAAATACGACAGCACGATCCCGATCAGGAAGCCGACCATCGCCGTGATGCCGAGCGCCTGGAAGCCGGAGTGGTAGATATTGGCCGAGATCTCGCGCCAGGGGCCGGTCTGCGGGCGGCGCAGGAAGCGGCCCAGGTCCTGGACCACGACCCCGATCAGGCCCACGAAGGCGCGCAGGTGTTCGAAGAAATTCAGGATGCCGCCGCCCAGGGTGATGATCCAGTGCAGGGGGCTGACCCGGTGGCGCGGCAGCTTGATGCTGCTGGCCTTCTCGATGCGGGCGAACAGGTCTTCCTGGCGCGGGTCCAGCTTGAGATGGGGCGGGCGTTTCTTGTGCCAGGCGTTCCAGAACATCTGGGCGCCGATGTGGTCCAGGCTCTCGATGCCGGACAGGTCCCAGTCGCAAGCGCCCTTGTCCTTCAGGGTGGCCAGCTGGCGCGTGATGCCTTTCAGGGTGCCGCGCCGCGACAGCGCATGCACCTGCCAGACCCCGTTCGCCACGACAGATTGACCCGCTCCAGAGGCGGAATGCTGGATAGTTAATGTTGGCGCATTTTCAATCTGCATTGTCGCAGTGTAAAAGAGAATCGTTTGCGCCGCCAGCGACGATCCTCTACCGTGTCATGCTGCCAGGTGGCGTACCTGGCGCTGCGGGGCGACGGCGGCCGCGGGAGCAGGAGCGGGAGCGCCCGCCTTGCCGGCATAGTCGCTGGCAAGCAGGGCGGCCGCTTCCTCGCGGTCCAGGCCGCGCAGCTGCAGCCATTCCTGCACCAGCTTGGCCAGGCGGTCGAGGGCAATGCGGTGGGTGGCGTCCGTTTTCGTATAGATCCAATCCGAAAAGGCCATGAAGTTCTCGAAGGGCGCGTCGGCCAGCATCGCGCGGGTGGTGTTGGCGAAGCGGCCGGAGTTGGCCACCAGGTCCCAGTAGCGGGCGAAGCGCACCAGGCGCTGCATGGTGGCGAAGTCGACCCGGTTCGTCGCCAGCACCGTGTAGGGCGGATAGGGATCGTAGACCATGCCGAAGGGCTCGGTGTGGCGGATGATCGGCGTACCGCGCAGGCGCTTGAGGATGCCGAACTGGATCTCCTGCGCGCCCAGTCCCACCAGCTGGTCGAAGCCGCGCGCGAAGCTGGCCACGTCCTCGCCCGGCAGGCCGGCGATCAGGTCCACGTGCAGGTGGGCGGTCGAGTGCTCGCACAGCCAGCGGATGTTGTCGGCCGCCTTCTCGTTGTTCTGGCGCCGGCTCACCAGGGCCTGGACCTCCGGGTTGAAGCTCTGGATGCCGATCTCGAACTGCAGCGCGCCCGCCGGGAACTTGGCGATGGTCTCCTTCAGCGCTTCCGGCAGGTGGTCGGGCACCAGTTCGAAGTGGGCGTAGACCGGGTCATCCGGGTTGGCCTCGATCTTATCGAGGAAGAACTGCATGATCTGCAGGCTGGTCTTGACGTTCAGGTTGAAGGTGCGGTCGACGAACTTGAACAGGCGCGCGCCGCGCGCGTACAGCGACTCCAGCTCGGCCAGGAAGGACTCGAGCGGGAAGGGCCAGGCCGTCTTGTCCAGGGAAGACAGGCAGAACTCGCACTTGAAGGGGCAGCCGCGCGAAGCTTCCACATACAGGGTGCGGTGGGCGATATCGTCCTCGCTATATAGGGAGTAGGGCAGGACGATGTCGCCCATCGGCGGCTGGAGGCCGGCGTGCACCTTCATCAGGGGCTTGGGGCCGTTCAGGATCTCGCCGCACAGCTTGGGGAAAGTCACATCGCCCCAGCCGGTGACGACATAGTCGGCCAGCCGCGCGATTTCCTGTTCGCCGGTTTCGTAGGACACTTCCGGGCCGCCCAGCACGATGGTGAGCTTGGGCGCCACGCGCTTGAGCATGGCGACAAGCTTCGTGGTCTCCTCGACGTTCCATATATAGACGCCGAAGCCGACGATGCGCGGCTGGTGCGCCAGGATGCGTTCGACCAGGTCGGTAGTCTTGGCGCCGATGACGAATTCCTGGATCCGGGTCTGCGCCTGCAGTTCGCCCATGTTGGCCAGGAGGTAGCGCAGGCCGAGCGACGCGTGGGTGTAGCGCGCGTTGAGCGTGGAGAGGAGGATCGTCATGATGCGGGGAGGGTCGGCAAAAGGAGGATTGTACGCTTCCAGCCTGTGTGACCGATACGCTTAAAGCGCGCTTAAGTTGTGCACTTACGCAAAATTGGGGTTGACGCGGATCAGCCGCTCCCGCATAATCTCATTCCTCTGCTGCTGACGAACACAACGCTTCGTCGACAAG
>NZ_JAGPWC010000012.1 GCF_018119405.1 Massilia sp. ST3 | reverse complement strand
TGAGGAGGCCTGTCATGCGCTGTTCCGGGGGTGATCGCGGCATGGCGGCCGCCTTGCCGGGCGCTAGCGGAGGGGAAGGGAAAATGGCTGAGTCGACAAGGAACCGGGTGCGGGGTTCCAGGCGCAGGTTCGCGCAGCTTTTTTAGCCGCTGATCCCCTGTTTCGCGCATCTCGTCGCATCCCGCTGGAAGACACGCGGCGCCCCGCCTACAGTACACACATCGACAACCCGCACGCAGCAAGGAGCCAGGCCATGAACACCCTCAAGCACATGGAAGCCGTCTTCATCGTCACCGCCGCCATGGCCGTTTCGGCCAGCTACCTGGGCGGCGCGATTCCCGAGGCGCAGGCCCGGCCCTACGGCGCCAACCCGGACGCCATCGCCACCTCCGGCAAGGTAGCCGTGGTGACCGTCACCGCCAAGCGTCTCTCGCTCGCGGAAAAGGCGGCGCCGATGCTGGCCAGCCGCTGATCAAGCGGAGCGCCGCGCGGCCGAGTGTTGCGCGCCCGCCCTGCTGAACTGTTTCAGTTGTAAGCATCTGCTTCAAAGCCCCATTTCCCCAGGCGGCAGCGCTATATTGAGTCATCCGCTTTTGGATCTGGAGACCGAACATGAAACCCACTCTCGCCCTCGCCGCCCTGATCGCACTGGGCGCCGCCACCGCCCCGCTGCCATCGCTGGCGCAGACCCACTTCGAAGTGGTGATCGGTTCAGCGCCGCCGGCGCCGGTCTACGAACGTATCCCCGGCCCCCGCCATGGCCATGTATGGGCGCCGGGCTATTGGGAATGGCGCGGCCATCGCCACGCCTGGGTGCCGGGCCACTACATCGCCGCACGTCCGGGCTACGCCTACGCGCCGCCGGTGTGGCGCCAGGGCCGCGGCGGCTGGTACCTGGAACCGGCGCGCTGGAGTCCGTACGGCCAAGGCTACCAGCCGGTCTACGCCGGCGGCCGCGACCGCGACCGTGACGGCGTGCCCGACCGCTACGAGCGTCCGCGCTACGACCGTGACCGCGACGGCATCCCGGACCGCTACGAACGCCAGTACCACCACGACGGCCGCCGCGACACCGACCGCGACGGCGTGCCGAACCGCCACGACCGCGACCTCGACAACGACGGCGTGCGCAACGAGTACGACCGCGACCGCGATGGCGACGGCGTGCGCAACCGCTACGACCGCCGGCCCGAGAATCCCTACCGCTACTGAGCAGCGCTCGCCGGTATAGATACGAGAATGCCGCCCTGGCAACCGGGCGGCATTGTCGTTTCCTCCCTCCGGCCACAGTAAAAACCGGTTATGCTTCGGGCCATGACCGACCTCGCCTCCCTGCAAGCTGCCGCCTACAAGGCCGAAGCCGCCGCCAGCCGCCAGCTCGCCGAGCGGACAGGCATACCCCTGGAGGCGGCCTTGCGCGCCACGCTGACCCTGCGCGCCGGCGCGGCGGGGCTGGAACAGCTGCTGGCCGGGCGCGAGGCGCAGCGTGCGCACGCGGAACGGCGCGCCGCGGCGCGGCAGGCGAACGCCGATGCGGCCCGCACGCGCCGCATCGGAAGCAGCGCCTCGGCCTGGAACGCCTGGTTCGACGGCTCCGCCCGTCCCAACCCGGGCCGCTGCGGCATCGGCGCCATCCTAGAAGGTCCGGACGGCCAGCGCGTGGAGTTGTCGCAGGACGCGGGCTACGGCAATAGCAGCGAAGCAGAATACCGCGCCCTGATCGCCCTGCTGCAGGCGGCCGTCCTGCAGGGCGCCTCCAGCCTCGCCATCCGTGGCGACAGCCAAGTCGTGGTGGACGACGTTAACGGCCCGGAATGCGCCGCCGCGGCCGCGCTGCGTCCTTACCGCGAGCAAGCCCGCGCCCTGCTGGCGCGCCTGCCCGGCGCCACCGTGCGCTGGATCCCGCGCCACAAGAACACGCGGGCCGACGCCCTGTCGCAACGCGCCTTCCCGCCTGCCTTACCGGAACTTCCCGCATGACCGCCCTTCCCGCCGACCTGCCCGGCTGGCGCACCAAGCTGGCCGCGCTGGCCGCCGGCCACCTTGGCGCCGACGGCGCCCACGACGCGAATCACCTCGACCGCGTGTGGCGCAACGCCCAGGCGCTGCTGCCCCACCACCCCGAGGCCGATGCGCTGGTAGTGCTGGCCGCTTGCTACCTGCACGACCTGGTCAACCTGCCCAAGAACGACCCGGACCGCGCCCAGGCTTCGCGCCGCTCGGCCCAGCTGGCGCGCCACCAGCTCGGATGGATGGGCTTTCCGTCCGAACGCCTGGACGCCGTGGCCCACGCGATCGAAGCGCACAGCTTCTCGGCCGCCATTCCCGCGCAAAGCATCGAGGCGAAGATCGTGCAGGATGCCGACCGCCTCGACGCCCTGGGCGCGGTCGGCCTGGCGCGCATGTTCTATATCGCCGGCATGATGGGCAGCAGCCTGGCCCACCCTGACGATCCGCTGGCGCAGCGGCGCGCACCCGACGACCGCAGCTATTCGCTCGACCACATCGCGGTCAAGCTGGCGACCCTGCCGGGCAAGATGCAGACCGAGGGCGGCCGCCGGCTGGGCCAGGAGCGACTGGCCTTCCTCGAGTCTTTCCGCGCCAGCTTCGCGGCCGAGTGGCTTGGCGATGGGTGAGCAAATGCGCGGCTTGAACGGATTGCCGCAATGCTAATATAGGCGGATTGCCCACCATCCGAGGTGTTTCCCCGTGCCTGATTCCCGATTGACCGCGTCCCACCAATCCCCTGCCGGCACGGGCAGCCTGAACTTCATCCTGGTCTGCATCTTCATCGACATGCTCGGCATCGGCCTGATCGTGCCGGTGATGCCGCTGCTGGTGGGCCAGTTCGTGGAGGGGCGCGAGCAGCAGGCGCTGTGGTTCGGCGCCCTCTCGACCGTGTTCGGCCTGCTGCAATTCTTGTTCATGCCGGCGCTGGGCGCCCTGAGCGACCGCGTCGGCCGCCGGCCGGTGCTGCTGTACTCGATGGGCGGCATGTGCCTGAATTTCCTGATCACCGCCTGGGCGCCGAGCCTGGCCTGGCTGTTCGTGGGGCGCGTCATCGGCGGCATGTCCTCGGCCAGCATGTCGGTGGCCTCGGCCTACGCGTCCGACATCTCGACCCACGAGAACCGCGCGAAAAGCTTCGGCAAGATCGGCGCCGCCTTCGGCCTCGGCTTCATCTGCGGCCCGATGCTGGGCGGCCTGCTGGGCGACGCCGGCCTGCACCTGCCCTTCTATGTGGCCGCGGCCCTGTCGGCCGCCAACCTGGTCTACGGCTATTTCCTGGTGCCCGAATCCCTCCCCCCAGGCGAGCGCGAACCGCTCGATCTCGCGCGCCTGAATCCCCTGTCCGCCCTGGTGCGCCTGCTGCGCCGCCAGGACATCCGTGGCCTGGTGGTGGTGATCACCCTGGTGACCTTCGCCCAGATGATGCTGCAATCGACCTGGGTGCTGTACACCACCTTCCGCTTCGACTGGACGCCGCGCGACAACGGCATCGCCATGTTCTGCGTGGGCCTGGCCTCGGCGGTGGTGCAGGCCGGATTGCTGGCGATGCTGATCCGCCGCTTCGGCGAGATGCGCCTGGCCGTGCTGGGCATCGGTTCGGGCGCCATCACCTACATGCTGTACGGCCTCGCCACCCAGGGCTGGATGATGTACGTCTTCATCCTGTGTAACCTGCTGGCCTTCGCCGCCGGACCGGCCCTGCAGGGCATCGTCTCGAAGGCGACCGCGCCCGACAAGCAGGGCGAGCTGATGGGCTCCCTGCAATCGATCGCCAGCCTGGGCGTGATCGTCACGCCCCTGGTCGGCACCGGCATCCTGGGCGCGGTCAGCCACCTGCCGTCGAGCGACTGGCGCATCGGCAGCAGCTTCTTCCTGTGCGCGGCCATGCAGGTGGTGGCGATCGCCGTGGCGAGCCATTATTTCCGCACCCATCGGCTGCATCACAGCTGATGGATTCCATGGTCCTGGCGGCGGTGCTGTTCGGCGCCCTGTTGCACGCGTCCTGGAACGCCATGCTCAAGGCGCGCGGCGCCACCGTGCACGCGGCGGCGTCCGTCACCGGCGGGGCCGCCCTGATCGGCGCCGTGCTGCTGCCCTTCCTGCCCGCGCCGGACGCCGCCAGCTGGCCCTTCATCGCCGCATCGAGCCTGCTGCAGGTGCTCTACTTCGCCTTGCTCGCGGCCACCTATCGCGGCGCCGACATCAGCCACGTCTATCCGCTGATCCGCGGCTGCGCGCCGGTGCTGGTGGCGCTCTGCACCGGCTTGGGCGGCGGCGAGATCCTGCGCGACGGGCAGTGGCTGGCCATCGGCCTGGTGTGCGCCGGCGGCGCGGCGGTGTATGCCGGGTCGCGCGGCAGCGCCGGCAACGGCAGGGCCGTGCTGCTGGCCATGGCCACCGCCGTCGTGATCGCGGCCTATACCGTGGTGGACGGCGTGGGCGTGCGCCGCTCCGGCGCCCCCGCCGCGTACACGGCCTGGCTGTTCATGGTGACCGGCGGCGCTAACCTGCTGCTGGCCTGGCGCCGCCTCGGCGCCGCATTGCCGCGCTACCTGGCCGACCACCCAGGATTCGCCCTCGCGGGCGGGGTCGCCAACACCGCTTCCTACGGCGTCGCGCTGTGGGCCATGACCCATGCGCCGGTGGCCGTGGTGGCGGCCCTGCGCGAGACTTCGATCGTGTTCGCCGTGGCGATCGCGGTCCTGGTGCTGCGCGAACGGGTCGGCCCCGGGCGCGTCGCCGGCGCCCTCCTGATCGTGGGCGGCGCGGCCGCCCTGAAGCTGGCCTGAGGGATCAGAACTTCATCTCGAGCGTGGTGCCCAGCTTGACGCCTGCGGGGTAGAACCAGCGCCGTTTTTCCAGGCCGCGCACCGGATCGAGGTAGCTCGGTTCGAAGGCATTGTCCTCGCCCAGCAGGTTCGAGAGCGCCACCCGCAGCTGGGTGTTCGGATTGAAGATCCACAGTGCATAGCTGTCCAGGTCGGTACGGGCGACACGGTAGAAGCCCCGGTTCGCGGCGACCTGCACGAAGCCGCCGCGCCGGTGCGCCACGCTGGCGCCCAGCGCCAGGGCGCCGGACTTGTAGTCGATCCCGAGGTTGGCCGTCAGGGGCGTCTGCTGCTCCATGCGGTTGTCCGGGCCCGGCACCGAGTCGACGCGCGACCAGTTGCGGCTCACGCTGGCGCGCAGCTCGATCGCCGGCGCCTCCGCGAACACGGCTTTCAACGGGAACTTGGTTTCCAGGTCGATGCTGCGCATGGTCGCGCGGTCGTCGTTCACGGGCGTGAAGATCCAGCGGAAACCATCGAAGTAGATGTGGTTGCTGGTGTAGTCGCTGATGCGCCGCAGCGCGCCGCCGACCGAGACCATGGCGCCCTCGGCCCAGTAGTGTTCCCATGCCGCGTCGATGCCCCAGGCCAGTTCCGGTTTCAGGGCCGGGTTGCCCACGAAGTCGGCCTCGGTGGCGCTGTTGTTCTCCCAGGCCGAACGGCGCGGCACGATGCTGTCGAGTTCCGGCGCCTTGTAGGTGCGGCTCAGGGCCAGGCGCAGCTGGTCGCCCTGCTTGCCGTCGTGGCCCGGCAGCTTGTACAGGGTCTGCACGACGGGACTCAGCACGCTGGAGCGCACGCTCACCGGCTCGACGGCATTGCCGGACACGCGCGTGCGCACGCCTTCCCAGCGTGCGCCGAGGTAGGCCGACCATTGCGGGCTGATGGTCCATTCGTCCTGGGCATAGAAGGCGGCGCGCCCGACGCTGGCGCGGAACTGCTCGTCCAGCAGCTGGCCGGGCGCGAAGGGACGCACCCGGTCGCGTTCGGCGCGGATGTCCGAGCTCTCGTTGAAGCGCAGGTCCCAGCCCATGGCCAGCAGGTGGCCGCGGCCCAGTTCCCGTGTGGCCTTGCCGGTCGAATTCGCGCCCCGCGCGTGGGTGTCGGAGAGCGTGCTGCCGTCGGTTTCCGCAAGCCCGTCCGGACCGAGCCCTGAGCGGCGCACGAACATCTTGCGCGACGACCATTCGGCGCCTAGCTTGAGCTCGAGCTTGGTGCCGGCCGCGGTGTCGCGGGTCCACTGGAGATTCGACGTCAGCATCCTGTCGTCGAACTCGCCGAAGGTATGCAGGTCGGGCGTCTGCGGCGGCCGGCCGAGCAGGGCCGTCGCCACCAGGTGGCCGTGGTTGCGGAAGCTGCCGCTGGTGAACACGGTTTCCCAGCCGACGGTGTCGCCATCCTCCAGGGTCCAGTTCAGGCGCGGGCTCAGGTTCAGCCGGTTCATGCGGCCGTCCTCGACCGCGCGGGTGCGGCGCAGCATGTCGGTGATGCCGCCGGGACGAATGTTTTCCTCGCTGCCGCCCCAGGTGCGCGACAGGCCGTCGTGGTTGCCGCTGGCCGAGAGCGACCAGGACGACTTGTCCGCCTGCTCCGCCACCTCGGTGCTGAAGCTGGGACCGCGGAAGTCCTCGGACAACAGGTAGCCCAGCTTGGCTTCGCGCGTGCGCTTGCCGCCGCGCTTGCGCAGCACGATGTTGATGGTGCCCGCCACCGATTCGTTCGAGAACTCGGCGCTTGCGACCCGCAGGACTTCGATGCGCTCGATCAGGTCCGGCGAAAGCGTGTCCAGGGCGAAGCCGCTAGGGGTGCGCTCGCCGTTCACCAGGATCTGGGTGTAGCCGCTCCCCAGGCCGCGCATCCGCACTTCCAGGCTGCGCCCGCCCGCGGAGGTGACGGTGACGCCCGGAATGCGCTTGAAGACATCGGCGACGCTGGTGTCGCCGTAGCGGGCAATCTCCTCGCGCCCGACGACGATGCGGGACGCGGTATCGTCGCGGCGCGGGTCGTAGCCGGCGGCCGTGCCCTTGACCTCCACCCGCGCCGGCGCTATGGCGGCGGCGGATTCCTGGGCTTGGGCGGCGCACGCCAGGGACGCTGCCAGGGCGGCAAACGACATGGAAAATGCAGGATGAATAGGTGGCATGGTCTTCTCGTCTCCTTTATAAATGTGGAAACAATATATGCCATGGATGAGTAGCATGTAAACATATAGGAGGAACTATTTTTTGCTATCCCCTAGCAAGAGCAAACTCCCTTCATGAGAAACCAAGACTTCCATGATGTGACCGACACCGCAGTGGCGGCAGCGTTGCGCTACCCGGGCGCGCGGAACCGCGTTTCCCTATGGCGGGACCTGCGGTACACTCGGCCCATGATGCTGCAGGAATTGCACTTTCCTTAAGGCATTCTCGCTATAATGCGCGATCGTTTTTGCAGAGAGGCCCGTCACCGTGTCCCGTATAAAAGTCCTGCCCCAATATGTGATGCCGAAAACGGCGCTGACCAACTTCGCGGGCCGCGTCGCCGGCGCCAAGGGCGGCGCCATGACCACCAGCCTGATCCGCTGGTTCGTGGGCAAGTACGGGGTCAACATGGACGAGGCGGCCAACCCGGACATCGCCAGCTACACCAGCTTCAACGATTTCTTCACCCGCCCGCTGCGCGGGGATGCGCGCCCGCTGGCCGTGGCCGATTTCGTGTGCCCGGTCGACGGCGCCATCAGCCAGTTCGGCGACATCGACGACCACCACATCTTCCAGGCCAAGGGCCACAAGTTCACCACCGCGGAACTGGTGGGCGGCGACGAGAAGCTGGCCGCGAACTTCCAGCACGGCCACTTCGCCAACCTCTACCTGAGCCCGAAGGACTACCACCGCATCCACATGCCCTGCGACGGCCGCCTGACCCGCATGATCTACGTGCCGGGCAAGCTGTTCTCGGTGAATCCGACCACGGCGCGCGGCGTGCCGGGCCTGTTCGCCCGCAACGAGCGCGTGGTCTGCGTGTTCGAGTCGGAAGAGCACGGCCCCTTCGTGATGACCCTGGTCGGCGCGACCATCGTCGGCAGCATGGCGACGGTCTGGCACGGCGTGGTCAATCCGCCGCGCATGCCGCGCATCTTCGAGTGGAACTACGACCACCAGACGGTGGTGCTCAAGAAAGGCGAGGAGATGGGCCGCTTCCTGCTCGGTTCCACCGTCGTCATGCTGTTCCGCCGCGGGTCGATCGCCTTCAACGCCGACTGGTCGCCCGAGCGCCCGGTGCGCCTGGGCGAGTCGATGGGCAACCGCCACAAGACTTAAGCGGCGCCATCCTCCGCAACGGCCGCTGCGCGCACGCCCATCAGGGGGTCGTGGCCGGCCTCGCGGCACATCGCCCCGACCAGTTCCAGGAAGACCCGCGTCTTGGCGGGCATCAGCTTACGGCTCGGGAAAACCGCCCAGCCGTTGGTCGGCGGCATCTCCCATTCCGGCAGCACCCGTACCAGTTCTCCCGTCTGCAAATAAGGCTCGGCGAACAGCTCCGAGCTGATCGCGATGCCCGTGCCGCGCGCGGCGATGCGCGCCAGCAGGTCGGGAGAGTTCGCCGTGGCGCGCGCCGGCAGCGCGCGCTCCCAGCGCACCTTGCCGCGCAAGAGCACCCAGGGCGCCGAGCCGCCGTAGCGGCTCAGGATGCACAGCACGTCGTGGCTGAGCAGGTCGTCCGGATGCTCGGGAATGCCGTGCTGCGCCAGGTAGCTGGGCGAGGCGTACAGGGCCGGCCGTTCCAAGGTGATCGGACGCGCGCTCAGGGTGGCGTCGTCCGGCAGGTCGCCCATGCGGATCGCGATGTCGAAGTTTTCCGCCACCAGGTCGACCCGGCGCGGCGACAAGTCCATCTCGATGCTCACCATCGGATAGCGCGCCAGGTAGCGCGCCACCACCTCGTTCAGGCCCGCGTTGGCGAAGTCCGAGGGCGCCGAGACGCGCAGCTTGCCGCTCGGCTCGAGCTGCCGGTGCTGGGCCAGGGCGCCCGCCGCCTCGACCTCGTCGGCCACGCGCCGCGCGTGTTCCAGCAGGATGGCGCCGAATTCCGTCACCACCAGGCGGCGCGTGGTCCGCTGCAGCAGGCGTTCGCCCAGGCGCTCTTCCAGCAGGGCCAGGCGGCGCGAGACGGTCGACTTGGGCTGGTCCAGGCGCTCGGCCGCGCGGCTGAAACTGCCCGCCTCGACAATCCGGGCAAAGAGCAGCAAATCGTTGGGTTCCACATCCATGATTGTTCCACCAGTAGGATAATGTTATCCATTCTACTGTCTTCCGCATTGGTTTTGGGATTGCTAAAGTGTGTCCATCGAAACTTTTCTTGGAAACGAAAGGGACACACCATGAACATCCTGCACATCACCTCCAGCGTCCGTGGCAACGATTCGGAATCGACCCGCGTCACCCGCCAGATCGTCGACAAGCTGCTGGCCGCGAACCCGGACGCGACCGTCGTGCGCCGCGACTTCGGCGCCAACCCGCACCCGCTGCTGGACGGCCCGGCCGTCGGCGCCCTGTTCACCCCGGCCGACCAGCGCACCCCGGAACAGGCGGCGCGCGTGGCCCTGGATGACGCCCTGATCGCCGAAGCCCAGGCCGCCGACGTGATCGTGATCGGCGCGCCGATGTACAACTTCAGCATGCCGGTGCAGCTGAAGGGCTGGTTCGACGCCATCGCCCGTGCAGGCGTGACCTTCCGCTACACCGAGACCGGCCCTGAAGGCCTGCTGAAGAACAAGAAGGTCTACGTGGCCACCTCGCGCGGCGGCGTCTACCCGGTGGAAGCCGACCCGCAAGTGCCGCAGATGCGCACCCTGTTGAACTTCCTGGGCCTGACCGACCACACCTTCATCTACTCGTCGGGCATGGCGATGGGCCCGGACGCCGTCGGCAAGGGCCAGGCGGCGGCCAACGAAGCGGTGGAAGCAGCCCTGGCATAATCCCTTCCGCCGGCATGGCGGCGCAAGCTCACTAGGAGAACAGCATGACCCAATCGGTACAGGTAGTCCAGGCACAAGCGATCAAGCAGACGCGCGGCGTGGAGCGGATCATCAACGGCCAGTTCGTGATGGACGGCGCCGGCGTGAAGATCAACCGCGTGCTGACCGGGCCGCTGCAGCGCCGCCTCGATCCCTTCCTGATGCTCGACGCCTTCGGCAGCGAGAAGCCGGGCGACTACATCGCCGGCTTCCCCGAGCACCCGCACCGCGGCTTCGAGACCGTCACCTACATGCTGCACGGCCGCATGCGCCACCGCGACAGCGCCGGCAACGAGGGCCTGATCACGGACGGCGGCGTGCAGTGGATGACGGCCGGGCGCGGCGTGGCCCACTCCGAGATGCCGGAGCAGAACGAGGGCCTCATGGAAGGCTTCCAGCTCTGGCTCAACCTGCCGGCCAAGGACAAGATGACGGACCCGTGGTACCGCGACATCCCGACCGAGGAAGTGCCGCGCTTCACGCTCGACGGTGGAGTGACCGTGCAGGTGATCGCCGGCAGCACCCATGGCGTGGACGGCGCGGTGCAGCGCGAAGCGACGCAGCCGCTGTATCTCGACCTCGAGATCCCGGCCGGCGTGACGGTGGCGCAGCCGATTCCGGCGGGCCATAACGCCTTCGTGTACGTGTTCCGCGGCGAGGCCGTCATCGAGGGCAAGGGCGTGGCCTCCGGGCGCATGGCGATCCTGGACAACACGCCGGGCGCCGACGGCGTGCGCATCAAGGCCGCCGCGCCGACCCGCCTGCTGGTGCTGGCCGGGCGTCCGCTGAACGAGCCGATCGCGCAATACGGCCCGTTCGTGATGAACACCCAGGACCAGCTCTATCAAGCGGTCGAGGACTTCCGCGCCGGCCGTTTCGCCTGAGCCGTTTTTCCCAAGATGGGCCGCCCGCCAGCGGCGGCCCGTTGCGGGAAGCTCCTCGTGGCTGCGGCCCGGGCGCGCTTGCGCTACACTGCCGGGATGAAGCACCTGACTCTTTTCCCGCCATGCCGCTGCTAGACACCCTCTCTTCGCTGCTGTCGCGCGCCAGCCGGGCCCTGGGCCTGGAAAGCGTGGACGCCTTCCCGCCCGGCCACGCCTATGCGCGCACGCGCTGGAACAAGGCCTATTTCGACATCGCCTCGGACCTGAGCGCGGACGAGATGGAAACGGCGGTCTGCGCGGCGATCTCGAACACGCCGCTGGTGTTCGTCCACATCCGCAATCCCACCCCGCGCATGCAGCGCGCCCTACTGGCGATCATCGAGGCGCGCCTGCGCCGCAGCGATGCGCCGACGGAACTGGCGCGCATGCTGATCGAGGCCTACCGCAGCCCGCATACGCCGGAAATCGTGCCCGGCCTGCGCGCCGCCATCGCGGCCAACGCCGAATTCGATCCGCTGGTGCAGGCCCACGCGGTGCTGGCCTACCTGGCCGACGCACCGGCGGCCTTCGGCGTGATCGAAGCCCAGCACTGACCATCCATGAAGATGTCGGCGGCGATCACCACCGTGCGCGGCATCCGCCTGGTGGTCGCCTTTCCGCACCCGAGCTACGTCCGCCCGGGCGTCGGCGACGTCCTGCTGGAGCGCCTGGCGCCCCACTTCCCCGCCCTGCCGATCATGCTGGTGTCGGCCAAGTCGACCAATGCGCAGGCCTACGCCACCTTCGAGACGGCGGCCCTGCTGGCCGCGCTGGACCTGGCCGACCTGGTGCTGGAAAAGATCGACCTCGACCTGCTTCCCGAGGTAGAGGTCAAACCGCCCTTCTAGCCGGGATGCAGGGCGCCGCTCCGTGGAGGCGCCGCATTGCCCGGCACGTAGCGCTCGCGCAGCGCCATGAACGGCGTCTCGATCAGGCGATAAAGCAGCCAGCCGGTGAAGACCGAGAGCGCCAGCAGCGCCGCGATGGCGAGCGGCGATTCCGCATCCACGCCCTGGCGCGCCAGCCAGGCGGCGCCCATCACGCAAACCTGCTTGTGCAGCAGGTAGATCGCGTAGGACCACAGGGCCAGCGCGCCCGCCCCCGGGACGCGGATCCTGCACAGCAGCGCGCCGGGCGAGACCGCCGCCACGATCAGCAGCGAGAACCCGAGCGCCAGCAGCGGGTAGCCGAACACGGTCGGACCGAAGCCGTAATGGTCGCGCAGGAACCACCAGAAGGCGACGCCGGTCGCCGCCAGCCCCGCCAGTCCGAGCAGGTTGCCGTGACGGGTCAGGCGCGCCCATGCCGCGGGATGACAGTTCCTGAACAGCGCAACGCCCACTCCCGCCAGCAGTTCGTCGAAACGGCAGAAGCTCGCATAGTAGATGTACTTGTAATAATGGTGCATCCAGTAGCGCTCCCCCTGCACCACGTCATGCCACAGCCAGGCCCGCGCCAGCATGCCCGCGCCGAAGGCCAGCGCGATGGCGAACCAGGCCAGGCGCAGCGAGCGTCCGAACGCCGCGCCGAGGAGCGCCAGCGCCGGCAGCAGCAGGTAGAACTGCTCCTCGATGGCGAGCGACCAGGAATGCGAGAAAGCAGTGCCCGGCTCCAGGTGGTGGTTCTGGATGAAGCTCAGGTACTTCCACAGCGGCAGCAGCGGTCCGTCGCCGCGGAAGGCGGGCCACAGGAAATACAGGGCCAGCACGAACCAGTAGTTCGGCAGGGTGCGCAGCAGGCGCCTGGCGTAGAAGCGCGGCAGCGACAGCCCCTCGCCGCCGCGGATGGCCTTGAATATCTGGTTGCCGATCAGGTAGCCCGACAGCGCGAAGAACAGGTCCACGCCCGCCCAGCCGACCTGCCCCACCCAGCCGAAGGTGGGCCGGTCGGTCACGAACAGCACGTAATGGTGCAGCACGACGAGGCTGACCGCGATCGCGCGCAGGGTATCGAGGCCGTGGATGCGGGCGCTGCTCATGCTGTGCGTGGCTTACAAATTTGAATGGAAAGTGGCGGATCATGCCATGCCGGCCGGCCGGGCGCCAGCATTCGTCCTGCATTGTCTTACGCATTGTCCTATAAAATATGGCCACCTCTTTTCCACCGGACCTCCCTAGCATGACTTCCTCCCGCCAGTTCCAGTTCAAATCCGTCAACTACACCGGCATGGCACCGGGCCCGCGCCTGATCATCATGGGCGCCACCCATGGCAACGAGGTGTGCGGCACCAAGGCGATCCAGCGCGTGATGGAGGAAATCGACAGCGGCAAGCTGCACATCCAGGCCGGCAGCGTCACCTTCGTCCCCATCGTCAACCCGCTGGCCTACGCCAAGGGCGAGCGCAACGGCGACCGCAACCTGAACCGCGACCTGTTCCCGAAAGAGAACCCGCAGGACTTCGAGGACCGCGTCGGCAACTGGCTCTGTCCCCTGCTGGCCCAGCACGACGTGCTGCTCGACCTGCACTCGTTCAATGCGCCCGGCCAGCCCTTCGTGATGGTCGGCCCGGAGAACAACGACGGTGCGCTGCAGCCCTTCCGCCACGCCGAACAGGAACGCGCCTGGGCGCTGCGCCTGGGCGTGCGCCGCTTCGTCGACGGCTGGCTGGCGACCTATGGCGCCGGGGTGCAGCGCCGCTCGCGCGACGCCGACGAGCTCGAGACCGTGTTGCGCTACGGCGTCGGCACCACCGAGTACATGCGCAGCACCGGCGGCTACGCGCTGACCCTGGAATGCGGCCAGCACGCCGACCCGCAGGCGCCGGAAGTGGCCTACCAGGCCATCATGAACACCCTCGCCTTCCACAAGCTGATCGACGCGCCCGAACCGGCGCCCGCGCCCCATGACGAAATCGAGGCGCTGTCGATGGTGGTGGTGCACGACAAGCTGCACGAAGGCGACCATTTCACCCGCCAGTGGGCCAGCTTCGACCCCTTGAACGAGGGCGAGCAGATCGGCCTGCGCGCCGACGGCACGCCGGTGGTGGCCGAATTCGGCGGACGCATCCTGTTCCCTGACGCCAAGGCGCTGGCCAACAAGGAGTGGTACTACCTCACCCGGCCGAATCCGAGCTTCGGCAAATAAGTGGGGTTCAGCCAGGTGTCAGGACCTTGAGCAGGACGATGCCGCCGGCGATCATGCCGATCGCCAGCAGGCGCAGGGCGCCGGCCGGTTCGTTCAAGAGCAGCATGCCGAAGATGGCGGTGCCGATGGTGCCGATGCCGGTCCATACCGCGTAGGCCGTGCCCAGCGGCAGCTGGCGCAGGGCCAGACCGAGCATGCCGACGCTGCCGGCCATGGTGACCAGGGTGAACACGGACGGCCACAGGCGGGTGAAGCCGGCGGTGTACTTCAGGCCGACCGCCCAGGCCACTTCGAGCAGGCCGGCGACGAACAGATAGATCCAACTCATGGTTTTCCTGGGGTGCGAAGGAGCGGCGCAGTATAGCAGCGGGCTTGCCGCGCCGAAAAACAGCACGGTCCCTGCACGAATTTTTCGAATATCGTAAGATGACGATATTCGGATCGTAAAAATCCGATATAAGGAAGATTTCATGGACATCGACGCGATCCACAAGGCGCTGGCCAATCCGGTCCGGCGCCAGATCCTGCAGATGCTGAAGGATCCGCAGAAGCACTTCGCCGGGCAGGAGCACCCGCTCGACTTCGGCGTGTGCTGCAAGCTGATCGACCAGCGCACCGGCCTGTCGCAATCGACGGTGTCGGCCCACCTGGCGACCCTGCAGCGCGCGGGCCTGGTCAGCACGCGGCGCGTCGCCCAATGGGTCTTCTACCAACGCAACGAGGAGGTCATCCAGGCCTTCCTCGACCAACTGAATGACGGATTGTAGGAGTACCGAATGACGACAATGTTTGACCCGATCAAAGTGGGCGCCCTGGAGCTGCCGAACCGCATCGTGATGGCGCCGCTGACCCGTTCGCGCGCCGTGGGCGCCGGCCGCGTGCCGAACGCGCTGATGGCGGAGTACTACGTGCAGCGCGCCTCGGCCGGCCTGATCCTGTCCGAAGCCACCGCCGTCACCCCGATGGGCGTGGGCTATGCCGACACCCCGGGCATCTGGTCCGACGAGCAGGTGGAAGGCTGGAAGAGCGTCACCGAAGCCGTGCACAAGGCCGGCGGGCGCATCTTCCTGCAGCTGTGGCACGTGGGCCGCATTTCCGACCCGGTGTTCCTGGACGGCGCCCTGCCGGTCGCGCCCTCGGCGGTGCAGCCCAAGGGCCATGTGAGCCTGGTGCGCCCCAAGCGCGAGTACGCCACCCCGCGCGCACTGGAAACGGCCGAGATCCCGGCCATCGTCGCGGCCTACCGCAAGGGCGCCGAGAACGCCAAGAGGGCGGGCTTCGACGGCGTCGAGATCCACGGCGCCAACGGCTACCTGCTCGACCAGTTCCTGCAGGACTCCACCAACCAGCGCACCGACCAGTACGGCGGCTCGGTCGAGAACCGCGCGCGCCTGATGCTGGAAGTGACCGACGCCTGCATCGAGGTCTGGGGCGCCGACCGCGTGGGCATGCACCTGGCGCCGCGCCGCGACGCCCACGACATGGGCGACTCCGATCCGGCCGCGACCTTCGGCTACGTGGCGCGCGAACTGGGCAAGCGCAAGATCGCCTTCATCTGCGCGCGCGAGGCGATCGGCGAGGACAGCCTGCGTCCGCTGCTGAAGAAGGAATTCGGCGGCGTCTACATCGCCAACGAAAAGCTGACCAAGGAAAGCGCCGAGCAGCTGATCTCCTCGGGCGAAGCGGATGCCGTGGCCTTCGGCGTGTGGTTCATCGCCAACCCGGACCTGCCGAAGCGCCTGAAGGCCGGCGCGCCGCTGAACACCCCGAAGCCGGAGCTGTTCTACCATGCGACGGCCGAAGGCTACACGGATTATCCGGCGCTGTAATCCCCCTCCCGCCGGTTTCGTTAACCGCAGGGTGGACGGCTGCGCCGTCCACGCGTCCAACACCGGCTTGTACGGCCTGGCACCGTGCGCTTGAACGCGTGGACGTTCGTGATTCGGGCCACTGGCCCGAATCACCCCGTCCACCCTACGGCACCTCCCGTCTTCTCACCAAAGCATCCGTACGTACGTGCTACGAATCGATATGTATGTGGTGTAAATGGCCGCGACCGCGTGCTATTCTTGCGCGATTATTATTTTGCGCACATGTATGCGCTGTCGATAGAGGAGTCACCGTGAACTTTCCCGCACACCGCGTGATGGCCCTGGCCATCGCTTCCGCCTTCGCCTTCGGCAGCGCCGCCCATGCGGCCGCGCCGGCCCGCGCCGAGAACGCCTACCTGTCGCAGGAAGACGCCGCCGCGCGTTCGGCGCGCGTGTCGAACGTGGACTATGTGCTGGACTTCACCCTCACCGGCAAGGAAAGCTTTGCCGGCACGACCACCGCGACCTTCGACCTGAAGGACACGGATGCCGCCCTCACCCTCGACCTGAACAAGGCCACCGTCAAGTCGGTCACGGTCAACGGCAAGAAGGTGGACGCGCGCTACAACGACTGGTTCATCACCATCGCGCCGCAGGACCTGGCCAAGGGCCGCAATACCGTCACCGTCGCCTACGAGCGCCTGCACAGCACCAACGGCGAAGGCCTGCACCGCATGGTCGACCCGGTGGATGGCCGGGTCTACACCTACTCGCACTTCGAGCCGGCCGCGGCGCACCAGATGTTCGCGGTGTTCGACCAGCCCGACCTGAAAGCCACCTACAGCGTCACCGTCAGCGCCCCGAGCGACTGGACCGTGGTCACCACCACGCGCGAAACCGCCGTCGCGGATGCCGGTGCAAGCAAGCGCTGGACCTTCAAAACCACCAAGAAGCTCAGCCCCTACAACTTCTCGCTGCACGCCGGTCCGTACAAGGTATGGGAAGACAACAGCGCACGCTATCCGATGCGCCTGTTCGCGCGCCAGTCGGTCGCCTCGCAGGTGACGCCGGAAGACTGGTTCCGCTACACCAAGGCCGGCCTGGTGTTCTTCGAGGACTACTTCGGCATCCCTTACCAGTTCGAGAAATACGACCAGCTGCTGGTGCCCGACTTCCTGTACGGCGCCATGGAAAACGCCGGCGCCGTGACCTTCGCCGAGGCGGGCTTCATGTACAAGGCCGCCATGACGGCCGAGCAGAAGCAGCGCCTGGCCGCGGTCATCATGCACGAGATGGCGCACCAGTGGTTCGGCGACCTGGTCACCATGAAGTGGTGGAACGGCCTCTGGCTGAACGAGAGCTTCGCCTCCTTCATGGGCACCCTGGCCACGGCCGAGGCGACCGAGTTCAAGGATGCCTGGCAGTCCTTCTACCAGACCGGCAAGGGCGCCGCCTACGTGCAGGACCAGAAGGTCACCACCCACCCGATCGAGGTGCCGGTGCCCTCCTCGGCCAACGCCTTCGACAACATCGACGCGATCACCTATTCGAAGGGCGCCTCGACCCTGAAGCAGCTGCGCCACCTGCTGGGAGAAGAAACCTTCCGCAAGGGCGTGCACAACTACCTGGTCAAGTACCAGTGGCGCAACGCCACCCTGCAGGACTTCATTGGCAGCCTGGGTGAGGCCGCCGGCCGCGACCTGGGCGGCTGGACTAAAGAATGGCTGTACCAGCCGGGCGTGAACACCATCGAAGCCTCCTACACCTGCAACGGCGGCAAGATCGGCAACTTCAGCCTGGCGCAGAGCGCGCCGAGCAAGGAACTGCCGACCCTGCGCGAGCAGCGCGTGCAGGTCGCCTCCTTCAAGCTGGACGGCGGCAAGCTGTCGCTGCTGAAGAACGAAGCCGTCACCTACAAGGGCGCGAAGACCGCCGTGCCGGCCCTGAACGGCAGCGCCTGCCCCGACCTGGTCTATCCGAACTACCAGGACTGGGGCTTCGTGAAGGTCCAGCTGGACAAGCGTTCCTTCGAGACCGCGCGCGCCAGCCTGGCCAAGGTCGAGGATCCGCTGCTGCGCTCGATGCTGTGGCAAAGCCTGTGGGACGGCGTGCGCGACGCCAAGCTGCCGCTGGACGAATTCATCAAGGTGGCCCTGAACAACGCCCCGCAGGAGCAGGACTACACCCTGCTGGGCGACGTGCTGGGCAAGGTCGTGGCGTCGAAGCAGTACCTGGACGCCATGAACCTGAACAACGCCTACAGCCGCCAGACCGGCAAGGCCCTGGAAGACATGGCCTGGAACGGCGTCGTCGCGCACAAGGGCAACGACAACTTCCAGCGCCGCTGGTTCGGCGCCTACCTGAACCTGGCCAGCAGCGGGGAAGCCTTGAACCGCCTGGCCGGCCTCCTGGACGGTAAGACCCCGGGCGAAGGCCTGCAGATCGACCAGGACCAGCGCTGGGCCATCATCGGCCGCCTGAACCGCTACAACCATGCCGGGGCCGCCGCGCTGGTGGAAGCCGAGAAGGCGCGCGACAAATCCGACACCGGCCAGGGCGCGGCCGTGGCGGCCCTCGCCAGCCGTCCGGACCCCAAGGCCAAGGCCGAGTGGCTGGGCACGATCGAGGACCTGAAGACCAAGCTGCCGTTCTCGCGCGTGCGCACCGCGATGCACACCATCTACCCGGCCGAGCAGGCCAAGCTGAGCGAGCAGACCGCCGCCAAGCGCCTGGCCAGCCTGCCGGCCCTGGACAAGGCGGCCGGTCCGGTCTACATGCGCTCCTATGCGACCAGCATGATCCCGGCCAGCTGCACCCCGCAAAGCGTGCAGCGCCTGCAACGCGCCGCCGACAGCATGAAGGACCTGTCGGCCTTTACCCGCCGTTCGCTGCTCGACACCCTGCAGGAAGACCAGCGCTGCGTCGCGATCAAGAAAGCGATGGGCGCGCCGAAGTCCTGAGGCCCGCATGCGCGCGCACGAAGGCTTGATGGCGCGGCGCGCGCCGGGCTGGCCCCTGGCGGCCACGCTCGGCGCGCACCTGCTGCTGGCCTGGCTGTGGCTGTCGGCTTCGGCGCCGCGGCCCGAGGCCAGCGATCCGTTCGAGCGCGTGTTCAACCTGGTGCCGGTGCTGCGTCCGCCGCAAGCGAGGCCGCCGGCGCCGCGTCTTCCTTCGCCGCCCGATCCCGTGCGGCGACCCAAAGCGGAGGCGCTTGCGCGCCCTGTTGCGCCCACCGAATCCGTCCCGCCCCGGCAGGCGCCCGCCGCGCCGGATCCCGCCCCCTATGACGATCCCCTGGCGGAGCGCCAGCCGGTCCCGGAGACCGGCGGCAGCGTGTCCGGCCAGGCCGTGCGCCAGGCCGGCCCGGTCGACCAGGCGCTGCGCGAAGGCAAGCTCGCGCCGCTGGCGCCGTCGGCATCGACATGGCAGCGCTTCAGCGAGCGCCTGGAGATGGCCCACAAGGACACTTCCCGCACCATGACCTCGGAAAGCTACACGACGCCCGACGGCGTCACCATCTACCGCTTCCGCCGCGGCAGCAAGGTTTATTGCCGCACCGGCGGAAGCGTGCGTCCGACGCCGAGCGCTCTCGACTACGTGCGCGACCGCGGCGGTGCGCTGCAGTTCGACACCCAGGGTGGCGAAGGCGCCGCCGGCATGGTGCCCTGTCCCAAATACGCGGAGTTCAAGCGCGACTGAGCGTGCCCTAGCGGTCTGGCCGGCAGGCCTTGCCCTCGTACTGGTGCCGATGCTGCACATAGGCCTTGCCGTTCCAGCGCTCGACCGGGAAACAAAAGCCGGGACCGCCGACCTCGATGTCCGGCCAGCCGTCCTTCCCTTTGGTCGGCAGGAAACTCGCCATGCCGGTGCCTCCCGTCAGCTTCTTCCAGCTGCCGTCCGCCTGCTTGCTCACCAGGGTGTAGCCCGCGCCCGTGTGCCCGTAACAATGGGTGCCGCCTTCGGTGATCAAGGCCTCCGGCCGCCTGTCGCCGTTCAGGTCGCGCACCTCGGCCAGTTCTCCCGGCGTATAGCTGGGCGTCGGGTCCTCGCATTGACGCCACTGCTTTCCCTTCAGTGTGAATCCAGCCGCCTTGAAGGCGGCGGCTTCGTCGGCGGGGTTCAGCCCCGGGGCCGCGGCCCCGCATACGCCGCAACAGGCGAGCATGGTCGCGGCGGCAATCGAGTGGGAGGTGTTCATGGGAGTCTTCCTTTCCGCGCTGGATGGAAACCCGCTTATTATGCTCCCGTCCGCCACAAGAGGCGGCGTCCGGCGCATTCGCGCCGCGCCCCGTACAATAGCCGGTTCCGGCCGCGCTCCCGGTGCGTGGCCTCAGACGAGGAATTGCATTGGACTGGGATTATCCGCACCCCTTCATCCTGCCGGTCGCGCCTGGCGCCGGCGACATCGATGGCCTGAACCACACCAACAACGCGGTCTACGTGCGCTGGTGCGAGCAGGCCGGCTGGGCCCATTCGGAACGGCTCGGCCTCTCGCTCGACGACTACCGGCGCCTCGACCGCGCCATGGCGATCCGGCGCGGCGAATACGACTACCTGCTGCCGACCCTGCTCGGCGAGGCGCTGCTGCTGGCCACCTGGCTGGTGGGCGCGGACGGCAGGCTGGCGATGGAGCGCCGCTTCCAGCTGGTGCGCGAGCGCGACGGCGTCACCGTCCTGCGCGGGCGCTGGGACCTGGTCTGCATCGAGATCGCCAGCGGCCGCCCGCGCCGCATGCCGGCCGAATTCCTCGAGGCCTACCTGCCGGTGGTAGTGGAACCCGACAAGGCGTCCTGAGCACAATCCTGCATTGCGTCGCCTCAAGGGCGCGATTGAGCAAACCCGGGTTGCGCAAGGGTGCCCTGGCCCAGACTGTCGCTTGTCACCGCAAACCCTGCGAGGAAACGATGCGACTTTGCCTGCGACCCGTTCTGCATGCCCTCCAGCGCCTGCTGGGCTGGCTATTGCTGGCAAGCGCCCTCGGCGGCTGCGGCCTGCGCGACGGCGGCAGCGAGGAACTGGTGGTGCCGGAGCTGGTGCGCACCCACCTGTACGTGGCCCCGCACGGCTCCGACAGCAATCCGGGCACGGAATCCGAACCCTTCCGCACACTGGCGCGCGCCTCCCAGGTGGTGTCGCCCGGCACCACGGTGCACGTGGCGCCGGGCAACTATTCGGGCGGCCTGCGCACCGTCGCCAGCGGCACCGCCGAAGCGCGCATCGTCTACCAGTCCACCGAGCGCTGGGGCGCCCGCATCGTGCCGCCGCTCGACGCACGCCAGAGCGCGGCCTGGGACAACCGCGGCAACCACGTCGACATCGTCGGCTTCGAGGTCGACGGCACCCAGTACCAGAGCGGCATGAAATGGCTGACCGGCATCTATAACGGCGGCTCGCACGACAGCATCCGCGACAACCGCATCCACCACATCGCCACCGACGTGCCCTGCGAAAGCCGGGGCGGCGGCGGCATCGGCGTCGACAGCTACTACAGGGGCAAGGACAGCGAGGTCGCCGGCAACCACGTGCACGACATCGGGCCCACCGGCTGCGAGACCGTGCACGGCATCTACGTCAACACCACGGCCAGCATCCGCAACAACATCGTGTACCGGGTTTCCGGCGCCGGCATCCACCTCTGGCACGACGCCAGCAATGTCGCGATCCGCGCCAACACTATCGCCGGCTCGGGCGTCGGCATCGCCGTCGGCGGCGGCGAGTTCGTCCACAGCAAAGGGCCGAACGACCACACCCACGTCAGCAACAACATCGTGGTCGACAACGGCGTCGGCATCCTGGAGCAAGGCGTCACCGGGCCGAACAACAGCTTCCGCAACAACCTCGTCCATGGCAACCTGAAGGAAGACTGGAAGCTGGCGGCCGGCCGCCAGCACGCGGGCACGGTGAATGCGCCGCCGCAGTTCGTCGACTACGTGACGAACGGCACCCCGGATTTCCGGCTGCGGCCCGGCTCGCCCGCGATCGGGCAAGGCCTGACCCTCGACGCGGCCGCGGGCGGCGCGCCTCCCGGGCGGGCCGGTGCGGCCTCGGGCCTGCGCGCCCTGCGCAAGGCCGATATCGGCGCCCTGCCCTTCAGCGAGCCCTGATGCAGCGCCGGCGTCCGCCCCTCGGCCTTGCGCCGCGGGCTTGTCCGCCGGGCTGACGGGTTACAGGATCTCCCGCACCAGTTCCGGCGGCCGGCACAGGCGGGTTCCCTTGGGCGTGACCACGAAGGGACGGTTGATCAGCACGGGATGGGCCACCATGGCGTCCAGCAGCGCGTCGTCGCCGAGCTCCGGCGCATCCAGGCCGAGTTCCCCGTACACGGCTTCCTTGCTGCGCATCGCATCGCGCACCGTCAGGCCGGCGTCGGCGATCAGGCGGCGCAAGGCCTCGCGCGAGGGCGGCTGCGCCAGGTACTCGACCACGCTGGGTTCATGCCCGGCGGCGCGGATCGCTTCCAGGGCGCCGCGCGAGTTGCTGCAGCGGGGATTGTGATAAATCGTGATATCCATCTTCGTAACATTGCATCTGGAAAAGCGGCATGATAACCACAGTGCATGGCCCGCACCAGCTATTTTGCTTGTTCCTCACGCTCCAGCCCGCTAGAATTCCTCGCTTATTTTCTATGGCGTAATGACTGCTGCTCCGTGTTAATTCTATATTACGCCGCACTGGAGAGTTCATGAGCGATTACCTGCTGCGTCCCGCAGCCTTGCCGACCTGGGGCCAGCGCACCGCGCTGCGCCTGCTGACCCTGCTCGGCTGGACCGTGCACTTCAAACCCCTGCCCGGCCCGCATGGCATTGCGGTGGTCTATCCGCACACCTCGAACTGGGATTTCCTGATCGGGCTGCTCGGCAAGTGGGCGGTCGGCCTGCAATTCCGCTGGCTGGCCAAGGATTCGCTGTTCCGCGGCGTGATGGGCCGCGTGATGCGCTACTGGGGCGGCATCGCCGTCGACCGCAGCGCGCCGATGGGCGCCACCCGCCACCTGGCGCAGCAGATGCTGGCGTCGAACTGGTGCTGGGTTGCGATCACGCCGGAAGGCACGCGCGGCTACCGCCCGCACTGGAAGAGCGGCTTCTACCACCTGGCCCAGGCCGCCAAGGTGCCGGTGCTGCTGGTCGCCCTCGACTACAAGAAGAAGGAACTGCGCGTGGTCGACACGCTGGAGCTCTCCGGCGACAGCGAGCGCGACATGGCCGTCATCCGCGGCGTCTACGCCGATTGCCAGGCCCTGTATCCGCAGCACGCGGCGCCGGTCCAGCTGGCCGAACGCGAGAAGCGCGAAGCCGAGCATCAGGAAGCCGAGCGCAAGTGCGCCTGAAGGAGCCTGCAAGGGGTGAACGAGCGCCGGCATGACCGGCGCTTTTTCTTGCGGGGGCTAGAACCTGACGCCGACCGCGAACGAGGCCGTATCGCGATCCGCCGCCGGGTTGTACTCCCCTCCCCACACCGGCGCATACCCCAGCTCGGCCAAGTAGCGCTTGAGGTACTCGAAGCGTAAACCCAGCGTCAGCGACTTGCGACCCTCGTTGAGCAGGAAGTCCCCCGACCAGCCTTTCACGTCGTGCACGAACAGCGCGGTGGCGTTGCCGGCCAGTTGCGGCAGCAGCGCCGGCAGGCGCAGGTCCAGGCGCGCCCGGTAGCCCCAGGCATTGGCCGTGGCGTAGCCGCGCAGGCTGCACTGGCGCGCCGCCTTGCCGGTGTTGACCGGGCAGGCGCCATTGATCGGGCCGACGCCGAAGATGTCGGCGCGTCCGTAGCGCAGCACGGCCTGGTCCGGCAACCCGGCCGCATGCTTGCCGACCGCCTCCACCACGGCGACCAGGGGCATGCCGGCCAGCGTCCATTCCTGGCGCACGCCGGCCTGGGCCTGCCACATGCCGTACAGGTCGTAGCCGTGGAAGATCCCGCCCGGCGCCACCGCATTGGCGCGTGCGCGCAGCAGCGAGGGCGCGCTGGCGCTGAGGAAAGGCGGCAGCACGTCGCCCGGCGCCAGCATGAAGGGCGTCTCGGGCCGGTACGAGAGCTCGCCCAGCAGGCTGGTGGCGCCGCGCTTGTGGGCGAGCGTCAGGGCCGTGATGCGCAGGCCTTCCGGATACTCGGTGAAATACGCCATGTTGCGCCCGTCCGGGTCGCCGGGAATCAGCGCCGGCCCCTCCGGACGCGTGCTGCGCCGCAGGCCGGGCAGCGCGGTGCGCGAGTTGTAGCGCGCGTGATAGAGCCCGAGGTCGAGCCCGAGCCCTTCCACGCGCCAGGTCAGGCCGGCGCCGAATTCGTGCGCCTCGGGCTTGGGTGTCGGCAGCCGCTTCTGGTAAGCGCCCAGCGGCATGCGCGCGCGGTCGCTGACGGCCGGCTGGCCGGTCATCACCCGGTCGCAGCCGTCCACCAGGTAGTCGCTCATCGACCACAGGCTGCCGCACATGTCGAGAGCGGCGGGCCGGAAGCGCGTCTGGTAATAGGCTTCCAGGCCCAGGCCCGGCCGTGGCTCGATACGCCCGAACAGCATCTGGCGCGGAGCCATCGCCTCGGCCTGCACGGCGCCGGCGCGCCGCAGCCCCGGCAGGTCGCGCGGATTCAGCACTTCCACGCCGCCCGGCGTGATCGACCGTGTGCCCCAATCGAGCGACTGCTGGCCGATGCGTCCCAGCACGGGCATGCCGCCCCAGTGCGCGGCGCCCTGCACATAGGCGTCCAGCAAGGCCACGCCGGAAAAGCGCGACAGCCGCGGCGCCCCGGCGTCGCTCAGCGGCGCTCCGGCGCGGTAGCCATTGGCGACGTTGCCCCAGGGCCGGGCGTCGTCGCGCAGGCCGAAGTCGCGCCAGGCTTTCGCGCGCAGCACCGCGGACAGCGGCCCATCCTTGGCCGAGAGCTCGAACAGGCCCTTGAGGGCGCGCGAAGCCTCGTCCCAGCGCGCGTAGTTGGTGTTGGCGTCATCCGCGTTGCCGCCGCTGCCGTAGCCAGCCAGGCCGATGGCCGCAGCGTTCACGCCGGTCAGCAGGTGCGGATCGCGCGCCTCGGTGCGCACGACTTCGCCGTAGGTGATCCTGCCGCTGAACTGGAGTTCGGCGCCCAGGGCGGGCGCGGCCGCGATGCCGGCCAGGCAGGCGGTCAGTGGGACCAGTGTGAAAGGAATACGGAATACGGGCGCACCGTGTCGGGTCATTGTTTTACCTTCGTCTTGTTCGGCCCCGTCCGGGCGGCATGGGTAATCTTGATGCCTCGCCGAAACAATCCTAGTAGGCCACTTGTCCTTGGGTCAATACAAAATCAGTCGAGCATTTGTCTTTGGTCAATACAAAACGAATCGCCTTTAGGTCGTACGCAGCCGCCGGCGCTGGCGCATGGGCGTGCCGGCAAGAGGGTCCCACCGACCGGAAGCGTAGCGGGGCTCACGCCGCCAGGCGCTGCCAAGCCGTCGCCGCGCTGAGGAAGACTTCGCCGTTCAGGGCCGCGAGCAGCTCGCTCTGCTTCAGCCGGTCCATGACGGGGCCCTTGACCTCGGCCAAGTGCAACTGCACACCGCGACCGCGCAGCGAGGCGTTCAGTTCCACGAGCCCGAACAGCGCCGTGGTGTCGATCGCGTTCACCGCCGACAGCACCAGTACCAGGTGGTGCGTGCCGGGACGATCGGCCAGTTCCTCCTCGATGCGCTCGTTGACCGCCTCGACATTACCGAAGAACAGGCCGGCATCGACGCGCAGCATCAGCAGCCCAGGGGCGGTATCGGTCGAGAAGCGGTCCACGTTGCGGAAATGCTCGGTGCCGGGAATCCGGCCGAGCACGGCGATGTGCGGCCGGCTGGCGCGCCAGATCAGGGCGCCGATCGACAGCGCCACCCCGATCACCACGCCCGCCTCCACGCCGAACGCCAGCACGCCGCCGGCCGTGGCCAGCAGCGCCGCCGCATCGGCGCGGTCGTAGCGCCATGCCGTGCGCAGGGTCGACAGGTCGAGCATGCCCAGCACCGCCACGATGATGGTGGCGGCCAGGGTCGGCAGCGGCAGCAGTGCCAGCCAGCCGGTGGGGGCCACCAGGGCCAGGGCCAGCAGGCCGGCCGTGATGAGGCTAGCCAGCTGGCTGTTGGCGCCGGCCGCGAAGTTCACCGCCGAGCGCGAGATGCTGCCCGTGACCGGGAAGCCGCCCGACAGCGCGCTGCCGAGGTTGGCCGCGCCCAGGCCGACCAGCTCGCGGTTGCTGACCAGCTTCTCCGGGCGCTTGAGAGCGAGCGCCTGGGCGCCCGACATGCTGATCAGGAACACCATGAAGCCGATCAGGAGGGCAGGCTTGAGCAGCTGCTCCCAGTGCGCGCTGGAAGTGGCCAGGTTCAGTCCGGGCAAACCGGCCGGCACCGCGCCGGTGACCGCGATGCCCATGTGATCCGGCCCCAGGGCCGCCACCAGGCCAGTCGCGCCCACCACCACGGCCATGGGCGCCAGCTTGGCGCCGATGTCGGCCGCCGCCGCGGGCAGGCCCAGGCGGCGCAGCAGCGGCGCCAGCCAGGCGCGCGCGGCGAGCAGCAACACCAGCGAAGCCAGGCCGAGGGCGGCGCTGGGCGCGTGCAGCGACGGCGGCAGGCCGCCCAGCAGCGGGCGTACCTGGCCCCAGGCGATCACGATGGCGGAGCCGATCGTGAAGCCGCTCATCACGGGACGGGAAAAGAAGTTGGCCAGGAAGCCGATGCGCAGCAGGCCGCAAGCCAGCAGCACCGCGCCCGCCAGCAGAGCCAGCTGGGCCGCCAGCACGCCGTGCAGGGCGCTGCCCGGCGCCGCCAGCGGCGCCAGGCTCGAGGCAGTCATCAGGGAGACGATGGCCATCGGGCCGACCGACTGCGTGCTGCTGGTGCCGAACAGGGCGTACAGGACCGGCGGAACGATGCTCGCATAGATGCCCGCCACCGGCGGCAGGCCCGCCACCAGCGCGTAGGCCATGCCCTGCGGGATCATCATCATCGCCACCACGATGCCGGCGCTGATGTCGCCCGGCAGCATGGCGCGCCGGTACTGCCGCAACCACTGAAGCATGAGTAAAACCCGAAAACTTGCTTGGGTGAAAAACCGCTAGCCTAGCACAGGCCTCGCCGCGTCGCCATTCACTGCATGGCCAGCTCGACGCAGTTGCGCCCCGCCCGCTTGGCGCGCGCCAGCGCCGCGTTCACGCGCACGGCCAGCGAGTCGCCGCTTTCCGTCTCGCCCAGCTGGGCCACGCCCAGGCTGACCGTGACATGGTCGCAACCCGGGATCTCGGCCTGCCCGATCGCCGCGCGCAGCTTCTCCGCCATCTTGAGGCCGTCGATCGCGCTGGTGTGGGGCGCGATCACCAGGAATTCCTCGCCGCCCGAGCGCACCAGCACGTCGCTCGAACGCAGCAGGGCCTTGGCGGTGTCGGCCACGGTGCGCAGGGCAACATCGCCGACCGGATGGCCGTAGGTGTCGTTGATGTTGCTGAAGCGGTCGATGTCGAAGCCGATCAGCGCCAGCGGCAGGCGGTAGCGGCGCGCGCGCTTGATCTCCTGCTCCAGCAGCGCCTCGCCGTGGCGGCGGTTGGCGACGCCGGTCAGCGCATCGGTGGTCGCCAGGTGGGTCACCTTGCCCAGCAGGGCCTCGTTCTCGCGCCCCATTTCCGCCATGCGCAGGCCGAAGGCTGCCAGCCTGGCCAGGTCTTCGAAGGCCTCCAGTTCGGCCTGCGAAAAGGAGCGCGCCTGCCCGAACAGCAGGCACAGCGAACCGCGCGGCGCACCGGGCCCCTGGGCCGGAATCGGCAGCCCCACCACCATCTGGGCCCCATGGCCGCGCAGGCGCGCGGCGAGCTCCGGCTCGCCGGCCTTGTCGAGGGCGTCGAGCAGGATGAATTCGCCGCTGGCCGCCGCCAGCAGTCCCGGGAAGGCGTGGCGCAGCGGCGAGTGCAGCAGCGTGTCGCCGCGCAGCAGCAGCGGCGCCAGGTGCAGCGTCGGCACGCCCTGCTCCGCTTCCAGGTGCAGGTCGCCGTCGCGCAGGTGGAACATGGCGGCATGGATCACGCCCGGCCAGCTGGCCAGCGCCTCGCACAGGCGCTCCGCGAAGCGCAGGCTGTCGTCGGATTCCTCGAGCGCGCGCTGGCTGGCGCTACGCACCGCCAGCAGCACTCCCAGCTCGGATTCGCGCGGCGCCGGCGGCGCCGGAGGCGTGAAACCGCGCGCCAGGCGCTGCGCCAGCGCGGCGCGCAACGCGGGCGCGTCGAGCGGGCCGATGGCGTAGTCGATCGGGCCGAAGGCCATCAGCGACGGCAGCCAGCGCGCAGTCGTGAAGGGGCACAGCACGAACACGGCCGCGCCGCCGCGCGCGGCCACCAGCTCGCCCAGGGCCGCCAGGTCCAGTCCAAGCTCGAAGCGTTCCAGGTCCAGCACCAGCAGGCCGGCCGGTTCGCGCGCCAGCAAGGCCGCCGCCTGCTGGGCGCTGTCGGCCACGCGCAGCTGGCCGAACAGGCCGGCGCAGGCCTCCTGGAAGGCGCCGCGGCGCTGGCCGGCCGGGTTGACGTAAAGACCGCTGACGTTGAGACCGCTGATGTGGTCGGGCGCGCCGTCCTGCTGAGACATCCTGTTTTCTCCAGTTATCAAACGGGCCAAGTTTGCCAGAAAGCTTACCCATGGGATAGCGGAAATGTGTCACTGTGTGTGGAAGCGCACCGTCCGCACGCCCCGTGCATTGAATACTTCGCGGGTGATCTACCCAGCGGACAGGAGAAGCGCGATGGCACAGCAGGACGATACGGCGAACAAGCAGAAGGCAATCCAGAGCCGGCAAGACCAGCTCGACGGCAACATGCAGAAGGAAGAGAGCAAGGACCCGGTGCAGACCGGCATCCGGCAGCCGGTGCCGCCCATGCCCCAGCAGCACCTGGCCAAGCCGGGCCTGGAAGCCCAGATGGACCTGAAGCCGAAATTCCTGGCCGAGCAGTACAAGGGCAGCGGCAAGCTGCAGGGCATGACCGCGATCGTCACCGGCGGCGACTCCGGCATCGGGCGCGCGGTCGCGGTGCTGTTCGCGCGCGAGGGCGCCGACGTCGCCATCCTCTACCTGAACGAGCACGAGGACGCCGCCGAGACCCAGCGCTACGTCGAGCAGGAAGGCCGGCGCTGCGTGACCGTCGCGGGCGACGTCAAGGACGAAGCCTTCTGCAAGGAGGCCGTGGGCAAGATCGTGGCCGAGTTCGGGCGCCTCGACATCCTGGTCAACAACGCGGCCTTCCAGGAGCACGCCAACTCGCTGCTCGACATCACCGAGGAGCGCCTGGACGAGACCTTCCGCACCAATATCTACGGCTACTTCCACATGGCCAAGGCGGCCCTGCCCCACCTGAAGCGCGGCGCCTCGATCATCAATACCGGTTCCGTCACCGGCCTGAAGGGTTCGAAGAAGCTGCTCGACTACTCTGCCACCAAGGGCGCGATCCACGCCTTCACCATGTCGCTGGCGGCGAGCCTGATCGAACAGGGCATCCGCGTCAACGCCGTGGCGCCGGGCCCGGTCTGGACGCCGCTCAACCCGGCCGACCAGACGCCCGAGCAGATCAAGGAATTCGGCGCCAGCACCACCTTCAAGCGCCCGGCCCAGCCGGAGGAACTGTCGCCGGCCTACGTGTTCCTGGCCTCGCCGGTGTGCTCCGGCTACATCACCGGCGTGGTGCTGCCGATTACCGGCGTGGTGGGAGAATAAGGAGATCGTATGGCGCGCAGCATGTGGAAAGGGGCGATCAGTTTCGGGCTGGTCCACATCCCCGTCGAGATGTATGCGGCGGTCGACAACAAGGGGCTCGACCTGACCATGCTCGACCGGCGCGACTTCTCCCCGGTCGGCTTCAAGCGCTACAACAAGGGCAACAACAAGGAAGTCTCCTGGGACGACATCGTCAAGGGCTACGAGTATTCGTCCGGCGAGTACGTGGTGCTGTCCGACGAGGACCTGCGCCGCGCCAACCCGGAAGCCACCCAGACCATCGACATCCTGGCCTTCGTCGACGCGGAGGAAGTCCCGCTGATCTACTACGAGCAGCCCTACTACCTCGCGCCAGGCAAGGGCGGCGACAAGGTCTATGCCCTGCTGCGCGAGACCCTCAAGAAGGCCGGCAAGATCGGCATCGCCAACGTCGTCATCCGCGTCAAGCAGCACCTGGCGGCCCTGGTCTGCGTGGGCGACACCATCGTCCTCAACACCCTGCGCTACGCCGACGAGATCCGCGAGACCGACGCCCTCAAGATTCCCCCCAAGACCGGCAAGGCCGCGGTCAACGACAAGGAGCTCAAGATGGCGATGGCCCTGGTGCAGGGCATGAGCGAGGACTGGGACCCGGAGCAGTACCACGACACCTACCGCGAGGACGTGCTGGCCCTGATCGAGAAGAAGGTCAAGGCCAAGCAGACCAAGACCATCACCATGCCCGAACCGGAAAAGGAAAAGCGCGAGTCCGGCAAGGTCATCGACCTGGTCGCGCTGCTCCAGGCCAGCCTGGGCAAGAAGCCCGGCAAGGCGGCCGCCGCGGACGAGGACGAGGACGACGACGAACCGCCGCCGCGCAAGTCGCGCAAACCCGAGGCCGAGGAGGAGGAGGAGGAAGCCCCGCGTCCGCGCAAGGCGCCCGCGCACAGTACGGAGCGCGTCGCCGCCAAGCGCACGACCGCCGCCAAAAAGACGGCCGCCAAGCCCGCCGCCAAGAAGACCGCCGCGAAGTCCGCCCCCGCCGCCAAGGCGCCGGCGCGCCGCAGGAAGGCCGCCTGAAGGATGGATGGATTCCTCGACTTCCTCCAGTGGCCCGCCATGGCGGTCACCCTGTTCGCCGCCTACCTGATCGGCTCCAAGCGCCCGGAGCGGCGCGTATTCGGCTTCTCGATGTTCATCCTCAGCAATGTGCTGTGGATCGTCTGGGGCTGGCACGACGAAGCCTGGGCGCTGATCACCCTGCAGGCGGCCCTGATGGCGATGAACATCCGTGGCATCTTCAAGAACGAGCAATAGCCGGGAGCATAAAACCATCACTCTGCATTGTAAAAACCTATCAATTTAATTAAAGCAATTAGCTTTTTCTTTATTGCCGAGCCGCCTAGAATCTCCTCATTGTCCTTCCCACAATCGAGGAGATTCCTGATGACCCACCCACGCTTGACCACCGCCTCCGGCATTCCCGTCGACGACAACCAGAACTCGCTGAGCGCCGGCGGCCGCGGCCCCCTGCTGCTGCAGGACTTCCACCTGATCGAGAAGCTCCAGCACTTCAACCGCGAGCGCATTCCGGAACGCGTAGTTCATGCGAAGGGTTCGGGCGCCTACGGGACCTTCACCGTCACCCATGACCTGCGTCCCTACACCAAGGCGGCGCTGTTCGCGGAAATCGGCAAGCAGACCCCGGTATTCCTGCGCTTCTCGACCGTAGGCGGCGAGAAAGGCAGCGCCGACACCGAGCGCGACCCGCGCGGCTTCGCCCTGCGTTTCTATACCGAGGAAGGCAACTGGGACCTGGTCGGCAACAACACCCCGGTGTTCTTCATCAAGGACCCGATCAACTTCCCGGACTTCATCCACACCCAGAAGCGCGACCCGCAGACCAACCTCAAGTCGGCCAACATGGTCTTCGACTTCTGGAGCAAGGCCCCGGAAAGCCTGCACCAGGTGACGATCCTGTTCTCGGACCGGGGCACCCCGGACGGCTACCGCCACATGGACGGCTTCGGCAGCCACACCTACAGCCTCATCAATGCCGGCGGCGAGCGCCACTACGTGAAGTGGCACTTCAAGACCCGCCAGGGCATCAGGAACCTCAGCGCAGTCGATGCCACCCGCATCGCCGGGCTCGATCCGGACTACGCCCAGCGCGACCTGTTCGAGGCGATCGCCCGCGGCGACTATCCGCAGTGGGACGTCAAGGTGCAGGTGGCAACCGAGACCCAGCTGGCGGACTGGAGCCAGCGCACCGGCTGGAATCCCTTCGACCTGACCAAGGTCTGGCCGCACGCCGACTTCCCGACCCTGCCCGTCGGCGTGCTGGAACTGAACCGCAATCCCGAGAACTACCACGCCGAAGTCGAGCAGGCCGCGTTCTCGCCGGCCAACGTGGTGCCGGGCATGGGCTACTCGCCCGACAAGATGCTGCAGGGCCGCCTATTCGCCTACCACGACGCCCAGCTCTACCGGGTCGGCACCAACCACCAGCACCTGCCGGTGAACGCCCCGCGCTGCCCCTTCCACAACCACCAGCGCGACGGCGCGATGGCGATCGCCAACGGCGGCGCCGCGCGCAACTACCACACGCTCGACGCCGTGGGCCGCGGCGCCGGCGGCATGGGGCACGGCGAGCCCGAACTGGCCCTCGCCGGCAATGCGGGGCGCTTCGACTTCCGCGGCCAGGAAGACGACTATACCCAGGCCGGCAAGCTGTTCCGCCTGATGACGGCCCAGGAACGCCAGAACCTGTGCGACAACCTGGCCGGGCCGCTGAGCCAGGTCGACGCGCAAATCCTGGAACGCCAGCTGGGGCATTTCGACAAGGCCGATCCTGGGTATGGGCGCGGGGTCCGGGCCGCGCTCAAGGCCCTTGGCCGCAACGTCGACTGAGGCCTCAAGGCATGCGGCGCCAGATCGAGATCGGAATGCCGCCATCGGGCCGGGCCGGGACACGGTAGCGCAGCTCGTCGCCCTGCAGCTCGAAGCTGCGGCGCTGCACCGTGCCTTCCCAGTTGGGGAAGGACGCGGCTTCGATCTGGAAAACCAGCTGGCCTTCGTGCAGTGCGATGGTGCCGAAGTGCGTGCTCGATCCGAGCACGGCGGCGCGGAATTCGTCATTCGTCGCGGCGGCCTTGTCGGCGGACGCGAAACGCGGGCGCTCGGCCTTGAAGATCTGCAGGGTGTAGCGCCCCTGCGGGTCGATCGAGAGGCGTCCCTTGGGGGCTGCGCCGTAGTCGCGCTCGATACGGCCGTCGGGACGCTGCACGTCGGCGGCCACCAGGGTCCAGGTTCCCGCCAGCGCGGGCAAGCTGGCATGGGCGGCGGGAACCACGCTGGCCAGCACCATGCCGGCAATCTGCTTGTTCATGTCCTTCTCCTTGTCGACGAAAATGCCAGCGTAGCGCTCCAGGCGCCTGAACGGAATTCCCGATTCCTGCACGGGATCGGTGCATAATTGCACAATGAAGAATCCTGACTGGGACGACCTGCGCTTCTTCCTGGCGCTGTGCGAGGCGGGCAGCCTCTCTGGCGCCGCGCGCGGGACAGGCGTGGAACACACGACGGTGGCGCGCCGGATCGAGGCGCTCGAGACCGCGCTGGATGCGCGCCTGTTCAACCGCTTCCCCAAGGCCTGGTCGCTGACGGCCGCCGGCACCGCCCTGCTGCCCTACGCGCGCAAGCTGGAAGACGACATGCACGCCTTGCTCAACGTCGCGCGCGGCAGGAGCGAGGTGCTGGGCACGGTGCGCGTCTCCGCGCCGCCGGCCCTGGCGGCCTGCCTGCTGGCCCCGCGCCTGCGTGCGCCGCTAGCGCGCCTGCCCGGGGTAGAGATCGACCTGCGCGCCGAGGCGCGCACCGCGGACCTGATGCGGCGCCAGGCCGATATCGCCCTGCGTTTCGCGCGCCCGAGCGCGCCGGGCCTGGCCGCCAAGTTGCTGACGCAGGTCGATTACGCCTTGTATGCGCATGCGGACTACGCCGCCGGCCGCCAGCCCGCGCAGTGGGAATTCCTCGGCTACGACGAACTGCAGCGCGATGCGCCGCAGCAGGAATGGCTGGACAAGCTGCGCGGCGCGCGCCGCTACAGCGTGCGGTCGAACGACTTGCTGACCTTGCTGCAGGCGGCCGTGGCCGGCTGTGGCGTGGCGGTCCTGCCGCGCTATGCGGCGGCGGGGGCGCCGGGGCTGGCGGAGCTTGCGCCGCCCTGCCCGGTGCGGCGCAAGCTGTGGCTGGTCATGCACGAGGATGTGCGGCGCTCGCCGTCGGTGCGGGCGGTGGCGGACGAGATTATCGGGATGTTCGAGCAGGAGTGAGTGGATGCTACGAGCAAAGGGACTAAGCCCGACGGCGACATTCTTTCATTCACCTAGCCCTCAGACCGTCGTACCCGCCACTGGCGGCTACGACTTCCGGCGCAGGCCGCAACCCAAGTTCGTCGGGCTGCCGGGGTGCACGCAAACAGCGCATCACTCGTGCAAACTTGGATCCCGGCCTTCGCCGGGATGACGTGCCAAAGACACGGGGGTGAGGAGGCAGAGGGGTCCGCTACGCACGCTACGGCTCGAACCCCATCTTCTTCATCGCTTTCGCCAGGGCCTTGGCCGCCTTCGCATATCCCTCCCACGGCGCATTCCCCGTATCCAGCCGCGTGTGCACATTGGTGATGTCCCACTGCGTGCTCGACTTCAGCCCTTCCAGCTCGTCCCAGGCCAGCGGCACCGAGATGCCCAGGCCCGGCCGCACCCGCGCCGACCAGGCGCATACGGTGGTCGCGCCCTGGCCGTTGCGCAGGTAGTCGATGAAGATCTTGCCGACCCGGTTCTTCGGCCCGCTCTTGAAGGCGAAGCGCTCGGGGAACACCGATGCCAGGTGCTTCACGATCGCCTGCGAGAAGCCCTTGACCGTGTCCCAGTCATAGCCGCCCTTGATGGGCACCACGATGTGCAGGCCCTTGCCGCCGCTGGTCTTGAGGAAGGACGGCAGGCCCAGCTCGTCGAGGAAGGCGTGCATCAGCTGGGCCGCCTCCTGCATCGTGTGCCACTCCACGCCCTCGCCCGGGTCGAGGTCGAACACCATCCGGTCCGGGGTGGCGTAGGCCTTGCGCGTGGCGTTCTGGGTGTGGATCTCGACCACGTTCCACTGTGCCACCGACAGGATGCCCTGGACGCTGGCGATCTCCAGGAAGGGCTGGTGCTCGGGGTCGAGCTCCTCGGGCATGTTCTTCACGCCCGGGTGCTTGCTCACGTCGGCGTGCTTCTGGAAGAACAGCTCCCCGCCCACGCCTTCGGGCGCGCGCACCAGGGACACGGGGCGCGCCTTCAGGTGCTCCATCATCAGTTCGCCCACCAGCGCGTAGTAGCGGATCAGGTCCAGCTTGGTCGATCCGGTCTGCTTGTCGATCACGCGGTCGGGATTGGTGACCTTCATGGTCGCCGGCAGCTTGCTGGTCACGCTCTCCTGCATGTCCTTCTCCCTCTCTTTCTTCGCCTCGGCTTTCGCCTCGGCCTCCGGACCGATGTGCTTGGGCAGTTCGCGGGTGATGTTCTTCGCCGGCTTGTCCTTGCGCAGGCCCTGGAAAACGGGATGGCGGATCGAGCCGGTGGCGGTCCACTCCGAGAAGCTCACTTCCGCCACCAGGGTCGGCTTGACCCAGTGGTGCTTGCGCCCCGGTACCGAGCGTGGCGGGAAGGGACTTTCGTCGGTGCGCAGCTTTTCCAGCTGGGCGCTGATCGACTTCAGCGAGGAATGGTTGAAGCCCGAGCCGACGTTGCCCACGTAGCGCAGCACGCCGTCCTTGTCATGCACGCCCAGCAGCAGCGAGCCGACGCCGGTGCGCGAACCCTTCGGATCGGTGAAGCCGCCGATCACGAATTCCTGGCGCGAGCCGCATTTGAGCTTGATCCATTCGGGCGAGCGCGCGGACACATAGCGCGAGCTGCGGCGCTTGCCGATCACGCCCTCCAGCCCGATCCGGCAGGCGGCCACCACCAGCTCGCCGGGATTGGTGCCGAATTCGGCGGAGAAGCGCACCCGTCCGTCCTGCCGGCCCGCCAGCGCGGCCTCCAGCAGCGCGCGCCGCTCGACCAGGGGCACGTCGCGCAGGTCATGGCCGTCGAAGTAAGGCGCGTCGAACAGGAAGTACAGGATCTCGGCGCCGCGCGTGCCGTCGAAGGCCAGCTGCAGCATCCCGAAATTGGACTTGCCGGTCTCGTCGTGCACGACGATCTCGCCGTCGTACCAGCCGTCCGGCAGCCGCATGCGCTCGATCTCCTCCTTGAGCGGCAGCAGGCGGTCGGTCCAGTCGTTGGCGTTGCGGGTGATCAGGCGCACGGCGCCGTCCTCGATACGCGCCAGCATGCGGTAGCCGTCGAACTTGACCTCGAACACCCAGTCCTCGGGATCGGGCGGCGGCGCATCGACCAGGGTCGCCAGCTCGGGCTGGAATTTCTCCGGCAGCGCCGCCTTGACCGCGCCCTCGGGCATGGCGACGGCGCCGCGGCGCTTGGCCGGGCCCGCTTTCTTCTCCGGCGTCGTTTTCGCCGCCGCCTTCTTCGCCACAGTGCTCTTCGCCGCGGCCTTGGTCGCTCCCGCCTTCTTCGCCGCGGCGTCGGTCGCCGCAGCCGTCTTCGCCGCCGCCTTCTTGGCGCTGGCGCGCCTGGACGGCGGCGCTTCCTCTTGTTCCTCCTGCAAGGCCTCGAGCTTGCGCTCGGCGGGGCGCTCGGGCATGGGCAGGGCCTTGACGCTGTCCGGCATCTCGTCGACGACCGAAAATTCCTCGCTCGAGCGTGCGTAGTCGTCTTTCTCCTTGATCAGGAGCCAGGGTTCCTGGCGCTCGTCCTCGTGACCCTTGAGCCGCACCAGGGTCCAGCGGCCGTGCATCTTGTGGCCGTGCATCTCGAACTTGATGCTGCCCTTGGCAAAGCCCTTGTGCGGGTCTTCCAGTGGGGTCCAGGTGCCCTTGTCCCAGATGATGACCTTACCTGCGCCATATTGCTTCTCTGGAATAACCCCTTCGAAATCGGAATAGGAAATGGGATGGTCCTCGACGTGCACGGCCATGCGCTTGTCGCGCGAATCGTAGCTGGGTCCCTTCGGCACGGCCCAGCTCTTCATGGTGCCGTCCAGCTCCAGGCGCAAGTCGTAGTGCAGGCGGCTGGCCCAGTGCTTCTGGATCACGAAAGTCAGGGCATCGGGACTGGCTTCCCCGCCCTCCGCGGGTTCCGATGTAATCGAGAAATTGCGCTTGGCTTTATAGAGTTTGAGCGCGTCAGGCATGGCGGTACCTCCGGCAGTAGATGGCCCGAGTCTAGGCGGGCCAGGCCGCTGCGACTGTTCGGCAACGAACCTTGCCCGCGCCGATCATGTCGCGACGGCCATTTGTAAGCGCTTGTAAATGCGCGAAGCGCGCGTCAACCGCGGGCAAAGCGTCCACGTTGATGACTCAGTAACACGGGAACTGCTTCCCACCTTTCATCAACGAAAACGAAGGAATGACACTATGAGCAAAATCGTCGCTACCCTGTTCGCCGGCCTGTTCGCTACTTCCGTGTTCGCCCAGACTCCCGCCGCCACCAGCACCGCCGCCACCACTCCCGAAGCCAAGGCGGAGAAGAAAGAGGCGAAGGCCGAAGCCAAGCATGACAAGAAGGTCGCGAAGGCTGATGCCAAGGCCGACAAGGCCGCGGTCAAGGCTGACAAGGCTGCCGACAAGGCCGACGCAAAGCTAGAGAAGGCCGATGCGAAGGCAGAGAAAGCCGCCGAGAAGGCGGACGCCAAGGTGGAAAAAACCACCGAGAAAGCCGAAGCGAAGGCGGACAAAGTCGCCGCCAAGGCCGAGGCCCAACACAAATAACAATCCCCGAGAGCTCAAGTCCCCCTCGCTCGGGCTCCACCATATCCTGGCGAAGGCAGGGTCCGCCCTGTCTTCGCCCCCTTTTCTGCTTCCTCTCTTCCCTCCGCGCCTGTCTGCGCACTGTGCGCCTGTTCTACAATGGGGTTTTGCCCGCCGCGAAAGGACCCCATGCACCGAATCGTCTTCCTCGACCGCGACAGCCTGATCGCCGACGTGCGCAAGCCCGCCTTCGCCCATGCCTGGGAGGACCACGCCGCCACCGCCGAACAGGACGTGGTGGAGCGCCTGCGCGGTGCGTCCGTGGCCGTCACCAACAAGGTGCCGCTGCGCGCCGCCGCCATCGCGCAGTTGCCGGAGCTGAAGATGGTCGCGATCGCCGCCACCGGCAGCGACAACGTCGACCTGGCCGCCTGCCGCGAACGCGGGATCGTGGTGTCGAATATCCGCAATTATTCGACGGTCTCGGTGCCGGAACACTGCTTCGCGCTGCTGCTGGCCCTGCGCCGCAACCTGCGCGCCTATATCGCCGACGTCGAGGCCGGCCAATGGGAGCGCTCCACGCGCTTCTGCCTGCTCGACCATCCGATCGGCGACCTGGCCGGTAGCCGGCTCGGCATCGTCGGCTACGGCGCGCTCGGCAAGCAGGTGGCGCACCTGGCGCGCGCCTTCGGCATGGAGGTGTGCGCCACTTCACGCTCGCCGATCGCCGACCCCGGCGTGCTGCAACTGGAACTCGACGAACTGCTGCGCACCGCGAGCGTGATCAGCCTGCACCTGCCGCTGACGGAACAGACGCGCCACCTGATCGGGGCGCGCGAGCTGGGACTGATGCGGCGCGACGCCCTGCTCATCAACACCGCGCGCGGCGGCCTGGTCGACGAGGCGGCGCTGGCCGAAGCCTTGCGCGAAGGACGGATCGGCGGCGCCGGGTTCGACGTATTGAGCAAGGAGCCGCCCGCGCCGGACAACCCGCTGCTGCGCCTGCGCTTGCCGAACTTCATCCTCACGCCCCATGTGGCCTGGGCCAGCGGCGGCGCCATGCAGCGGCTCGCCGACATGCTCATCGACAATATCGAAGCCTGGGAAGCGGGCCAGCCGCGCAACCTGCTCTAGCCGAGCGCCGGCATTCAGCGGTCGGTCGTGGCGTCGATGCTGTAGCCGGTGACGCGCCAGGCGCCGTCCTTGTCGCGGGCCGCGGTGACCGTTTCGCGGGCCTGCTTGTCCTTCTCGAACCGGGAGGCGTATTCCAGCGCCACCCGGCTGCCCTCGGCCTTGGGGACGGCCGACTTCAAGCTGCGCGACCTGGCCTCGCCCAGGGGCAGGCGCACGCCCCCGATCAGCGTGGTCCAGAAGAATTTCGAATGATTGGCGCGCACGTCGGCGGAACTGGTGTTCCAGGCGCCGGCATAGTCGCCCGCATCGACCAGCTTCAGCCATTTTTCGGCCGCGGCTGGGGCGGCGGCGCCGCCCCTGGCGTCTTGCGCGGCGGCGGCGCCGCAGCCCAGGAAGGACAGCGCGAGGATGGCGGACAGGATGGGTTTCACGGCGTTCTCCATTGAATGATGCTGCGAGTGTAGCCAGGCAAGTCCGCCCCCGGGCCCGCCCGGCGACAGGCCGTGCGATTCGCGGGCCGAAGTGTCGAAACCGGGGGGCGGCTGCGCCGCGTTCAGGCCTGCGCCGCATCCTCCGCCACCCGCGCATCGGGTGCGCGCAGCGGCAGGTCGAGCACGAAGGCCGTACCCTGGCCCAGCTCGCTTTCTACGCGGATCGTTCCGCCGAGCAGAGAGGTCACGATGTTGTAGACGATGTTCAGGCCCAGGCCGGTGCCGCCCTGCCCCATGCGGGTGGTGAAGAAGGGGTCGAAGATGCGCGCCAGGTGTTCCTGGGCCACCCCGCGCCCGTCGTCGCGGAAGACGATGCGCACCGTTCCCTCGCCCGCCTCCGCCGACAGGCGCATGCGGCCGCCGGGAGCGTCGAAGGCGTGCAGCATCGCGTTGTTCACGAAATTGATGATGGCCTGCCCCAGCGGCCCGGGGAAACCGTCCATCATGATGCCGGAAGGAACCTCCACGACCAGGCTGTGGCCGGCCAGGCGCACCGTGTTCATCATGGTGGCCGCGATTTCGTGGCAGGCCTGGGCCAGGTCGAAGCGGCGGCGCTGGGCGCTGGCCTGGTCCACCGAGACCTGGCGGAAGCTGCTCACCAGCTCGGCCGCGTTGTGCAGGCTGCGCACGATCAGGTCCGAGGCTTCGGTCGATGCCGCCATGTAGTCGGCCAGGTCGGAGCGTTTCAGCTGGGCCTGGTCGAAGCGGGTGGCCACCGCCAGGGTCTTTTCCTGCAGGGTGCTGGCCATCAGCAGGCTGTTGCCGATCGGGGTGTTCAGCTCGTGCGCGACGCCCGCCACCAGCGATCCGAGCGAGGCCAGCTTCTCGTGCGACGCCAGCTGGGCCTGGGTCTGCTTGAGCTGGTGGTAAGCCTGGGCATTGTCGATCGCCACCCCGACGTAGGCGGCGAGGGTCTCGAGCATGTCCAGGTGCACCTGTCCATAGGCGTGCAAGGTGGGGCTCTGCACCGTGACGGCGCCGACCACGCGTTCGCCGACCGATACCGGCACGCACAGCAGCGAACCAGGCTTTTCCCGGTTGGTCTCCATCAGCGCCTGGGTGAGGCTTTCCAGCAGCGGCTGGTCCGCGCCGCCGTCCTGGCCCAGCACGGCCGGCAGTTCGGCGGCCAGGTCGCCGACCAGGATCTCGCGCCCGCCCGCCATGCTCCAGGCCACCAGGTGGCGCCGCGGATCGTCCGCGATCTCGAAGGCCGGCACGCGCCGGCCGTCGACCACCGCGAACGGGAAGCCGATCGTCCCGCGCTCCGGCTGGCGCAGCGCCACGGCGAAGCTGCGGGTGTCCATCAGGGCCTGGACGTGCTCGTAGAGGGTGCGCATGATGGCTTCGCTGTCCAGGTTGGCCGTCAGCAGGCGGCCGATGTCGGACAGCAGCGCGATGTCGCGGTGGGCGCGCTCCACCACTTCCTTCTGGCGCTCGACCTCGCGCTTGCGCCGCTCGGCCGCTTCCTTCTGCAGCAGCAGCTCGGCGGTACGCACCCCCACCTCGCGTTCCAGCAAGCCCTTCTGCCGCACCAGCACACGCACGCGCAGCCGGTACAGCAGGTAGGACAGCGCCAGGACGATGGCCACGGCCAGGGTGCGGAACCACCAGGTCTTCCAGAACGGCGGCGTGATGGTGATGGCGAGCGTGGCCGCTTCCTGGCTCCACAGACCGTCCTTGTTGCTGGCGCGCACCCGGAACACGTAGCTGCCCGGGTCGAGATTGGTGTAGGTGGCGAAGCGCCGGCGCGCATCGGTGTCGACCCAGTTCTGGTCGAAGCCTTCCAGCTGGTAGGCGTAGCGGTTGCCCTGCGGGTCGGCGAAATGCAGCGCCGCGAACTCGAGCGCGAACACCGAATCGCGGTGGGACAGCGTGATCTCGCGCTTGCCTTCGCGCATGTCCCCGAGACTGGCGGCGCGCGAGCGGTTCAGCACCAGGAGGTCGGTGATCACCGGCACCGGCGGGAAGGGATTGTCGCGTACCGCTTCCGGCCGGAACGAGGTCATGCCGTTGATGCCGCCGAAATGCAGCTGGCCGTCCGCGCTGCGCCAGCCCGCGCCGACGAAGAAGGAGCCGTCGATCAGCCCGTCCTTGGAGGTGTAGTTCTTGATCTGGCCGCTGACCGGATCGAGGCGGGTGATGCCGGCGGTGGTGCTGACCCACAGCACCCCGCCCGCGTCCTCCAGCACGGCGCCGACCGGCAGCGCTTCCTGGCCCTGGGCGAAGGGGAAGAAACGGAAGCGCGGCCGCGCGCCGCCCGTTTCCATGCGGTGCAGGCCGCCGGCAGTGCCGATCCACAGCTCGCCGCGCGAGGATTCTTTCAGGTAGTACACGCGGCTGTGGCGCAGGCTGTGCGGGTCCTGCGGATCGTGGCGGAAGCGGGTGAAGGTGCCGGCCTGGCGGTCGAAGCGTTCGAGCCCGGTCTCGGTGCCGATCCAGACGATGCCCTGGCGGTCTTCCAGCACCGCGAAGCCGTAGTTGTCGCCCAGGCTGGTGGGGTCGTCCGGATCGTGGCGCCAGCTGCGCGACACGTCCGACCCGGGCGGCAGCGCCGACAGGCCGCCGCGCGTAATCACCCACAAGGTGCCGTCGCGCCCTTCGCGGATGGCGTTCACATAGTTGGCCGCCGGTCCCGGGCCCAGCGCCACCCGGCCGATGCGCCCTTGGTCGTTGCGCCAGACCAGCCCCATCGGGGTGCCGATCCACAGGCGGCCGCGGGCGCGCGCCAGCGAGGTCACGACTTCGCTGGGGAGGCGCGGACCGGCATACTGCCGCAGGCGGCCGCTGGCGCGGTCCAGGCGCAGCAGGCCGTTGCCGGTGGTTCCCAGCCACAGCCCGCCGGCGCCGTCGTCCATGATGGCGCGCACCCGGCTGCGGCCCAGGCCCTGGCCGTCGCCATAGCGGGTGAAACCGCCGCTGGCCAGGTCGGTGCGGTTGACGCCGCCATAGTAGGTGCCGACCCAGAGCGTGCCGGTGCGGTCGACCAGCACCGCCGGCACCTGGTTGTCCGAGAGGCTGTGCTGGTCGTTCTCGGCATGGGTCCAGGAATCGAAGCGGCCACTGGCCGGATCGCGCCACTTCAGGCCCTCGGTGTCGGTGCCGACCCACAGCTGGGCGCCGCTGTCGTGGTACAGGCTGATGATGCGCACGTCCGGCATGCCCTCGGCCAAGCCCAGGTGGCGGCGCTGGGGGCTCCCCCCGCCGGCGTCCAGGCGCCACGCCTCGAGCCCGGCCGCGGTGCCGATCCAGAGCGTGTCGCGCGGCCCCATCGACAGCGACAGTACGGTGTTGCGCTGGGCGTCGAGCGCCGGTTCGACGGCATGGTGGCTGAAGCGCCCGCTGCGCGGGTCGAGCCGGTCGAGGCCGCCTTCGGTGCCGACCCACAGCTGGCCCTGGCCGTCGACCGCCAGCGCGGTGACGCGGTTGTCGCGCAGGCTGGCCGGATCGTCCGGATCGTGCCGGTAGGCGCGGAAGCGCCGGGTGGCGGGATCGAAATGCAGCAGGCCGTCGCTGGTCGCCAGCCACAGGGCGCCGCCGGGCGCGGCGGTGATGGCGTAGACGGCGCGGTGGCCGCTGCGCCCGGCCTCGGCGTCGAGCGGGACGTAGCGCTCGAAGCGGGCGCTGGCCGGATCGAAGCGCGCCAGGCCGCCCTTGGTGCCGAACCACAGCCGGCCGCCGGCATCCTCGTAGGAGGCGGAGACGAAGTTATCCGGGAGGCTGGCGGGATCGTTGGGATCGTTGCGGTAGACCGTCATGCGGTAGCCGTCGAAGCGGTTCAGGCCGGCCTGGGTGCCGAACCACATGAAACCCTGGCGGTCCTGCAGGATGGTCAGGGCCGATTGCTGCGACAGGCCGTCTTCGATCGAGAGATGCTCGAAGCGCAGGCTGCGCTGGGCCGCTCCAGCCGGCACGGCCAGCAGCGCACACAGGGCCAGGGCCGACAGCAGGCGATGCAGGCCGCCGCGTGCGGCCCTCGTCAAATACGACATATTCTTCCGTTCCAGAAACCCGTCCGCCTAATCTACCAGAGCGCGCCCCGGCTGCGGAACAAAATGAGACTTCCGGAAACAAAGTGTCGCTGCTATAATGCGTGCCTCGGGCGGCTGTAGCTCAGCTGGATAGAGTACTTGGCTACGAACCAAGGGGTCGTGGGTTCGATTCCTGCCAGCCGCGCCAGAATATGAGGGACCAGATCGGAAGATCTGGTCCCTTTTTTCGTTGGCGCCGCCCGCCGCGAAGCTGCCGCCCCGCTCCGCAGAGGCGGCCGGCAGGGAAAATGGCGATGAGCCTTTGCAAGAAGCGTGCGCGCCGCTATAATGCGTGCATCGGGCGGCTGTAGCTCAGCTGGATAGAGTACTTGGCTACGAACCAAGGGGTCGTGGGTTCGATTCCTGCCAGCCGCGCCAGAATATGAGGGACCAGATTGAAAGATCTGGTCCCTTTTTTCGTTTCCGGGCCTGCCCTTCGGCAATACCAAGGGATACCGATTTGCCAAGAAGCGCGTACGCCGCTATAATGCGTGCATCGGGCGGCTGTAGCTCAGCTGGATAGAGTACTTGGCTACGAACCAAGGGGTCGTGGGTTCGATTCCTGCCAGCCGCGCCAGAATATGAGGGACCAGATTGAAAGATCTGGTCCCTTTTTTCGTTTCCGGGCCATTCCCAAGGTGCGGAGCGCATTCGCGGCGCCGGCGTGCCGGAACGTCCAGCGACTGGGGGTTTGCCAATCCGGCACATGCTGCTATAATGCGTGCTTCGGGCGGCTGTAGCTCAGCTGGATAGAGTACTTGGCTACGAACCAAGGGGTCGTGGGTTCGATTCCTGCCAGCCGCGCCAGTTATTCCAAAAATGGCTCAGAAGTGATTCTGGGCCATTTTTCTTTTCAGCCGCGAATATTCGTTCTCCGGCACTCTTCCGCACGGCGCGCATTGCGCCAACTCAGCAATATCGCGCATCTACCCTGCATTTCTTAGCCTTCGCTTAATAAGATGCTGTTAACTCCCAGGCGCTCGACGCCGGATTGCCTCTCCTCTTCGCGTAGGACTAGCCTGACATCATCTTCGCAACTCAGCGTTTTTTTGCTACTCATCAACCTTTAAAAGACGAGTTCTCCTATGAAGAACGGACTTTTAGCATGTCCCATTGGAAATTTGTTGATTCTCGGAATAAAGGATCTGCCTTGCGCACTGAAGCACGTGCCGGCGTGCTTTTTCATGCTCTTTTGATAGCATGGAGTTCCCCGATTCTTGAAACCCAAGCTGCAGGACGCGGCTGATTCTATGCGAGGAAAGAAATGAAAAAATCTCTGATTGCTGCAATTGTGTTGGCTTCCGCTTCGTTCGGTTCGTCGGCTGTGATGGCCCAAGAGGTCGTCGGCAATTCGCCGCAGGCACTCGACCTGATCGACAATAGCGCCTTCTTCGGTGACACCTTTGAAGCCGGCAACGAAGGCAACACCTTCGCCGACCGCTTCACCTTCACCGTGGACGGTACCGTGGGCATGAACCTCGATGCAATCATCTCGTCGATCAGCCGCACCGCCGACGTCGGCCTGGACATCACCGGCCTGGCCCTGTATGGCGAAGGCGACACCTTGATCACCAACGGCACCTCGATGATGAGCGGTGAAATGGACGTCTGGAGCATCTCCAGCGACAACCTGGCTGCTGGCGACTACTACCTGCAAGTCAGCGGCAACCTGGTCGGCGACACCGGCGCCAGCTTCGGCGGCGCAGTGATGCTGGCCCCGGTTCCGGAACCGGAAACCTACGGCATGATGCTGGGCGGCCTCGGCGTCCTGGGCTTCCTGGCACGCCGCCGCAAGGCTAAACAGGCGTAACGCAGCCTGGTTTGAGTTGGGACGGAAGCGCGTCATGCGCTTCCGTTTTTTTTCGTCCGTACGAACCGGTGCTTACCCAGGGTTGGCGGCTAGGGTCTGTCTGACTGAGTCTGCGCCGCAGTGAGTTTTTCGTAGGGTGGACGGCTTTGCCGTCCACGCGGCGATAGCTTGCATCGGGATCATCCCGCACCAGAGCGGAGCCTCTCCCTATCACCGCGCCGGCGGCGGAGCCGCCGACCCTACCGGAAGCCGTCGCGCCCTGCCCCCCTCAAGTCCGCAGCTTCTTGATGATGCTGCGGTTGCCCAGGATTTCCTCGATCTGCTCGAAGCGCACCGGCTTCACCATGTGGTGGTCGAAGCCCGCCTCGAAAGCCAGCTGGCGGTCCTTCTCCTGGCCCCAGCCGGTCACGGCGATCAGCACCGTCATGGCGCCGCAGGAGAGCTTGCGGATGCCGCGCGCCAGGTCGTAGCCCGACATGTGCGGCAAGCCGATGTCCAGGAAGGCGTAGTCCGGGCAGAAGCGCGCGGCCGCCGCCAGCGCGTCGGGACCGTTGTGCGTGATCACCACGCTGTGTCCCATCGCCGTCAGCAGCGCGCCGATGCTGTTGACGAAGTCGACGTTGTCGTCCGCCAGCAGGATACGGTAGGTCTCGGTGCTGATGAAGGCGGCCGGAGTCGGCTTGGTCAGGGGTTCGGGATCGACCACGATCGGCAGGCGCACCACGAAGCGGCTGCCGTGGCCCAGGCCTTCGCTATGCGCGCTGATGCTGCCGCCGTGCAGCTCCACCAGCTTGCGCGCCAGCGACAGGCCCACGCCCAGGCCCGCATTGCTGCGTTCCAGGGTCGAATCGACCTGCACGAACATCTCGAATACCGAGTCCAGCATGTCGGGCGCCAGGCCGATGCCGGTGTCGGCCACTTCCAGCACCAGGGTCTTGTCCTCGACCCAGCCCTTGAGCTCGACGCGCCCGCCGCGGTTGGTGTACTTGGCGGCGTTGTTCAGCAGGTTCGACAGGACCTGCGCCAGGCGCGTGGCGTCGCCGTGCAGGAAGACCGGGCGGTCCGGCAGGTCCAGCACCAGCTCGTGGCCATGCAGCTCGATATACGAGCGCACCACCTCGAGGGCGTCGTTGACCACGGCCTTCAATTCGACGCGGCCCATCTTGATGGTGAACTTGCCGGTATTGATGCGCGAGACGTCCAGCAGGTCGTCCACCAGGCGCACCATCTGGCGCAGCTGGCGTTCCATGATGTCGGTGGCGCGCTGGGTCGCCTGGGCGTCGCCGCTGCGGATGCGCAGGATGTCCAGGCCGGTGCGGATCGGCGCCAGCGGATTGCGCAGCTCGTGCGCCAGGGTGGCCAGGAATTCGTCCTTTCGGCGGTCGGCCACGATCAGGGCCTGCTCGGCGCGCTGGCGCACCTCCATCTCGTGCTCGAGCGTGCGGTTGGCCGCCTGCAGGGCTTCCGAACGGCGTCCGATCTCGGCCAGCATGTCGTTGAAGGCCTCCACCAGCACCCCGATCTCGCCCTTGTCGTTGCCCGGCACGCGCAGGCTGAAGTCGCGCCGGTGCATCACCTGGCGCGCCACGTTGGTGACCGCCTCGAGCGGACGCGTGATCGATGCCTGCAGGCGCGAGGCCACCAGGGCCGCGATCACCAGGGCACCCAGCAGCACGCCGCCGAGGATGGCGCCATAGCTCAGCATGCGGTCCAGCAGGCCGATGCGCGAACGCACGTACACGCTGCCGATGATCTCGCCGTTCTCGACGATGTTGCGGAAGATGACCAGCTGGTCCTGCTCGACGCGGTGGCCGGGCGCCTCCGGGCGCGCCGGGAAGACCGGCTCGGCGCCGGGCTGGGCGTAGGTGGCGAAGCGCGCGCCGTTCGAGGTGTACACCGCCGCGGCCACGATCTGCGGGCGCAGGCGCAGCAGGCGCAGGTTCTGGGCGGCGCCCGTGACGTCGTTGAAGGACACCGCCGGCGCGGTCACGGTGGCGACGATGTCGGCCTGGGTGGTCAGGTCGTCGATCCAGTAGCGCTGGAAGGTACGCAGGTCGAGCAGCAGCATCGCCGCGCCGGCCGACAGCAGGGCCACCACGGTGGTGGCGACGGCCATCAGGATCAGCTTGCTGCGGACGGAGCCGGTATCGTGCATGGGCATCACGGGGCTCCTTTCTGGACGCGGTTCGCCACCGTCAGCAGGCGCGAACTGAGCTTGACGTTGTTGCGCTCGGCCGCGTCGAGCGAGACGTCGAAGCGCACCCGCTCGTCGACGATGCGGAAGTTGATGACGCTGCCGCAGTGCTGCTGGTTGCCGCACTCCGTCACCGTCAGGAACATGACCGGCGCGGCGCGCATCATGCGACCGACCCGGGCCGGATCGGAGCCGGCCACGAACAGCAGGTGAACCGGGGTCTGGGCATCCTGCTCGCGGAACAGGCGTACCAGGATCGTGCGGCCGTTGATCATGCGGCCGGCCGTGATGCGCGCCAGTTCCGCCGCCATCTCGTCCGAACCGGCGACGCCGATCACCAACGGCGCAGCGCCGTCGGCAAAGGCTTGCGGCGGAAACTCGGCATAGGCCAGGAATTTATACAGGAAGGCGGCCTTGACCCGGCGCTCGAGCACGCTGGAAGGCGGCGTGTCGGCCGAGACCGTGGCGGCCGGCAACAGCAGCGCCAGCAGCGGCAGTCCGAGGGCCGCGAACGCAAGGCGGCGACCGGCCGTCCGCGGAGCACGGCGGCGCGTCCCGCGCATCACGCTTTGAAAGAAGGAAAAAATCATGAAACCCATTGTTCTGTGAGACAGGCGGCACGCCGCCCGAGCGGCGGCATGCCGGCCGGCGCCTTGCCAGCCCTGCCCTTATCCGGCCCATGATATCCCGGCGCGGGCGCATATGGCGTCCGCGCGACGTGGCGCACCTCCTGCCGCATCGGCTGGGCGCGGAACAGCGGCGCGACCTCGGCGCAGTGGGGCAGCGCGGAGTTGCGCAGCATATTGATAGACATAGTTGCCATCGTAGAACATTTTCGGATGCACACCAAGCGTGCGCTGCTGGCGAGCACCCAAATCCGCCACAAGCGCGCTCGCGGCTGTGTCGCAGCTTATTCAAAAAACTGATGACTGTCATTGAAAAGATAAATTGGATTTATTTGCCGCGTTGCAGCATCATTCTTCCTGTCTCCTCTATTCTCCTCCAAGGAAATAGATTCAGCCCGCTTCTTGGAAGCGGGCTTTTTTTTGGCCGCCCATGCTTGCGGCGCGCACGCTTGGGGCCACCGGGGCCGAAACATTTGGTGTAGGATTCGTGAATGTTTTCGTTCCTACAACACATCGCCCATGTTTGAGACCGACAAGACCGCCCGCAGCGCCGCGTCCTACGACTGGTCCGCAAGCGCCGTGGGCGACAGCGCTCACTGGCCGCTGCCCCTGCGCGTGACCGCCGACGTCCTGATGAACGCGCCGCTCCCCGGCCTGCTGGTATGGGGGCGCCAAATGGTCCTGCTGTTCAACGAAAGCTACGGCCTTCTCGCCGGCCCCGGCTACGGACGGGTACCGGGCGGCTCAGTGCCGCCGGTGATGCCCCCGCCCCTGGCGGCGGCCGGCGATGCCCTCGAGCGCGCCTGGAGCGGAGAACCGCTCGTGCTGCCCGACCTGGCGCTGTCCTTCCGCCATCCGCAGGGCACGCGCGAGGAGCGCTGCGACCTGCGCCTGACGCCCGTGCGCGGCGAAGACGGCCAGGTGGCCGGCGTGCTGCTGCTGCTGGCGCCCGCTTCGCCCGCCGCCGCCGCGCCTGACGAAAGCGGCGGCACGCTGCGCATCCTGGTGGTGGAGGACAATCTCGATTCCCAATACCTGGTGTGCGAAATGCTCAGGGCCTTCGGCCACGAGGCGGACGGCGTCGGGCACCCGGACGACGCCCTGGCCCTGCTCGGGCGCCAGCGCTACGACCTGCTGTTCTCGGATGTCAGCCTGCCCGGCATGTCGGGGGTCGACCTGGCGCGCCGCGCCGTGCACGACCAGCCCGGACTGCGCGTGATCTTCGCATCCGGCTATGGCGACACCCTGCTGCGCCACCTGGAATTCCCCTACCTGTCACTCCAGAAACCCTACGAACTGGACCAGTTGCAGGAAGCCCTGGCGACAGTGGCCGGCGCGCCGGCGGCGCGAGCGTGACAAGCGTGTGGGCCGGACTGGCTCGGCTGGAATACAATGTCCGGCGGACACATCGCGGTGCTGCACGCTTCGAGCGGAGCCGGCGCTGCGCGGCCGCCCACGCCAAGGCATTCGATGATGATTCCCACTGAGCCCATCGGTAGCATCCCCCGCCCGCCGGCCCTGATCGCGGCGCTGCGCGAGGCCGCCGGCCGTTCGCGCCGCGCCGGGGCCGCCGATGTACAAGCCGAGCCGCAGCCCGAGGCGCTCGTCGACGCGCTTCTCGACGCGCTTCTCGACGATGCCGTGCGCGCCACGATCGCCGAGTTCGAGGCGGCCGGCGCGCCCGTGATCAGCGACGGCGAACAGGCCAAGGTCGAGAACTTCTGGAGCTATCCCGTGCACGGCGCCCCCAATACGGCGCCGGACGGCTTCCGCATTCCGCTCGCGCATGGCCACGGCCAGCGCATGCCGCGCCTGGTGCGCGGCCCCTTCCGCTACCAGCGCTACGCCGACGACTACCTGCGCGCCGCGCGCCGCCACGCGACCCGGCCCGTGAAGCAGGCGGTGATCTCGCCTTCGGCGCTGTCGCTGATGTATCCGGCCGAGGGCATTCCCGGCTACCCGCGCGAGCAGTTCCTCGAGGACCTGGTGCGCGAACACGAGACCGAGGTGAGGCGCTGCCTGGAAGCGGGCGCGCACAAGGTGCAGATCGACTTCGCCGAGGCGCGCCTGGCAATGCAGCTCGATCCCGGCGGCGCGCTGCTGGCCAGCTTCATCGACCTGAACAACCTGGCCCTGGGCCGTTTCTCGTCCGCCCAGCGCGCGCTGATCGGCGTGCACGTCTCGGCCACGGGCTGGACCGGCGCGCCGCAGGACGATGCCGTCGCCAGCTACGCCGACCTGCTGCCCGCGCTGTTCGAGCTGCGCGCCGGCAACTTCTACCTGGCCCTGGCCGGCAGTCCCGAGCCCGAGCGCGTCCTGCGCACGATCCGCGCGCACGCCAGGCCGGACCAGCGCATCTTCGTCGGCGTCACCGACCCGCGCGATCCGCAGGTCGAAAGCGCGGAACTGGTGCGCGACCGCGTGCTGCGCGCCGCGGAGTACATCCCGCTCGACCGGCTCGGCACCACCGACGACGCCGGCTTCGCGCCCTTCTTCGACGACGCCGGCATCAGCCGCGCCACCGCCTTCGCCAAGATCCGCGCCCGCGTCGAAGGCACGCGCCTGGCCGCCGCCATCCTCGGAGCCGCGGCATGAGCGACGAGCGCGACGAACTCGAGGCGATGCGCGCCGTCGCCCTGGCCAACGCCAGCAGCGTGCTGGCGGCGCGCCAGCGCGCCGAGGAAGAGCTGATCGCAGCCAAGGAAGCCCTGCGCCAGGCCCACGAGCGCATGGAAAACATGCTCGAGAGCCTGACCGACGGCTTCTGCGCGGTCGACCGCGACTGGCGCATCACCTACATCAACGGCCGCGCGCTGCAGATGGTGGCCCCGCTGAACAAGAGCCGCGGCGGCCTGCTCGGCCGCAGCCTGTGGGACGAGTTCGAGGACCTGCACGGCACCTCGGTCGCCGCCGACTGCCGGCGCGCCATGGAGCAGCGCCAGACCGTCACCCGCGAGTTCTATTACCGGCGCCTGCAATGCTGGCTCGACATGCGCATCTATCCCTCGCCGGAGGGGCTGACGCTGTACTTCCAGGACATCACCCAGCGCAAGCTGGACCAGCAGGCCCTGGTCGAGAACAACAAGCGCCTGCAGGTGGCCCTGGCCGCCGGACGCCTGGGCGACTGGCGCTGGGACGCGGCCCAGGACCGCATCAGCTTCGGCGCCCGCGCCGCCGAGATCCTGGGCCTGCCGGCCGAGGTGGCCCTCGACTGGCCTGCCCTGCGCACCCGGCTCGCGCGCGACGACCGCGCGCGCCTGCGCCACGCGGTGCTGGAAGCCTTCGCCGCGCGCACTGACCTGGACATCGAATGCCGGGTGCTGGGCGCCGAAGGCGGGGCGCGCTGGATCGCCCTGGTCGGCCGCCCCGACTATGGCGACGGTCCCGGCGCCAGCGCCGGCAACGGCAGCGGCATTGGCGGCGGCATGCGCGGCATGAACGGCGTGGTGCAGGACATCAGCACCCGCAAGGAAGCCGAGGACGGCCTGCGCCAGAGCGAGGAGATGCTGCGCGCGCTGGCCAATACCATCCCCCAGCTGGCCTGGATGGCGGACGCCGACGGCGCCATCGTCTGGTTCAACGAGCGCTGGTACGAGTACACCGGCAGCACGCCCGAGGAAGCGACGGGCTGGGGCTGGCAACACATGCTCGACCCGGCGGTGCTGGAAGCGATGCTCGAGCACTGGCACGAGTCGGTGCGCACCGGCGCACCTTTCGAGATGGAATTCCCGATCCGCGGTGCGGACGGCAACTACCGCTGGTTCCTGAGCCGCGTGGAAGCGGTGCGCGACCGCGAGGGCCGCGTGGTGCGCTGGTTCGGCACCAACACCGACGTCGACCAGGTCAAGCGCGCCGAGCAGGCGCTGCGCGAGGAGTCGCACGTGCTCGAGCTGCTCAACAGCACCGGCAGCATCCTGGCCTCCACGCGCGACCTGCGCTCGCTGCTGCGCGCCGCCACCGACGCCGCCAACGGCGTCTGCGGCGCCCGCTTCGGCGCCTTCTACTACCACGGCGACGGCAAGGACACCGACACGCCCGGGAGCGGCGACGGCATCCTGTTCTCGCTCTCGACCATGGCGGGATCGACCAGCGCCGAGTTCCAGACCCTGGGCGAGCCGCGCGCGACCGCCCTGTTCGGCCCCGGCCTGCGCCAGCAGGGACTGGTGCGGGTGGACGACATCGCCAGCGATCCACGCCACGCCGGCAGCGCGCCACAGTTCGGCCTGCCTGCCGGACACCCGGCGGTGCGCAGCTACATGGCGGTGCCGGTGGTGGCGCGCTCGGGCGAGCTGCTGGGCACCATGTTCTTCGGCCATCCGGAACCCGGGGTGTTCGGCGAGCGCAGCGAACGCATCGTCAGCGGCATCGCCGCCCAGGCCGCGATCGCCCTCGACAACACCCGTTTGTACGACGCCACCCGCCGCGCCGCCGAGGAGCGCAAGGTGCTGCTCGAGAACGAGCGCGAGGCGCGCGAGGAAGCCGAGCGCACCAGCCAGATGAAGGACGAGTTCCTGGCCACCCTGTCGCACGAGCTGCGCACGCCGCTGTCGGCGATCCTGGGCTGGTCGCAGGTGCTGCGGCGCGGCAGCCGCGACCAGGCCGACCTGCAGCGCGGCCTGAGCACCATCGAGCGCAACGCGCGCGCCCAGGCCCAGCTGATCGAAGACCTGCTGGACATGAGCCGCATCACCTCGGGCAAGGTGCTGCTCGACATGCAGACCCTGGCGCCGGCCTCCTTCATCGACGCCGCCATCGAGACCGTGCGCCCCGCCCTCGACGCCAAGCACATCCGCCTCGAGCGGCGCATCGACCCCGGTGCCGGCATGGTCGCGGGCGACCCGGGCCGCCTGCAGCAGGTGGTGTGGAACCTGCTGTCGAACGCGATCAAGTTCACCCCGCGCGAGGGCGTGGTGACGGTGGAGACCGTCCGCCGCGACGACCATGTGGCGATCATGGTGCGCGACAACGGCGCCGGCATCCGTCCCGAGTTCATCACCCACGTGTTCGAGCGCTTCCGCCAGGCCGACGCCTCGATGACGCGGCGCCACGGCGGGCTGGGGCTGGGCCTGGCCATCGTCAAGCACCTGGTCGAGCAGCACGGCGGCACGGTGCGCGCCGAGAGCGCGGGCGAAGGCATGGGCGCCAGCTTTACCATCGAGCTGCCGCTGGCCAAGGCGCCGCGCTCGGCCGCCCGCGACGCCCGGCCTTCCGGCGCGGCCGGCATGGCGGCGCCCGCGCCGCTCCTCCCGCTGGAAACCGAGGCGCCGGAACCGATGATGCGCGACCTGACCGGCATGTCGGTGCTGGTGGTCGACGACGACCGCGATGCGCGCGAACTGATCGCGCGTATCCTGGGCGACTGCCACGCCGGCGTACGCATCGCCGCCAGCGCGCGCGAAGCCTTCGCCATGCTGCGCGCGCAGCCGCCCGACCTCCTGATCAGCGACCTGGGCATGCCCGAGGTCGACGGCCTGGAACTGCTGGGCTGGGTGCGCCAGCTGCCGCGCGACGCCGGCGGGCTGACCCCGGCCATTGCACTGACCGCGTTTGCCCGGTCGGAAGACCGTTTGAAGGCGCTGGAAGCCGGTTTTTCGGCCCATATTTCAAAGCCCGTGGAGCCCGGCGAGCTGATTGCTGCCATTGGAATCGTTGTCGGTCCGTCAACGCCGATGGTGGCTGCGGCGGCCCGCGGACACAGTCGCTGACCTTCCTACCTGAGGACGCGGCGCTGTCCTACAAGAAATTTTGTGGGGTTTGCTAGACTAGCTAGAGATGGGTAAAGCCCGATTCCAGCAAGAAAGGGATTCGCTCTCCAGTACCGCAAGAAGAGAAAAAGCATGCCGAGCAGACAAGACATTTTGAACGCCAAGATCCTCGTGGTGGACGACTCGCCCGACAATATCGAACTGATGGAAGAGATATTGCGCGAGGAAGGCTACACCTGCGTCAGTTCGACCATGCTGCCGGAACAGGTATGCCCGCTGCATCGCGAGCACAACTACGACCTGATCCTGCTCGACCTGCAGATGCCGGGGCTGAACGGATTCCAGGTAATGAAGGGGCTGAAGGAAATCGAGCAAGGCGGCTACCTGCCGGTGCTTGCCCTCACGGCCCAGCCCAGCTTCAAGATCGCCGCCCTGGAAGCGGGTGCGCGCGACTTCATCAGCAAGCCCTTCGACCTGCTCGAAGTGCACAAGCGCATCCACAACATGCTCGAAGTGCGCCTGCTCTACAAGGAGCTGGCCCAGTACAGCCGCGCCCAGCAGGAACTGGCGCTGCACGACGCCCTCACCGGCCTGCCCAACCGCCGCCTGCTCGAGGACCGCATCGAGACGGCCCTGCAGCACGCCAACCGCGGCCACGCCAAGGCCGCCATCATGTACCTCGACCTGGACGGCTTCAAGGCGATCAACGACACCTACGGCCACGCCTACGGCGACGAGATCCTCAAGATGGTGTCGCAGCGCCTGCTGTCCAATTCGCGCAAGGAAGACACCGTGGCGCGCCTGGGCGGCGACGAATTCATGGTGGTGCTGGGCGACATCCACAGCCTGGCCGACGCCCAGGGACCGGCGGCGAAGCTGGTCGAGGCGCTGTCCGAGCCCTTCTTCATCAACGACCTGACCCTGCGCCTGTCGACCTCGATCGGCATCAGCATCTATCCGGACGACGCCGAATCGGTGGACGCCCTGATCAGCATTGCCGACTACGCGCTGTACGAAGCCAAGCGCGCGGGCAAGAACCGCTTCTGCTCGCCGGCCGCGAACCGCCAGGCCGCCGCCGTCAAGCCGCCCGTGCCGGCTGCCGCGCCGGTGGCGGAAACTGCGCACCGCTGAACCTCGAACACCCTTGGCCTACCGTAGGGTGGACGGCTTGGCCGTCCACGCGGTGATAGGTCGAGGCTCCGCTTTCGCGCCGGATGATCTCCCTGCTTACTATCACCGCGTGGACGGGGAACCCGTCCACCGTGCATCCACGCCCCGTAAACGCAACAAGGGCCACCGAAGCAACGCCCCGTGGCCCTCTCCCTGAATGAATAGGAAAACCGCCGGCTCAGCGATTCCCCTCCCCTTCGCCGCGCTGCAGGTAGCCGGTGCGGATCGCGTTGTTGCCCAAAGCTTCCTGGTTGTGGGCCTCGATCGCGCTGGCGTTCTGGTGGTCGGTGCTGGCCTCGACTTTTTCCGGCGCCACCTCGATGCGGGTGATGCCGGCGTCGACCGAGATCGGATCACTGGCCGGGAAGGTCATCTCGACGGCGTCGTCGAGCAGGGTTTCCTCGGCCGCCTCCTTCTTGGTCAGGCCTTCGCAGCCGGCCAGCGCCTTGATCGCGATGGCGTAGTTCACGAGCTTGGAGCCGGCCAGGTCGCCGATGGTCTTGATGCCCAGCGCTTCGAGCGCCGAGGCTTCCTTGTCGCTGATGCCGTGCAGGGCCGTCAGCGGCGCATCCACCAGTTCGCGGAACGATTGACCGTGGAATGCTTGATTGACGATGGTATCGATATTCATGTGTTGTCCTCTCTTATAGGCGCCCCTGTATCCATCGATGCGGTGGAAAGGCCACGGCTTGACTATCGCATACCGCTCCCCCTGCGTATGTGCGGCAGCGTACACGCTCACCCGCGCACGATTGATTTTTTTGCTTTTTTGCACTTTATTGCGCGTGATATCATGGCTCGATTCACCATGAGTTTTGCTTTAGCGAAATAAAGCTCTCTGCTATTCTTAGTGCATACCAAGACACAATTCGAGACACCGTTTCAGGAACCATCGTGGCCACCACCGATAAACCCAAGATTCTGGTCGTGAACGACGACGCCGCCAGCCTGCTTGCGCTGACGAGCTTGCTCGACCAATGGGCTGAAGAAAGCAATTACACGGTGCTCTCCGCGCGTTCCGGCCAGGAAGCCCTGCGCCAGGTGCTGCTGCACGACTTCGCCGTCATCCTTCTGGATGTGAACATGCCGGGGATGGACGGCTTCGAGACCGCCGAGGCGATCCACCAGCGTCCGCGCTCCGCCGACATCCCGATCATCTTCGTCACCGCCTTCCTGGCCGACGAGATCGACCGCCTCAAGGCCTACCAGCGCGGCGCCGCCGACTTCCTGTTCACGCCGGTGATCCCGCAGATCCTGCACGCCAAGGTGTCGGTCTTCGTGACCCTGGCGATGAAGAACGAGCAGCTCAAGCGCCAGGCCGAGAAGCTGTCCCAGCGCACCACCGAGCTGACCGCCACCAACCGCCGCCTCGTGCGCGAGATGGAGGAACGCCGCGATGCCGAGCGCAAGAGCCACGCCAAGGACGAATTCCTGGCCATGCTCGGCCATGAGCTGCGCAATCCGCTGTCGGCGATCAGCAGCGCCTCGGCGCTGATCGGCCTGCCCGGCGCGAGCGGCGAGACGGTCGGCCGCGCCAGGCAGATCATCCAGCGCCAGAGCCAGCACCTGTCGCGCATCGTCGACGACCTGCTCGACCTGTCGCGCGCCATGTCGGGCAAGATCCTGCTGGCGCGCCAGCCGACCGACCTGGCCCACCTGGTGGGCGGCTGCCTCGAGACCTTCCGGGCCACCGGCCGCACCGCCGGCTACCGCATCAGCGTCGACCTCAGCCCGGGCTGGGTCGACGGCGACCCGACCCGCCTCGAGCAGATCATTTCCAACCTGCTCGACAACGCACTGAAGTACACCCCGAGCGGCGGCAGCATCGACATCGGCCTGGCGCGCGCCGCCAGCGACGTGGTCCTGACCGTGCGCGACTCCGGCGTCGGCATTCCCTCCGAACTGCTGCCCCATGTGTTCGATGTGTTCGTGCAGGGCGCGATCTCGATCGACCGTTCGCAGGGCGGCCTCGGCATCGGCCTGTCGCTGGTGCGGCGCCTGGTCGAACTGCACGGCGGCAGCGTCAGCGCGGACAGCGCCGGGGCCGGCAACGGCAGCACCTTCGTGATCCGCCTGCCGCATACCGAACCGGTGCTGCAGGGCATGCCCCAGGAAGATCAGCGCGGCGGCGGCGAGGGCAAGCCCTCGGTGCTGCTAATCGAAGACAATGAAGACGGGCGCGAAATGATGGCCACCATGCTGGCGGCCCATGGCTATCCGGTCTACCAGGCCGGCGACGGCCTGGCCGGCGTGGCCGCGGCCGGCGCCCACTTGCCGGACGCGGCCCTGGTCGACATCGGCCTGCCCGGCATCGACGGCTACGAAGTGGCGCGCCGCCTGCGGGCCGACCCGGCCACGCGCGGCGTCAAGCTGATCGCCCTGACCGGCTACGGCCTGGCCGAAGACCAGCGCCGGGTGTTCGAAGCCGGCTTCGACCTGCACCTGGTCAAGCCGGTCAACATCGAGCGCCTGCTCGACGCCCTCAGCCTGCCGCGCGAGCAGTCGGCGGCAGCTTGACGGCACTGCCCGGCGCCGCGGCGCCGGGCTTCAGGTGCAGGCTCAGGCCGAGGCCATGATCTCGTCGGCGCGGCTTGCCATTTCCTGGCCCAGCGCCGCCAGGTCGAGGTCCATCTTGCGGACCTTCGGGAACATCTCCTTCTCTTCCTCCTCGACGTGGTGCTCGATCATTTCGCCCAGCACCTTGACCTTGGCGTCGTACAGCTCCTCGTCCGGGTCCATTTCCTGGATCTGGGCGATCAGGTCCTTGGCGGACGCATGCTCGACGATGGCTTCCTCGACCATCTCTTCGGCTTCCTTGGAACAGCCGCGGATGGCCGGATAAAAGATCTCTTCCTCGATCATGGTGTGCATTACGAGGTTTTGGCAGATCTTATCTGCGATCTTTTTCTTGCTCGCCTTGGCGCGGTCGCCCAGGTCCTCGAATTCCTTGAACATGGCCGTGACTTCCTTGTGCTGCGAAGTCAGGAGTGCGATCGCGTCTTGCTGTTGTTTGCTCGTCATTGAAGCCCCCGTGGTGTTGTTTATTGGCACTATCAGATTGGTAGGGTGGCGCTACGGCCACGGGGATCAGCTTCGCCTACAAAGGCTCATCAGACTGTACGGGAGCGCACGCAGCACCGTGCGCACGGGACGCGCGGCCGCGCCGCCGCCCCACCAACTGTTGTATGATTTGGGAAACATTCAACCGAGCCAACGATGACCGAACCGGCCCATCCGCACTCCGACCCGGAACTCGAACGCCTGGTCGCGGCGCGCACCGCAGACCTTACTGAAATGCTGGGCTACCTGGCCGCCTGCTGGGACGACGAAAAACGCCTGCTGGCGCGCCAGCTGCACGACAGCCTGGGTTCGTCGATGACGGCCCTGACCATGCACCTGGCGCTCCTGAGCCAGCACATCCCGGCCGAGAACAAGGCGATGCGCGACCGCAGCGCGCAGATGAAGCAGCTGCTGGCGACGATCATCGAGACCAACCGCAAGATGCAGCTCGATCTCTGGAACGACAAGCTGGAGTTCCTGGGCTTGCGCGCCGCCCTGGCCGAACTGGTCCCGGAATTCGCCGCCCGCCAGGGCCTGGCGGCCCGCGCCAGCCTGCCCGACGAGGACGGCCATTACAGCCGCACCCAGGGCGTGGTGCTGCTGCGCTGCGCCGAGGAAGGCCTGCGCAATGCGGCCACCCATGGCAAGGCGAGCGAAGTCGACGTGATCCTGGATGACGACGGCGAACAGCTGATGCTTACCGTGCGCGACAACGGCGAAGGCCCGCGCGACTGCGCCGCCGCCATGAGCGCCTCCGATTGCCATGGCCTGCGCCTGCTGCGCGAGCGCGCCCGCCACCTGGGCGGCGAACTGGTCCTGCTGCGCGGCGAGGACGGCGGCGCCGTGCTGCGCATGACCCTGCCGCGCGAAGCGCCCGCCGCTAGCGCCTCTTCACTCGGCTAGGTAGGGACCCTACCAGGTGGTCTGGTCGGCCAGGCCGCCGCGCTTGGCGATGTAGGCCGTGTGCTTGTCGCAATCCAGGTACAGGATCTCGCTCGTGCCGTCCAGCCGGGACCGCAGGTCGACCGCCTGGGCGCCGACCGGCGCCAGGTGGGCGATCGGGACGGACCTGTCGTCCGGACTGGCCGGCGGCTTCGGCGCCTCGACCGCGTCGATCCCCTTCCCGATGAGCTGGAACTTTCCTGAACGGTAGGCCGCGATGGCCTCGCCGCTGTGCTCGGGGCACGCGCCGGTGGCGGTCGCATGGCCCCCGCGCCATTCCAGCTTCAGGGGCGCGGCCGCCGCGCCGGCCGTGGCCACCGCCAGGATCAGGGTCAGCGGTATGCGCATGGTGCCGCCCTCAATGCAGCTTGACCATCGGCGTGCTGCGCCGGATCAGGAAGCGCGCCAGCGCCAGCAAGCCCGTGCGCACCGATCCCAGCACGGCGCGGTGGTGCATCAGGTGCAGGCTGGCGTACATGGCGCGCGCCACGGTGCCCTGGACAAACCAGCTGGCCCCGCGCAGCGATCCCATCAGGCTGCCCACGCTCGTGGTCTGCCCCACCGATACCAGCGAGCCGTAGTCCTTGTAGACGTAGGGCTGCTCGCGCGCCGCGCCGCCCCTGGCCAGGCGCAGGAAAGCGTCCGCCAGATAGTCGGCCTGCTGGTGCGCGGCCTGGGCGCGCGGCGGCACCGCCTGGCCCTTGCCGTCCACGCAGGCGGCGCAGTCGCCCAGGGCATACACGCCCTCGGCGCCCTTCACCCGCAGCCGGTCGTCGACTTCGAGCTGGCCGCCCTTGGCGGTCGGCAGGCCCAGCGAAGCAAGCAGCTCGGGGGCGCGAATGCCGGCCGCCCACACGCACAGGTCGGCGGGATAGACGTTGCCGTTCTTGTCCGTCACGCGGTCGGCCTCGATGGTGGTGACACGACAATCGGTGATCACCTTGATGCCGCGCTGCTGCAGCAGGTCGAGCGCCGCCGTCGACACCTTCTCGGGCAGCGGCGCCAGGATGCGCGGCGCGCCTTCGAGGATGGTGATGCGCACGTCGCGCCGGCCGTCCAGCGACGAAAAGCCGTAGTGGGCGTAGGCGCCCGAGGCTTCGCGCAGTTCGGCCGCCAGCTCGACGCCGGTGGCGCCGCCGCCGATGATCACCACGTCCAGGCCCGCGTCCTTGCCCTCCTCGCGCTGCTGCTCGACCGCCAGCATCAGGCGCAGCATGCGCAGGCGGAACTGCTCCGCGTCCTCGGTGGCGTTGAGGGAAATCGTGTGTTCGCGCGCGCCCGGCACGCCGAAGTAGTTGGAGGTGCTGCCGACCGCCATCACCAGGGAACCGTATTCCAGGCGCCGGTCCGGCAGCACTTCCTGGTTGTCGCTGGCGGAGCGCACCGCGCCGATCGCGATGGTCCTGGCGGCGGCGTCCATGCCGGTCATGGGACCGAACACGAAGCTGAAGCCGTTGTCGTGCGCCAGCATCGGGTAAGACAGGCCTTCCTGGTGGATGTCGAGGGTGCCCGCCGCCACTTCGTGCAGCGAGGGCTTCCAGATATGATAAAGACGGCTGTCGACCAGCGTCACCCTGGACGGACCGAGTTTGCGCCCCAGTTTGCAGGCCAGCTCGAGTCCGCCTGCCCCGCCTCCTACGATCACGATCTCGCTGCGCAAGCTTGCCTCCGTCATGACGCCCGTTCCGGCCTTGCGCCGGACTGTGGGCAATGAGGCAATCTTACTATGCTTGCAAAATCGGCGCGGTCCGGCTGCGCCGGACGCCGGCCGGTGTCCGACTATGTTGGAAAAAACAAGGAGACGGCAAACTACAACCAGGACCTGGTGACCAATATGATCAACAAGAGAAGGGAATATCTGGAAGAGAGCAAGGAACTCGACCAAAAGCTGAAAGATCTTGTCTCGAAAATATGAGTTCCCGGGCGGTCGATTAAGCGGGTAGGCCGATGCTCCATCCCAGCTCCATCGCAGCGGGCATTCCGATGGATGAAGCGGGATTGAATGACTGCTGAGGACCTGCCGCGGAATCAGTCGTGACCGCGGCCGTGACCCTTGCCGTGGCCATGGCCGCCGCCGTGGCCCTTGCCGTGACCGTGGCCGCCGCTATGGCCGCCATGGCGCGGCTCCTCATAGCGCACCGGCGCCGCATACACATGCGTCTCGCGGTAGCGCGGCACCACGACCTGGTTATACCATTCGTCGCGCACGAACATCACGCGCTGGCCGCAGGCGCCGTAGCGGCGGCAGTGCTTCTTCCAGTTCTTGCGGTGGCCCGGCGGCACGCGCAGGTAGACCGGCTCGGCGCGGTAGTGGCGGTGCTCCTCGACGATCACCGGCTGCGCGTACACCACTTGCGGCCGGGCGTAGTCGCCGATGTCGATGCGGCCGTAGAAGCCGGGCTGGCCGATGCTGACGCTGACATTGGTCTGGGCCAGCGCAGGGAGGGTGGCGGCCAGCATGGCCGCGCCGAGGATCAGATGTTTCATAGTGGTCTCACGAGCTAGGGATGTTGTAAGACGAACTTTATCATCTGCAACCTTTTACCCTGTGTTCGCTTGGCCACATTCTTACAAGCTGTAGGGGATGTCACACTTGCTTACATCTGTCCTTACATATGGCGGAACAGCGCCATGAAGGGCTGGCTGACCGACAGCGTCTCGGGCCGGTTCTTCAGGCGGATGGTGCCGCGCCCGGTCTCGTCGCGGGTCACCGCCGCCACCGCCCGCAGGTTGACGATGGTCGAGCGGTGCACCTGCTTGAACATGGTCGGGTCCAGCACCTCGAGCAGGTCGCGGATCGGCTTGCGCAGCAAGGCCTCGCCGTCGGCCGTCATCACCACCGTGTACTTGGAATCGGCCTGGAAATAGGCGACGTCGTCGACCAGGATCAGGCGCGTCTCGACGCCGCGGCTGGCGGTCAGCCAGACCAGGGGTTCGGCGCGCGGCGCCGGCGGCGCCACCGTCGACAGGCGCGACAGCAGCTCGGCCAGCTGCCCGCTGTCCTGGCTGCCGCGCGCCAGGCGTTCGCGCACCCGGCCCACGGTGGCCGCCAGGCGCTCGCGCGCCACCGGCTTGAGCAGGTAATCGACCGCGCCGCGCTCGAAGGCGTCGATGGCGTACTGGTCGTAGGCGGTGACGAACACCACTTCGGTGCGGATCCCGGCGTCCAGCAGGCTGGAGGCCACTTCCAGCCCGCTCAGGCCCGGCATGCGGATGTCGAGGAAGGCGACCTCGGGCTGGTGGGCGGCGATCGCTTCCAGCGCGCTGCCGCCGTCCTCGCAGGCGGCCACGATCTCGAGCTCGGGCCAGGCCGTCGCCAGCTGGGCCACCAGGGATTCGCGCAGCAGGGCTTCGTCCTCGGCGATGACACACTTGATGCGCGGGTTAGGCATGTTGTGCTCCCCCACCCTGCACCGCCAGCGGCACCGTGATGGTGGCCGCGACGCCGCTCGGGAAATTCGACACGATCGAGAACGCGGCCGCCGTCCCGTAGGCCAGGCGCAGGCGCTCGCGCACATTGCGCAGGCCGATGCCGGTGCCGCCGCCCTCGGCCGTGAAACCGCGGCCGTCGTCGGCCACCGTCACCGCCACCGTGCTGTCGACGGCGCGCGCCAGGAGCCAGACCGTGCCGCCGCCCGGCTTGGGTTCGATGCCGTGCTTGATGGCGTTCTCCACCAGGGTCTGCAGCATCATGGTGGGGAACAGCACGTTCTTCAGGGCGTCCGGCACGTCGAGCTGCAGGTTCAGGCGCGGGCCCATGCGGATCTTGAGGATGTCGAGGTAGGCGCGCACCCGCTCCAGTTCCTCGCCCAGGGTCGAGGGCACGTCCTCGGTGCGCGGCAGCGAGTGGCGCAGGTAGGAGATCAGGTTGCCCAGCATCTCGTCGGCGCGCGCCGGGTCGCTCCGGGTCAGCACCTGGGCGCTGGCCAGGGTGTTGTACAGGAAGTGGGGCTCGACCTGGGCGTGCAGCAGGTTCAGGCGCGCCACGGTGAGTTCCTTCTCGGTGGCGGTCTGGCGCACCTTGGCCTGCTCGCTGCGGCGGCGCTCGGCGACGCGGCGGGTGATGGCGCGCACGATGGCCTCGGCGTTTTCCAGGTTGGTGCCGTGGTCGACCAGGAACCAGTCGGTCCAGGCAGGGCCTTCCGGCTCGCAGATCAGGGTCACGCTGCCGGCGTCGTCGCCGTTCGGGGTAACGGTGGCCAGGATCTGGTTATGGCGGGTCGACAGGTGCTCGAGCGCCCAGGCGTAGGGCGACTGGCCGCCGTAGGGATCGATGCGCTTGACCTTGGCGCGCACCTGCAGGCTGTCGCGGGCGCTGTCGGCGATGACCGAGCCGGGCAGCTCGCGGATCGCGGCGTCGATCATGTCGAAGGCTTCGCCGGCCTCGAACGGCACCTCGATCCTGCGCCGCTGGCGGTTCGACAGGGTGCTGCGGTTGAGCTGCCCGGCCACCAGGCGCACGCGGCGCACGTGCGAGAAGGCGACCGACAGCACCCAGGCGCCCAGCATGAAGGCGAACAGGACGATGTAGCCTTCGATCTGGATGCCGATATGCTCCAGCCAGGCTTCGTGCAGGGTGATGGTGACGGCCATGTAGACCGCGATCCAGGCCAGCAGCAGCCGTCCAAGGTGAAATGTACTTGAGAGCATGATTATCCTTCCATCGTGATTGGCATGGCCAGCATAGCCATGACAACCATTGCCAAGTGACATTATGCGACGGAGACGGGTATGGGCCGACGAAACCGGGCCGCCGGACGATAAAAAAAGCGCCGCAGCGGCTACAATGCCGGGCTTCAAACCACGAAAGGCCATCCATGTCGCTCAACAAGACCGTCCGCGCCGCCCTCGGCTGCGCCGTCCTGCTCACCGCCGCCTGCGCCCACGCCCAGGTCGGCCTCACCCTCGATGCCGGCACTACCGGCGCCGGCGTCCACCTGGTGGTGCCGATGGAGACCTTCCTCAACGGCCGCTTCGGCATCAACTACTTCAAGCACGACTTCGAGAAGCGCTCCGGCCTGGTCGACTACCAGCTCGACGGCAAGCTGCAGACCATCGACGCCCTGTTCGACTGGTACCTGCGTCCGGGCAGCCCTTTTCGCCTGACTGGCGGCGTGATCTACAACGGCACCCGCTTCGACGCCGTCGGCAGCGCCGACCGCGCCGGCAAGTTCAGCCTCAACGGCAAGGAATACTCGGCCGCCGACGTCGGCGTCCTGAAGGGCAGCGTCAACTTCCGCAAGGCCGCGCCCTACCTCGGCATCGGCTGGGGCAATGCGCTCAGCCAGGACAAGCGCCTGAACTTCAGCGCCGACCTCGGCGCCATCTACCAGGGCAAGGCCCACGTCAACCTGGTCAGCATCGGCTGCACCACCAGCCGCACCGTCTGCACCGCGCTGGCCAACGACGTCTCGGTGGAAGAGCTGCGCCTGGCCGAGGACGTGTCGGACTACAAGTTCTATCCGGTCCTGCGCGCCAGCATCTCCTACCGCTTCTGAATCGAACTTTTCATGCATACCTGTGGCGAAAGCGTATGATGGAGCCATTCCTCGGAGGGCACCATCATGCAAGCTCGCCATATCCTGAGCATCGTCCTGGCCGTCGTCTGCCTGTCCCTGTCCGGCTGCCGCCAGCATAACGAGCCCGTCAAGCCCATCGCCGACCTGTCGGTGCTGGTCGCCCTGCACTGAACCGCCGCCCGCAAACGTCGCGTTGCGGGGCGCGGCAGGGTAAACTACGGCTTGTTCATTTTTCAGCCGCAAGGTTTCCCTCCATGTCGTTCGCATCCCTGGGCCTGATCGACCAGATCCTCGCCACCCTCGACACCCTCGCCTACCACACTCCGACCGCCGTCCAGCAGCAAGCCATCCCCGCCGTGCTGGCCGGAAAGGACGTGATGGCGGCCGCCCAGACCGGAACCGGCAAGACCGCCGGCTTCACCCTGCCACTGCTGCAGCGCCTGGTCAAGAGTTCGGGCAAGGTGTCCAGCAACGCCGCGCGCGCCCTGATCCTGGTGCCGACCCGCGAACTGGCCGAGCAGGTGCACGAGAGCGTGCGCACCTATGCGCAAGGCCTGGAGCTGCGCTCGCTGGCCGCCTACGGCGGGGTCAGCATCAACCCGCAGATGATGGCGCTGCGCAAGGGCATCGACGTGCTGGTGGCGACCCCGGGCCGCCTGCTCGACCTGCACCGCCAGAACGCCGTGCGCTTCAACGAAGTCAAGGTGCTGGTGCTGGACGAGGCCGACCGCATGCTCGACCTCGGCTTTTCCAAGGAACTCGACCAGCTGTTCGCGGTGCTGCCCAAGAAGCGCCAGACCCTGCTGTTCTCGGCCACCTTCTCCGACCCGATCCGCGCCATGGCCAACCGCCTGCTGCGCGAACCGGTGCGCATCGAAGCCACGCCGCGCAACACCACGGCCAGCGCCGTCAAGCAGTGGCTGGTGCCGGTCGACAAGAAGCGCAAGGCCGAACTCTTCATCCACCTGCTCAAGCAGCATGCCTGGCCCCAGGTACTGGCCTTCGCCAAGACCCGCAAGGGCGTGGACGAGCTGGTCGGCCTGCTGCATGCCAAGCGCATCGACGCCGACGCCATCCACGGCGACAAGCCGCAGCCGGCGCGCCTGCGCGCGCTGGAGCGCTTCAAGGCCGGCGAAGTCAGGGTGCTGGTGGCGACCGACGTGGCCGCGCGCGGCCTCGACATCGACGACTTGCCGGCCGTGGTCAACGTCGACCTGCCGATCGTGGCCGAGGACTACGTCCACCGCACCGGGCGCACCGGCCGCGCTGGCGCCTCGGGCGAAGCGGTGTCGCTGGTCTGCGCGGACGAGGTCGAGCAGCTCGCCGCGATCGAGCTGCTCACGGGACAGCTGATCAGGCGGGTCGAGGAAGCCGGCTTCGCGCCGGACCACCGCGTGCCCGAGACGGCGGCCGGCGGCCAGATCGTCAAGAAGCCCAAGAAGCCGAAGAAACCCAAGGGCGACGCCCCCGTGGTCAGCGAGGACGTGCGCTTCCGCCGCTAGGCATCAGGCCTCGGGCACGTGGATCTTTTCCTTGATGTGCTTGAGGCTGGCCACGATGGTGAAGGTCATGATCACCAGCAGCGACCACGAGCTCCACTTGCTCAGGTGGACCACCGACCAGGCGCCCAGCTGGTTCGGGTAGCGCCACACGCCCCAGAAGGTGCCGATGTTCTCGGCCAGCCAGATGAAGAAGCCGATCAGCACGAAGGCCAGCAGCAGCGGCATCTGGCGGTCGCGGTCCAGCGGCCGGAAAGTGACCATGGTGCGCGAGTACAGGCCCAGGGCGCAGGCGGCCAGGTACCAGCGGTAGTCGCCGATGTAGTGGTGAGTGAAGAAGTTGGCGTAGATCAGGACCGCGATGGTGGCCGCCATCCAGTACGGCGGGTGGTGGCGCACGCGCAGGTCGAGCAGGCGCCAGGACTGGATCATGTAGCTGCCGATGGTCGCGTACATGAAGCCGGAGAACAGCGGCACCCCGAAGATCTTGGTATAGGCGAAGTCGGGATAGCTCCAGGACTGGATGCTGGACGAGACCTTGAAGGCTTCCAGCGCGAAGCCGACCAGGTGGAACAGGCAGACCGCCTTCAGCTCGTCCCAGGTTTCCAGCCTGGCCCAGACCATCCACAGCTGCAGGCCGATGGCCACGATCAGGAGCACGTCGTAGCGCGGGATGCCGAGCACGCCGGCGCGCGGCGTCAGCAGCATGGCGAACAGGAACACGCCGACGAACAGGCAGGCGCGCGCTTCCTTGATGCCGAAGTAGAGGAACTCCACGGCCCAGCGGCGCAGGCTTTCGATGCGCCGCGGGCGGCTGTCCATCAGGTAGTTGTCGATCGCGGTGAGCATTGGGTCGATCCGGTTGTCGAACAGGAGTCAGGATAGCATCCAGCAAGCTTGGCGCAAATAGCACCGTTACCCCCAAGACCGTCACCCCGGCGAAGGCAGGGCCCAAGTTCGTTGCGTCGCGTTAGCGCATGCAGAGCTTAGGTTCCGGCCTTCGCCGGAACGACGGTCTTGAAACTAACGGTAAATTTAGCGACGCCGACCTTACCGCAACACCAATCGCATCTGCCTGATCCCCTCCTCCCCGATCTTCACCTCGAACCCCAGCTTCTTCACCATCGCCACAATACGTGAATTCTGCGGCAGCGCCTCGCCCACGATCTCGCGGGTGCCGCGCAGGCGGCAGTAGGCGATCAGCTTTTCCATCATGATGCGCCCCAGCCCCATGCCCTTCAGGTCCGAGCGCACCGTGACCGCGAACTCGGCACTGACGTTGTCCGGGTCCGCCACCACCCGTCCCACGGCCAGCGTCTCGGCCACGCCCTCGGCATTCGGCCGCGTGGCGATGAAGGCCATCTCGCGGTCGTAGTCGATCTGGGTGAAGCGCGCCAGCTGCGAAGGCTGGAGCTCGCGGATGCGCACGAACATGCGGTAGCGGATGTCGTCCGGACTCAAGGCGTCGAAGAAGGCCAGGTGGGCGGGGCCGTCCTCGGGACGGATCGGCCGCAGCAGCAGGCGTCCGCCCTGCCAGTCTATGGTTTCCTCCAGCTCGCGCGGATAGGGCCGGATCGCCAGGCGGTCCAGGGTGCTGCCCGAGCGGTCGGCCATGGCCAGGCGCATGCGCGCGTCCAGCACTACTGCGCCCTTGCTGTCGGCCACCAGGGGATTGATGTCCAGCTCGACGATCTCGGGGATGTCGGAGACCAGGCGCGAGACCTGGATCAGGGCCGCCAGGATGGCGTCCAGGTTGGCCGGCGGGCGGTTGCGGTAGCCGGCCAGCAGGCGCGCCACCCGCGTGCGGTCGACCAGGTCGCGCGCCAGCACCAGGTTCAGGGGCGGCAGGCCGACCGAATGGTCGCCGGTCACTTCCACCGCCACCCCGCCCTGCCCGAACACGATTACCGGACCGAATACCGGGTCGAGGGCCGCGCCCACGATCAGTTCGTGCGCGTGCGAGCGGCGGCACATGGCCTGCACCGAATAGCCTTCGAAGCGCGCCCGCGGGAAGACCTCGCCCAGCCGGCGCCGCATGCGCTGGGCGGCGGCGCGCACCGCGTCCTCCGAGTCGAGGTCGAGCGCAACGCCGCCGAAGTCGGACTTGTGCATCACGTCGGGGGTGAGGATCTTGAGCGCCACCGGGAAGCCGAGGGCCCGCGCGGAAGCGGCCGCCTCGTCGGCGTCGCGCGCGGCCCGGGTCTCGACCAGCGCCATGCCGTAGGCGCGCAGGATGGCCTTGGTCTCGGGGTCGGACAGCAGGTGGCGTCCGGCGGCAATGGCTTCGCGCACCAGCGCGCGCGCCGCGCCCCGGTCCGGGGCCACGGTGCCGGTCATCGAGGGCGGCACCTGCATCAGGAGGTTCTGGTTGCGGCGGTAGTTCACCAGCTGCAGGAAGCCGCCCACGGCGTCCTCGGGGGTGCGGTAGGCCGGGATGCGGGCGCCGGCCGCGATGGCGCGCGCCTCCGCCACCGAGGCCCCGCCCAGCCAGCACGAAAGCACGGTGCGCGAGGCGCCGCGCGCCACCGAGGCGACGGCTTCGGCCACCTCGCGGCTGTCGGCGGTGGCGGTGGGCGAATGGATCACCAGCACCGCATCGGCCTGCGGATCCTGCAGCAGGACCTCGAGGGCCTGCCGGTAGCGCTCGGGCGGCGCCCCGCCCGACAGCTTGACCGGATTGCCGCCGCCCCAGCCCGCGGGCAGCAGCGCGTCGAGCCGCGCCAGCGTCTCCGGCGCCAGGCTGGCGGCCACGCCTTCGCCGTAGTCCAGCGCGTCCAGGGCCAGCACGCCCGGGCCTTCGCCGTTGCTGAGGATGGCCAGCCGCTCGCCGTGCAGCGGCCGGGCATAGGCCAGGGTCTCGACCGCCGCGAACAGCTGCTCGGTGGTGTACACGCGCAGCATGCCGGCGCGGCGGATGGCGGCGCCGAACACCTCGTCGGCGCCGGCCAGCGCCCCGCTCTCGCTGGCCGCGGGGATGGTCTCCCGGCGCCCCGCGCGCCCGCCCTCGCGGTGCGCCTTCAGCACCAGCACCGGCTTGCTGCGCGCCGCCGCGCGCGCGGCCGACATGAACTTGCGCGCATAGCGCAGGTCCTCGACATACAGCAGGATGGCGGTGGTCGCGCCGTCGCTGGCCAGGTAGTCGAGCGTGTCGCCCAGGTCGACGTCGCTCGAGTCGCCCAGGGACACGAAGCTCGAAAAGCCGATGCCGCGCGTACGCGCCCAGTCAAGCACCCCGGTCATGAGCGAGCCGGATTGCGACACGAAAGCGATGCGCCCGGGCAGCGCGCCGCTGTGGGCCACGCTGGCGTTCAGGCCCAGGCCGGGAATCAGGAGGCCGGCGCTGTCCGGTCCCAGCAGGCGCAGCAGATAAGGATGGGCGGCGTCCAGGCTGGCCTGGCGCAGGCTGCGGCCGTGCGCCTCCTTGCCGTCGGCTGCGGGCGCGGGCGTGCTGAGGACCACCGCAGCGCGGGTACCCAGCTCGCCCAGCTGGCGCACCAGCTGGGGAATGGTGGCCGGCGGCGTGCAGATCACGGCCAGGTCCGGCGCCTCCGGCAGCTCGCCGACACCGGCGTAGCAGCGCCGGCCGGCCAGCTGCTCGTATTTAGGGTTGACCGCGTAAAGCTGGCCGCGAAAGCCGCCCTCCTGCAGGTTGCGCAGCAGGGTCGCGCCCAGGCTGCCGGGGCGCTCGGAGGCACCCACCAGGGCGACCGAACGCGGCGCGAACAAACGATTCAGGTTGCGGACGCTCATCTGGCAGGGGCGCCCGGAACGGCGGGGCAAGGCGGGGCCGGCGGCATGGACGCTCCTTTCCTGGATGGCGAGAACTGGAGCTAGCATAGCGCCCCTGCGCGCGGCGACGCGCACAGGACTGGCGGACGGGTGGCGGCGCGCCGGTTCAGCGGACCGACAGGCGGCGGTCGCGCAGGGCGTCGTTGAGCGGCAGTGCGCGCAGTTCCGGGGCCCGCGCCAGGAGTTCGCGCATCAGGCCATCGGCCAGCAGCGGCGCGTGGCGGCGCACGGTGGCGGCGTCCAGGCCGGCGTCGTCGACATAGGCGCGCAGGATCAGGGCTTCCGGCAAGTCGCGCACGGCGATGGCGGCCAGGGCGCTCCCGGAGGAAGGCGGCGTGGAGGAAAAGAAGCGCAGCCGGAACTGGCGGTCGAGCAGGATCGTCCCGTTCAGGAAGCGGTCGATGCCGATGTCGGACAAGACCTGCTGGGCCACCTCCGTAGCGCGCCCAGCCACCTCTTGCCGGGTCTTGCGGCGGCGCGGCGCGAACAGGCGGGTCAGCAATTCCACGGCGGGCTTCCTGGAGGTTGGTCTGCATGGGATGCTAGCAGCAGCTTAGCAAACATGCAATCATCCGGCTCGCATGCCAGGCTCCGTGTTGCGGGCGCGCCGCACTCCTCCCGTCATCGCTCCTCGGTCGCCATCCCTCGGTTGCCATCCGTGCGGGCATGGGCGCAGGCATGGCGCAGCAGCCCGATCAGCTCCTGCGGCGCCACCGGCTTGGTCAGGTGCTCGTTGAAGCCCGCCTCGAACGAGGCCAGCCGGTCTTCCTTGCGCCCGCGGCCAGTGACCGCCAGCAGGAAGGGACGCGGGACGCGGCGCGACAGCACCTGGGCCACTTCCAGCCCGCTCATCTCGGGCATGCCCAGGTCCAGCACCACGATCGCCGCCGGGCGCGCGTTGAACAGGCGCAGGGCCTGGGCGCCGTCGTGCGCCACTTCGACGCTCGCGCCTTCCGAGCGCAGCAGCCAGGCGAGCGACTCGGCGGCGTCGACGTTGTCGTCGGCGATCAGGATGTCGCAGGCGATGGCCCCTTCCCCGTCGGTGGCCTGCTGCTCGCCGGCGGGGGCTTGCGCGCTGATGTCGAGCGGCAGCAGCACCGTGAAGCGCGATCCCTTGCCGGCCCCCTCGCTGGCGGCGGCGATGCTGCCGCCGTGCAGCTCGACCAGGCCCTTGGCCAGCGACAGGCCGATTCCCAGGCCGCCCTGGGCCAGGTGGCTGGCGCTGGCCACCTGCACGAAGGGGTCGAACACGCGCTCGATCGCGTCGGGCTCCAGCCCCACCCCATTGTCGCCCACCGTGACCTGGGCCATGCCGTCCACCGCCTTGAGTCCGATCTCGATGCAGCCGCAGGGCGGCGTATACTTGGCCGCGTTGTTGATCAGGTTGGCCAGCACCTGGGTCAGGCGCAGCGCGTCGGCGTCGACCCATTGCGGTTCCGCGCACAGGTCGAGCAGCACCTGGTGGCGCCCGGCCTCGATCAGGGGCATGCTGGTCTGCAGCGTATCGCGGATCAGGCGCCCCAGCTCCACCCGCGCGCGCCGCAGCTCGATCTTGCCGCGGCTGATGCGCGACACGTCCAGCAGGTCGTCCAGCAGGCGCGACATCTGCGCCGTCTGGCGGCTGACCATGGCCGCGATCCATTCGATGCGGTCAGGCGGCAGCTGCTTGCTGCGCAGGAGCGAGGCGGCGTTGGCGATCGGCGCCAGCGGATTGCGCAGCTCGTGCGCCAGGGTCGCGATGTAGACGTCCTTGCGCTTGTCGGCGTCCTTGAGCGCATCCATCGCCTGTTCGCGCTCGCTCACGTCGAGCACCAGCGAAAAGCCGGTGACGATGTCGCCATGCTCGTCGTGCAGGACCGAGTTGTACCACTCGCAGCACAGGGTGCGGCCGTCGCGGGTGCGGTTGCGGTTGTTCGACTTGACGTACTTGGTGGCCGAGTCGCACAGGCGCCGCACCACCGTCGAGACGCGCTCGGCGTCGTCCTCGTGCACGATGGGCAGCGCATCGATGCGCTTGCCCAGGGCCTCTTGCGCGCTCCAGCCGAACAGCTCCTCGGCGCGCCGGTTCCACAGCGTGATGGCGAACTCGCGGTTCCATTCGATCACGGCGAGCGGCGTGTTCTCGATCAGGTAGCGGGTCTGGTCGAGGGCCCGGCGCAGCGCCGCGCTGGCCTCGGTGCGCTCGGTGATGTCGTCCAGCACCACCACCGCCGCCGCCAGGTCGGCCGCGCCGTCGCGCAGCGGCGCCCCGCTCACCGCGTACACCCGGCGCCCCGACTGGTGGGTGGTCTCGAGCACCGCGTCGTGGAAGCCCTGGCCCTCGATGGCGCGCCGCACCGGCTCGCCGATCAGCGCAAGCATGGTGGCCGGCCCTTCGCTCTCGTCGGCGCCGGCCGGCAGGAAATGCCGGACCATGCCCAGCGCCTGGTCGTTGGCCATCACGCAGCGGCCGTCGCGGTCGACGATCAGGACCCCGTCCGGCAGCTGGCGCAGCACCGTGCCGAGCAGGCTTTGCCACTGGGCGCGGGCGCGGGTGTCGACCATTTCGTGGAAGGTGGCGTGCAGGCGCGCGTGCAGCGCGATGTTGTCGATCGCCAGCGCGCCCAGCACGAACAGCGAAGCCGCCAGACCGTACAGCCGGCCGGCGTAGAACCCCAGGTCGTAGCGCGCGCCGTTGAGCAGGCAGGACATCGCCACCTCGAACACCCAGGCCGCCATCGCCACCGTCAGCCAGACATCGAGCACGCTGCGGGGCCGCTTGCGCGCCGTGGTCCACAGGGTCCACAGCGACAGCGCCAGGATCGCGGCGCTGAGCCAGCGGTAGAGCGGCAGGTAGCGCTGGCCGTCCATCAGGGGCGGCAGGTAGGTGGCGCCCGAGGTCGAGACCAGCAGCAGGAAAGCCACGAACAGCGCCGTCAGCAGGCCGCCCAGGCGCATGAAGTGGCTCGGGAGCGGACTGCGGTAGGGAATGGTGTAGCCGAGCACGAACAGCGGATACAGCAGGTGCCAGGCGACCGTGAGCCAGGGCGCTGTCTGGCTGTTCGCCCCCAGCACGCCCGCGTCGGAGAACAGGCCGGGGAAGGTCAGCATGTGGGCCACCGCGATCAGCGCCGTGAACAGGTAGCCCAGGGTGAGGATGCCCAGGGCCAGCGATCGCCCGGTATGCAGGTGGCCGAGCAGCAAAATGCCGGTGATCAGGTTGCTGGCCACCAGCACCGACTGGTACATCGGAATGAATTCGGGCGCCACCGGCAGCGCCACCCGGGCCGCGGGGGCCAGCACGGAGAACAGCAGGGCCAGGATGACGAGCACGCCGACGACGTTGCGCAGCTGGGAAGCGGTAGGCGGGTGTTTCGCCAGGTCGGTCGGTTCTGCCAGCACACCGTGTCCCATTGGTCGTCCCATGAAGCCGCCGGGGGCAAGTCGGAAAATCCGGCGGAAAAGCGTAGCGGTTCAGCGCGTCATACGGCCCTGCATTGTCCAATTTCTAACAAAATATAACGTAATAGATACCATCGGTACAGATTTTTTAACCTGATATCGCTATCGCATCAGGCGCCCGAACGCGCGCTGACGGGATAGCCGGCGGCGTCGATCGCGGCGGCGATGCGTTCGAGCTCGGCCCGGCTGTCGATGCGCACCTTCTTGCTCGGCAGGTCGATGGCGACCTTGGCCTCGCTATCCACTTCCTGCACCGACTTGGTGACCCGTCCCACGCAATGCCCGCAGCTCATGCCTTCCACGGTCAGTTCATACATCATGCTTCCTCCTGGTTGATGGGGCGCGGCGGCCCCGTTGGCGATCATTGGATACGTCGGCGCGGCCGGCGCCCAGCGCCGCAGCAGCAGCGCGTTGGCGACCACGCTCACCGAGCTGAGGGCCATGGCGGCGCCGGCCAGCACGGGATTGAGCAGCCCGAGGGCGGCCAGCGGCACCCCGACCAGGTTGTAGACAAACGCCCAGCCCAGGTTCTGGCGGATCTTGCGGTAGGTGCGCTGCGACACCGCGATGGCGTCCGGCACCAGGCCGGGATCGCCCCGCATCAGGGTCAGGCCGGCGGTCTGCATGGCCACCTCGGTGCCGCCGGCCATCGCCATGCCGACGTCGGCGGCGGCCAAGGCCGGCGCATCGTTGATGCCGTCGCCCACCATGGCGACCTTGCGGCCCTCCCGGCGCAGCTGTTCCACCACGCGCGCCTTGTCCTCGGGCAGGACCTCGGCGTGGAAGCGCGCGATGCCCAGCTGCGCCGCCACCGCCTGCGCCGCGCCGTGGTTATCGCCGGTCAGCATCGCCGGTTCGACGCCCATGTCCCGCAGGCGCGCCACCGCCGCCTGCGCGCCCGGCTTGAGGCGGTCGCCGAAGGCCAGCAGCCCCTTGACCTCCACCGTACCGCCGCGGCGCGCCAGGAGCCAGGACACGGTGCGTCCGGCGCTTTCGTGCGCCCGCCCCGCCGCCACGCCTGCCTCCACGCCCAGTTCCTCCAGCAGGCGGCGGTTGCCCAGGAAGACGGTGGCGCCGTCGACCTCGGCGCGCACGCCCCGCCCTGGCAGCGCCGCCGCCTCCAGGGCCGGCGCCGGCGCCAGCCCGCGCGCCTGCGCGGCTTCGGCCACGGCGCGCGCCAGCGGGTGGGCGCTGTACTGCTGCACGGCCCAGGCCAGCCGCAGCGCCTCATCCTCGTTCCCGCCCTCGAACGCCGTCAAGGCCACCAGCGCGGGCTTGCCCTCGGTCAGGGTGCCGGTCTTGTCGAACACCACCACGTCGAGCGCGTGCGCCGTCTCCAGCGCTTCCGCGTCCTTGATCAGGATGCCGTGGCGCGCCGCCGCGCCGGTGCCGACCATGATCGCGGTCGGCGTGGCCAGGCCCAGGGCGCAGGGACAGGCGATCACCTGCACCGCCACCGCGTTCAGGAGCGCCGCCTGCCAGTCGCCGGTGGCCAGGCCCCAGCCGAGCAGGGTCAGCAGCGAAACCAGCAGCACGGCCGGCACGAACACGGCGCTGACGCGGTCGACCAGGCGCTGGATCGGCGCCTTCACGGCCTGCGCGTCCTCGACCATGCGGATGATCCGCGACAGCGTCGACGCCGCGCCCACTCTGGTTGCGCGCACCAGCAGCAGGCCTTCGCCGTTGACGGCGCCGCCGGTCGCCTTGTCGCCCGGCCGCTTCGCCACCGGCAGGCTTTCGCCGGTCAGGAGCGACTCGTCCACGTGGCTGGCGCCTTCGAGCACGTCGCCGTCGGCCGGCACCCGTTCGCCCGGCAGCACCACCATCAGGTCGCCCGCGGCCAGCTCCGCCAGCGGCACCCGCACATCGCGGCCATCGCGGCGCACCAGCGCGTCGCTGCTGCGCAGCGCCTCCAGCGCCTCGATCGCATGCACCGTCTGGCGCTTGGCCCGGCCTTCCAGCCACTTGCCGAGCAGGACCAGGGTGATCACCACCGCCGAGGATTCGAAATACAAGTGGCCGTGACCGCCCTGCGCCAGCAGCAGGTAGAGCGACAGGCCGTAGGCCGCGCTGGTGCCGAGCGCCACCAGCAGGTCCATGTTGCCGCTGAAGGCGCGCAGGGCTTTCCAGCCGGCGCGGTAGAAACGCGCGCCGAGCCAGAACTGCACCGGGGTCGCCAGCAGCAGCTGCAGCCAGCCGGGCAGCATCCAGTCCAGGCCGAAGGGCTGGGCCAGCATCGGCGCCAGCAGCGGCGCGCTCAGCAGCGCGGCGGCGGCCACCGGCCACCAGGACGGCGGTCCGACCCGCGGCGCAGGAACAGCCGCGGGCTTGCCGGCCGCTTCCTCCAGAGCCTCGTAGCCGGCCACCCGCACGGCCCCGGACAGGTCGGCGGCGGAGGCCGCGCCGTGCACGGTGGCCTTCTCGGTCGCCAGGTTGACGCTGGCCCGCTCGACGCCGGGCACCGCCAGCAGCGCCTTTTCGACGCGCGCGACGCACGAGGCGCAGGTCATGCCGCCGATGCGCAGGGTGGTTTCATGGCTGGAATGGATGCGGTCCATATGCTTGCTCCTCGATCACATATGGACAGCATAATCCTTCCCACGGTGGGAAGGTCAAGGGCTGCCGGAAGCCGGGAGCTCGGGCCGGATGCGCCCGCGCCCTGCCCGCTTGGCCTCGTACATGCGCTGGTCGGCCTCGCGGATCAGCGCCTCGGGGCCCACGCCGGCGCCGGGCGGGCACAGGGCGATGCCGATGCTGGCGCCCACCTGTACCTGCGTGGTCCACAGGGCCGCCGGCTGCGAGACCGACTCGATCAGCTTGGCGCCGACGCGGTGGGCGTCGCCCCAGGCGTCGCCCAGGTCTTCCAGCAGCACGGTGAATTCGTCGCCCGCCAGGCGGAACACGCTGTCGGTCTTGCGCACCGCGGCGCGCAGGCGGTCGGCCAGGATGCGCAGCAGCGCGTCGCCGGCGTCGTGCCCGAACTCGTCGTTGACGGCCTTGAAGCCGTCCAGGTCGATGAACAGCAGGCCCATGGTGCGTCCGCTGCGCCCCGCGCGCGACTGCACCACCGGCAGCGCTTCCATCAGGGCGCGCCGGTTCGGCAAACCGGTCAGCGCGTCGTGCCGGCTTTCGTATTCGCGCCGCGCCTCGGCTTCCTTGCGCTCGGTGATGTCGTGCAGGAAGGCGCTGAACAGCGGCTCGCCGTCGATGTCGAGCGCGCGGATGCGCAGCTCGATCATCAGGCGGCTGCCGTCGCGCCGCATGGCGGGCAGCTCCAGGCGCCGGTCGACCACGCTCGCCACGCCGGTCTCGAGGTAGCGCCGCATGCCGGCCTGGTGCGCCCCCGCCAGTTCCGGCGGAATGATCAGGCATTCGAGCGTGGTCCCGAGCGCCTCTTCCGCGCTCCAGCCGAAGGTTTCCTCGGCCTGGCGGTTCCAGGCCGTGACCAGGCCATGGCGGTCGAGGCTAATGTAGGCGTCGTTGGCGTTCTCGATCACGGTGCGCAGCTGCACTTCGCGCGCACGCAGCTCCTGCTCGGCCTGGCGCTGGCGGCCGATCGCTTCCTGCAGCTCGCGCGTGCGCTCCTCGACCCGCCGCTCGAGGTCGGCGTTCAGGGCGGCCAGCTCTTCCTCGGCGCGCTTCTGCGCATCGATGTCCTTGACCACCGCCACGTTGTACTCGTGCTCGCCCTCCGGCCCCAGCTTGCGCGAGACGTCCACCTGGATCCAGACCAGGCTCCCGTCCTTGCGCACATAGCGCTTCTGGCGCGTGAAGCGCTCGATCTCGCCGGCGTGCAGGCGCCGGATCAGCTCGGCGTCCTCGGCGCGGTCGGGCGGGTAGGTCACTTCCGGGAAGCGGATGCCCAGCAGCTCCTTTTCGCTGTAGCCGAGGATCTGGCACAGGGCCGGGTTGACGCTGACCCAGGTGCCGTCGGGCAGCACCAGGGCGATGCCGACCACGGCGGCGTCGAACACCGAGCGGAAGCGCGCCTCGCTGGCGCCCAGCACCGCGCCGGTCCGTTCGAGCTGGACGCGCGCCACCGCCAGCCGCTCGCGGTAGCGGATTTCCTCGGTGATGATCGCGGCCAGGTCGCTCAGCACGGCCTGGTCCTGCGCGCTCAGCTCGCGCGGGCGGGTGTCGATCGCGCACAGGGTGCCGATCGCCAGGCCGGCGCTGGTGCGGATCGGCACGCCCGCATAGAAGCGGATGTTGGGGTCACCTGTGACCAGGGGATTGCTGCGGAAGCGCTCGTCCTCGGTGGCGTCCTTCACCACCAACGGCGGACCCTGGCAGATCGCATGGGCGCAAAAGGCTTGTTCGCGCGGGGTTTCGGCGACCTCGAGCCCGACCCGCGACTTGAACCACTGGCGCTCGGTGTCGACCAGGGAGAACAGCGCGATCGGCACCTGCAGCAGCTGGCTGGCGAGGCGGGTGACGCGATCGAACAGGGGCTCGGACGGCGTGTCGAGCAGGGACAGCGCATGCAGCAGCGCCAGGCGTTCGGCTTCGTCGGACGGCAAAGGAGCTGCTGGCATAGCCTGGTCTCGCTAAGATGGTCGAAGGGGTCGAAGGTGAGCGGCGCCGCCGCTGCACAAGACAGACTGTAGCAGATGAATCCCGACATTCGGGCACGGGATCATGTCGGATTGTGACGTGGACTGCAATACTTCGTTACAATCTTACCCATAAGAATTTATATACTAGGGAGAACAACGACTCTTCCTGTACCGCATGCGCCATTTGCCCTTCTTCCTCTTCGCAGCTGCCCTCGCCTGCTCACCGGCGCGGGCCTTCGACGCCGCGCGCGCGGGCGTGGCCGCCACCGCCTCGCCGCTGGACAGCAGCGCCGTCCGCGACGCCGAACGCAAGCGCGCGGCCGCGGTGTCGAACCGCGACATCGGTACCCTGCGCCTTCTCATCGGCGGCGAGTACTACCATGTCGAAAGCAATGGCCGGGCGCGCACCAAGACCGAATTCCTGCAAGCGCTCGCGCGCGACGACTTCAAGCTTTCGGGCTACGGCGTGGACGACATGGAGATCACCCTGCTCGGCAGCGGCCGGGCCGCGGTCGTGACCGGGCGCTTCCATGCCAGGATGCAGGTGACCGACACGGTGCGCCAGTTCCGCGGCCGCTATGTACGGGTCTGGACCCTGTATCCCGAAGGCTGGCGCAACACCCTGCACCAGAGCACCGAGATCCGTCCGGCCGGAACGGCGCCGGACAAGCGCGCGTTGCCGCTGCAGTAAGCCCTTCAGACACGCGGCCGGCGCCACGCCTGCAGGTCGAGCCAGGCCACCAGCAGGAAGGCGCCCGCGAGGCCGAGGTGTTCGTAGAAACCGTTCTCCGCCATCCGGCGCGCCGGTCCCGCCAGTTCCCACCAGCGGTTGGCCACCCCGTTCGCGGCCAGCGTGAACAGCGCCAGCCAGGCCGCCCCGGCCCAGCGCCACCAGCCGCCCACCACCAGCACCGAGGCCCCCAGCTCCCCGGCGATCGTCAGCAGCGCCACCGGCGCCGCGGGACGCAGCCCGAAATGCGCCATCTCGGCCACCGCGGCCGGAAAATCGAGCGCCTTCTCGAGGCCGCCCTGCAAGTAGGCCGCGCACAGCAACAGCAGGCATAGCCGGACGACCAGCGCGGTGCCGGCCGGCCCAGCTTGCAGGAAAATCCGTTGTGGGGAAGCGTCATGGTGGACCGCCATGGTGTCATCCATTGTGAAGTGAGCCGCGCACATGGTAGGCGCTTTTGTGCGCGCCGGACAGACACGAAGGTGTGGTCTCCGGCCACCCGGAAGGATGGCCCGGCGTAAATATAACTTGCCAATATGCATACGTATGTACAAAATCCACAGTACATACTGATAAGAGGCAGGGGCTCATGCAGACGGCAGACATCAAGGAAATCGCGGCGCTCGAACAGCAGGCGCTGCAGGCGGACGCGCGCGGGGACATGCGGCGCGCGGTGCAATGCTGGGAAGCGCTCCTGGCGCGTGCGCCGGACCATCCGCGCGCTCTGCGTTCGCTGTCGCACGAGGCTTTCAGTGCCGGGCGCCTGGACCGGGCGCGCGCCCTGCTCCAGCGCCTGGTCGAAGTCGACGGCCGCGACAAGCAGCAATGGCTCAACCTGTCCGTGGTCTGCCTGGCGCAGAAGGACGAGGACGGCGAGGAAGCGGCCCTGCGCGGCGCGCTCACGGTCGACCCTTACGACCTGGTGGCGCTGGTGCTGCGCAGCCGCCTGTACATCCGCCAGGGCCGGCGCCAGGCCGCGGCCGGCGCCTGCGCCGCGGTGGCGGCGGTGGCGCCGCCGCTGCACACCCTGCCGCCGGACCTGCAGCCGGTGGTGCGCGAAGCGCTGGACTGGCACGATGCCTACAACCGCGACTTCGGCGCCCACCTGGACAGCTTCCTGGCGCCCTACCTGCGCGAGCTGCAAGGCGAAAACCTGGCGCGCTTCCGCGAGTCGGTCGACATCATGACCGGCCGCAAGCGGCGCTACGACTCCCAGCCCGCCCTGTTCCACTACCAGGGCCTGCTGCCGACCAGCTTCTTCCCGCGCAGCGAGTTTCCCTGGCTGGACGCGCTGGAAGCGTCGACCGTCGCCATCCGCGAGGAATTCCTCGCGGTGCTGGCGGCGGAACAAGGCTTCACGCCCTACATCAATTATTCCGAAGACCAGCCGCTCAACCAGTGGGCCGAGCTGAACAAGTCGCTCAGCTGGAGCGCCTTCCGCCTGATCGACAATGGCGCACCGGTCGAAGAGAATGCCGCGCGCTGCCCGCGCACCATGGCGGCCCTGCGCGGCGCCCCCCAGCCCGACCAGCCGGGACGTACGCCGAGCGCCATGTTCTCGGTACTGAAGCCCAAGACCCGGATTCCGCCGCATACGGGCGTGAGCAACGTGCGCCTGGTCACCCACCTGCCCCTGATCGTTCCGCCGGGCTGCGGCTTCCGGGTCGGCAACGACACGCGCGAATGGGAGGTGGGCAAGGCCTGGGTCTTCGACGACACCATCGAGCACGAGGCCTGGAACGACAGCGGGCAGCTGCGCGTGGTCCTGATCTTCGACATCTGGCATCCGCAGCTGTCGCAGGCGGAACGCGCGATGATCACGGCGATGACGGCCGGGATCAACCAGTTCACCCAGGCCGCCGGAGGATTCGCGCTCTAGCCCGGCGCCCAGGCCGGGATCCTTTGCGGTCGCGCCGGGCGGCGTGCCGCTCCTGGCGGGAACTTGGCCGGTCAGCCGCGCTTGGCCGAACGGGCGCGGGCGCCGCCGAGCGCCGCGAGGGCCAGGCCGACCAGCGCCAGCGAGCCGGGTTCCGGCACGTCCTGGCTGGTTTCCACGACGCCGATCGCCACCACGGAATTGTAGGCGGTATAACGCGCGCCATTGGTGCGGTTCATGGTTTCGCCGACGCCCATGCCGGCGCAGCCGCTGTTCACGCCTTCCAGGCACCACCAGTCCTTGCCGCTGCCCGGATTCGGACTCTGGAACAGGGCAAAGCCGCCCGCAGCACCGAAATTGAAATCAAGCGAATCCGCATCGCCCGACAGCAGGCCGCCGGTGAGCAGCAGGTTGGCGTTGACGCCCTTGGTGATCTGCAGCGGGCCCGCGCCGATGCCGTCGTCGAGGGTGAAGCTCCAGGAAAGAATGTTGCTGGAGGCGAGGACGCCGATGGTGCCGTCGGTCGTCAGGCTGCCGACGACCGATCCGGTGCCGATACTGCGCTTGACCTGGTAGGCGATCGGTGCGGCCTGGGCGGCGCAAGCGGCGCTAAAGGCAAGTGCGAAAAGGATCTTTTTCATGGGAAATCCGCTAGTTTGGAAATATTATGATTTTTGATACGACCCATGGCTATCAGCAACAACCATGCCTGTTGCCAATACTCTAAGAAAACACCATCGGATCAAGCACTTGGCGCAGCTCGTCTTTTCAGTCTGGAAAAACATCCCTCCTGTTGCAAATATTCTCGCCATGAACGGCGCCTCCGTTTATCGCATTGTTGGTAATCAAGGTCTCGCTTACATCTTTTCCTAGAATGGCCTGGGGACGGTTCCGACGCCGGCCCGGCAATGCAGAGGGGAAAAAGAATGCGAGTTGGTTCAAGGTGGAGCGCCCCATCCAGACAGCGCCCGCGGTCACTGCTCCTCCCGCGCAGGCGGGAACGCGGCGCCTTCGCCGTCATGGCGGTGCCGGCCGTCATCGTGATGCTGGGGGTGTGCGGCCTGGCGATCGACCTGGGCCTGGTCTACAACCGGAAGGCCGAGCTGCATGGCCTGGCCAAGACGGTGGCGCTGGCCGCGGCCCGCGAATTGAACGGAACGCCGGCCGGCATCACCGCCGCGCTGGCCAAGGGCGGGGACGCCGCGCGCCGCATCAAGTTCAAGTACGGGATCGCGGTGCCCTGGACCGACGATGCAATCAGGTTCGGCAGCTCGCCGTCCGCCGACGGCGGCTGGGTCGATGCGGCCAGCGCGAGGAGCAGTCCCGCAGCCCGTTTCTACGTGAAGGTCGACACCTCGGTGCTGGGCGTGGATCTCGGCGCCATCCAGGCCACCTTGATGCCCATCCTGACCGGGTCCGACGCGCCGGTCGTCATCAGCGAGGTCGCGATCGCCGGCCGCTCGGCCATCAACGTCGACCCGCTCGCCATTTGCGCGATGTCCCCGCTGCCGGGTGCGGCCCGCGCCAACACCTCCAGCTCGGACGAGCTGGTGGAATACGGATTCCGGCGCGGCGTCACCTACGACCTGATGCAATTGAACCCGAACGGCATCGCACCCGTGCATTACGTGGTCGATCCGGTCTCGCCGCCCGGAGGGCTGGGCGCGGCCGGCAATACCAGCGCCGGCACGGTGTCGCCCTTCGTGTGTGCCGGCCGCATGTGGATTCCGCGGGTCACCGGCGGCCCGATCCGGGTGAGCTCGCCCTTTCCGATCGGCTCGCTGTACCGCCAGCTCAACTCGCGCTTCGACCAGTATGACGGCGCCGTGTGCGATCCTGGGGGCGCGCCCCCGGACTTCAACGTCAAGGCCTATACCCACGATACGGGTAACGGGGTCACGTGGATGACGCCGCGGCCTGCCATGAACAGCGCGGCGGGCCACCCCTCCGGCAACCGCCTGCAGACGATTGTCGACCCGGTCTCGCCGCCTTCCGGTCTCGACGCCACGATGTACGGGCCGCTATGGGCGTACGCGCGGGCCGTCAAGTTCTCGGGCTATACGGAAGGCGTGCCCGAACCGGCCGACGGCTATCCGCGCTTCGCGCCTTCGGACTGGCCCAAGCTGTATGCCTCGGGGCCCGCCGCCACGAGCTTCCCATCCAAGACGCCCTACTTTTCGACCTTCGGCAACAATTACCGGGCGCCCTCGGGCGAGCACCTGCCCACCGCCCGCATCAACCGGCGCCTGCTGCATGTGCCCCTGCTCAGCTGCCCGGTGGCGCCGGGCACCAACGTGGGCGCCACCGCCGTGGCGATCGGCAAATTCTTCATGACCTCGCCGGCAACCTCGAGCAGCGTATTCGCGGAGTTCGCCGGCATCGCACACGAATCCACGATCCCAGGCCAAGTCATCCTCTACCCATGAAGATCTTCCATTCGAAGCCCTCCCGGCAACGCGGCGCCGCCGCGGTCGAACTCGCATTGATCCTGCCCATCCTGTTCATCATGCTGATGATGCCCCTGTTTATCAGCCGCTTCCTCTGGCATTACACGGTCGCCCAGAAGGCCGCCCAGGATGCGGCGCGCTACCTGTCGACCATCTCCGAACAGGAGATGCGCGAGGCCACGCTGGCATCCTGGGCCACCGGGGTGGCGACCCAGATCGCGCGCGCCGAGCTCGAGGAGATCGTGTCCGACCAGTCCACGCCCACCATCATCGTCACCTGCGGCGACGAACCCTGCAGCGGCTACCGGAACCTGGCCTTGCCGGAGACCGTCAGCGTCACGGTGCGCATGGGCTTCTTCGACATCCTCGGCTTCGCCGACACGGGCCGCTACGGCATTCCGATCAACGTGACCTACGAGATGAACTATGTCGGGGGCTGACAGGCAAGCGCGGCCCTGGCGGCCCAGGACCCGCGAGTCGGGCGTGGCCGCGGTCGAGGTCGCCCTGCTGGCGGGCGTCTTCCTGCTGTTCGTGTTCGGTGTGATCGAGATCGCCCGCATGATGTACATCGTCAACACGTTGCAGGAATCGACGCGCCGGGCCGCCGCCGCCGCGTCGTTCGTCAGCCACCGCGACACGGGGGCCCTCGACCGCATTCGCCAGAAGGCGGTGTTCCGCGATTCGCCCGGCTACCTGATCTTCGGCGCGCCCGTCACCGACCGCAACATCCGCATCGATTACCTGGCGCTGCCCTCGAATGGCGGTGCGGCGCCGCTGCTCACCCCGATTCCCACGGCCTTGCTGCCCACCTGTCCGCGCGAGAACCGCAGGGTATGCCTGCTGAATCCGAATGCCGCCAACTGCATCCGCTTCGTGCGGGTGCAAGTGTGCGAAAACAATGAGGAGATCGCATGCAACCCGGTCGATTACCTGTCGATGGTGCCTTTCGTCGCCCTGCCGGTCGGTCTGCCCAAGGCCACCACGATCACCATGGTGGAGTCGCTGGGTTCGCAGCCTGAAGGAACGCCCTGCCTGTAGCGATGGATTTCGCTCCGGGAGGGCCTATGCTGAGAGCATTCCCGCGCAGGAGCACGCTCATGCAAACGCCAGCGGCGCCAGGCGGCGTCACCTTGTTCTTATGCGGCGACGTGATGACCGGCCGCGGCATCGACCAGATCCTTCCCCATCCTGGCAAGCCGGGACTGCATGAAGCCTGCGTGCATACGGCGCGCGCCTACGTGAAGCTGGCGGAAGCGAAGCACGGCCCGATTCCACGTCCGGTCGGCTTCGCCACCATCTGGGGCGCTGCGCTGGATGGCCTACGGCGCGCGGCGCCGGACCTGCGCATCGTCAACCTGGAAACCGCGGTGACCACCAGCGATCATGCATGGGCCGGCAAGGGCATCCATTACCGCATGCATCCCGCCAACCTCCCCTGCCTTGCCGCCGCCGGCATCGATTGCTGCGTACTCGCCAATAACCACGTGCTGGACTGGGGCTACCAGGGCCTGAAGGAGACCCTCGACACGCTGCATCGCGCCGGCATCGCCACCGCGGGCGCCGGACGCGACATGGATGAGGCGGCCGCACCCGCGGTGCTGGATGTGCCGGGAAAAGGCCGGGTACTGGTGTTCGCCTGGGCCACCGAAGACAGCGGCGTGCCGCCGGCATGGAGGGCGGGCCCTTCCCGGCCTGGCGTGAATCTCCTGGCCGGGCTGAATGCCAGCGAGCTGCAAGCCGTCGCAGGCCAGGTGCGCGCCGCGAAACGGCCGGAAGACCTGATGGTGGCGTCCTTTCACTGGGGCGGGAACTGGGGTTTCGGCATCCCTGCGCAACAGCGGGAATTTGCGCACGGCTTGATTGAGTTCGCCGAAGTCGACGTGGTGTACGGGCACTCGTCGCACCATGTGAAAGGCATCGAGGTTTATCGCGACAAACCCATTTTGTACGGCTGCGGCGATTTCCTCAATGATTACGAAGGGATCGGCGGCCATGAAGAGTTTCGTGGCGACCTGGCTTTAATGTACTTTCCGACCTTCGAGGCTGGCAGGCTCAGCAGCTTAGTCATGACACCCATCCAAATCCAACGGCTTCGTGCGAACACTGCGCCTGAGCCCGGAGTATGGTGGCTAATGGCGACACTGAACCGTGACGGACGCCAGTTCGGAACGGGCGCTACCCGACTGGCCGAGCAGGATCTGCAGTTGGACTGGCGAGCGCGTGGATGACTTCGGTACATCTCGTGTAGAGCGCGCAGGCGCTCTGCTCGCCTGATCCTCCGCGGAAAAGAAAAAAGCGACCTTGCGGTCGCTTGTTTCTCTGAAACTTGGCGGAGGCGGTGGGATTCGAACCCACGATACAGGTTTAAGCCCATATGCTTCCTTAGCAGGGAAGTGCCTTCGGCCACTCGGCCACGCCTCCAATCAGTTCCGACTTGTCAGTCAGCGCTGAGTGCACGCATCTTAAGGTCTGGCGCGCAGTGCGTCAAGGACGCACACCCTAAAATTTTGAAAATTGTTAAGCTTGCTCGAGGTTAAAAGCTTTATGGAGGGCACGAACCGCCAGTTCCATGTACTTTTCGTCGATCAGCACCGAGATCTTGATTTCCGAGGTCGAGATCATCAGGATGTTGATGCCCTCTTCCGACAGAGTGCGGAACATCTGCGACGCCACGCCGACGTGGCTGCGCATGCCCACGCCCACGGCCGAGACCTTGGACACCTTGGCGTCGCCGATCACCTTGGTCGCGCCCAGGGCTTCCTGCTGGCCTTCCAGCACGTGCATCGCCTTGACGTAGTCGTTGCGCGAGACCGTGAAGGTGAAGTCGGTCTTACCGTCGACCGACTGGTTCTGTATGATCATGTCGACTTCGATGTTGGCGTCGGCGATCGGGCCCAGGATGTGGAAGGCGACGCCCGGTTTGTCCGGCACGCCCAGGACGGTGATCTTTGCTTCATCGCGATTGAAGGCGATGCCGGAGATGACGGCTTGTTCCATGTTGCTTTCTTCCTCAAACGAAATCAGGGTACCGGAGCTGGCTTCCTCCGCCAGGTCCATCAGGGGATCGGTCAGCGACGACAGCACGCGCGTCGGCACCTGGTAGTTGCCTGCGAATTCGACCGAACGGGTTTGCAGCACTTTCGAGCCCAGCGAGGCCAGCTCGAGCATTTCTTCGAAGGTGATCTTCTGCAGGCGGCGCGCTTCGTGCACCACGCGCGGGTCGGTCGTGTAGACGCCGTCCACGTCGGTGTAGATCAGGCACTCGTCCGCCTTCAGCGCGGCCGCGATCGCCACCGCCGAGGTGTCCGAGCCGCCGCGGCCCAGGGTCGAGATGTTGCCGTCCTCGTCCATGCCCTGGAAACCCGTGATGATGACGATCTTGCCCGCCGCCAGGTCCGCACGCACGCGGGTGTCGTCGATCGACTGGATGCGCGCCTTGGTGAACGATGAGTCGGTGCGGATGCCCGCCTGCCAGCCGGTGTACGAGACCGCATCCTTGCCGATCGCCAGCAGCGCCATCGCCAGCAGGCCCACCGAGACCTGTTCGCCGGTCGAAGCAATCATGTCCAGTTCGCGCGGATCAGGTTGCGCCATGATTTCCTTGGCCAGGCCAATCAGGCGGTTGGTTTCGCCCGACATGGCGGACGGAACGACAACGATTTGGTGACCTGCGTCATGCCACTTGGCCACGCGGGCCGCGACATTCTTGATGCGTTCCGTCGAGCCCATCGACGTTCCGCCATATTTGTGGACAATTAAAGCCATATCGGGAAGGGTTCCAGCTTGTAGAAAGATCAAAGGGGACCTTTACTCTAGCATGCTGCAACGCGTCATCACAAGGCTGGGCAAGCCAAAAGCTATACGAAAAGAAAATAAAGTAATACCTTTTGCGCATAGAACTTGCATAGACAATTCAAGCGGGACTCGGCTCCCAGCGCAGGGCGACCAGTTGCGCCCCTTCCCTGCCGAAATGCTTGCAGTCCATGCCGATCCCGGCGGCGAACAGCAGGTCCAGTCCGCGCTTGACCACGGGCAGGCGCTCGCGCTCCCAGGCCGGCACGCCCAGGTGCTGGAAGTGGGCCTTGAGGCTGCGGGTGGGGCGGTTGACGGCCGGCTTGAGGCGCTCGCCTCCCTGGCGGAAGTCGATCGTCAGTTCCTGGCTGCGCAGCCAGGCGGCGTCGAAGCCCTGCGCGGCAGGCTCGATATGGAGCACGCCGCCGTAGGCCGGGAAGGCGGTCGCCGCGCTGCCGTCCCAGCGGAAGGTCGCGCCCGCACGGTGCAGCACGCCGATGTCGTCCGGATCGCGCATGCCCTCCAGGTCGGGCAGGCGCGGCGTGATGTGGAGCTTGCCGCGGTGGCGGCGGATGTGACAGCCCGGATGGGTCACCTTGAGCTGGGCGTCTTCGCGCGCGCACAAGAGCTGGGCCACCATCTCGCCCAGCCAGGCGGTCGAGGGCATGGCCAGGCCGCGCACCGTGAACAGGTGGCGCAGCAGATTGTGGATGCGGTCCCGGCTCAGCCCTTTGAGGCGCGCCAGGTCGAGTGCGTCGCCGTCGAGGCTGGCCGCCAGGTCCTGTTCGGCCAGCTCGTCGAGCAGGCGCTGGGCCGAGGCCGCGTGCGCGGCGCTGCGGGCGATGCGTTCCTGGAAGCCCGGAAAGCTCGATGCCAGCGCCGGCATGACCCCGTGGCGCAGGGCATTGCGGGCGTAGCGCGGATCTTCGTTCGATTCGTCCTCGACCCAGGCGACGCCCTGGCCCTCCGCCCAGGCTTCGAGCGCCGCGCGCGATTGTGCCAGCAGCGGACGCCCCATCACGAGCTCCTCGCTGCCGAGCAGGCCGGGCGCGCGGTTGGCGGTGTCCATGCCCGACAGGCCGGCCGGGCCTGAACCGCGCAGCAACTGCAGCAGCACGGTCTCGGCCTGGTCGTCGAGGTGGTGGGCGGTCAGCAGGACGCCGGCGCCGTGCGCCCGGCACAGCTCGCCCAGCGCCGCATAGCGCAGGCGGCGCGCGGCCGCCTCGACGCCGGATTTATCCTTCGGGATGCTGACGCGGCGAACATCGAAAGCGATGCCGAGCTCGCCACAGGCACGCTCGCAATGGGCGAGCCAGGCGTCGGCGTTCGGGCTGAGCCCGTGATGGACATGGAAGGCGTGGATGGCGACGCCCTCTTCCTTCGCCCACGCATGGGCAAGGCGCAGCAGGACCATGGAGTCGAGTCCGCCGCTGAGGGCAACAGCCAGGGAAGCAAAGGGGTACTGCGCGCGCAGGCCTTCTATCGCCTGCGCAAAAGCCGCCGGCAAGGCGCCGGCAGCGGTCTTGGAACGGCTCACTCTTCGCGCGGCAGCGTTTCCTTGAACTTGCCGTAGGCCATCAGCTTTTCGTGACGGGCTTCAAGCAGGTCCTTGGTCTTCATGCCCTGGAACTGGCGCAGGGTGTCGGCCAGGGCGCGCTTGAGCAGCTGGGCCATCTGGGCCGGGTCGCGGTGGGCGCCGCCCAGCGGTTCGTTGACGATCTTGTCGATCAGGCCGATGGCCTTGAGGCGGTGCGCGGTCAGGCCCAGGGCGTCGGCCGCGTCCGAGGCGCGTTCCGAGGTCTTCCACAGGATCGAGGCGCAGCCTTCCGGCGAGATCACCGAATAGGTCGAGTACTGCAGCATCAGCACTGCGTCGCCGACGGCGATCGCCAGCGCGCCGCCCGAGCCGCCTTCGCCGATGATGGTGGCGATCAGCGGCACTTTCAGCTCGGCCATGACGTACAGGTTGTGGCCGATCGCTTCCGACTGGCCACGCTCTTCGGCGTCGATGCCCGGGAACGCGCCCGGGGTGTCGACGAAGGTGAAGATCGGCAGACCGAATTTCTCGGCCAGCTTCATCAGGCGCATGGCCTTGCGGTAGCCTTCAGGACGCGGCATGCCGAAGTTGCGCATCGCGCGCTCCTTGGTGTCGCGGCCCTTCTGGTGGCCGATCACCATGCAGGGCTGGCCATTGAAGCGGGCCAGGCCGCCCACGATCGACTGGTCGTCGGCGAAGGTGCGGTCGCCGTGCAGTTCGTGGAAGTCGGTGAAGATCGCGTTCACATAGTCCATGGTGTACGGACGCTGAGGGTGGCGCGCGATCTGGGAAACCTGCCAGGGAGTCAGCTTGGCGTAGATGTCTTTGGTCAGTTGCTGGCTCTTCTTGGCCAGGCGGTCGATCTCTTCGGAGATGTCGACGGCGGAATCGTCCTGCACGAACCGCAGCTCTTCAATCTTGGAATCCAGCTCGGCGATCGGCTGCTCAAAATTGAGGAAAGTTGTTTTAGTCATTGTACCTCCGGATTATTTCGTGGCCGCTGCGTTTCCGTGCGCGCGGCGCGTCAGGGCGTTATTTTACCGTACCGGACGCCGCTATCGGGTCCAGGCTGCGCCATAAATACCAAGTAGCAACTGTCCGCCAGGGCTCCCAATTGGCCGATACCTCGCGCGCATCACTGCGCGACACTGGTTCGCCCGAGAAATAATTCTGGCTGATGCCCTGGATCAGGCCGGGGTCGTCCAGGGGCAGGACGTTCGGCCGGAGCAGATTAAATATCAAAAACATCTCCGCTGTCCAGCGCGTAATGCCCCGGATCTGGACCAGCTCGGCGATGACGGCCTCGTCATCCATCTGGGACCACAGGTCGGCGTGGACCCGCCTGGCCTTGAAATGGTCGGCCAGGTCGAGGATGTATTCGGTCTTGCGCTTGGACAGGCCGCAGCCGGCCAGCTGGGCGGCGCCGACCTTGATCACCTGGCTGGGGGCCAGTTTCGGACACAGGGCGAGCAGCTTGTCCCAGGCCGCGTCGGCGGCCTTGGGCGTCACCTGCTGGCCCACGATCGAGCGCGCGAGGGTGGTGAAGGGATCGGGATGGCCGCGCAAATGCAGGTCGCCGAACTGGGGGATCAGCTTGTTCATGATGCGGTCGCGCTGCATCAGTTCCAGCTTGGCCTCGGCCCAGTAGGCGGGCACCGACAGCATGTCGGAATTTGCTGACCCCTGGTCGGCAACAGATGCCCCTGGCGTCGCCGCGCCCGCCTTGTCCTTGTTCGCTGCCATTACGCGCGGCGCCAGCCCGTTCCGTCCGGCTTGTCTTCCAGGACGATCCCGGCAGCAGTCAGTTCGGCGCGGATCTTGTCCGCTTCGGCAAAGTTGCGCGCCTTCTTGGCGTCGGCGCGGCGGGCGATGGCGTCCAGGATCGCAGCTTCATCCATGCCGCCCTCTTCCTGGCCGCCGGATTGCAGGAAAGCCTGGGGCGAGCGCTCGAGCAGGCCCAGCACGCCGGCCAGGGCTTTCAGCTGGCGCGCAGCGTCGACCGATTTGGTGCGGTTGACTTCGCTCGCGAGGTCGAACAGCTCGGCCACCGCCAGCGGGGTGTTGAAGTCGTCGTCCATGGCTTCGCGGAAGCGCTTGGCGTGTTCATCGTCCCAGTTCACGGTCAGGGCTTCGCTTCCCAGGTCGATGTCGGACAGCGCCGTGTACAGGCGGCTCAGGGCGCCCTTGGCGTCGTCGATGTGGACGTCGGAATAGTTCAGCGGGCTGCGGTAGTGGGCGCGCAGGATGAAGAAGCGCACCACTTCGGCGTCGTATTTCTTGAGCACGTCGCGGATGGTGAAGAAGTTGCCCAGCGATTTGGACATCTTCTCGTTATCGACGCGCACGAAGCCGTTGTGGATCCAGTAGTTGACCATCGGGCCGCCGAAGGCGCCTTCGGACTGGGCGATCTCGTTCTCGTGATGGGGGAACTGCAGGTCGGCGCCGCCGCCGTGGATGTCGAAGTGTTCGCCCAGGGTCGCGCAGGACATGGCCGAGCACTCGATGTGCCAGCCCGGACGGCCCTTGCCCCATTTCGAGTCCCACTTGGCTTCGTCGGGCTCGGATTCCTTGCCGGCCTTCCACAGCACGAAGTCGAGCGGGTCGCGCTTGGTGCTGCTGACGTCCACGCGCTCGCCGGCGCGCAGGTCGTCGAGCGACTTGCCGGACAGCTTGCCGTAGCCTTCGAAGCCGCGCACGGCGTAGTTGACGTCGCCGTCCTCGCTCTTGTAGGCCAGGCCCTTCTGCTCGAGCTTGTCGATGATGTCCAGCATCTGCGGCACGTAGGCGGTGGCGTGCGGCACCACGGTCGGCGGCAGGATGCCCAGCGCGGCCGTGTCCTCGTCCATGTACTTCTCGAAGCGCGCGGTCAGGGAGCCAATGGTTTCCTTGTTCTCGACGGCGCGCTTGATGATCTTGTCATCGATGTCAGTGATGTTGCGAACATAGTTGACCTCGTAGCCGGAAGCCCGCAGCCAGCGGTATACGACGTCGAAAGCCATCATCATCCGCGCGTGGCCCACATGGCAGTAATCGTAGATGGTCATGCCGCACACATACATGCCGACCTTGCCTGCGACCTTGGGCACGAAAACCTGCTTGTCACGCGCGAGCGTGTTGTAAATCTTGAGTTGGCTCATTGAATACCGTATCGGAGAGGTGGACGGACCGGCAATGCAAAAGCCGGGCGGAAGCGCTCAATGCGCGGTGCCGCCGGGCGGAGCCTGCGTCGGGTGCGTCTGTGTCCTCGGTGTTGTTCTTATTTGATAGAATGGGTCGTTCTGCGCAAAGTATAGCATTGATAAAATCCTGTCTGGCCGCATATGGTCCAGCTTTATTTTCAGCGAAACCCTTGACAGCGCCTTGCGCCATGTCCACCAGAGGAGGCCTGATGCCCATGCCCAGCTTGACCCGCCGTTCCCTCCTGACCCGCCTCGCGGCCGCCGCAGGCGCCTTGCTTCTGAGCGGCGCGGCCCTGGCCGCCGACCTGCCCCAGGTCTCGATCAAGACCAGCATGGGCGAGATCGTCGTCGAGCTCGACCAGGAAAAAGCGCCCAAGAACGTCGCCAATTTCCTGGCCTATGTGAAGTCCGGATTCTACAAGGGCACGATCTTCCACCGCGTGATCGACGGCTTCATGATCCAGGGCGGCGGCATGAACGAGAAGTTCGAAGGACGCAAGACCCTCAAGCCGGTCAAGAACGAGTCGGACAACGGCTTGTCGAACCAGCCGTACACGATTTCGATGGCGCGCGAGAACCATCCGGACAGCGCCACCTCGCAGTTCTTCATCAACGTGGCCGACAATTCCGGCATCGATTTCCCGAACGTGAACGGCTCGGGCTACACCGTGTTCGGCAAGGTCGTGAAGGGCCAGGAAGTGGTCGACAAGATCAAGGCGGTCGTCGTGGACGACGTGCGCGGGATGGAAAACGTGCCGGTCACGCCGATCTTCATTCAATCCGCCACCCTCCTCAAGGGCAACAAGCTTGTAAAATAGCGCCCGCTGAACACTTCAACAATAACCAACTCACAGGACACTCCCATGACCACCTTACTCATGACCACGAACAAGGGCAACATCACCATCGAACTGGACGCCGAGAAAGCGCCGAAGACGGTTGCCAATTTCCTGGACTACGTGAACAAGGGCCACTTCACCAACACCATCTTCCACCGTGTGATCAAGGACTTCATGATCCAGGGCGGCGGCTTCGAACCGGGCATGAAGCAGAAGAGCACCGACGCCACCGTCGAGAACGAAGCCAAGAACGGCCTGAAGAACGACAAGTACACCATCGCCATGGCCCGCACCTCGGCGCCGCACTCGGCATCGGCCCAGTTCTTCATCAACACCAAGGACAACGCCTTCCTGAACTACCCGGGCCAGGACGGCTGGGGCTATGCCGTGTTCGGCAAGGTCACCTCGGGCCAGGACATCGTCGACGCGATCAACAACGTCAAGACCACCCGCAGCGGCATGCACTCGGACGTGCCGGTCGACCCGGTCGTCATCGAAAAAGTCGAAGTCGTCTAAGCACGGGAGCGCGCCGGCACATGCTGCACCCGTCGATCTCATGACAATGCCCGCGCGCCCGACGGCAGCACTGCGCGCGCTGTTCATCTCCGACCTGCACCTGCAGGAATCGCACCGGCGCACGGCCGAAGCCTTCTACCGCTTCATGGCCGGGCCGGCGCTGCGCGCCGAGCGGCTCTACCTGCTCGGCGACATCTTCGAATACTGGGCCGGCGACGACGATCTCGCCGCGCCTTTCCACCAGCAAGTGATTGCCGCCATCCGCGCCGTGTCGGATGCGGGCGTGACCGTCTATTGGCTGGCCGGCAACCGGGACTTCCTGGTCGGCAGCGGCTTCGCGGAGGCAGCAGGCTTGACGCTGGCGCAGGAGCCCCACCTGATCGAGGCCGGCGGTCGCCGCATCGCCCTGGTGCACGGCGACGCCCAGTGCACCCTCGACACCAGGTACATGGCCTTCCGCGCCCAGGTGCGCGATCCGGCCTGGCAGCGCCAGTTCCTGGACATGCCGCTGGCCCAGCGCAAGGCCATCATCGCGGGCCTGCGCGAAGGCAGCCGCGAGGCGCATGCGGGCAAGTCCTACGAGATCATGGATGTCACGCCTGACGCGGTGCAGGACTTGTTCGCGCAGGCCGAGGCGTCGGTGATCATCCACGGCCATACCCACCGCCCCGCCGTCCACGAGACGGACGGCAGGCTGCGCTACGTGCTGCCGGACTGGGAGCTGGACGCCGAGCCGGCGCGCGGCGGCTGGATCGCGCTGGATGCGGACGGGGCCATCACGCGCCACGAATTGTCCGAGCTGTAAGCCCTCTTCCTAGCGCACCTCGTCCAGCAAGTGCGGATGCCGGCCCACCAGCCGCAGCAGCTTGAGCAGCGCCGCCGGTGCATCCGCCTGCCCGCTCTCAAGGCGCGAGAACTCGCCCGGCCCGTCGGCGAACAGTTCGTCGGCCTTCTGCTGGGTCAGGCCCAGCTTCTTGCGCAGGTTGCGGATGTCCTGACCCGCTTCCAGGTCGACCTGCTTGCGGAAGGCGCGGATCAATTCGCCGTAATGCTCTTCCTCGCCGCGGGTGCAGACCACCTCGCGGCATCCCGAGCAGTAGTCCGCGATCACGTCCGGGATCATGGTGCTCTTTCCCTTGTAGGTATAGACCATGTCCCGCGTCGCGTGCACCAGGGGCGATACGCCGCAGTTCGGGCATTTCAGCATGTCGGGTTCTCCTTCGAAGTTCTAGCCGAATCCTACCAAAGCCGACGAATCCGGCGCGGACCGTAGGGTCGGCGGCTTCGCCGCCGACGCGGTGATCTTTTCGGGCTCCGATATCGCACCGGATGATCTTGCTGCCAACCATCACCGCGTGGGGGGGGGGCCCCCCCCCCCCCAAAAAAAGCCGAATCAAGGTTTCAAATAAAA
>NZ_JAGPWC010000119.1 GCF_018119405.1 Massilia sp. ST3 | reverse complement strand
GGGGGGTGGGGGGGGGGGGCCCGCCCCCCCCCGCCCCCCCCGGGGCTGGGCGCTGGACCCTAAGAAAGTCTTAGGCGAAACGGCGCGGCTCGCCGCTGCCGAACAGGTTGCTCACGCAGCGGCCGCACAGGCCCGCGTGCGCGTGGTCGTGGCCGACGTCGCGGCGGTAGTGCCAGCAGCGCTCGCACTTTTCCGCTTCCGATGGGGTCACGGTGACGGCTTCCTCGGCTTCGTTCGCCGCTTCGCTCACGCTGGCCTGCGAGGTGATGAAGACGAACTTCAGCTCGTCGTCCAGGCTCGCCAGGGCCTGGTACTTCTCGCCCGCGGCCTTGAGCGCCAGCTCGGCTTGCAGCGAGGAACCGATGGCGCCCGACGCGCGCACTTCCTCGAGCTGCTTGGTGACGCTGGTGCGCACTTCGCGCAGCAGCGCGTACTTGGCCAGCAGGGCTTCGCCATCCGCCAGTGCCGGGAAGGTCCACAGGGTCTGGGTGAAGATGGTCTCGCCGCTCTCCGCGTAGGCCTGCTCGCCCGCGAACACGGCCCAGGCTTCCTCGGCGGTGAAGGACAGGATCGGCGCCATCAGGCGCAGCAGGCTGTGCGCGATGTGCCACAGCGCGGTCTGGGCCGAGCGGCGCGCGTGCGAGTTCACGCCGGTGGTGTACAGGCGGTCCTTGAGGATGTCGAGGTAGAAGCCGCCCAGGTCTTCCGAGCAGTAGTTCTGCAGGCGCGCGACCACCGGGTGGAACTCGTAGCGCTCGAAGCTGGCTGCGACTTCCTGCTGCAGCTGGGCCATCGCGGCGATCGCGTAGCGGTCGATCTCCAGCAGTTCGGCGACCGGTACGGCGTCCTTGGCGTGGTCGAAGTCCGAGGTGTTCGCCAGCAGGAAGCGCAGGGTGTTGCGGATGCGGCGGTAGGATTCGGTGACCCGCTTGAGGATCTCGTCGCCGATCGACAGCTCGCCGGTGTAGTCGGTCGAGGCCACCCACAGCCGTAGGATGTCGGCGCCCAGGGTGTCCGAGATCTTCTGCGGCGCCAGCGTGTTGCCGAGCGACTTGGACATCTTCTTGCCCTGCTCGTCGACGGTGAAGCCGTGGGTCAGCAGCGCCTTGTACGGCGGGCGGCCGTTCAGCATCGAGGAGGTCAGCAGCGAGGAGTGGAACCAGCCGCGGTGCTGGTCCGAACCTTCCAGGTAGAGGTCGGCCGGGAAGGCGGATTGGTCCTTGTGCGAGCCGCGCAGCACGGTCTGGTGGGTCGAGCCGGAATCGAACCAGACGTCCAGCGTGTCCTTGTTCTTTTCGTAGCTGGCCGCGTCCGCGCCCAGCAGGGTGGCCGGGTCGAGCTTCTGCCAGGCGTCGATGCCTTCTTTCTCGATCAGCTGGGCGACCTGCTCCAGCAGCTCGGGGGTGCGCGGGTGCAGCTCGCCGGTCTCCTTGTGGATGAAGAAGGCCATCGGCACGCCCCACTGGCGCTGGCGCGACAGGGTCCAGTCCGGGCGGTTGGCGATCATGCCGTGCAGGCGCGCCTGGCCCCAGTCGGGGAAGAACTTGGTCTCGGCGATGCCGGCCAGCGCGGTTTCGCGCAGGGTCGGGCCGCCGTCCTTTGGCGTGATGTCCATGCCGGCGAACCACTGGCTGGTGGCGCGGTAGACGATCGGGGTCTTGTGGCGCCAGCAGTGCATGTAGCTGTGGTCGAACATCTTCAGTTCGAACAGGGCGCCCGCGCCGCGCAGGGCGTCGCAGATCGGCTTGGAGGCTTCCCAGATGGTCATGCCGCCGAACAGCGGCAGGGTGGAGGCGAAGCGGCCGTCGCCCATCACGGGCTTCAGGATCTCGTCGTCCTTCATGCCGTGCGATTTGCAGGACTGGAAGTCTTCCAGGCCGTAGGCCGGCGCCGAGTGCACCACGCCGGTGCCGCTGTCGGTGGTCACGTAGTCGGCCAGGTAGACCGGCGAGCTGCGGTCGTAGAAGGCGTCCTGGGCGTGCAGCGGGTGCTTGAAGCGCAGGCCGCCCAGCTTGTCGCCCAGGGTGGTGGCGATGACCTTGTATTCCAGCTTGTAGCGCTGCATGACGGACTCGACCAGGTCGGCGGCCAGGATCAGCAGCAGCGGGGCGCCGTCGCGCTCGGCCTGGACCAGGGCGTAGCTCACTTCCGGGTTGACGTTCAGGGCCTGGTTCGAGGGGATGGTCCACGGGGTGGTGGTCCAGATCACGATGAAACCGTAGTCGGTCGGCAGCGAAGGCAAGCCGAAGGCTTGCGCCACTTTGGCAGGTTCCGCGAACGGGAAGCCGACGTCGATCGCCGGGTCGCGCTTGTCCTGGTATTCCACCTCCGCTTCGGCCAGGGCCGAGCCGCAGTCGAAGCACCAGTTGACGGGCTTCAGGCCCCGGTAGACATAGCCTTTTTCCAGCAGGGTGCCGAGCGCGCGCAGCTCGTCGGCTTCATTGCTGTAGGCCATGGTCATGTAGGGATTGTCCCATTCGCCCAGCACGCCCAGGCGGATGAAGCCGGCGCGCTGGCGGTCGATCTGCTCGAGCGCGTAGGCGCGGGCTTTCTGCAGCACCTCGGCGGTCGGCAGGTTCTTGCCGAACTGTTTCTCGATCTGGATCTCGATCGGCATGCCGTGGCAGTCCCAGCCCGGCACATAGGGCGCGTCGAAGCCGGCGATGGTACGCGACTTGACGACCATGTCCTTGAGGATCTTGTTGACGGCGTGGCCCAGGTGGATGTCGCCGTTGGCGTAGGGCGGACCGTCGTGCAGCACGAATTTCGGCCGGCCGGCGGCAGCCTTGCGCACGCGTTCGTAGATCTTCTTGTCCTGCCACTGCTTGACCCAGCCCGGCTCGCGCTTGGCGAGGTCGCCGCGCATCGGGAAGGGGGTGTCGGTCATGTTAACCGGGTATTTGCTTTCAGGCTTCTTTGCGCCTTTCGGCGGGTTCTGTTTGGAGTCGGACATAAGGTTCTTCTAATAAGAAATTGGTTCGATGCGGTAGTCTGGGCGCAGGCCGGTGGGTGACCCGGCCGCGGACGCGGACGGGCGCGTCAAATTCGGTCGGTCGCGGTGAGGGCGCCGTTGCGGTGGGCGAAGAAGGCGCGCGCCTGGGCCGCGTCGCGGTCGATCGCGGCGGTGAGGGTGGCCAGGTCGCCGTATTTTTCCTCGTCGCGCAGCTTGGCCAGGAATTCGACGCGCACCAGCTTGCCGTAGCAGGACTGGGCGAAGTCGAACAGGTGCACCTCGAGCAGCATGCGGCCGGCGTCCTCGACGGTTGGGCGCACGCCCAGGCTGGCGACGGCCGGCAGCGGCTGCTCCGCCAGGCCATGGACCTGGACCACGAAGATGCCCGACAGGGCGGGGCGGTGCACCACGCGCAGGTTCAGGGTCGGAAAGCCGAGCGTGCGGCCCAGCTTCTGGCCGTGGATCACGTGGCCCGACATGGTATAGGGGTGACCGAGCAGCTCGCCGGTGCGGGCGAAGTCGCCTTCGGCCAGGGCGGCGCGCACGGCCGAGGACGAGATGCGCTGGGCGCCGTGCATCACGGCGGGCAGGGTCTCGACCTGGAAGCCGAAGCGCTTGCCGGCCTCCTGCAGCATGGCGATGTTGCCGGCGCGGCGCGCGCCGAAGCAGAAGTCGTCGCCCACCATCAGCCATTTGACGTGCAGGCCGTCGACCAGCACGCGTTCGATGAAATCGTCGGGGGCGATCGAGGCGAAGTGCTCGTTGAAGTGTTCGACGATCACGCGGTCGATGCCGGCCTTGGCCAGGTCGTCCAGCTTGTCGCGCAGGTTGGCGATGCGCGCCGGGGCCTTGGACAGGTCTCCGCTGCGCTGGGCGAAGTACTCGCGCGGGTGGGGTTCGAAGGTCATGACGGCCGCTTCCAGGCCGAGCGAGGCGCTGGCGCTGCGGACGTGCGACAGCAATGCCTGGTGCCCACGGTGGACACCGTCAAAGTTGCCGATCGTGAGCGCGCAGGGTGCGCGCGCCCTGTCGTTGGGAAGTCCGCGGAATACCTTCATCAATTGGTCCAGTTGCACGCGCCGGCGGCTGATGGCGCACGGCACGAAAATACTGATTATACGGTAACTCGGATGTTGCACAGCAGCGAGACCTGATGCAGGGAGGAAGAAGGTCCTTGTCTCCCAGCAGAATCGCCTCGGCACGTAGGGTTGGGGGCGCAGCCGCCCACCCTACGGAAGCTTGAACGCTCGCTTCTTACCGGCAAAAAAAAGCGCCGCCCGAAGGCGGCGCTTTCACGATCGCGAGACGAATCAGGCGATCGGGCGATTGATCGCCATGATCCAGTAGCGGGCCAGTTCGGCGGTGCCTTCCTTGCCGCCCACGCTCTTGAGCGTGCTGATGGCTTGCGACTTCTTGCCGGCCGCGGCATAGGCTTCACCCAGGCGCAGCTTGGCTTCGTCGGCGTACTTCAGGCCGCCGGCCTTGATCGCGGCTTCCATCATCTTCAGGCCCTTGTCGGCCTGGCCAGCCTGCACCAGTGCATAGCCCAGGCCCACGAGCGCGTCGTTGTCCTTGGCGTTGGTGTACTCGGTTTCCAGGGCGGCGACGCCTTTGTTTTGCTCGGCCAGGTTCTTCTCGGCCAGCTCCTTCAGGCGCTGGTGACGGCCCGCGTCCGGACCGGTGCCCAGGGCGCCGGCCTTGTAGCCCTTGTCGATGACCTTCAGCGCTTCGGCCGGGGCTTTCGCCTGCAGCACCAGCTGGGCCATTTCCATGAACTCGCTCGGCTTCTTCATCAGGTTGTTGGCCAGCTTCAGGCGGTACACGTCGACCGACAGGCGGCCCGAGAAGCCCGGCTTGCCCTGCACGCGGTTCAGCAGGTCGTTCCAGTACTGGGCCTTCGGATAGCTGGCGGCCAGTTTCTCGATGGTGTTGACGTAGCCGTTCTTGTCGTTCTTCTTCAGCTGGATGTTGGCCAGCATGCCGAGCTGGTCTTCGCTCAGGCGGCCGCTGGCTTCAGCCTTGCGCAGTTCCGCTTCCAGGGCGGCGACGTTGCCTTGCTTGTAATAGTTCTGCAGCAGGTAGGCGCGCAGCTTGGGATCGTCGCCTTTCTTCAGCAGGTTCAGGATGGTGGTGTTCGCCTTGTTCAGGTCGCCGGCGCGCATGTAGATGCCGACCAGGCCTTCCGAGAACTGCGAACGTTCGCCTGCGCTCAGCTTGCCCGAGTCAAGCAGTTTTTCGAACGAATTGGCGGCGGTGTCCCAGTCACCGGCCGACGATGCCGCGGATGCACGCACGCGCTCGATCAGGAAGCGCTCGTCATCGCTCTTCGCGGCCTTGTCCGCTTCGCGCAGGGTTGCCAGTGCGCCCTTGGCGTTGCCTTGCTTGAGCTGGGTCTGCGCCTGTTGCAGCGGTTTGCCGACTTCCGGACGCAGCGAGACAGCGGCGTGCACGGGGGCCAGGCCGACGACCGGAACGGCCGCGGTGAAACCAAGGGCGGCCAGCGCGAGGCCAAGGTGTGCGAGACGGAATTTAGTCATCTGAAAACATCCTTCTTCAAAATGGACACGGCAGGGAATCCCTGCCGTGTTGGTCAAACATGAAACGGTTACTGGAACTGCTCGTTACCGACCATGCCGATCTTGGTGACGCCGAGGCGCTGGGCGGTTGCCATGACACCGGCCACCACCTTGTACTCTACCAGCTTGTTCGGACGCAGGTGCACTTCCGGCTGGTTGGCCATTGCAGCGATGCCGTTCATCTTGGCTTCCAGTGCCGCACGATTCGGGATGACTTCACCGTCCCAGAGGATGGTGCCGTCGAAGTCCACGTCGATCGTGACCACAACCGGTTTCTCAGTAGACGGCGGCGGGGTGCCGACCGGCATATTCAGATTGACCGAGTGGTTTTGCTTCGGAATCGTGATAATCATCATAATGATGAGAACGAGCAGGACGTCGATCAGCGGCGTCATGTTCATTTCCATCATCGGTTCCGGATCGGCTCCTTTTGCGGAGCCCGAACCTACGTTCATACCCATGATGTTTCCTTTTCAAATGTTGGGGTAACGGACACGGTGCCGGAAACGCCAGGGGAGTGCTCCCTCGGGTTGTCCGGCACCGCGGACAGGACTATCAGCCCTTGTCAGGCGGTTCAATCACGAAACCGACCTTCGCAATCCCAGCACGCTGTGCCGTGTAAATCACCCGGCCGATCGCTTCGTAGCGGGACTCCTGGTCGCCACGAACTTTCACAGCAGGTTGCGGCTGCTTCACCGACTGCTCCGCGAGGAACTTGAACAGCTCGTCCGTGTTCGCGATGCGCGTCTGGTTGTAGTACATCTCGCCATCTTTGTTGATGGTGATATTGACGTCTTCCGGCTTGGTCTTGGTGACCTGGTTCGATTCTGCAGGCAGGGCGACCTTCTGCAGATTCAGCACCACCGGGCTGGTGATCAGGAAGATGATCAGAAGAACCAACATGATGTCGACAAGCGGCGTCGTGTTGATTTCTGACATCACGGCATCTTCATCTCCGCTATCGGAGCCGACACTCATCGACATGATTTAGCCAGCCTTTTTAGCGCTTGCGGCGGCGTTCGAGGTCGACATGGCGCCCGAGATCAGGACCGAGTGCACGTCGGCGCTGAACGAACGGACATCTTCCATGACCGACTTGTTACGACGCACCAGCCAGTTGTAGCCCAGAACGGCCGGGACTGCCACGAACAGACCGAAGGCGGTCATGATCAGTGCTTCACCCACCGGACCTGCAACCTTGTCGATCGACGCGTTACCCGACATACCGATGGCGGTCAGCGCGTTGTAGATGCCCCAGACGGTACCGAACAGACCGATGAACGGCGAGGTCGAACCGACGGTTGCCAGGAACGACAGGCCGTCTTGCAGACGCGACTGGACGCGGTCCACTGCGCGCTGGATCTGCATGGTCACCCAGGTCGACAGGTCGATCTGCTCGAGCAGGGCGCCGTCGTGGTGCTGGGTTGCCTTGGTGCCGGTTTCAGCGATGAAGCGGAACGGCGAGCCTTCTTTCAGCGAAGCCGAGCCAGCTGCGATCGACGGTGCTTTCCAGAACTTGGCCGAGACTTCCTTCGACTGGCGCATGATCTTCTGCTGGTCGATCAGCTTGGTGATGATGATGTACCACGAACCGATCGACATCAGCGACAGGATGATGATGGTGCCCTTGTTGACGAAGTCGCCTTCTTCCCACATGGCGCCGATGCCGTACGGGTTGTGGACTTCTTCGGTTGCCGCGGCCGGAGCGGCTGCGTCGCCCGCCGGAGCAGCGGCGGCGTCAGCTGCCGGTGCTGCTGCGTCGGCTGCCGGTGCTGCTGCGTCAGCGGCCGGAGCGGCGGCTGCGTCAGCTGCTGCCGGAGCTGCCGGTGCGTCAGCGAAGGCCGGTGCGGACACCAGGGCCGATGCTGCCGTTACCGAGAACAGGACAGCCGCCAGGATAGCGGACAAACGGGTATTCTTAAACATGCTTCCTCCAAAATATTAAATAGACAGTTCGCTGAACTAATGACAACGAAAATCAAAAGATGAGACGGTGATCTGCCTCGGTTTTATTCCAGCGTCCAGACGTACTGCACCGCTGTCCACGCCTGTTCCGGCTTGCCATCAACCATGGCTGGCTTGAATCGGCATTTGCTCAGAGCCGACTGTGCGGCCCGGTCCAAGTCACGGAAGCCACTCGACTTCGCCAGCTTGGAATCCATCACACGACCATCGACACCGATCAGGAACTGAAGGGTCGTGGTACCGGTTTCTTCGTTACGCTGCGACGAACGCGGATATTCCGGACGTGCGCAAGTGTTAAAGTCGGCCACGGCTTCGGTGCGGCTCGGGCCACGCGCCGGCGCCGGCGGAGCCGGAGGAGCTGGCGGTGCCGGCGGAGCCAGCGAGGTGGTCGGCGGCGGCGTATTGGTGGCCGTGGTAATCGCGTTGGTCGGCGGCGGCGGATTGTTCACCTGCACTTCGACCGGCGGGATGAACGGAGGCGGCGGGGCCTTCATTTCCGGCGGTGGCGGCGGCGGCGGGGTTTCCGGCGGCGGCGGCGGCTTCACTTCTTCAATCAGCTTGGTCTCGACGGCTTCCGTCACCTTGCTCACGATTCGGGTACCGAGGCCATTCACGATGGCCCAGGCAACCAGCACGTGCAGCAGGAGAACGATAATGAAGCCGGTCATGTTCCGCCCGGGGCTCTTCTCATGCGTAAAATTCATGCCATATTTCTCCAATACCAACTCTTTTTTGTTGCTACTAAACCCACTAAACACGACATAAAGCTAGGAGCCGCATCCGGGACATCGAGGAATTATACCTACGAATTCTTTTTTGCACATACATTTTTACATCACCAAAAGGGTGCCTAACTGCCTGTAAATGCAGGCAAACAAGCTCATCTATACAAGCCAGATGCGGGGTGTCGTGCGGTGAAGGACGCAGAAGAGATTTGTGATTTTATGTAGCAATTCTCCTTATGGTGTAGAAGATCCGGCCAACTTACGTTATTTACCAAATTTCTCACGCAAAATCATTGCGTTGGCAAATTTCATATACCGTAACTCTGGTCTTTTTGCAAACTATAGCCAGTTTTGCGGAAGTTGTGCGTACAGTTGAACCGCGAGGGCTCGGCAGGTCTTCTCCCAGAGAGTATAAATAAAAGTGATAGCAGATATATCGGTTGACATCAGTCAGTCTGATATCAAACCAACACTTTGCATTGACAAAAATGAAAGGTGCGCCCCAAAAAGGGGAGAAGTGAACCTTGCGGAGGGTACGTGATGTGCACGGGCGTGTGTCCAACATGTTCTTGCGAGGGTGTTGAGGGGCTTCTTGCTATTGGATGGAAGAAAGAATGACGTGGTCGTGGTGAAATTGCGTGAATCCAGGGCGGTTGGTAGCGCTAAAGCCTGCAGGCGAAAGCTAAGGGCAGGTGCCATGGAATCTGGGAAGGAAAGAATGGATGCCAAGACAATTTGCTAGCCGCGGGAATGGCTGGGCGTGCTTTCTGGTGCGAAGGATGCGCCTCTACTAATATAAGGACGCAGGGCGCGGCTGGTCCGACGGTGCGGATAAGTCCGGAGGCGCCGGAAGCGGAGGACATGCTGCCGTCCGGGATTCAGGGCACCAGGCTGCCGGCGCTGCAATGCGGCTGGAGGGAGCTTGGCCCGGGGACTGCCGGCCGTCATCCCTCGCGCCGCATGGGTTCGGCTTCAACGCGGGTGGCGCGTGGACGGTAGAGCCGTCCACCCTACGGTTGGTTGCCGTAAGGCTACTGTCTGGGCGCAAGGATGGCGGAGTCGCCCGCCCTTGTGCTGATTGCGGAGCGGACAATGTCTGGACGCGGGGGGGGGGGGGCCCCCCCCCCCCCCCCCGCGGGGGGGGGGGGGGCCCCCCCCCCCC
>NZ_JAGPWC010000118.1 GCF_018119405.1 Massilia sp. ST3 | reverse complement strand
CCGCGCCCCCCCCGCCGGGCCCGGCCCCCCCCCCGGGCCGCCCCCCGCGGCGGCGCAAACCCCCCCAACCCTACAAACCTCACACCACCTTGCGCGCGCCGGTCTTCGGCGCCGCACTCTCCGCCATGCTTTCCAGGTTCTTGCGCAGCCAGCGGTGCGCAGGGCTGCGCCCGTCGCGCTCGTGCCAGAGCATGTCCAGGTGCACGGCCGGCAGCTGGAAAGGCAGCTCGCGCCACACCAGCGCGTCGGTCATGCCGGTCGAGACCATCAAATGCTTCGGCAGCACCGTGATCAGGTCCGAATTCGCCACCACCCGTCCCGCCGTGAAGAACTGGTTCACGGTCAGCAGGATGCGGCGCTCGCGGCCGATCTGGGCCAGCGCCTCGTCGACCAGGCCATGGGCCCGGCCCGAGAAGCTCACCAGGAGGTGGTTGGCCTTGCAATAGGTGTCGAGGTCCAGCTTTTCCTTGGCCAGCGGGTGGTCCTTGCGCATCACGCACACGTACACGCCCGAATAAAGGCGCTCGTGGCGGATCGGTGAACCGGTCTCGTAGGACAGCTGGGCCGCCACGCCCGGGAAGAATCCCACCGCCAGGTCGATGTCGCCGCGCAGCAGCATGGGACGCGGTTCGCGCGTGGTCAGCGGCACCATGCGGATGTTCACCCCCGGCGCCTCGCTCTCGATCGAGCGCATCAGCGACGGCAGCCACAGGGCGGCGGTCGCGTCGGCCATCGCCATGCGGAAGGTGGCCTGGGCCTTGGAGACGTCGAAGGTTTCCGGCATCACGGCCGCTTCCAGCGCGGCCAGGGCCTGGCGCACGGCCGGCCACAGCGCCTCGGCGCGCGGGGTCGGCTTGACGCCATAGGCGGTCCGGATCAGGAGTTCGTCGCCCAGGCTTTCCCGCAAACGCTTGATCGCATTCGAGACGGCCGGCTGGGTCATCGCCAGGTGGCCGGCGGCGCGGGTCAGGTTTTGCTCGGTCATCACCGCGTCGAACACGCGCAGCAGATTCAGGTCAAGCGTCAGGAAGCTCATGGCAATTCGGAAGGACTGTTGTGTGTACACAAGTGTACATCAAATCATTCACAAACAGTATAAGTGCTATCAACAAACGGAATTAGATTTATATGTTGCGTTGCACTATATTTCGTATCATACCGTATTGATCTGAATCATGTCCGCCACCTCTACTTTACTCCAGACCGCCGCGACCGTGCCTTACGGCCAGGTGTTCAGCACGACTGTGTACCTGTCGCTGCTGGGTGGCACCTTGATGTTCTTCCGTCCGCTGCTGGTCGGCATCGGCCGCGCCCTGTTCCTGGCCGTGCGTCCGCGCCGCAGCAAGGCCGAACTGGCCGCCCGCCAGGCGCAGCGCAACGCGCTGGCGGCCAGGCACCAGGCCGGCGGTCTGAATGATGTCGACGCCGCCGAAGTGCGCGCCATGGCCTGCCGCCACTAACGATTACTCTTTTCTCCGTGTAGCGCGGTGTCCGGAAACGGATACCGCGCTTTTTTTTCGTCCCGTTTTCCCGCCACGCCGCCGTTTTCCGGCATTCCAGCGCCTGGGCCACGCCCTTGCGTTCTGTATTCGCTACCCTTGCGGTCGCATGCTTTCGTGACTTTTCGTTACCTGGGTTTTCACGGTAGTTTGATTTAACAAATATCACAAAGAGTAGATATCGCGACATGGAAGACGATCTCTTCGCTATGTAAGTTACCGTCACAATGAGTGAATAAAGAAAGAAATAGAATGGAAATAGGACCAGTTGAGGGCAATACACCAGGTCTATATATAAACATGTATAGATCGGAGAGTTAATAGACGATGAAGCATACTTGAAGGATGTTTAGCTTCATGAAGTCATCCATATCACGAACTTCACATTGAATAGAAAAATACATGTTCTTTTTGGTAGAAACGCTGGGCGACCGGCAGCAAAGACCTGTACCCGCCCCTTAAGCGGTTTTTGGAAAGGTCACTAGTAAATTATTTGTCTTCGCCGTTGAGGCCGTCCGCTTCCCTTTCGATCACGGAAATGACGGCCTTGGTATCGGTGCGCTGGGCCAGTTCGTCGGCTTCGCCGTCGTGCTTGTCCTGGACGCCCGGCAGATCGCGCCGCAGCTCCTCCAGCATCTGGATGATCTTGCTGGTTTTTTCGTCGGCCAGCAGGCTGACCTGCAGGTCGAGGTGGGCGTGGTGGTTGGCGAGCCTGGACATGCGGTTCTGGCGTATCAGCACCGCGGTGGAAATGATGAAGGCGTTCAGGCCGATCAGGCCCTGGAGCCAGAAGAAGGGAGGCTCGTCGATCTGGGGAAAACCGATATGGGGTGCGACAAGGTTCCAGGCGATCCAGCACACTGCGAACACGAGATTGGCGGCGACATAGGCCGGCGTGCCCAGCACGAGGCTGACGCGTTCGAAAAATGCCTGTGCCGGCGACAGCTGTTCCTTCTTGCGCTCGTAAAACTCGGCGATGGCGCCGAGATTCTCGTGCACGGAAGACGGAAGCTTGGCTGTCAGTTCGTCGTCTGGAGCATCCATGAAAGGAGCATAGCATGCCCTATCGGTCGATTTCCGAGCTGCCGCCGAAGGTGCGCGCCAGCCTGCCGCAGTATGCGCACGAGACTTATCAACAGGTATTCAACGAGGCCTGGGACCAGTACGCCGACCGCGGCGAGGCGCGCGAGCAGAGCGCGCACCTGCTGGCGTGGAAAACGGCGGTGAAGAGGAAGTACAGGAAGAACGAGGAGACCGGCGACTGGGAGCCGGCCGGGTGAGGCGGATCAGGCCGCGCAGTCAGGCCGCATTCTTGGCGGCGGTGAGGCGCTCGTACTTGGCCATGAGCTGCTCGCGCGACTCGCGCCAGTCGGGGTGCAGCGGAATGCAGGAGACCGGGCAGACCTGCTGGCACTGCGGCTCGTCGAAGTGGCCGACGCATTCGGTGCACTTGTTCGGATCGATCTGGTAGAACTCCGCGCCCATCGAGATCGCTTCGTTCGGGCACTCGGGCTCGCACACGTCGCAATTGATGCAGTCGTCGGTAATCAACAGAGACATTTTAAAAACTCGCTCAGGCTTTCGGTGCGGCCGCCATGGAGGCGATTTTCTTTTGCAGCCAGCGGTCGACCGAGGGGAAGACAAACTTCGACACGTCGCCGCCCAGCAGCGCGATCTCGCGCACGATGGTGCCCGAGATGAACTGGTACTGGTCGGACGGGGTCAGGAACATGGTTTCGACATCCGGCAGCAGGTAGCGGTTCATGCCCGCCATCTGGAACTCGTATTCGAAATCGGACACGGCGCGCAGGCCGCGCACGATCACGCGCGCATCATGCTCGCGCACGAAATCCTTGAGCAGGCCGGAGAAACTCTCGACCTGCACATTCGGGTAATGGCCCAGCACTTCCTTGGCAATCTCGAGCCGCTCGTCGAGGGTAAAGAACGGACGCTTGTTCTTGCTGTCGGCGACGCCGACGATCAAGCGGTCGAACAGGCCGGAAGCGCGACGCACCAAATCCTCGTGACCGCGGGTCAGCGGATCGAACGTACCTGGATAAACGGCTACAACCATTGCGGCTCCTGAAATCACCTTATTGGAAGGCGCATTATGCCTGAAAATCCGGCAGCCGCCCCAGCAAGAGGCAGCTTTTGCCCAATTCTTGGGCAGGTTTCCGGCTTAGGTTTTGTTTTTATGCAACTTGAGCAGGTGGTAGTAGACCATGCCCGCCTTGTCGGCGCGCACAAGCTCCCAGCCTTGCAGCCATTCGGGCGTCTCGCCGCCCTCTTCCAGCGGCAGGATCGCCTCGGCTTCGGCGTACACCATGCCGTCTTCCTTCAGCAGCGCCGCACACAGCGGCAGGGACTTGGCCAGCAGCTCCTGCTGGTAGGGCGGGTCGAGGAAGATCACGTCGAAGCGCTGGCCGCGGGCGGCCATGTCGCGCAGGGCCGCCAGGGCGTCGGCGCGCAGGATGCCGATGTTGCCGGCCTTGAGCTTGTCGCGGTTGGCTTCCAGCTGGCGGACCGCCGGGCCATGGCTGTCGATCATGGTCACCGAGGCGGCGCCGCGGCTGGCGGCCTCGAAGCCGAGGGCGCCGGAGCCGGCGAAGGGATCGAGCACGCTCACGTCCGCCCAGTCGCCGCCGAGCTGGTGGTTGATCCAGTTGAAGACGGTTTCGCGCACCCGGTCCGGGGTCGGGCGCAGGCCGAGGGCGTCGACCACGGGGAGGAGACTGCGTTTCCAGGCGCCGCCGATGATGCGGACCTGGTGCTGGGCCATGCGCGGAGCGCCATGGGGCTTGGGAGAGGCGGACTTTTTCTGCATGGCCGGCACTATAGCATGGGCCTCCCGCCCTCTTTTTCGCCCAGGCTGTGGATTACTTGCCGGCCGCCAGCGCTTGGAAATCCTGGATCCAGCCCTGCATGCGCTGCTGGGCGTGCGCCTTTTGCGCCGGCGTGGCCATGCGGATCGCAGTGAGGATGTATTTGGTGGTCTGGTCGATGTAGGCGTCGTAGAAGGCCTTGCGTTCGGGCGACTCCATGCGGCCGAAGAACTCGCGCAGCATGGCCTGGATCTGGGCCGACGTCTGCTCGCGGTTCAGTTTTTCCTGCTGTACCTTGCGCAGCAGGGCCAGGATGCGGCGCTGGCGGTACTGGCGCTCCTCGAGGAAGACCTGGTTGTCGAGCGGGCGTGCGTCCGAGGCGCGGCGCATTGCTTTTTCCTGGTCGCCGGTGAAATTGCCGAACCAGAGTTCGAACTGTTCCATCGATTTCTTGAAGCGGGCCTTCTGGCGCTTCTCCGTATCGCCGGACATGAACTTGCGGCGGTATTCCTCGTTCTTGCTGTTGAACTTGCGCTCGATGTTGCCGATCTGCTCGGGCGTGATGGACATGGCCAGCGTGGTCATTTCGGGAACGGCGCGCAGCGCCATGCGTTCGCCGCGCACCCGCAGCTCGCGGTAGGCGTTGACCAGGTCGGCCTGGGTCGGATTGCCGGCCAGCTGGCGCTGGAAAGTTCCCAGCAAGGCCGCATAATCCTTGAGCTGGGTCTGGCGATGCCATTGGAACAAATTGTTGATATCGCGCTTGGCGATGTCGGTTTGTCGCCCTTCGAAGTCGACATAGGCGTCCAGCCACCAGTACAGTAAGGTATCGCCCTGGTTGTAGGTGAAGCGGATGGTGCTGCAGCCAGCCATGAGCGCCATCAGCGCGATCGCAAGCAAGGCAAACGTGCGTCGGAACAAGGAATCTGGCGTGCTAAAATTTTTCATATTTTCAACTTTTTGAGAACGGCTTATGAACGTAGTGATCCTCGCCGCCGGCATGGGAAAGCGCATGCAATCCGCACTGCCGAAAGTTCTGCACCTACTGGCTGGGAAGCCGCTGTTGCAGCATGTCATCGATACCGCGCGCAGCCTGAAGCCGAGCAAATTATGCGTGATTTACGGCCACGGGGGCGCAGCGGTGCCCGAGATGGTGGGCAAGCTGGCAGAATCCACCGGCGCCGCGATCGACACCGCGCTGCAGCAGCCGCAGCTGGGCACCGGCCACGCCGTGATGCAGGCCGTGCCGCAAATCGATGAGAACGTGCCGACCCTGGTGCTCTACGGCGACGTGCCGCTGACCACCGCCGATTCGCTGCGCCGCCTGGTCGAGGCCGCCGGTAGCGACAAGCTGGCGATCCTGACCGTCGAGCAGGCCAATCCCTTCGGCCTGGGCCGCATCGTGCGCGAGAACGGCAATATCGTGCGCATCGTCGAGGAAAAGGACGCCAGCGAGGCCGAGCGCGCCATCCGCGAGATCAACAGCGGCATCATGGTCATCCCGACCCGCCGCCTCAAGCATTGGCTGGAATCGCTGTCGAACAACAATGCCCAGGGCGAGTACTACCTGACCGACATCGTCGCCAAGGCCGTCGCCGAGGGTGTGCCGGTCGTGTCCGCCCAGCCGTCGGCGGAGTGGGAAGTGGCGGGCGTGAACAGCAAGGTCCAGCTGGCCGAGCTCGAGCGCCGTCACCAATTGAATATCGCCACTGCCCTGCTGGAAAAAGGCGTGACCCTGATGGATCCGGCCCGCATCGACGTGCGCGGCGAGCTGGTGTGCGGCCGCGACGTCGTGATCGACGTCGGCTGCGTGTTCGAAGGCCGGGTGGAACTGGCGGACGGCGTGACGGTCGGCCCGAACTGCGTGCTGGTCAATACCAAGGTCGGCGCCGGCGCCAACATCAAGCCGTTCTGCCATCTCGAAGACGCCGTGGTGGGCGACAAGTCGCAGATCGGCCCGTATGCGCGCCTGCGTCCGGGTACCCAGCTGGGCGAGGACGTGCATGTGGGTAACTTCGTCGAGATCAAGAACAGCACCGTGGCGGCCCATTCGAAGGCCAACCACCTGGCCTATGTCGGCGACGCCACCGTGGGTTCGCGCGTCAATATCGGCGCCGGCACCATCACCTGCAATTACGACGGCGCCAACAAGTTCCGCACCGTGATCGAAGACGACGCCTTCATCGGCAGCGACAGCCAGCTGGTGGCGCCGGTCACCGTGGGCGCGGGCGCGACCCTCGGCGCGGGCACCACCCTCACCAAGGATGCGCCGGCCGGCAAGCTCACCATCTCACGTCCCAAGCAAATGACGGTGGAAAACTGGAAGCGCCCAGTGAAGGTGAAGAAGTAATCCACCGGATACTGACAGGGTAATCACAGGAAGAACACAAGAAAAACACAGGGTAATCACATGCTTATCCTGTGCCCTATCAAGTGGTCTTCCACAAAGTTATCCACAGCCCGGCAATAGGCATTACGTTAGCCCGTCATTCCCGCGAAGGCGGGAACCCAAGTTTCAATGAGCAGCCACTAGCTCTTGATTACACCGCAATCCGCGTATCAAACTTGCTCCGATACGTAGAAAAATACGCCTTCACATTCCGCACATTCGCATGCGACGTGAACAGCCGATGCGCCAGCGCATGATAGGCCGGCATATCCGGCACCTGCACGATCAGCACGAAATCCGGCCCTGGCGCGACCCGATAACACTGCATCACCGCGCCTTCCAGCGCCGCTAGCTTCTCGAACTGGTCCATGCGCTCGGCCGCCTGGACGTCGAGCGTGATCTCGACGATGGCGGTCAGGCGAGCGCCAACCTTGTCCGGATTCACGATCGCCACCTGGCGCTCGATCACCCCGGCCTCACCCAGCTGCTTGACGCGGCGTAGACAAGTGGGCGGCGACACATGCACCAGTTCCGCCAGTTCGGCGTTCGTATGCGATGCATCAGTCTGCAATGTATTCAGGATGCGACGATCAAGGTCGTCCAAGATGTATTCTTCAGCCATCGTTATGAAATATTCTTTAAATATTGTCGATGAAATGAAAGAAAATTTCATCTTTATTAGGTCGTGAAATAATCTAACAAAAATGGCTGGATTCTGAAAGCTTATTTCATGATGCTTGCTCTACGATAGCTTTCGTTAACAATCTTTAATAGAGGTAAAGCCATGTGCGGTATCGTCGGTGCAGTCGCCCAGCGCAACATCACTCCTGTCCTGATCGAAGGCCTCAAGCGCCTCGAGTACCGAGGCTATGACTCCTGCGGCGTCGCCGTGCACCTGGATGGCCGCCTGACCCGCTCGCGCAGCACCTCGCGCGTGGCCGACCTCGAAACCCAGGTGCGCGAAGCGCGCCTGGATGGCTTCACCGGCATCGCCCACACCCGCTGGGCCACCCACGGCGCCCCGGCCTCGCACAATGCCCACCCGCACTTCTCGCCGACCGAAGAGAATGCGCGCATCGCACTTGTCCACAACGGCATCATCGAAAACCACGACGAGCTGCGCCAGGAACTCACCAAGCTCGGCTACGTCTTCCAGAGCCAGACCGACACCGAAGTCATCGCCCACCTGGTCGACCACATGTACAACGGCGACCTGTTCGACACCGTCCAGCAAGCCGTCAAGCGCCTGCACGGCGCCTATGCCATCGCCGTGTTCTGCCGCGAAGAGCCGCACCGCGTAATCGCCGCCCGCCAGGGTTCGCCGCTGATCGTCGGCGTCGGCGACAACGAGAATTTCGTCGCCTCGGACGCGATGGCGCTGGCCGGCACCACCAACCAGATCATCTACCTCGAAGAAGGCGACGTGGTCGACCTGCAGCTGGCCCGCTACTGGATCGTCGATGCCGAAGGCCGCCCGGTCGAGCGCGAAGTCAAGACCGTGCACGCCCACACCGGCGCGGCCGAGCTGGGCCCGTACCGCCACTACATGCAGAAGGAAATCTTCGAGCAGCCGCGCGTCATCGGCGACACCCTCGAAGGCGTGACCGGCATCATGCCGGAACTGTTCGGCGACGGCGCCTACGGCGTGTTCAAGGAAATCGACCGCGTGCTGATCCTGGCCTGCGGCACCAGCTACTACGCCGGCCTGACCGCCAAGTACTGGATCGAATGCATCGCCAAGGTCCCGGTCAACGTCGAGATCGCCAGCGAATACCGCTACCGCGACAGCGTGCCGCACCCGCAGACCCTGGTCGTGACCATCTCGCAAAGCGGCGAGACGGCCGACACCCTGGCCGCGCTGAAGCACGCGCGCAGCCTCGGCATGCCGCACACTCTGACCATCTGCAACGTCTCGACCAGCGCGATGGTGCGCGAGTGCAAGCTGGCCTACATCACCCGCGCCGGCGTCGAAGTGGGCGTGGCCTCGACCAAGGCCTTCACCACCCAGCTGGCCGCGCTGTTCCTGCTGACCCTGACCCTGGCGCAAGTGAACGGCCGCCTGACCGAGGCGGAAGAAGCCGAGCACCTCAAGATGATGCGCCACCTGCCGGTCGCGCTGTCCTCGGTGCTGGCGCTGGAGCCGCAGATCATGGCTTGGGCGGAGGAATTCGCCCGCAAGGAAAACGCCCTGTTCCTGGGCCGCGGCATGCACTACCCGATCGCCCTGGAAGGCGCGCTCAAGCTCAAGGAAATCTCGTACATCCACGCCGAAGCCTACCCGGCAGGCGAGCTGAAGCACGGCCCGCTGGCGCTGGTGACCGAAGAAATGCCGGTCGTCACGATTGCCCCGAACGATGCGCTGCTGGAGAAGCTGAAATCGAACATGCAGGAAGTACGCGCCCGCGGCGGCCAGCTGTATGTGTTCGCCGACGTCGACTCGCGCATCACCTCGGGCGACGGCCTGCACGTGATCCGCCTGCCGGAGCACTACGGCGAGCTGTCGCCGATCCTGCACGTGGCGGCGCTGCAGCTGCTGGCCTATCACACCGCGCTGGCGCGCGGCACTGATGTGGACAAGCCGCGTAATCTGGCGAAGTCGGTGACGGTGGAGTAAGTGCCTTTGCCCGATACGCTCCGAGTGATGGCAGTAAATTAAGTTTGTCAACAACAAATTTTGTTTGTCAAGTCAGGGCTAAGTTCGTCAACTTTTCGAAAGCTAAATAGTGGCATTCACGGAATAATTTACAAAGATGTGACTATCTGTTAGCTTTCAATCTAACAACTAC
>NZ_JAGPWC010000117.1 GCF_018119405.1 Massilia sp. ST3 | reverse complement strand
GCTGGCCGCCCTGAGCGCGCCCGGCACGCCGCGCCCGCCCAACGAGGCCGCGCTGATCGAAACGGCCGGCATGATGGCCGCCAACACCCTGCCCTGCGCGCCGCGCCAGCTGCTGGTCGACATCTCGGCGCTGGTCCAGGCCGACCACAAGACCGGCATCCAGCGCGTGGTGCGCAGCATCGTGCTGGCGCTGGTCAAGGAGCCGCCGCCCGGCTACCGCATCGAGCCGGTCTACAGCGAAGGCGGCAACCGCAGCTACCGCTACGCGCGCCGCTTCACCTGCGCCATGCTCGACACCCCGCCGCTGGCCCTGGAAGACGCGCCGATCGAGGCGCGCGCCGGCGACGTGTTCCTGGGCCTGGACCTGGCCACCAACATGACCACCCAGAACCAGCCGCAATTGCTGGCGCTGCGGCGCAAGGGCGTGGCGGTATGGTTCACGGTCTACGACCTGCTGCCGCTGCTGCGTCCCGACTGCTTCCCCTTCGGCGCCGAGAAATACTACGGCGACTTCATCGATACCATCGCCCTGGTGGCGGACGGGATCGTGACGATCTCGCGCGCGGTGGCGGACGAGCTGGCCGCCTGGCTGGCCCAGCGTCCCAACCGCCGCCTGGCGCCGCTCAAGCTGGCTCCCTTCCACCTGGGCGCCGACATCGACGCCAGCGCGCCTTCGCGCGGCCTGCCCGCGAACGCCACGCAGGCAATGCAGGCGCTCGGCCAGGCGCCGACCCTGCTGATGGTCGGCACGCTCGAACCGCGCAAGGGCCAGGCCCAGGCGCTGGCCGCCTGCGAACTGCTGTGGGCCAAGGGCGTGGCGCTCAACCTCGTCATCGTCGGCAAGAATGGCTGGCTGGTCGACGCCCTGGCCGAGCGCCTGCAGTCGCATCCGCAGCGCGAGCGCCAGCTGTTCTGGTTCAACGGCGTGTCCGACGAGATGCTGCTGCAGCTGTACGAGCACAGCTCGGCCCTGCTGGCCGCGTCCGAGGGCGAGGGCTTCGGCCTGCCGCTGATCGAAGCGGCCCAGAAGGGCTTGCCGGTGATCGCGCGCGGCATCCCGGTGTTCCGCGAAGTGGCCGGCGAACACGCCTTCTATTTCGACGGGCGCGCGCCGGAAGACCTGGCCGCCGCCATCGAACAGTGGCTGGCCTTGCACGCCGCCGGCAAGGCGCCGCCTTCCTCGGCCATGCCCTGGCTGACCTGGCAGCAAAGCGCCCGGCAGCTGATGGACGCCGTCATCCACGACAAGATCTATACCAAAGTCGCGGCCGACCGCGTCGCGCCCCAGCTGCTGGTGGACGTCTCGGCCATGGTGCGCGAGGACCTCAAGACCGGCATCCAGCGCGTGGTGCGCGCCCAGCTGCTGGAACTGCTGCGCGCCCAGGGCAAGGACTACCAGGTGCTGCCGGTCTACCTGAGCGACGAGGGCGGCGCCTGGCATTACCGCTACGCGCGCCGCTATCTGCACGAGCTGGTCGGCACCGTCGGCGACGGCGTGCACGACGACGAAGTGAACGTCTCGGCCGGCGACGTGTTCTACAGCCCCGACGTGTTCCCGCGCGCGGTCGCCGAAGCCGCAGCCGGCGGCCTGTACGCGCGCTGGCGGGGCGCCGGCGTGCGGATCGTCTTCCTGGTGCACGACATCCTGCCGGTGCTGCGCCCGGAATTCTTCCCGCCCGGGGCCGAGCGCGAGTTCGCCGGCTGGCTGCGCGCGGTCGGCAAGGAAGCCGACTGCCTGGTCTGCATCAGCGCCGCCGTGGCCGACGAGACGCGCGCCTGGCTGGCCGCCGAGCTGCCGGCCCTGGGCCGCGCGGCGCCGCCGCAATTCGCGGTGCTGCACCACGGTGCCGACCTGGATGCCTCGCAGCCGAGCAGCGGCCTGCCGCCCGATGCGGAGAAGGTGCTGGCCAACCTCAAGGCCGCGCCCAGCTTCCTGATGGTCGGCACCATCGAGCCGCGCAAGGGCCACGCCCAGGCGCTCGACGCCTTCGAGCAGCTGTGGGCGCAAGGGCACGCGCTGAACCTGGTGATCGTGGGCGCCGAAGGCTGGAAAGGCCTGCCCGACAGCCAGCGCCGCGGCATCCCGGCGCTGATGGCGCGCCTGCGCCGCCATCCCGAGCTGGGCCGCCGCCTGCATGTCCTGCACGGCATCAGCGACGAATACCTGGACCGCGTCTACGCGGCCGGCGCCTGCCTGCTGTTCGCCAGCGAGGGCGAGGGCTTCGGCCTGCCGCTGATCGAGGCGGCGCGCCACGGCGTGCCGCTGCTGGCGCGCGACCTGCCGGTGTTCCGCGAGGTCGCCGGCGAGCATGCCCACTACTTCCACGGCGACAGCGGCGCGCAGCTCGCCGCCGCCGTGCTGGACTGGCTGCGCCTGCGCGAGGCCGGCCAGGCGCCGCAATCCGCCGGCATCTCCTCGCGCACCTGGTCCGACAATGCCGCCGAACTGGCGGCCCTGCTGTTCCCGCCGCCGCAGCCGCAAGGCGCGCCCGGCACGCCACCTCTACCCACGCCATGAACGCACCCGCAGCCCAAGCCATCAACGTCCCCGCCGCCCCGTCCATTGGTGCGGCGATCGCGGTCGTGATCCCGAGTTACCGCGTGATCCGCCACATCCTGGAGGTGATCGCCGGCATCGGCCCGGAAGTCACCCGCATCTACGTGGTGGACGACTGCTGCCCCGAACACAGCGGCGACTTCGTCCGCGCCAACTGCAGCGACCCGCGCGTGACCGTGCTCGAACACGCCGAGAACCAGGGCGTGGGCGGGGCCGTGATGACCGGCTACCGCGCGGCGATCGCCGACGGCGCGCGCGTCATCGTCAAGATCGACGGCGACGGCCAGATGGACGCGCGCCTGATCCCGACCTTTGTCGCGCCGATCCTGGCCGGCGAAGCCGACTACACCAAGGGCAACCGCTTCTTCAACCTGGAACGCCTGGGCAGCATGCCGCCGGTGCGCCTGTTCGGCAACGCCATGCTGTCCTTCATGACCAAGCTGTCCTCGGGCTACTGGGACCTGTTCGATCCGACCAACGGCTACACCGCGATCCACGCCGACGCGGCGCGCTACCTGCCCTTCGACAAGATCAGCAAGCGCTACTTCTTCGAAAGCGACATGCTGTTCCGCCTGAACACCCTGGGCGCGGTGGCGATCGACGTGCCGATGGATGCGGTCTACGGCGACGAGGTGAGCAACCTGAAGGTGTCCAAGGTCATCACCGAGTTCCTGGCCAAGAACGTGCGCAACTTCTTCAAGCGCCTGTTTTACAACTACTACCTGCGCAACATGTCGCTGGCCTCGCTCGAGCTGCCGCTGGGCGTGCTGCTGACCCTGTTCGGCAGCGGCTACGGTATCTCGCACTGGATCACCTCGGCGCGCGCCGGCAGCGAGACCCCGGCCGGCACCGTGATGGTGGCCGCCCTGCCGGTGATCATGGGAGTGCAGCTGATCCTGGCCTTCATCGCCTACGACATCGCCTCGGTGCCGCGCCGCCCGCTGCACAAGCGCACCTTGTTCAGGCGCCGCGAGCTGGATTACGCCAACGAGCGCGCCGATGAGCGCAGCAATGGCCGCACCGATGATTGACATGATGCGCCAGCGCCAGTTTGCCATTTTCGTGCTGGGCGGCCTGCTGTGCGCCGGGGTCGACGTCGGCACCATGCAGCTGCTGCTGGCCGGCGGCGTCCACCACACGGCCGCGGCCAGCGCCGGCTTCGGCACCGGCCTGCTGGTCAACTACGCCTTCCACAGCCGGGTCACCTTCGGGCAGGGCGCCTCGGCCGCCAACTTCGCGCGCTACCTGTGCGTGGTGGGCCTGAACTACCTCCTGACCATCGCCTGCGTGGCGCTGGCCGCTTCCCTCGTCGCCAACCCGCTGGCTGGAAAGATCCTGTCGCTGCCCCTGGTGGCGGTCAACGGCTACCTGCTCAGCAAATTCTGGATCTTCAAGTGATGCGCTTCGCTCCCGTTCAATACGATCCCGACACCCTGGCCCGCTACAGCGCCCTGTTCACGGCCTGTTTCCCGGACAGCGGCAAGTTCACGCCCGGCTACCTGGCCTGGCTGTACGTCGCCAATCCGGACGGCGCCGCGGTCGGCTTCGACGCCTGGGACGGCGAGCGCCTGGCCGCCCACTACGTGTGCATCCCGGCGCGCGCCTGGGTCGAGGGCCGCGAGGCGCCGGTGCTGCTGTCGCTGAACACCGCCACCCATCCGGACTACCAGGGCAAGGGCCTGTTCACCAGGCTGGCCGCGATGACCTTCGACGCCGGCATCGCGGCCGGCTTCGACGGCGTGTACGGCGTGGCCAACGCCAACAGCACGCCGGGCTTCGTGCGCAAGCTGGGCTTCCAGCTGGTGCGCCCGCTGGAAGCGCGGATCGGCCTGGGCGCGCTGCGCCACGGCCCCAAGGCGCCGGCGCGCGAACTGTCCTTCGAGCGCAGCTGGAGCGCGGAGGCGCTGGCCTGGCGCTGCGCCAACCCGCACAATCCGGTGGCGCGCCACGGCAGCGGCAAGCGCGCGCAGTTCCACGCGGCCGCCTTCGGCCAGGCCCTGCCGGCCTATGCGGAACTCGAGGCGGAGTTCGAGGCGGACCTGCAGGCCGGAACCACCACCCGGCGCGCGCCCTCGCCGCTGCGCCTGTTCATCGGCCTGGCGCCGGACGCGTCCAGCCGCTACTGGAACTACGCCAGCATCCCGATGCGCTTGCGGCCGTCGCCGCTGAACCTGATCTACCGCTCCTTCGTGCCGCGCGTGAGCGCGCTCGATCCGGCGCGCATTCAGTTCACCTTCCTCGACTTCGATGCCTACTGACGCCGCCGCGCTGTTCCTGTTCGCGCACCAGGACGACGAGTTCGGGGTGTTCGAGCGCATCGCCGCCTGCCGCCGGCGCGGCCAGCGCGTGGCCTGCGCCTACCTGACCGACGGCCAGACCGCCAGCGCCAGCGCACAGCAGCGCAACGCCGAATCGCTGGCGGTCCTGGCCGGGCTGGGCGTGCCCGCGGCCGAGGTGGCCTTCGCGGGCCAGGCGCTGGGCATCGGCGACGCGCGCCTGCCGCTGCACCTGGACGCCGCCGGGCGTTGGATCGGCGGCTGGCTGGACGGCTTCCCGGCCATCGAGGCCCTGCACCTGCCGGCCTGGGAAGGCGGCCACCACGACCACGACGCCCTGCACGCGCTGGCGGTCAGCCTGGCGGCGCGGCGCGGGCTGCTGGGCCGCACCTGGCAGTTTTCGCTGTACCAGGCCAAGGGCCTGCCGGGACCGCTGTTCCGCGTGCTGGCGCCGCTGCCAGAGAACGGCGCCGTGTCGGCCATCGCCATTCCCTGGCGCGCGCGCCTGGGCCACCTGCGCCGCTGCCTGGCCTACCCGTCCCAGCGCGGCACCTGGCTCGGCCTGTTCCCCTTCGTGCTGCTGCACTACCTCGCGCGCGGGGGCGAGCAGCTGCAGCCGGTGTCGCCCGAGCGCCTGCTCGAGCGCCCGCACGCCGGACCGCTGTATTATGAAAAACGCCGTTTCTTTACCTGGGAGCGCATGGCGGCCGCCCTCGCCGCGTGGCGCGCGGCCGCCCTCCCGGCCACCAAAGGTTGATCGCATGACTTCTTCTTCCCTCCTCGACCGCAAGCCGGCCATCTGGCCGGCCCTGCTGGCGCTGGCCCTGGCCTGCGCCGGCTTCTGGCTGTACCAGCGCAGCGCCGGCCTGCATCCCACCGTCTTCGCCGACGAGTGGTACTACAGCAAGATGGCGCGCCTGATGCCGCTGGCCGAGGCCATCGTGCCCTCCTACCTCTACCTGTGGATCTTCGGCGCCAGCAAGGCCTGCGGCCCGGAATTCCTCGACTGCGTCCGCGCCGGCAACCTGGCCTTCTTCCTGGCCGCCGCCCCCTTCCTCTACCTGACCGCCCGCAAGTACACGGGCCCGGCCTGGTCCTTCACGCTGGCCCTGGCGGCCACCCTTGCGCCGCTGAACGTGTACACCGCCTACTTCATGCCGGAAGCCACCTATTACTTCGGCTTCTGCGTGCTGAGCTGGATCGTGCTGACCCGGGCCCACTGGCACTGGGCCGCGATCGCCGTGGCTGGCGGCGTCTTGCTGGGCGTGATGAGCCTGGTGAAGGTGCACGCCCTGTTCCTGATCCCCGCGCTGTGCCTCTACCTGGTCTACGCCAGCTGGCATGCGGGCGGCGCCTGGCTGCCGCGCGGCCTGCTCGCCGCCGCCCTGGCCGGCGTGGTGACGGTGGCCGCCAAGTTCGGCCTCGGCTGGCTGCTGGCCGGAGAAGCCGGCCTGAGCCTGCTCGGCCCCTTCTACCAGGGCGCGGTCAACTCGGGCAGCGCCAGCGCGCGCCTGGCCCTGCTGGCGCCCGCCTTCATCAACGGCCGCGGCCACCTGGAGGCGCTGGCGGTCCTGATGGCCGTGCCGCTGGCCATCCTGCTGCACGGCATGTGCAGCAACGTGCTGCGCGAGCGCGGCCGGGCCGTCAACCCGCTGCAGGTCTACGTGTTCCTGATGCTGGGCGCGGCGGCCGGCATGACCGTCATGTATACCGCCACCCTGGCCGGCCCCGACAACCACGAGGGCGTGCGCCTGCACCTGCGCTATTACAGCTTCGTGTTCCCGCTGGTGTGGCTGGTCGCCATGGCGGCCGCCGAGGACCGCCGCAGCCTGCTGCCCCGGCTGCGCTGGGTCCTGGCCGCGCTGATGGCGGCGCTGCTGGCGCTCGCCCTGCTCAAGCTGCCGACCTACCGCTTCAACGTGGTCGACGGGCCGGACATCGCCGGCATCGACCTGCACAGCTACTACGGCATGGCCCTGGTCGGCATCCAGCTGCTGCTGCTGGCGCTGTGGGCGGCGCGGCGCCAGGCCGCGGCCGGCCTGTTCGTGCTGACCGCCCTGCCGCTGTCGCTGCTGCTGGCGCAGGTGCGGGTGGAAAGCTACCTGGTGTCGCATGCCCCGCCGGGCTTGGGCGACCGCGCCGGCAAGCTGGCGCGCGAGCTGGTGCCGGACGCCGAGCGCGGCAAGGTGGTGGTGGTCGGCGACGACCTGGGCCACATCATGCGCGCCCAGTTCCACCTCGATCACCCGGACACGGTGCCGCTGCTGCTGCCGACCGGCGCCCCGATCGCCGAATACGAGATGCCGGTGACCCAGCGCTGGATGCTGCTCATCGGGCAGTACTCGCTGCCGGTGTCCGCCGCCACGGTGGGCGGCAACCAGTACTATTCGCTGGTGCGCCTGCCCGAGCCGGAACCGGCGATCGCCCATGCCAGCCTGGCCGGGCCGGTCGACGGCAAGGTCATCAGCGCCATCGAAGGCCTGTCGGTGGCGGAGCCCTGGGGACGCTGGTCCGACGCCGGCAAGGTCGTGATCCATTTCGCCCAGCCGCTGCCGCGCCGCGTGGGCGTGGTGCTGAACGCGCGCGCCTTCGGCGTCAACGCGACCCTTCCCTTCAAGATCCGGGTCGGCGCCGACCAGGGCGAGTTCCGCCTCGGCTGGCAGATGCGCCAGATCAGCATGCACTTCGAGACCGACGGCAAGGCGCGCAGCCTGGAGATCGACATCCCGCGTCCGATCTCGCCGGCCGAGCTGGGCAGCCCGGGCGACGTGCGCAAGCTCGGCATCGGCATCAGCGACATCACCCTGACCCAGGCCCCGGTGCCGGTCCAGGCTGCACGCTGAGCGCCTTGCCACGCCGGCCTGTGTGCGCTCTCGAACGGAGCCGCACAGGCCAAACCCGCTAGAGTGAGGCCAAACACTCGCCAGGAATGCGCCTCATGGTACTCGGACCGGAAAAAGACGATACGCTCAAGAAACCGTTGGACGTCCAGGGCGGCGGACAGAGCATGGGCGTACCCGCTGCCGGCGACATCGAAGGCAATGCGGTCCATCCGCTCGGCAATCCCGGCATCAGGCACTGGCAGGCCAGCTATGTCGAGCACGGCGGGCTGGAGGAACGCGGCAACGTCTTCTTCGCCGCCGTCGAAATGACGCGCATGCCGATGGTGGTAACCGATCCGCGCCTGGACGACAATCCGATCGTGTTCGCCAATAACGCCTTCTTCGACCTGACCGGCTACGAGGAAAAGGACGTCCTGGGCCGCAACTGCCGCTTCCTGCAGGGGCCCGACACCGACCGCGCCACCGTGGCCGAGGTGCGCCAGGCGGTCGCGGAAGAGCGCGCGGTCGCCGTCGACATCCTGAACTACAAGGCCGACGGCACGCCCTTCTGGAATGCGCTGTTCCTGGGGCCGGTCTTCGACCAGGACGGCAAGCTGCTGCATTTCTTCGCCTCGCAGATGGACATCACCGAGCGCCGCTCGCACCACGAGTCCTACCTGCAGTCGCAGAAGCTGGAGGCAATCGGCCAGCTCTCGGCCGGCATGGCGCACGACTTCAACAACCTGTTGCAGGTAATCAACGGCAATCTCGAAGTCGCCGCGCTCGGGGCCGGCGCCGGCAGCGGGGCGCTGGAACCGATCCGGCGCGCCCAGCGCGCCACCATGCAGGCCGGCAAGCTCACCCAGCAGCTCCTCAGCTTCGCGCGCAAGCAGCGCCTGGAGCCGCGCAGCCTGAGCCTGAACAGCCTGGTGGTCGAGTTCTCCGACATGCTGGTGCGTACCCTGGGCGACAAGCTCGAACTGCGTCTGGACCTGCGGCCCGGCCTGCCCGCCTGCACGGTGGACCCGGTCTACCTCGAGATGGCGCTGCTGAACGTGGTGATCAACGCCCGCGACGCCATGCCGCACGGCGGCGTGGTCACGGTCGGCACCGCCCTCCTGGGCGCGGAACGCCGGCGCGCCCTCAAGCTGCCAGACGGCGACTACGTCAGCATCTGCGTGAACGATGAGGGCGAAGGCATGAGCGAGGACGTGCGGCGCCGTGCCACCGAGCCGTTCTTCACCACCAAGGGTCCGGGTACCGGACTGGGGCTGGCGATGGTGCACGGCTTCGTGCAGCAGTCGCACGGCAAGCTCGACATCGAGAGCGCGCCCGGCCAGGGCACCCGGGTGCGGATGGTGTTCCCCGTGAGCGAGCAAGCCCATCCCGGCGGCGACGAGGCGGCGGACGAGCAGGCCCCGGTGCTCCCGCGCGGCAGCGACTGCCACATCCTGCTGGTGGAGGACAACGACGACGTGCGCGAACTGGCCGAGAGCATGCTGTCCATGGCGGGCTACCAGGTGCTGTCGGCGCCCAGCGGCGAGCGCGCCCTGGCCCTGCTCGACGGCGGCGCCAAGGTCGACCTGCTGTTCACCGACGTGATCATGCCGGGTGGGATGAACGGCCTGCAGCTGGTGGCCGAGGCGCGCCGGAAGCGGCCCGGGCTGCCGGTGCTGGTGACCACCGGCTACATGGACGAGCTGCCCGGACAGGGCGGGCGCGGCGAAGGGCTGGACGTGCTGGCCAAGCCCTATCACCACCAGGAGCTGCTGGACCGGATCAAGGCGGCGCTCAAGCGAGCGCCTTGATGGCCTGATGCTGTAGGGTTGGCGGCTTCGCCGCCGGCGCGTTGATCGTTATCGGATCCGATTCCGGGCGCGATGATCTCGCC